>NZ_JACHOF010000001.1:0-949270 GCF_014199765.1 Xanthomonas sp. 3058 | reverse complement strand
GCTCGTCAGTAAAACGTTTCTTCACGTCCAATCTCCTTCGGGGTAGGGAATTGGACTCCAAACTGGCGTGCTACTCAAAATCGGGGGGACGTCGCGCCTGCCAGTTCGTCCTGGTCGAGGTCCCAATAGGTTCCTTGCGGATCGAGATACGGGCTCTTGGCCCTGTCCCTTGATACCTGCGGAGCCCCGGTGATGGCCCGCCCAATGTGCTGAAGAAGATTTCCCCTGTCCTGCGCTTGCACCGCCATGCTTGCTGCCAAGACGCACGCGCCTGTAGCCGCTGCCCACTGCTTCTTCATGCCCTGCTCCTTGCGCCAAGTTGCGACGAACTTACGTGTCACGTAGAGTCTACCCGTGGCGTAAGGCTTCCGTCATGCTCTTTCCATGCCTGCACTGCATCGGTTCAGCCTGTGAAGCCCGCCACTCCCGCCCCCCGGGACGTCGTGGCTGCGCGCCTGCGTCAAGCCCGCGAACAACGGGGCCTGAGTCAGCGCGAGGTAGGGATGCGAATGGGCCTGGACAAAGACACAGCGTCAGCGCGGATATCCAGATATGAATCCGGAGCCATGTCTATCAGCCTCGAGGCTTTGTTCGAGATGGCAGAAGCGCTGGAAGTGCCACCTGCTTTCTTGCTGGCTAGCACCCCTGGCATGGCCGACGCGATCTTGGCGTTGGGAGAGCAAAGCGATCGACAGCAGGACCAACTGGCGAAGGTCCTAGCGACACTGACGAATCTTCAACCCAAGGTTCGAGATCAGCTGATCGCAGAGTTGTTGGAAAGGAGGCAGGCGGCTCAACCCTCGACTTGAACGACCTTTGCTGCAACCGAAGACGCCGCCCTTACACATCAGCAGCAGGAGCCACGTGGCCTCGGGGTCGCCTGGGTAAGGTGAAGTAAGGAGCTCGCCGCACCTTTGAATACCTCAACGGTAGGGCGAAAATGAGGACACTTCGAACGGACGCAAACCGATGAATCCTGCTACCCCATCGTTGGCCCAAATCCATTGGCCTGACCATAGTGTCGTTGTCTACGCAGGCTTGGATCTTCACGCCTTCGCCATGTTCCAGAACGAGGTGGTGATTCGCTCCCTTGATGCCTTGGAGAGACGGATCGAGGAGATGGAGAAAAGCGACGACATCGTGGAGAGCACATTCGGATCCGATGCCTACGCAGATCTGCATCACAGCACAGTAGAGGGTTTCTTGCTTACTACGCAGTCCATGCATGAGCGGAGCCTTCGCAGCCTTATGATCGCTATGGCAAGACGCAAGAAGTGGACTGCTGATGACCAGAACAAAATCAAGGTAGCCGACTGGTCTAAGGGCAGTAGGGGAGTGCCCGCGTTGTTTCAAGGCCTGTTTGACACCCCAATTCAATCGTTTGGCGATCAAACGGATCTGCGTGTGCTGCGGCTGTTTGGCAACGTCTTGAGACATGGGGATGGCCCATCGGCCGAGGAACTTCACGAGATGTGCCCTTCGCTCTGGTCTCACTGGCTGCCTCCAGGAACTGTCTTGAAAGTCGCTGGAGGTCAACTTTGCGTCCGCAAAGACGCCTTGCCCCACCCTCCCTTTGAGAACATCACACTGCCACGAATCCTTCTAGACCAAATGATTTCGGCGGTAGTGGGCTTTTGGGAAGACATAGAGTTCGTCCGGTGTAACTCTTTCACGAACACGAATAGTCGGATTCAAGCATACCTTGCCGAGCTGATTCGGAAGCATGAAATCCGGTCCGCGAATCGCGTTTGGAACCCAGGATGAAGCCATGCCGCGGCAGCAGTAGCCTCTTAATTGCCTCCCCAGCCGGCTGAGTAGATGGCTCGGCGAGACCTTCGGAAAGCCGAGCGATTCTACCCGCAGGCCGCGTCCGCGGCTCGGCGGCGCGACCAAGGGTTTACCGCGGCCCAGTGGTGGGTCATGACGCCGCTGACCGTGATGGGGGCTTTCTGGGTCAGCTCGATGCTCAGTGGACTCCCTACGGTGCTGTTGGTGTTGTGGCTGCAGCTGACTACGTAGCTGCTATCCACTATTTGCAGTGACAAAAATATCAGGACTTCCAAGCCGCCAAGTCTGGGTGTTTGCCCTCGATCACCGCATTCCTCTAAACACTCAGGACCATGATCGCGCTGGACTTAACGACTCGGGGAGGCAGGCTAGTAAATACACCTTAATTATTCGAGCATACCGAGACCTGGCACCCAACCATCTGGAAAAATTGTGGCCTCATCAAAAACCAGCCCTTGGAGATCGGCGTTTTCTATTCTTTTACACAAGAATCTAGCTCCTCTCACGTCTGCCTTTTTAAAACTTGAAAAGGCTATATCGGCATCACTTAGATCGGAGTTACGCAAATCAGCACCATCCAAAACAGCACCCACCAAGGAAGAGTTCCTGAGATCACACCCTTCCATAACTGCATTCACAAGCAAAGCATTCATCAAGCGCGCACCGTTTAGAACAGCGCATCGCAAATTTGCCCCATCTAACAATGACCCTCTCAGATCAGCGCCGGAAAAATCCGACTCCTCAAGATTTTCTTGAGTGAAAACTGCTCTGTGAAAATTCCCACCTGTGAAGTCTGCCCTTGCAAGCACATTCACTGGAAGCTCTAAAACATTTCCATCTTGGCATTGAATACGTATCACCTGTTCCCCCAATCAGTCGGATCCACTTTCATCTCCTGCACCGGTCTCACTTGGTCAAGTTGGCCGGGAGATATCGTGCCAGGCTGCGTAGGCGGCTCTTGACCCATTACACGACCAGCAACGAAGCGGTGGTTACCGTCAACAATAACACCATCAGCAACCTTGATCGCAGGCGCAACGCTACCGCTAGCAAGGGAGTCGGCGTAGCGCTGAACAACGGGCATTGATATAGCTCGCTGGGTGGTCAACATATTAGATCCGGCTAATGCTTCTTGAACTTTCTCTGCTGTAACGACAACATTACGACCAGATCCCGCAGCTACTCCCAAGGATGTTCCGGCTACAGCTTCAGCGACTCCGGTCGCGATGGCATTGGTAGTTACAGGATTTGTGAGCGCCACCATGCCAAGCTCGAAACCGCCAAACGCTAGAGCGGGCGCAGCGACGACGCCCAGGGATATTCCTATTGCAGGCCCCAACCAGTCCTTATCACTACGTTGAGGAATCTTCATGTAAGTGCCACTTGCCCGTGAGATGTATTCAAAATCTCTCGACTGGCGTCCATCCGGGTCAGTGAACCGATACGGATTGTTGTTCGCATACCAGTAGCGGTTGAAGTTAGCCGCCAACACCGAGTCCGCGGCCACCGGATCCACGCTCAGGAACCGCCCCAGGTCCTGGTCGTAGTAGCGCTGCTGCATGTAGGTCAGACCGGTCGCGCCGTCCATGGCATGACCGGTGTAGCCGATGCCATCGACCGTCTTGCCGATAGGGCTGCCGTAGGGCTGGTAGTCGGTGCGCTCTACTACCTGCCCGGCCGTGTCAGTCACTGCAATCGGGCTGCCTAGCGCATCGGTATGCTGGAACTTGATGGCACCTGCACTGCGCGTGGCGAGCAAGCTCCCGTTGAGATAGACGTATTCGGTAGCGGCCTTCCCCGAGGCGTCTGTGTAGAACAGCTGCCCTGTATGGGTGTAAACCTGAGTCGTGAGGGTTGTTGACCGGCCAGCTAAGGTGCGGCGGCCGTATGCGTCGTAGGCGTAGTATTCCTTGCCGGTGACTTCTCGCAGACGGTTTCCGTAGTCAAAGGTGTAGACCTGGCCATTCTTGTTCTTCAGGTTTCCTTGCGGGTCGTAGCTCAGGCCAACGGTGGTGGCTCCTGCATTGTTCTGGACGTTGGTCAGACGGTTCTTGGTGTCATACCAGTAATTGTTCTCTCGAATACCTGGAAGCTTTGCGGTGAGGATGTTGTCCAGCACGTCGTAGGTGTAGCGGTTCCAGTTGTCGCCACCGAACCGCTCCGAGCCCGCCTCCATCAGGCGATCCAGTCCGTCATACCCCATGTAGCGGTTGTAGCCCGTGCCCCGCTGCTGATCGACAATGGCGCTGACATTTCCATTGGCGTCGTATTGATACTCGAACGAAGCGACGTTGTTGTCCCGCACCTGCTGGGGCATCTGACGCCCGTTGAGCACGAGCGAGTGACTCACACCATTGCCATAGGTGAACTGCCGCGCGGCTCCATTGGGGTAGTAGCCAATCCCCGTGGCGTAGTTGCTCCCCGCCTGGTCACGGACTGCAGTCGGCTGACCTAAGGCATTGGGTGCATAACTGATGACCAGCCCTGTCGGATACGTCTGATTCGCCAGCGCTCCGTTCGCGTCGTAGCCGTAGCCGATGGACCAGTTATACCAGCCGGTCTGGCCTGACGATTCGGACGTCATCATCCGGCGCTTGTTGTAGCTGTAGACGTTGACGAACGATGAGCCGCCCGAGTCGTTTAGGGTCGTCACCTGGGCAGGAAGCCCATCCGGCGTGTAGGACCAGTCCTGACTGCCATTCTTGTCGGGAAACCTAAGCGTCTTGACGCGATTGCGAGTGTCATAGGTGCGCACAACCTGGCGGCCACTGGCAGCAGCGGCATCCAAGTCACAACTGGTCGTGCTGGGGAGGTCAAGGCCGCTGGCGGACCAACTCAAATTGCCGGCGGCATCGTAGGCCATGACCGTAGACCCGCTCTCGGGCTCAATCACTTTGCACAGCTGCTGGTTCGCGTCATAAACGTAACTACGAGCAGCAAGGCCCACGCCATGCTCAACTGGTGGCGGCGCAACCACTTGCACTACTTGGTTGCTGGACTCGTTTCCAAAGTCACCAACGGAATCCCGCATCCGCCAGCGCAGGTTGTATCCCCCTGCACCGAGAGGTGCCCGGAGACTGAAGTTGAAGTCCACGCTGCCACCCGGTGGAACGTCTGAAACCAGGCCCACTTCGCCTGGAGACCACCCGCGCGTATCGCCAACCAACACTGCCCGATAGCCTTGGCCCTGACGCCAAGTAACGTTTCCAGTGTTCGTGAAGCGCACAGACCCGCTAACAGAACGTCCGGTCGAAAGCTGCGCGGGCATGTTCTGAGACACGAAGGCAGCATTACGCTGCATGGCAGGAATCGAGAGCGTTCCCGACCCATCAATGAGATTACTTGGCCCACCAATCGGCGAAATGCCGTGGATGTAGAACGGCTTGCCACCGTGGTTTCGGATTAGGTCTTCAGTGATCGGAATAGAAAAGCGGTAGTTGCTGCCTGACGCAGAGCACGCGCTTGCGATACCTGGCTCACTGGGAAGATTCGCACCTGCGCTGGCCACCGCTGCACCGCTACCAGCAGGACCACCCGCATACAGGTGAACGTCAATCGATCGGCGAAGCGCCGTGGAGCAAGCCCAACCGACAATGGCATTGTTTTGGATGCCATCGATGCGCCCCTTGACCACCGAAGCGGGCACAACCACCCCACCCGATCTAGAAATGGTGTCGTTAGCGGCACCCACTGGCGATATGCCGTGGATGTAGATCGACTTCCCGCCGTTCTGGACGATGAAGTTCTCGTCGATGGGGAACGAAAACCGATAGTTGCTGCCAGAAGCGCTACAGGCACTCGCAATACCAGACTCACTTGGCAACGTAGCAGCGGTGGCCCCAGCAAAGGTTCCGGACCCAGCGGAGCCACCCAGATACATATGCACATCGACCGAGCGGTTCAAATGCGTGGAACAGGCCCAGCCAGAGATTGAGCCGTAGGTGGCGCTGTCGATGTTGCCTTTGATCAGCGATGGGATGACCTGGACCATCTGAGAGCCAAAGCCACCGAACCACTCCTTGCCCTCCTGCACCATCTGCCAGACAAACTGATACTGCCCTGGCGTCGTAGGTGCCGTAACGTTAAAGTTGAAAGTGACAGTACTATCAATTGAAACTGCACCCGGAAGTTCAACCCTTGAAATTCCCCAAGGACTCACTGCAGCCGGACTACCGCCGTAACCAAGTTTGTGCCCAATACCCGAACCCCACTGCTGGTCGCCCACATTCTTGTAAGTTGCACTGGTCGCATAGGTTTGGCCAACCACCATCTGACCCGGCACGCTGTAGCCAACCCACCTCGCATCATTGAGCGGGACGTCAGGGCAAAGGTTACCTCGACCTGCAGGAGACCCATCGGGACACTGGCGAGCTGCGTGCGCAAGACTAGACAACGCTAGGAGTGCAAAGAAAGCGAGCCCACCTCTAAAGGTCCGAAGAGCTCTAAGCTTCCGAGTGGGCTCGAGAATGCCAACCTTCGTCCTTTGACCAATTGTGTCCAAGCACTGATTCATTGTGCGCCTCGTTCAATCTTGATCGCCTTGCCGAAAACATCGCGAGCAATGTTTGTCCTGCTGGACTCCGGTAGCAGCACCCAGACAGGTGCGTCATAGACCGGTTGGTCGAACACCTGGTAACCCGTGCGCGTCTGAGCACCACGCGGGTTGGTGACCAGGGTTTGAGCGCCAGGCAAATACTGCGTGATCGTGGTCAGGAGTCCCTGCTCACTGTCCTGGGATACGGCCGTGGGCCGACCCACTGCGTCGAACTCTGTCCAGACTCCAGTGCTCGCGGTCTCGTTGCTACTTGGATAGGAAGCAAAGACAGCCCGTCCTTCGTGGTCGTAGACAAAGCGCTTGACCCGAAGCGTTCCCGCAAGGTTTGCCGCATCGTATTCCCGCGTCAGCAACGGCTGCCACAGCGCATCAAAGTAGGTGATTTTTTGTGCGTTTCCAGTGGTTACAGTCTGGCGCCAATGGCCGGCACCAATGCCGTATTCATCGCTAGCTACTCGCTCGAATGCTTGTGCGGTTGAGTTCCAAGCAGTGCTGTCGCCGGGTGGGTAGTTCGTAGCGTTCAGCCGCCCCATCGTGTCGTAGCCATAAGTCGTCACGAATCCATTTTCGTCGTTGGTCTGACGGATCCACCCGTTGTCATCCACCGAGGCGGACTTGGCCGTGCCATCAGGATTTGCAACGGTCTGAGGGACGCCACGCTTCCAACCAGACAAGGTCGTTGCGTTTCCTAAGCCATCCTTGACTTGGGCCAGGGTCCCATCGGGATTGTAGGTGTAGCCTGCGACCAGCTTCCCGTTGCGCCACTCCGTTCGGGGCAATGCATTGCTGCCGTAATCGACCTGAGAGGTGGCGATGCCCGTGTTGATGTTGCGAGCAATGGCGGTTTGCCCGAGGACCCAAGCACCCCGTTCGTCGTAATACGTGGTCTCGTCGGTGCGGCTGTGCCAGGGACTGAAGCGTTCAATCCGCAACGGACGGGCGAACTCATCGAAACACGGCTGCCCATTGCAGTCCGCAATCCGCCAAACGAATTGGTCACCTTTATCTATCGTGATCACCTGACGCACGGGCCGCTGCCTAGCCGCCACCGTGTTATCGCCATAGTTTCCGCCCGGATACATAGTCCGTGCCGCATAAGGAGCCGCATCAAATGCAGCGTAATCGGTCATCCGCGTGCGCACGGCTGTAGAACCATTCCACCCGAAGTCCTGCTGGAGTAATAAGCCTTCGTTGGACCAATAGCGATTTCCAAATCGATAGCGCGTGCTCTGCCCCGCAGGATCCTTGACGGTGATGTCCCGAGTGATGGGCGAGCCGGCATTGCACTCAACGTATTTAGCAGGGTCGCTGGGGCTTGGGTTTGGGCTTGGCTGCCAGCAGTTGTTTGGTGTGCCGTAGTCATACATCCAGGTGAGGCCCTGCGCCGGCAACCCCGGGCCGGAGATGCGCCGACTTGTGACAGCCATAACGTAGAACTGGTAGGGGATATCAGAGTAGGCTTCTTCCCTTCTGCAAACTCTGGGCACCCACGACCGTCCCATCAGCATGGAGTTGACGGTGTAGTCGCTGCGAGCGCCGGTCGGAGCAGTAATACTGCCGACCCTAGTGCCACCTGACCAAGGGCGTATGTTGTCGCAACCCGGCGGCTGGCCGTAAGTTACGCGCGCACGAGACAATTCGAGCAAATTAAGTGTCCAACTGCTTCCGTCTGGCAAGGTCACCGTATCTACCGTCGCACCGTATCCATATGACCACGAGCGTCCACCGGTGGTTATCGAGGTAATAACGAAGCCATCTCCCCCGGCATAGGAAAGGTCTATGCGGCGTCCATCGCTAGCGACAATGCTCAACAGTTGCCAGGGTGCCCCTGGATTCCAGTTGTAAGTCACCGTGCTACCAAAGCGATCTGTCACCCGCGTGGGATAGATCAGAACTTCCCTGCGAACAAGTATGTAGTCATTGGCAACCATCGGAACGATGTTGCCAACGCTGGCAGTGCTCATTGCAGCACCTGCAGAAATGGACTGTGGGCCAGGGGAAGACTTTGCCAGCGCTGGATAGGAGCGCGTGACCATGTGATTGAATGCATACACGCTGCCTTGTGTATCAACCAACTCAAATCCTTCACCACGAACGCCCGATTCGCTGGCCCCGTCCAATGTAGCTAGACAACGGACAGCAGAGCCGTCCTTCAAAACAATGGGGTAACGGCGCCCGTCGTTTGGAAGAAGCGCTTGAGCAGAAGCTCGCAGTAGTTCCTGATCGCCGCTTCCCGGGCGATAGAGAAAGTTGCCGCGCCAGAACTCGGACGACTCAAAGATCCCACCTTGGTTTTGGGCAGCCGGGGGCACGCTGTAGCTGCTGCACCGGTTGTAAGCGGTGTCTCTGGTCCCGTTTATTGCCCAGCCGTCTGGCGCGGTGTTGCCGCCTGGAAAGGCGAAGACTCCGTGCATGTTGGGAATATCCAAGTCCCAGAGGTTGAAGTGCCCCCTGCTCGGACTACCCACCGCGAACCGACGCCCTACCCGGACTTGCAGAGCATTGTTCCCCTTTAAGTCGACGTCGGTCTGGGTGATTTCCATCGAGCCCGTATAGAGGTTGATATTGTCTCCGAAGAGCTTGTCACCTGGACTTGCGACCACAGCCCCGGACTGAATCAGCTTGCCGTAGTCGTCGTAGACGTTCTCGGCCGATCCTGCTGTGGGCAATATCCCTGCCAGCGCAGCCAGCCCCAGTCCAATCGCGCGCATCTTGCGCGAGGTCGTGCCCGATTCCATAGCATCTTCCAAGTTGATGACTGGCTAGGCCAGCACGAAGCTCATCGGTTCCACTGGCTCGCCGCATGCTCGGCATGGCAAGTCATAGCGCTTGCTCATGCAATGCACGTAGCCAGTCTTAAGTGGAAAAGTTCGAGAGCGCGCGAAGCGCGACCAGCAGGTCATTCCCCAATGCTCTCGCGTTGACGAAAATTGCGCAGTGCCAGTGGCTTGTCAACGCGCTGTCACGGCCCCGCATAGGCGCGTGCGCGTCTACAACACTGACAAGATATTGACGGCGCACGAGTTCGGGTTCGCACAACAGTGGATTAGAGGCCTTAACCTACACGGAAATCAGAAAATTCTGACAACGTCACCGGTGCTTTTCCGACAAGACGGACTGCCCGTCCGAAGCGGTGGCCGTCTTGGGTCGAAGCCCAATGCGCAGCACTAGAGCGGATGGATCGTCGCCGCATGTCGCCCTGGGCTGCTCGAGCTGGGTCACCCCTTCAGAAATTAAGGATTAACGCTAGAGCTCGTTTGTTAGATACAAGTAGGCATCTTGCTACAGTGCCTCGGCACCCAGTCAGGAGCTATTGGGCAAATGCGGGAAAATCTGCGCATGTCCCGCTCGACGCAATTCATCGATGTAGACCAGAAAACTGGCATCGATCACCCGTTGCGCCAACGGCACAAAGCGACGGCTGTTCTTAATTTTTGACGCTTTGCCCCCTTCCCGCCATGTCGCACGAAGAACCGTGGCACTCCATCGATCGTTTCGATGTACTCCACCCGAAGCTGCGCGATCTCATTCACGCGCGCCCCTGAGTAAAGCCCGAGCATCGGACCAAACAATCTGTGCGGATACTTTTTGGCCCGTGTCGGGAAGGCCGCAGGATCGAAGATGGCCTTCAACTGGTCATCGGTGAATGGCTCACCCGTGTCGTCTGCGTCAGGCGTCGAGATCGCACGGATACCGGCCAACGGATTGCTTACCAGAAGCCCTGCCGACACCAGCGACACCAAGAACACCGACAAGCGCTGTCGATGCTTGGCAACCGTCCAGGCGGCAGGCTCGGGAACTTGATTGGCTTGGGCAAGCGTCACTACATCCATGACGGCAAGGCCCTTGTGGGGCGCGCGCTTGGTCGCATTCGACGGCCACCACCTCACGACATCGAAGAATGCCCGCACATGGTCTGCCGCCAGCTCTGACACCGCCAGGTCTTGCCCCCACGGCGCCCGCGAACAAACGCAGCGAGTGGCGGCTTTCAAGCACTATCTTGCTGTGGAGCTTGGCACGCTCCAAGTCCCCCAAGTGATCAGCAATCACTTTGGACAAGAGAGGGCCAGACGCTCTGGTCTTTCCGGTGCGCCAGCCGCTTGGCTTGGCATGTGCGGTCTCTTCGTGAGGTCCGTTGAGCTGCAACAGCTCCGCGAACAATGCTACGCCTTCAGGGGTATCAATCTGGGCCTTGCCCAGCCGCGTGCCATTAGGCAACGTCACATCGGTCAATGTAAGTTCGCGCAGTCCTTGTTCTCGAATGCGGCGCAGCACTTCGTCCAGATCCATCGGCTTCCCCTGCCTCAATGCTTGGAACGCGTTCGATAGTGCCATCCCCATGTAGGCAGACACCAGACGCGCAGCGTCGCCGGGGCGAAGATTGAGAGGACGAACAAGAAAACGCGAGCCGACTTGCCCCCGCAAATCCACAGGAACCAAGAAGCGCACATAGAGGCCTGAAGGCCGATGCAGCAAGAGGGGTTTTGGCAAAACGATACCTCAAACGATACCTTGGGAGGTCGTTCGAGGCGGTCTTCAGTCAGGCAAAATAATCAACGCAATCAACAACTTAGCACTGAAATTCGCAAGACTGGAGCGGGCGATGGGAATCGAACCCACGTCAGTAGCTTGGGAAGCTACAGCTCTACCATTGAGCTACGCCCGCGCGGCGTTGCGAGAGTTTAGGCGGGTGCGGGGGCCGGGCGCAATGCGCAGACGTGACGAGGGCCGGTTGCCCGGCCCTCGTTTGCAACACGCGTGGTGCGTAAATCAGAAGTTGCCGCTGAAATTCACGAACAAGGTGGCGTCGCGGGCGCTGCGCTGGGCTGTGGTGGTGCTCAGGCCGACGTTGCTTTGCAAGCCCCACAGGCCGGTACGAGCACCCAGCACGACGGTGGCGTAGTTGCGATCGAAGTTCTGGCCCGGCACGGTGTACATGCCCACCTCCGGCATCGACTGCAGCCAGGCGCTGGCTTCGCCGCCATCCTTGAACTCGTGGTCGTAGGTCGCCTGCAGGTACGGCTTGACCGCCGCGCCATCCAGGCGCACCTGGAAGCCGATACGGCCGACCAGCGAGTCCACGTCCTGGTCGGCATAGCCCAGTGCGGTGGAGCTTTCGTTGCTTTCGGTATAGCCGTCGAGCTTGAGCTTCTGCCAGGTCAGGCCGACCACCGGGCCGTACTTGACGTTGCCTTCGCCCAGCGAGTAGCCGGCGTTGAGCGCAGCGGTGAGGTTGCTGCCGTCCGGCGAGCCGCTGTGCACGCGGGTGGCGGGCCCAAGCTGCACTTCGCGGTCGACGTCGTAGCTCAGCCAGCTGTAGCTGACCTGCGCGTTGACCCACACCGGGCCGGTGTACCAGCCGAAGAAGCCGCCCAGGGTGGTGTCGTCCTGCTTGAAGCTGCCGTTGCGGTTACCGAAGTCGGCGTCCATGCGGCCGAAGCCGGCAAAGCCGCCGAACACCAGGTCACCGGCGCTCCAATCCACGCCGAACAGACCGGCCGGGGCCATGCCGTCGTACAGATCGGCGTGGTCGTAACGCTGCATGTCGCCCCGCACGCTGCCCCACCAACGCAGGCCGTCGGCATCCGGCTTGCCGTCCAGATGCCAGGCCACCTGGTCGGCGCGCGCGCGGCCACCGGCCTGCGCCGAGTGGGTCAGCACCTGCTGCAGACGCGGCGCTTCCAGCAGCGAGATCGCGTACTGGCCCAGGATCTGATGGACCGCGGTGGTCGGGTGGATGCCGTCGGCGAACACGTAGGTATTCTGCGCGTTGGCCGCAACCAGGCTGGTCGGGTTACAGGCCGGCAGCTGCACGGCCGGGTTGCAGGCGGTGCCGGTGACGTTGCTGAAGCCGTAGGTGCCCGGATCGGCGACGATTTCCTGCAGCATGTGGAAGGTATCGACCGGGATCACACGCAGGCCGGCCGACTGCAGGCCGTTGAACAGCGCGGTATTGTACGCGGTCGCAGCGCCCGTGCCCTGGGCCATTGCGGCCGCGCCACCGGCACGGAAGCGCGGGGTGATGCCCACGTCCGGAATGGTCGGCACCATGACGTAACGCGCGCCGGCAGCCTGCAGCGCACCGACCGCGCCGACCTGGGCGGTCACGGCATTACCGATGATGGTCTGCGCCTGGGCCGGCACTGCGGCAGCGGCCAGCAGATCGTTGGCACCGCCCCACACGGTGTACAGCGCATTCGGATTGGCCCGACCGCCGTTGGCGCTCAGGTAGGCATTGATCTGGCTGGTCACCGAAGGCGCTGCGCCCAGCGCGCTGACCGAGCTTGCCTGGATGCGGGCGCCGCCGGCAGCGTAGTTGTCGCCGGTCTGGCCATTGCCGTTGGGCGCGGCATTGGTGCCGTAATGGTCGGCCACATATTCGGCCCAGACCCAACCCGGGTTGGTGGTGAACTTGCCGGTGACTGCGCGCGAGGCGGCCGGCAGCAGCGGGTTGTAGTAG
Organism: Xanthomonas sp. 3058; assembly: GCF_014199765.1. Taxonomy (NCBI): domain Bacteria; kingdom Pseudomonadati; phylum Pseudomonadota; class Gammaproteobacteria; order Lysobacterales; family Lysobacteraceae; genus Xanthomonas; species Xanthomonas sp. 3058. The sequence goes on along the minus strand of NZ_JACHOF010000001.1, from coordinate 936,467 downwards.
CCGCTGTCGGTGAGGCTGTCACCGAAGAACACGGTCTGGTCGAAGGCAGACGCGGCCATGGCCGGGGTGGCCGCGATGGCGATGGCAACGGCCATCAGGGAACGGATCGGACGACGAATTGAAGCCATGGAAGTGCCTGCTCAAGGTAGTGTGGAACTGGACCGGCCGCGCATACGTACGCCGGCGAATGGCCTATGGTTTCACCCTCGCCGCCCGCGCTCACGCTGCATTGCCGCATAACGCAAAAACGCGCGCTCTGAAGGCACGCGATGCCACAATGATGACATGAACATTCAACTCAACGGCAGCCCGCGCGATGTTCCCGACGACTTGCTGCTGGCAACCCTGCTGGAGCAGGAAGGTCTTGCACAGCGGCGCGTGGCGGTGGAGGTCAATGGCGAAATCGTATCGCGCGGACGGCATGCCACGCATCGGCTGGGTGCCGGCGATGTGGTGGAGATCGTGCACGCACTGGGTGGCGGTTGATGCCGGCGCAGACCGGCGCATCCGCGCCCGATCGGTGATAATTGCCCGATGAACACTCCCATCCCCTCTGATGCGCTGGTCATCGCCGGCAAGTCCTACCGTTCGCGCCTGCTGACCGGTACCGGCAAGTTCAAGGATCTGGACGAAACCCGCCTGGCCACCGAAGCGGCCGCTGCGCAGATCGTCACCGTGGCGATCCGCCGGGTGAATATCGGCCAGGACCCAAACGCACCCAGCCTGCTCGACGTGCTGCCGCCGGATCGCTACACGCTGCTGCCCAACACCGCCGGCTGCTACACCGCCGACGATGCGGTGCGCACCTGCCGGCTGGCGCGCGAGCTGCTGGACGGCCACAACCTCACCAAGCTGGAAGTGCTCGGCGACGCGCGCACGCTGTACCCGGACGTGGTGCAGACGCTCAAGGCCGCCGAGCAACTGGTGGCCGACGGCTTCGACGTCATGGTCTATACCTCCGACGATCCGATACTGGCCAAGCGCCTGGAAGAGATCGGCTGTGTGGCGGTGATGCCGCTGGCTGCGCCGATCGGCTCGGGGCTGGGCATCCAGAACAAGTACAACCTGCTGGAAATCATCGAAAACGCCAAGGTGCCGATCATCGTCGATGCCGGCGTAGGCACCGCTTCGGATGCAGCGATCGCAATGGAGCTGGGCTGCGATGGCGTATTGATGAACACCGCCATTGCCGGCGCACGCGATCCGATCCTGATGGCGAGCGCGATGCGCAAGGCGATCGAGGCGGGGCGCGAAGCATTCCTGGCCGGGCGGATTCCACGCAAGCGCTATGCATCCGCCTCCAGCCCGGTGGATGGTGTGATCGGATGAGCGGGCGTGCTGCGTTGACATTGCAGTCGATGCGCAATGCTGGGCCGTATGCCGTGCCGGATCCTGCCGTCGATCGATTGCGTGTGGCGGCAGACACTGCCTCACCCCAACCCCCGCTCCGCGCCCCGGCCCGCGCCGGCGTCGCGGGCGCTCCCAGGCACGCGCGCCCACGGCGCGCAAGCTGCGCCTCCTCGCCCCGACGGGAGAGTGGCTTTGTTTTCTGACGTGACTTAATTGATGACTGACCCCTTCACCAGCGACGGCGCCAAGATGCCGCCCAAGCCCTTCACCATCGAAGAGGGCCGCCGGCAGGTGCGTAGCTTCGTGCTGCGCCAGGGGCGCTTCACGCCAGCGCAGCAACGTGCATTCGATGAGTTGTGGCCGCGCTTCGGCCTGGACTACACCGGAGCGCCGCGCGATCTCGATGCGGCGTTCGGGCGCACTGCGCCCAAGGTGCTGGAAATTGGCTTCGGCAATGGCGCAGCGTTGCGCTTTGCCGCGCAGCACGACCCCAGCCGCGACTACATCGGCATCGAGGTGCATGCGCCCGGCGTCGGCCGCCTGCTCAACGCCTTGGACGAGGACGGCAGCACGCATGTGCGCCTCTATCACCATGATGCGGTGGAAGTACTCGAGCACGAGATCGCCGATGGCGCGCTGGACGAAGTGCGCATCTATTTCCCCGATCCGTGGCACAAGAAGCGCCACAACAAGCGCCGCCTGATCCAGCCGGCGTTCGCGCAGCTGGTGGTGCGCAAGCTGCGCGATGGCGGCCGCCTGCACGCGGCCACCGACTGGGCCGATTACGCCGAACAGATGTGGGATGTGCTCGACACCACCGCAGGCCTGGTCAATCGCGCCGGCCCGCGCGGCCACGTCGAACGCCCCGCCTGGCGCCCGCAGACCCACTTCGAAACGCGCGGCCAGAAGCTCGGCCACGGCGTGTGGGATCTGGTTTATGACCGGGATTCGGGAGTAGGGATTGGGGATTCGTAACAGCGCCTTCCCGCACACTCGACGCCGCAGCAGCTCAACGAATCCCCACTCCCGAATCACGAATCCCGGCCCCCAATGGACACCGCGCTGACACTGACCACCGATATGAAGCTCGTCCTCGGGCTGGTCGGTTTCACGATGGCGATGTTCCTGTTCGAGCGCATCCGCGCCGACGTGGTGGCGTTGATCGTGCTGGTGGTGCTCGGCGTGACCGGCCTGGTAGCGCCGGAAGAACTGTTCGGTGGTTTTTCCGGTAATGCGGTGATGAGCATCATCGCCACCACCATTCTGGGGGCGGGGCTGGAGCGCACCGGCGCGTTGAACCGTTTGGCGACCTGGTTGCTGCGGCGTTCGCATGGCAGCGAACAACGCTTGATGATGATGACGCTGGCCATCTCCGGTTTGAATTCCTCGTTCATGCAGAACCCGTCGGTGATGGCCTTGTATCTGCCGGTCGCCTCGCGCCTTGCAGCGCGCACCGGCCTGACCTTGCAGCGCATGTTGCTGCCGATCGCGGCGGCCATCGTGATGGGCGGCGCGCTCACCATGGTGGGCAATTCGCCGTTGATCCTGCTCAACGATCTGCTGGTGTCGGCCAACAACAACCTGCCCTCGGGCATGGCCAGCATCGAGCCGTTGACGATGTTCGCGCCGCTGCCGATCGGCGTGGCGTTGCTGATCGCCGCATTGCTGTACTTCCGCTTCTACGGCGATCGCAAGCTGATCGAAGAGGAAAACCTGATCAACGAAGGCGTCACGCCCTCGCGCACCGAAAGCTATTTCGCCAAGACCTATGGCATCGATGGCGATGTGTTCGAACTCATCGTCAGCGCCGAAAGCCCATTGGTCGGCATGACCCTGGGAGAAGCCGAAGCGATTCACGATGCGCCCCTGTTGCTGGCCCTCAAGACCGGCAACGACACCCGGCTGGCGCCGCCGGCGGACATGCGTATCTGGGTCGGTAGCGTGCTCGGTGCGATGGGCAAGCGTCAGGAAGTGACCGATTTCGCGCAGAACCATTTCCTGCGCATGTCTTCGCGGCTGCGCAATCTGGGCGACCTGTTCAATCCCAGCCTGGCCGGCATTTCAGAGGCAGTGGTTCCGCCGAACTCGCGCCTGATCGGCAAGAGCGCGGGCGAACTGCGCCTGCGCAAGCAGAGCGGCATCAGCCTGCTGGCGATCAACCGCGACAAGCAGGTCATCCGCGAGGACGTGCGCAACGTGCCGTTGCGGGCTGGCGACATGCTGGTCTTCCACAGTATCTGGCAAGACCTGGCACAGGCGGCGGAAAGCCGCGACTTCGTGCCGGTCACCGACTTCCCCAAGGGCGAGCAGCGCCCGCACAAGTTCAAGATCGCGATGGCGATCTTCGCTTTCACCATCCTGATCGCACTGACCTCGCGGCTGCCGGTGGCGCTGACGCTGATGACCGGGGTGGCCTGCATGCTGGTCAGCGGCGTGCTGCGCATGGACGAGGCCTATGCGTCGATCAACTGGAAGACCATCTTCATGATGGCCGGGCTGATTCCGCTGGGCTGGGCGATGGACAGCAGCGGCACCGCCGCCTGGGTCGCCGGCCACACCATCGACCGCCTGCCCGATGGCATCCCGGTATGGGCGCTGGAAATCAGCCTTGCCTTGCTGACCACCGCGTTTTCGCTGGTGATCAGCCACGTGGGCGCGACCATCGTGATGGTGCCGATCGCGGTCAATCTGGCGCTGGCGGCCAACGGCAATCCCACCGCATTCGCGCTGATCGTGGCGTTGTCGGCATCCAACAATCTGATGACCGCCTCCAACCCGGTGATCTCGATGGTGGCCGGCCCGGCCAACTATCAGCCGCGCGAGCTGTGGCGCGTTGGCGCACCGCTGTCGCTGATCTACATCGTGGTGATGGTGTCGATGATCAATCTGATGTTCTGGTGGGCGGCGCGCTGAGTCGGCGCCTTGGTCAGCTGCACGGAGATGCGTGGACCGATACGCATGGCTGCGACACCTTCATTGGCAGTGGCACACGCCCACCCTCCTCTCTCGTCAAGGCGCGGCCTGGCGATGGCTTGCGCCTGCTTCAGGCCCGCTGGTGGATGCGGCGATGTGCCGCCGACACTCTCATGCGTACCGCCAAGGGCATACGCAGCACCCCGCGACATTCACCAGCCGCTAGAGTGGCTTAGCGCGTCGCCGTCGTGCAGGTGCGAGGGATCCAGAGGAATGGCATCCACGAGTGACACATGCCGATTGCGTGCGCTAGCCGCCCCCGCCTGATGACGATGCGGGAGCGCATGCGTCGCTCAGTCGGACACTTCTCCCAACACCACCTGTTCGCCCTCGACGCGCACCGGCACCGTCAGCAGCGACTCGCCGCGACACGGCCCGCTGATGCACTCGCCGCCGCGCAGCTCGAACGCAGCGCCATGCGCTGCGCAGACCAGGTGACCCTCTTTGGTTTTGAGGAACTGACCAGGCGCCCAGTCCAGGCGTCTGCCGGCATGCGGGCAGACGTTCAACCACGCCCGCACCTGCGCACCGTCGCGATACAGCACCAGCGACTCCATGCCGCCCTCCCAGGGAGCTTCGACTTCCAGAAATCCGGCATCGGGAATCTGTGTCAGTACGGCAAGCGTGGCGGGCAAGGACGAGGACATGACGGGCTGCGGATCTGGAGCGGTCGAGGATTGTGGCATGCATCTGCCTAGCACCACGGCAGCGTGTCCACGCCCCTTCCTCGACGCAATCTGCCTGCATCCGTCGTCACTGCAACCCTACTGACGCATGCGCACTGTGATCCACTTAACAAAACGCGCCGCGGTTTAACGAACTTTTCACTCAATGACATGAAACCGCAACGATACTGCGCGCTTGTTTCCTGCCCCGGCAGCCCACCGCCATGTCTGCACGCATCTTCCAATTCGGCAACCTGCACCACCTGTTTGCACCGCGCAAGCCGCGTCACCCATTGGTGCGCGTTGCCGCCGGTCTGGCGGGTCTGGTCATCCTTGCGGTGCTGATCTTCTTCAGCGTGTTCGTCGGCGCGGCGATGATCCTGGGCGGCATCGCCTGGAAGCTGCTGAGCAAGTCGAACCGCCGCACGCCACAGCACGCACGCGTGGTCGATGCCGAGTACCACGTGGTGCGCAAGCCCGCGCTGCCCTGGTCGCACTGAGCACAGGCATCACAAGCCTCTGACTGTCGCCACACGGCGCCACGCCGCTGCACTGCTGAGAGTTGGAAACGGCACGCACTCACGTACGTGCCGTTTTTTGTGCTTGCCCGATGCATCCGGCGAGTGTCCGCACGCTGCGGCAGTGGCCTGAAGCGTGTTGTACGGTTGCCTCCACGGTTCCGTCATCCATCATCAAACAGCTAGACTCATGCACCCCGTTCTTCAAGGATGCGCGCATGACCCACGACGTGATTCCCGCCGCCGATGTTCCGCGCATTCCGGTGGTTGGCGGCGGCAGCTTTCCGGTGCACCGCATCTACTGCGTCGGCCGTAACTTCGCCGACCATGCGCGCGAGATGGGCGCCACCGCCCCCGCATCCAAAGACGAGCGCGGCCAGCCGACGTTTTTCATGAAGCCCGCCGATGCCATCGTGGTCGGTCACGGCGACCGCATTCCGTATCCGCCCGGCACCAAGGAGCTGCACCACGAAGTGGAGCTGGTAGTGGCGCTGGGCAGCGACGCGCCGGCTGGCGAGTTGCCGGTGGAGCAGGCCGATGGCTTGATCTACGGCTACGGCGTGGGCCTGGATCTGACCCGCCGCGATCTGCAAGCGGTGGCCAAATCCAAGGGCTTGCCGTGGGATATCGCCAAGGGGTTCGATCATTCCGCACCGGTCAGCGAACTGGTGCATGCCGGTGAAGTCGGCGCGCTGGAGGCGTTGAACCTGTCGTTGGAGGTCAATGGGCAGGTGCGTCAGCAGTCGTTGCTGGATCAGATGATCTGGAGCGTGCCGGAGGTTCTGCATGAGCTCTCCAAGCTCTATGCATTGCGCGCGGGCGATCTGATCTTCATGGGCACGCCGGCCGGCGTCGGCCCGTTGCTGCCAGGCGACCAGTTCAGTGCACGCCTGGAAAACGTCGCCGAGCGTCACGGCGTCATCGCGGGCTGACACGCGGCCGGTTACGCTTCGGGTGCGGCAGTTGGTCCGCGACCGCATCTGGAGTGCGCTATGGGAATGGTCAGCGAATTCAAACAATTCGCGATGCGTGGCAATGTCATCGACCTTGCAGTGGGCGTGGTCATCGGCGCGGCGTTCGGCAAGATCGTCACTGCGCTGGTGGAGAAGATCATCATGCCGCCGATCGGCTGGGCCATCGGCAATGTGGATTTCTCGAGCTTGGCCTGGGTGCTCAAGCCGGCCGGAGTCGATGCCACCGGCAAGGACATCCCCGCCGTGGCGATCGGCTATGGCGACTTCATCAATACCGTCGTGCAGTTCGTGATCATTGCCTTCGCCATCTTTCTGGTGGTGAAGCTGATCAACCGCTTTACCCAGCGCAAACCGGATGCTCCCAAAGGTCCGAGCGAAGAAGTGCTGCTGCTGCGCGAGATTCGTGACTCGCTGAAAAACGACACCCTCAAAACGCCGAACGTGCCGTAAGCAAGCGGACGCATCCACTGCGCGACATCGCGCACGAGGATGACCTTTCGCACGCAGCAGGGGGACCTTGCGCTGATAAGCTCGGGGTCCCCCTTGTCGTTGGAGCCGCCCTGCATGCGTCGCCTCGCTGTTGCCATCTCTGCCCTACTCGCCTGCTCCCCCGCGCTCGCCGCGCAGACCACCATTGCCGACAGCGCGTTGCGTACCGCTGCGCAGCTGCGCGAGCAGGCGTTGGCCGATAACACCGGCTTTGCGGTGGTGGAATCGTTGACCACCGAAGTGGGACCGCGCATTGCCGGTGGCGAGGCCGATCCGCGCGCGGTGGCCTGGGCCAAGGCCAAGTTCCAGTCGCTTGGCTTCGACAAGGTGTGGACCGAGCCGGTGACGTTTCCCAAGTGGCAGCGTCGCAGCGAACAGGCCGCGGTGATCGGCGCGCATGCGCAGCCGTTGCACATCACCGCATTGGGCGGCAGCCCTGGCGGCACCGTCGAAGGCGAGGTGGTGCGCTTCGAAAACCTGGCCGCGCTGCAGGCGGCACCGGCCGGCTCGCTGGCCGGCAAGATCGCGTTTGTCGATTACCAGATGATCAAGGCGCGCGACGGCAAGGATTACGGCAATGGCGGCGCAGTGCGCAGCAAGGGGCCGTCGGAAGCGATCCGCAAGGGCGCGATCGGGTTTGTGATGCGCTCGGCCGGCACCGACTCGCACCGCGTGCCGCATACCGGCATCACCCGCTTCGATGACGGCGTGACGCCGGTACCGGCAGCGGCATTGTCGGTGCCCGATGCCAACCAGCTCGCGCGCCTGACCGCACTGGGCAGCACGCGTGTGCGCCTGGCACTGGATTGCGGCTGGGACGGCACTGCGACCTCGTACAACGTGATCGGCGAAATCACCGGACGCAGCAAGCCGAAGGAAGTGGTGGTGATCGGCGGACACCTGGATTCGTGGGATCTGGGCACCGGCGCCATCGACGATGGTGCAGGCGTGGCGATCACCATGGCCGCAGGCCACCTGATCGGCCAGCTCAAGCAGGCACCCAGGCGCACCATCCGCGTGGTGGCCTTTGCCAACGAGGAGCAAGGCCTGTACGGCGGCAAAGCGTATGCGGCGGCCCACGGCAGGGATGCCAAGGACATGGCGCTGCATCAGATCGGTGCGGAGAGCGACTTCGGTGCCGGGCGCATCTATGCGTTCAACACCGGTTCTGCGGCGCCGGAAGAATCCCGCGCAGCCACCAGGCAGATCGCCGACGTGCTCGCACCGTTGGGCATCGCGTATACGCCGGACAAGGGTGGTCCCGGCCCGGATGTCGGCCCGATTTCCGCCAAGGGCGGTGCGTGGGCGTGGCTTGCACAGGACGGCACCGACTACTTCGATCTGCACCACACCGCCGACGACACGCTGGACAAGATCGACCCGAAGGCGCTCGCGCAGAACGTCGCTGCCTACACGGTGTTCGCGTATCTGGCCGCCGAAGCGGATGGCGATTTCGGTAGCCGCGCGAAGGATGTGCAACCGCCGAGGGAGTAAAAGCGGCTAACAAAACGACTTCGCGTCAGCCTACTGCAGGTCGGCTGATCTGCGGCCTGGCTGCTGGGCCCTTGCCCGCCCAGCGTCGCGGGACACGCTGCAAGTACGTCCTTGTGAGCTCTTACGCGGCATCCATGCCGCGTAAGGTCCCGCGACGCTGGGCGGGCAAGGACCAGTCGAGATGGTCGGCATGCATGGGTTTAAACACAGCAACCAGCGGAGTCTCTGCTGCGGTGTCCTCGCCGCTGGCGGGACCGTGTGGCGGCATGGATGCCGCCACCGAGCCTCCAGGGATGGATTCACGGCGTGTCCCGCGAGCAGCGAGGGCACCGCGCATTCGACCCACTCAGTGTTTGATCTGGACTTTTGACTGCATCCACCAAGATACGACCGACAAAACCACTGCACTCACTGACAGGCGCTCGCTCGCTAGGTTTTGTTAGCTGCTCTAAGTGCGGCGGTGTCCGGTGGGCCGCGTCGTGCTGCCGTCGCGAGACGGAAACGGCGCATCTCGCCGAAGACGTCTTGGCCGCCAAAGCACGCCCTAGGCAGGCGCATACCCAATCGACATACCTGCACGGACGTTCGCAACAGGGTGAGGCGTTGCGGGATGGATGTTCGTCGTCAGTTCGCGTGCATCTGCTGCGATGCGCTGGGTGTCTGTCGTGATGTCCGCCGAGCACGCGAGCAGGCGCATGCGCTCGATGCAGGCTGGAATGGTTGAACGTGGATCGGCGCGCGATTGCGCACCGTCCACTTGACTGCCAGGTGCACTGCGGGCAACGGTGCGATATCTGTATCGGACCCGCTGACCCACGCGCATGAACGTCGGCTGCGCGTCACTGCTGTGCCGTACGCGCGACGGCTATGGCAGAGACACCTCGGCGCACACAGGCGAGCGCGCATCCTCGATCGGCTGCACGCCACTGGCGTCGAACTGCAACGCCGCGTTCCCCGCAGCGAATGTCGGCCAGGCCGGCAAGCCCTTGGTGTTCGGGTTGCCGGACTGCACGAAGGCGGCCCAATAGCGCTGCAGGTTCACCGGCGGTTGACCGATCGGCAGCCCCTTGAACAGGAACGGCAGCTCGGCGCTGTGGGTCACCCGCCCGCCAGGCGCGGCGGTGTCGAACAGGTAATGCCAGACCGGCACGCCGAGCGCGGCCTGCTGGCGCGCGACAGCGAGGGCCGGACAACGGAACGTCAGATCGGTGGACAGCTGCATCGCCGCATCGCCTTGACGTGCAGCGCGCTGCACCTGATGGTTGCGTTGCACCTGCAGCACGGCGTCGGCCTGCGCGGGATAGTCGCGGCGCAGACGTGCCTGCGCACCCTGCTTGCCGCCGTATTCCAGCTCCTGCACCACATAGCCGATCAATAACGGCACCTTGGCCTGTGCGCCGGCCGCCAGCATGTCGGCCGGCGCATCTGGCAGCACGCGTCCATCGACAACGGCCTGTAGCCAGATGTAGCCATCGTCATCCAGTGACGGCACGTCGATGCCCTGCGCAGCCGTGAGCAATCGGTCGGCCGGTAGTGCGCGCAATTGCGTCAGGCGCGTCGCAGCGTCCTCGATGCCTGCGCGCTCGGCGATGCGCACGCCCAGGCTGCGATTTTCCTCCAGGCTGCGTGCAGGCAGCCCGAAGCCCGCCGTGCCGCTCTGCTCGATCGCCGCAGAAAACAGGCCGCGTGCAAGCGGGCTGAGCATCAGCAAACCCACGTCCTGCCCGCCGGCCGACTGCCCGGCGATGGTGACGCGCGCAGGGTCACCACCGAACCGGGCGATGTTGTCGCGCACCCATTGCAGCGCGGCGATCTGATCGAGCAAGGCATAGTTGCCAGCCGCTGCGTGGTCGCCATCGCGCAATTCGGGCAGCGACAGGAACCCCAGCGCACCGAGCCGATACTGCAGCGTGACCACCAGCATCCGCTGCGCAACCAGGTTGGTGGGCAGATGCCCGTCCGCGCCGCCGGCCACATTGGCACCGCCGTGTATCCACACCAGCACCGGCAACGGTTCGCTGGGCTGCAACTGCGGCGTCTGTACTTCGACATACAGGCAATCTTCGCTGCCACGTTTGGCCATCGCGTTGTTCCAGCCCAAGGCGGGCTGGACGCAGGGTCTGGCCGCATGGGTGGCATCGCGCACCGTCGACCATGCAGCCAGCGGTTGCGGCGGCTTCCAGCGCAGCGTGCCCAGCGGCGGCGCAGCGAACGGGATCCCCCGGAACACCGCGCTACCGTCGTCCTGCCATTGCCCACGCACCGCACCGTGGTCGGTGCGTACCTGCGGCGGCGCGGCAGGCCTGGACGGCCCGGCCGCATCGACCGTCGCGCTCACGGCGCAGCTGGCGGCAAGCAACCAGGCAGACAGGCGCATCACGCCTGCCCGGCAAGCGCGCGGGCGCACCAGGCGGCCTGGAAGACCGCAGTGGCCGAGGCCACATTGAGACTTTCGACCTGGCCGCTGCCACGGATGGACAACTGCAGGTCGCAATCGCGCGCGAACTGGCGGTCCATGCCCTCGCTCTCTGCGCCCATCACGTACACCAGCCGCTGCGGCAATGCGGCGGCGAACACATCCTGGCCGCCCTCCACCAGCGTGGCGGCCACGGCGAAACCGGCCTGACGCAACTGCGCCATCGCCTCGACGGTTTCGGGCAACTGCACCAACGGCACTGCTTCGGCGCCGCCCTCGGCCACACGCGCCGCCGCGCCGGACAGCCCCAGGGTGGAGCCGGCCGGCAGCAGCAGACCGGCCACGCCAAAGTGCGCAGACGAGCGCAGGATCGCGCCGAAGTTGTGCGGGTTGCCCACACCATCCAGCCATAGCGCCAGCACCGGCCCCTGCGGCAACGCCGCCAGCCAGTCCTGCAACGGCTGCGGGGTGACGCGCAGCACCTCGGCCACCACACCCTCGTGATGCGCACTGGCGGCGAGCTTGCTGAGGTCGGCGTCCTCGACCACGCGGTAGCCGATGCGCTGCGCAACGCACCAGGCCAACAGCGCCTTGAACTGCGGAATACGCGCCTCGCTCAGATACAGCTTGCGCACCGCCTGCGGACGCGCCTTGAACACGGCCTGCACCGCATTGATGCCGTAAAGCCGCACTTCGCGCGCGTTGCCACCGGGCGGTGGCGATGCAGGCGGTGCGGCTACCGGCGCGGACTGCGCCGGCGGCCGCTGCGCAGGCGCGCGCGGCACGGCGCGGCCCCAGGGATTGTGCGAGGCGCCAGAGCTGCCGCCATCGCGCGGCGGGCGTCCGCCACGTCCATCATGCTGTGTCATCGTTGTATCCAGAAGTTCGCGTGCTGTGCAGTCCCGGCAAGGCCTGCTTCGGCCCCATCGCCACTGCGGTGGTTCGTGTCGTCCCGCAGGGTCGGCATGACCGGCGCTGCAGGCAGTGGCGACGATGGTAAGCCACTTGTGCGCCTGCTCGTGGGGAGCGGTCGACGACGCCGCGATTTTCCTGGCCCCTGCGATGTCCCCGGGCGCTCGCGGTACGAGCGAGGCAATCCGCTGCAAGCTCAGTCATCCAGCGCGCGGTCACCCAGGCCACAGGCAGTCGATCGAGCGTAACCATGGGCGTCATCCTGTTCGACTGACGGTATTGCGCATGCATCCACTGGCTTGGCGACACGCGCGAACACACGCAGGTCGTGCAATCCATCTGGTCGCACGATCGCGCAGCGGCTGACGCCTTCTTCGACGAAGCCGTTGCGCAGCAGCACCTTGGCCGATGCCGGGTTGGTATCGAGCACGGTGGCCTGGACGCGATAGAGCGGCAAGGTCTGCATTGCCCAGGCCACATACGTCGCCACGATGCGTGTCATCCAGCCACGGCCCCAATAGGCGCTGCCGATCCAATATCCCAAGTCGGCGCAAAAGCGTCGTTCGCCCTGTCCTGGACGCACCGCGATCGTGCCGCAGGCCTGGCCGTCAATCTCGATGGCCAGCACGGGATGCTGCAGATCGACCACGTCTCCGGCCAGGAAGGCTTGGCCATCGGTGCGCGTGTACGGATGCGGGAAACGCTCGCTCAATCCGCGCGGCACCAGCGGGTCGTTGGCATGCCGCAACAAGGCGTCCAGGTCGCACTGACGCCAGCGACGCAACACGAAGCCCTCTCCGTGCAGCATCAGTGATTCGTCCATCGCTTCGGCCTCATGCGTGCAGCATCGACACTGCCGATGCTGCACGCACTGACCGCACGTCGCAACTCAGCGCTTGGCGGTTTGCGCCTGCTTGAGCGCGGCGCACAGGCGGATGGTTTCGCCGGTCTGCGCCAAGCCGCGATCGGCGCCGCTGAGCGTTGCCAGGCGCGGCTTGAAGAAGGCATCCAGGCGGTCGGCCTCTTCCACGCTGCAGCCGCCGGATGCGCCGAGCGCCGGCAGACCACCGCCGTCGAACGAACCGCTGCGCTGCACGATGCGATCGAAGTTGGCGGTGAACCACGGCCACATCGAATCATGCGAGGCCTCATCAGTGTGCCCGCGGGTCAGCAGGCTCTTCATCTCGCCCACCTTGATCGCGTCGGTGAGCGCGAAGTCGCGCACCTGCTTGAGCAGCGCCGGGTCCTGCACGGTGCCCAATGCAGCGATCATGGCGTTGCGCTGCGCGGGGTCGGCGTGCGTGCGCAATGCCTCGATCAGCGACTGCACTGCGGGCGCGCCGCGTTCCTGCGCGGTGACCGCCAGTGCGGTGCCGAGCAGGTCCGGGTTGGCCGCAGAGAAATCCAGCGCCCCGTTGCCGCCGGACAGCACCGCATCGCCCTGGGCGAGCAGCGCCTTGCGCACTTCCGCGTTCTGCAGGCGCAGCGCAAACAGGCCGACCAGCGACGAACGCAACGTGGTGTCGTCGATCGACTCACCGTTGCGCCGCGTATAGCCCAACTGACGCAGGCGCGGCAAATAGGCCTGTTCGGCGACCTTGCGCAACGCGCCGCGCTGCGCCTCGGTGGTGGTCTGGTAACGCCAGATCCACAGGAAGCGATCCACCAGCGCGGTCGAGACATCGGACGATGCAGACGGGGCCAGTTGCTTGATCGCCATCAATACCGCATCGCTGTCCGCGTCGCCGTGGCGGTAGGCCGCATCGATCGCATCGGCGTAGGCCAGCTGCTCGCTGTCGTCGAGCTGGCCGACCTGCTTGCCCAGAGCGGCCAGCTGCTTTTTCGGCAGGCTGAAGCGGTAATAGCCGGCACCACGCGCGTTCGGGAACACCCAGGTGTTCTTGCCGGCGCCTTCCAGCACGATGCTGCCGCTGCCGCTTTCCAGCATCTGGCAGGCGGTGCCGACCTGGTTCTTGCCCTTGCCGTACTTCACGCACACCGGCACGCCCCATTGTTGCGCGGTGGAACCGGTCGAACCCAGCGGCAAATACCGCTGCTGCTGCAGCTTGACCACGGTCTTGCCGTCTTCGCGCGCCATCTGGGCCTGCAGATACGGCACGCCCGGCTGGTCGAGGAAGCTGCGGAATGCGGCCTTGAAATCATCGCCCTTGCCGGCGGCGGCAGCGATCGCATCGACCAGATCATCGGCGGTGGCGCTACCGAATTGATGCTTGGCGATATACGCACGCATGCCTTCGCGGAACACGTCTTCGCCGACGAACGCCTCGAACATGCCCAGCACCGCCGCACCCTTTTGATAGGTGATGCCGTCGAAGGCGGTTTCGATATCGCCGTTGCCGGTGATCGGCTGGCGGATCTTGCGCGCACTGACCAGGCTGTCGTTGTCCATCGCGTGCTGCGCGCCGCCGATGCGGTCCAGGTTGGCGCGGTATTCCGGGTGCAGCTGCATGGTGATCTTCTGCTGCATCCAGGTGGCGAACGCCTCGTTCAACCACAGGTCGTCCCACCAGGCCATGGTGACGGTGTCGCCGGTCCACTGGTGGGCCAGTTCATGCGCGTTGGTATTGAAGGACCGCTGCAGGTTCTCTGCAGGTGAATCCTTGTCCAGCAACAGCAGCCAGTCGCGGAAGGTCACAAAGCCGGGGTTTTCCATCGCACCGGCGCTGAAGTCCGGGGCGGCGACCAGGTCGAGCTTGTCGAACGGATAGCCGAAGGCGTAGTAGTCCTCCAGCGCGGCGATGATCGCCGGGGTCTGGTCCAGCGCCGGGGTGATGCGCGGGCCCTGGCCCTTGGCGGCGATGCCGCGCAACGGAGTTGGATTGGGGCGCTGCGGGGTGGCCGGCATGGCCGGTACGTCCACCACATCCCACGGGCCGGCAGCATAGGCGACCAGATAGGTCGGCAGCGGCACGGTCGGGGCGAAAGTCACCGTCTTCCAGCCCTTGCCGGCCGGCTTGCTGGAGGTGGCGATGGTATTGGCCAGCGCCTGGTCGTCGGTGGGCACGGTCAGGCTGAGATCGAACGGGGTCTTGAACGCGGGCTCGTCGAAACCGGGAAACGCATAGCGCGCGCTGATCGGCTCCATCTGCGTCATCGCATAGGACTGGCCCTGGTACTTCACCTGGTACAGGCCCTGCAGCTGCCGATTGAGCGGCGCGCTGTAGGTGATGTCCACGGTGAGCGTCTGCGGTTTGAGCGTGCGTCCGAAGTCCAGGCGAACCACACCGGTCTGCGCATCGGCATCGACGTAGCGTGCGGTGAGTGCCTTGCCCTTGCCCGGCTTGACGGTGACCTTGCTGACCTTCAATTCCTTGCCGTGCAGCCAGAGGTGATCGGAGGCCTGCTTGAGCTGCACGCGGATGGTGGTGCGGCCGCTGAACTCGGCCTGGTCAGGGTCGATCTTGAACGCCAGGCTGTAGCGCTCGGGCACCGCCCAGGCCGGCAGCCTGCCGTTGGGGACCGGCTCGCCGGACGACTGCGCGATGGCGGTGCCGCAGCACAACGCAAGGAGGGAAGGTGCAAGCAGGCAGGCAAGACGACGCATCGGCGATTCCGGTCAGGGTAACCGTCGAAGTCCACCATAGCCGGGCATGACTGTCATGTGACCTTCGTCATTGCGCCGGTCTCCCGACGCCATGACTCAGGCGTGCCCACCCACCGACGGCGTCTGCGCCTCCAGCGTCTCCAGCGCGCGCGCCACCGCTTCGGGCGATTTGGTGAATGGCGCGATCAAACTGTAGAACGCCGGCACCACGTACAGCGACAGCAGCGTGGACAGCGACACGCCGAAGATCACCACCACACCGATGGTGGCACGGCTGGCCGAGCCGGGCCCGCCGGCCACCACCAGCGGAATCGCACCGACCACGGTGGCGATCGAGGTCATCAGGATCGGACGCAGGCGCACCGATGCCGATTCCACGATCGCCGCATGCACGCTGCGGCCTTCGTCGCGCAACTGATTGGCGAACTCCACGATCAGGATGCCGTTCTTGGCCGCCAGGCCCACCAGCATCACGATGCCGATCTGACTGAACAAATTGAGCGTGCCTCCGGTGAGCCACAAGCCGACCAACGCCCCCAACACCGCCAGCGGCACGGTGAGCATGATCACCAGCGGATGCGCAAAGCTCTCGAACTGCGCCGCCAGCACCAGATACACCACCAGCAAGGCCATGCCGAAGGTCAGCAACACCGCGCTGCCGGATTGCTGGTATTCGCGCGATTCGCCCTTCCAGTCCACCTGCGCGTACTCGGGCAACTCCTCGCGTGCAGCCTGTTGCGCCCAGGCGATCGCCTCACCGAGCGGGTAGCCCGGCGCCAGGCCTGCGCTGATGGTGATCGCGCGCAGGCGATTGAAGCGATTCAAAGTACCGGCTTCGGCCACTTCGCTCAGCGTGACCAGGTTGGACAACGGAATCAGCTCGCCACGGATCGAACGCACGCGGATGGCGGTGAGGTCTTCCGGCGCCATGCGGCCTTCGCGGCCGGCCTGCAGCATGACGTCGTATTCCTCGCCGTTGTCGACGAAGGTGGTGACGCGACGCGACCCCATCATCGCCTCCAGCGCGCCACCGATCGCGGTGACCGACACGCCCAGATCGGCGGCGCGCAGACGATCGATATTGACGCGCATCTGCGGGCGGGTTTCCTTGTAGTCCGAGTCCGGGCCCACCAGCCCCGGATTGGCTTCCATGCGCTGCAGGATACGATCGCGCCACTGCGCAATTTCCGCATAATCCGGCCCGCCCAGCACCAGCTGGAACGGTTGCCCACGGCTACGCACCAGCCCGCCGCTCACCTGCGTGCGTGCGCGCACGCCGCTGAGCACGTTGAGTTTCTGCTGCACCTCATCGGCCACTTCGGTGGTGGGGCGGCTGCGTTTTTGCCAGTCCTGCAAGAACACGCTGACGCGACCGGTATGCATTTCCTCGCTGCTGCCAAAGCCACCGGGCACGCGCGGGTTGGCACGCACGATGGGTTTGTCCGGGCCCACGTAGGGGCGCAGGATGTCTTCCACCTGATGCATCTGCCCCACGGTGTAATCGAAGCCGGCACCTTCCGGGCCATCGATCATGATCTGGAAATTGCCGCGGTCTTCGGCCGGCGCCAGTTCGGAAGGAATGCGGCCCATCAGCCAGGCGCTGGCACCCAGCGCCAACAGCATCAACAGCGCAAAGATCCAGGTGCGGTGCACATGCCGCTCCAGCGAGCGCCCGTATGCCCCGGACACCGCCTGCATGCGGCCATCGAACCAGCGATGGAAACGATTGGGCTTGGCCTGCCCGTGCGACCGCAGCAGCTTGGACGACATCATCGGCGTCAGCGTCAGCGCCACGAACGCCGAGATCGCTACCGCTGCGGCCAACGCCACCGCCAGCTCGCGGAACAGGCGCCCGGTATTGCCTTCCAGGAAGCCCACCGGCAGGAACACCGCCACCAGCACCGCAGTGGTGGCGATCACCGCGAAGGCGACCTGCCCGGTCCCGCGCTTGGCGGCCACCAATGGCGGCTCGCCCAGGTCGATGCGGCGCTGGATGTTTTCCACCACCACGATGGCATCGTCCACCACCAGGCCGATACACAGCACCAGCGCCAGCAGGGTCAGCAGGTTGATCGAGAAATCGAAGGCGTACAGCGCGATGAACGCGGCGATCAGGCACACCGGCACCGTCACTGCCGGAATCAAGGCCGCACGTGCGCTGCCCAGGAACACCCAGATCACCACCAGCACCAGCACCACCGCTTCGACCAGCGTGTGGTACACGCGCTCCACCGCCGCGTCGATGAAGGTCGTGGTGTCGAAGGCGACGAAGATGTTGGTGCCCTGCGGCAGCGTTTTCTGTATTTCTTCGGCCTGCGCGCGCGCCTCGCGGGCCACATCCAGCGCATTGGCGGTGGAGTTGCGCACGATGCCCAGGCCCACATTGGGCACGCCGTTGCTCTGGAAATAGGCGCGTCGTTCGGCCGAAGTCAGCTCGACCCTGGCCACATCACCCAGGCGCACCACATAGCCGCCCTCGCCCTTGCTGAGCGGCAGCTTGGCGAAGTCTTCGGGCTTGAGATAACTGCGCTCCACGCGCAGGGTGAAGTCGCGCTGCGCCGATTCTATGCTGCCGGCCGGCAGCTCCACATTTTCGTTCTGCAGCGCGGTTTCGACGTCGGCCACGGTGAGCGCGCGCGCGGCCAGCTGGTCGCGGTCCAGCCAGATGCGCATCGCATAGCGCTGACGTCCGCCAATACGCACCTGCGCCACGCCATCCAGGCTGGAGAAGCGGTCCACCACATACCGCTCGGCGTAGTCGGACAGCTGCAGGGTATCCATCGTGCTGGAGCTCATGTTGAGCCACAGGATCGGGTCGGCGTCGGCTTCGACCTTGGAAATTTCCGGCGGGCGCGCCTGGTCGGGCATGCGATCGGAGACGCGGCTGACCGCATCGCGCACATCGTTGGCGGCCGCCTCCATATCGCGCGTCTGCACGAATTCGATGCTGATATCCGAGGACCCATTGCGGCTGCGCGCCTCGATGGTGGCGATCCCTTCGATACCCGCCAGCGCGTCTTCCAGCACCTGGGTGATGCGGCTTTCCACCACCGCGGCCGAAGCACCGGTGTATTCCACATCCACCGACACGATGGGCGGGTCGATCGCCGGCAACTCGCGCAGCGTGAGCCGGGTGAACGACATCACCCCCAGCACGATCAACAACAGGCTCATCACCACCGCCATCACCGGGCGGGTAATGGACAGATCGGAAAGTTTCATCGCGCTGCCTGCGGGCGTGCCGGCGGCGGCGCGGCTTGATCGACCACCTTCAGGCCCGGACGCAGCTTGCCGGTGCCGTCCACCACGATGCGCTCACCTTGCTTGATGCCTTCCAGGATTTCCACCTTGCCGTCGCGCCGCTCGCCCAGGCGCACATCGGCACGCTCCACGCTGCTGTCGGGCTTGACCCGGAACACGTAGGACTCGCGCCCCACCTGCACCACCGCAATCTCCGGGATCACCACCGCCTGCCGCGCCGGCTGGAACAACCGCACATCCAGCAACATGCCCGGGCGCAGCCGGCGATCGCCGTTGGGGAAGTCCGCGCGTACCGTCACCGAGCGGGTGGTCTCGTCGATACGCGAATCGATCGCCGCCACCACGCCTTCGAACTGTTCGCCCGGGTACGCCGCCGCGCTGCCATTGACGGTATTGCCGAGCTGCACCAGGCCGAACTGCGATTCCGGCACCTGGAAGTCCACGTACATACGTTCCACATCGTCCAGCGTGGCGATCACGGTACTCGATGTAATCAACGAACCCGGGCTGATCTGGCGGATGCCCAGCACGCCGGAAAACGGCGCGCGCACTTCGCGGTCGGTGATTTCCGCGCGCATCTGCTGTACCCGCGCCTGTGCGGCGTCGCGCAGGGCGCGCTGGGTATCCACCGTGGATTTGGCCACCAGCTGCTGGCCGACCAGGCTCAGCTGCCGACGATACAACTGGTCGGTTTCTTCGAAGGTGGCCTGTGCGGCAGTCAACGCCGCCTGCTGCGAATTGCCGCGCAGGCGCAGCAGCAACTGCCCGGCCTTGACCTCGTCGCCGCTGTCGAAATTGACCTGCTCCACCACATCGCTCACCGCTGCGGTCAGCGCCACCGACTCGCGCGCACGCACGGTGGCGATCGATTGCACGGTCGAATTCCAGGGTTGGGTGGTCACCGCCTGCACAGAGACCGGAATGGGTTTGGCGGCGGCCGGCGTGGCGGCCTGACGGCTACAGCCGGCCACTACAACGGCCAACAGGAGCGCGGCGCAAAAACGCGCGCTGGGTCGAACAAGCATCGGAACATCCTGGCGGGGTACGTCGAAAGTTTAACGACCTAGCCGCCATGGAGTTGACAGAAAGGGCGCGCTTGCACCATGACCAAAGACCCTTGCCGTCGTCAGCGCGATGCGCTGGTCAGCGGTCCAGCCCGAGAAACTCAAGCACCTGGTGCGCCAGCGCCTCTACATTCTCACCATCGGCGTGAAGATGGATCTCCGGCGCGTCCGGCGCCTCGTATGGCGAATCGATGCCGGTGAAGTTGGGGATCTGCCCGGCCCGCGCCTTGCGGTACAGACCCTTCACGTCGCGCGCCTCGGCGACCGCGAGCGGCACGTCCACGAACACCTCGACGAATTCCCCGTCGTCGAACCGCTCGCGCGCCAGTTGCCGTTCGGCACGGAACGGCGAAATGAAGCTCACCAGCACGATCAGGCCCGCGTCGGCCATCAGCCGCGCCACTTCGGCCACGCGGCGGATATTTTCCACGCGGTCTTCGTCGGTGAAGCCCAGATCGCGGTTGAGCCCGTGGCGCACGTTGTCGCCGTCCAGGATGAAGGTGTGATGGCCCAGTGCGTGCAGCCGCTTGTCCACCAGATTGGCGACGGTGGATTTGCCCGCCCCGGACAAGCCGGTGAACCACAGCACGCGCGGAGTCTGGCCCTTGATGTACGCACGCGCGGCGCGGTCCACGTCCAGATGCTGCCAGTGCACGTTGCCGGCGCGGCGCAGCGCAAATTGCAGCGTCCCGGCGGCGACCGTGGCGTTGCTCTGCCGGTCGATCAGGATGAACCCGCCGAGCACGCGGCTGCGCGCATACGGCGAAAACGCGATGGGCTCGTCCAGCGCCAGATTGCAGTAGCCCACCTCATTGAGCTCCAGCCGCTTGGCGGCCAGGCGATCCTGCGTATTCACATCGACCTTGTGCTTGATCTCGCTGATGCTCACGGTGACCGTGCGGGTGCCGATCTTGAGCCAGTACGGGCGGCCCGGCAGCAACGCGGCATCGTCCATCCACAGCAGATGCGCAGCGAACTGGTCGGCCACTTCCGGTGGGTCGTCGATGGCGGCGATGATGTCGCCGCGACTGATGTCGATGTCTTCGCGCAAGGTCAGCGTCACGGCCTGGCCGGCACGTGCGCTGTCCACCTCGCCATCGGCATCCAACACCGATGCCACCTGCGCGCGGCGCCCCGATGGCACCACCACCACCGCATCGCCCACGCGCACCTGCCCGGACGCGATGGTGCCGGCATAGCCACGAAACTGCGGATTGGGGCGATTGACCCACTGCACCGGCAGTCGGAAGCCGCTATCGGCCTCGGGCGCCAGTTGCACTGTTTCGAGATGCTGCAGCAGATACGGCCCGCCATACCACGGCATCCGCGTCGAGGCGCTGGACAGATTTTCGCCGGCCAATGCCGACAGCGGAATGCACTGCACATCGGCAATGCCCAGCTGCGCGGCCAATGCACGATAGCCATCGGCGATCTCGGCGAACACCTGCGCATCGTAATCCACCAGATCCATCTTGTTGACCGCCAGCACCACGTGGCGAATGCCCAGCAACGACACGATGTAACTGTGTCGGCGCGTCTGCGCCAACAGCCCCTTGCGCGCGTCCACCAGCACCACCGCAACATCGGCGGTGGATGCGCCGGTGGCCATGTTGCGCGTGTACTGCTCATGCCCCGGGCAATCGGCGACGATGAACTTGCGCTGATCGGTATCGAAGTAGCGATACGCCACATCGATGGTGATGCCCTGCTCGCGCTCGGCGGCCAGCCCATCCATCAACAACGCATAGTCGATACTCGCGCCTTGCGTGCCATGCCGGCGGCTATCGCTTTCCAGCGCCGCCAGTTGATCGTCGAACAGCCGCTTGCTGTCGTACAACAAGCGCCCGATCAATGTGCTCTTGCCGTCATCCACGCTGCCGCAGGTGATGAAGCGCAGCAACGGCTTGGATTCGTGTCGATGCAGGTAGGCGCCGATGGCGCCGGGATTGGGGAATCGGGAATCGGGAATCGCAACGGCGGTCTCCTCCCTCATCGCGTTCGCGGCGAACTGCTGTTCCGATTCCCCATTCCCGAATCCCGACTCCCGGCCCATCAAAAATACCCCTCAAGCTTCTTCTGCTCCATCGACGCACCCGGCGCATGATCGATCATGCGGCCCTGGCGTTCGGAGCTGGTGCTGACCAGCATTTCGGCGATCACCGCTTCCAGCGTGTCTGCAGTCGATTCGATCGCGCCGGTCAGCGGATAGCAGCCCAGCGTGCGGAAGCGCACCGAGCGCAGTTGCGGGGTCTCGCCGTCGTGCAACGGCAGGCGGTCGTCGTCGACCATGATCCAGGCACCGTCGCGTTCCACCACCGGACGCGGCGCGGCGAAATACAGCGGCACCACCGGAATTTTCTCGCGGTAAATGTACAGCCAGATATCCAGCTCGGTCCAGTTGGACAGCGGAAACACGCGCACGCTCTCGCCGGGTTTGGTGCGCGCGTTATAGAGATTCCATAGCTCGGGGCGCTGATTCTTGGGGTCCCAGCGATGGCGTGCGTTGCGGAACGAGAACACGCGCTCCTTGGCGCGTGATTTCTCCTCGTCGCGGCGCGCGCCGCCGATCGCCGCATCGAAGCCGCCCTGCTCAAGCGCCTGCTTCAACCCCTGGGTCTTCATCACATCGGTATGCACCGCCGCGCCATGGCTGATCGGGCCGATCCCCTGTTCGATACCGTCCGGGTTGATGTGCACGCGCAGGTCCACGCCGGTCTCGGCGGCGCGGCGGTCGCGGAAGGCGATCATCTCGCCGAACTTCCAGCGCGTGTCCACGTGCAACAACGGGATCGGTGGCGACGACGGGGCAAACGCCTTGAGCAGCAGATGCAGCAGCACCGAGCTGTCCTTGCCCACCGAATACAGCATCACCGGGGCCCGGAATTCGGCGGCGACCTCGCGCAGGATGTGGATGCTTTCGGCCTCGAGTCGGTCGAGGTGGGACAGGGGCTGCAGGGTCATCGGAGCGTCGGGGGCGTGAGCAGCAGGGCCCGCCTATGGTAGGCCAGGCAGCGCAGTGTGTGGCGGAGGCGATATCGGGCTGAAATAAGCGCCCGGCATAACGCGATAACCGGTGGTCCTTTCTGGCGGCGGCGGCGCTTCCCTACCATCACTGGTCTCATCGATGCCCCACGGACCCGAATGACCGCCGCCAGTTCGACGCTACCGCCCAGCCCCTTGCCCGACGAGCGCAAGGCGCTGCTGGACCGGTTGGTGGACGGCCTGGATCCGGCATCGCTGTGGTGGCTGTCCGGCTACACTGCCGGACTGGCGCAAGGCCAGCCGCCGCGCTCGCTGGCGGTACTGCCGGGCGGCCAGCCGCACGCCGTGGCGCAGGAAAGCCAGCGCCTGACCGTGCTGTACGGCAGCCAGACCGGCAACGCGCGCCGGGAAGCCGAGCGCCTGGCGGCCGAGGCCGACGCTGCGGGCCTGAGCGTGCGCCTGCAGCGTGCGGACCAGTACCCCACCCGCGAACTGGCCGGCGAGCGCCTGCTCTATGTGGTCATCAGCACCCAGGGCGAAGGCGACCCGCCGGACGATGCGATCGCCCTGGTGGAATTTCTGGCCAGCCGGCGCGCGCCCAAGCTACCCGAGCTCAACTACGCCGTGCTGGGGCTGGGCGATTCCAGTTACGCGGATTTTTGCGGTATCGCAAAGCGCATCGACGACCGCTTGGCCGAACTCGGCGGCAGCCGCGTGCTGGCGCGTGGCGAAGCCGATCTGGATATCGACAGCGTGGCTGCGCCCTGGCGTGCACAAGCGCTCAAGCATGCGCGCGAGCACCTCAAGAACGGCCCGCCCTCGGCCACCGTCACGCCATTGCGCAGCGGCGTGGCCGCGCCGGTGTGGTCGCATCAACACCCGTTCCCCGCCGAACTGCTGGCCAACCAGATCATCAGCGGGCGCGACTTCAAGGGGCCGAGGTTCCGCGTCTATGCATCGCCCGGCAAGCGCGTGCGTCACCTGGAACTGTCGCTGGAAGGCAGTGGGCTGATCTACGCGCCCGGCGATGCGCTGGGCATCCGTCACCGCAATCCGCCCGCGTTGGTGGATGCAGTGCTGCAGACTTTGCGCCTGGATGGTCATGCCCCCGTCACCATCGGCGACGAGACTCTGCCCTTGAACGAGTGGCTGGCCACCCGGCGCGAACTGAGCAAGCTGTCGCGGCCGCTGTTGGCCGCACACGCCGAGCGTGCGCGCGCCGACGACCTGCAGGCGCTACTCACCCCGACCCAGACTGCCGGCCTGGCGTCGTTGCTCGCCGATCATCAAGTGATCGACGTGCTGCGACGCTGGCCGGCGGCTTGGGACCATGACGGCCTGCTGGCCGCCTTGCGTCCGCTCACTCCACGCCTGTATTCGATCGCCTCCAGCCGCAAGCGCGTGGGCGAGGAAGTGCACCTGGTCGTGGACGAACTCCGTTACCACGCGCATGGCCATGCCCATCTGGGCTCGGCCAGCGGCTTTCTCGCCGCCCTTGTCGAAGGCGACAGCGCACCGGTCTATATCGAACCGAACGAACGCTTCCGGGTGCCGCCCGATCCGGATCGCGACATCGTGATGATCGGTCCCGGCACCGGCGTGGCACCGTTTCGCGGCTTCGTGCAGGAACGCGCCGAAACCGGCGCCAAGGGCCGTAACTGGCTGTTCTTCGGCGCCCAGCATTTCAATACCGATTTCCTGTATCAGGCCGAGTGGCAACAGGCCTTGCAGCGCGGCGAACTGCACGCGCTGGACCTGGCGTTCTCGCGCGACCAGGCGGAGAAGATCTACGTACAACATCGCCTGCGCGCGCGCGGCGCCGAGGTCTATGCCTGGCTGCAAGGCGGCGCGCATCTGTATGTGTGCGGGGCCATCGGCATGGGCAAGGACGTGCATGCCGCGCTGCTGGATATCGTCGCCACCCACGGCGCCCTGGATGCGGAAGCCGCCGCCGCGTATCTCACCCGTTTGCAAGTGGAGGGGCGGTATGCGCGCGATGTCTATTAGTGCCGGGAATCGGGAGTGGGGAATCGGGAATCGGTACAGCCCTCAACTGACATATCTCGATAGACCACACCGCTTTTTACGATTCCCCATTCCCGACTCCCGATTCCCATGACCCATTCCGTCGAAGACATCAAATCCGAAAGTCGCCGTCTGCGCGGGTCGCTGGAACAGAGCCTGGCCGATGCGGTGACCGGCGCGTTGCGCGAGGACGATCAGACGCTGATCAAGTACCACGGCAGCTACCAGCAGGACGACCGCGATATCCGCGATGAGCGGCGTCGGCAGAAGCTCGAACCGGCGTATCAGTTCATGATCCGCACGCGCACGCCGGGCGGGGTGATCTCGCCCACGCAGTGGCTGGCGCTGGATGGCATCGCTACGCGGTACGCCAATCACTCGCTGCGCATCACCACCCGCCAGGCGTTCCAGTTCCATGGCGTGATCAAGCGCGAACTCAAGGCGACCATGCAGGCGATCAACGCGACCTTGATCGATACACTGGCCGCCTGCGGCGATGTCAATCGCAATGTGCAAGTGGCCGCCAACCCGCTGCTGTCGCAGGCGCATGCCACGCTGTATGCCGATGCCGCGCGGGTGTCCGAGCACCTGTTGCCCAACACCCGGGCGTATTACGAGATCTGGCTGGACGAAGAACGTGTATCCGGCTCCGGCAGTGAAGAGGAACCGATCTACGGCGACCGCTATCTGCCGCGTAAATTCAAGATCGGTTTCGCCGCACCGCCGCTCAACGATGTGGACGTGTTCGCCAACGACCTGGGCTTTATCGCGATCCTGCACGCGGGTGAGTTGCTCGGCTACAACGTCAGCATCGGCGGCGGCATGGGCGCCAGCCACGGCGATGCGGAAACCTGGCCGCGCGTGGCCAATGTCGTTGGGTTCGTCAGCCGCGATCAGCTGCTGGATGTCGCCACCGCCGTGGTCACCACCCAGCGCGACTTCGGCAACCGGGCGGTACGTAAACGCGCGCGCTTCAAGTACACCATCGACGATCACGGCCTGGACACCATCGTGGCCGAGATCGAACGGCGTGCAGGCTTTGCGCTGCAACCTGCAAGGCCGTTCGCCTTCAAGCACAACGGCGATCGTTATGGCTGGGTCGAGGGCGAACACGGGCTGTGGCACCTGACCCTGTCGCTGCCGGCCGGGCGCATCGCCGATACCGACACCGTTGCGCATCTGAGCGGCCTGCGCGCGATTGCGCAATTGAACGTTGGGCAATTCCGCATGACGCCCAACCAGAACCTGGTCATCGCCGGCATACCGGCCGACGCACGCGCGCGCGTCGATGCCCTGGTTGCGCAACACGGCCTGGATGCCGGCAATCGCGCACCCACCGCGCTGGCGCGCGGCGCGATGGCCTGCGTGGCGCTGCCCACCTGCGGCCTGGCGATGGCCGAAGCCGAGCGGTATCTGCCCGACTTCAGCGCGGCCTTGCAGCCGCTGCTGGAGCGGCACGGCTTGGCCGACACCCCAATTGTGTTGCGCCTGTCCGGTTGCCCGAATGGGTGCTCGCGCCCGTATCTGGCCGAGATCGCGCTGGTCGGCAAAGCCCCGGGGCGCTACAACCTGATGCTCGGTGGCGATCGCCGTGGCCAGCGCTTGAACACGCTGTACCGCGAAAACATCACCGAAGCGGAGATCCTCGCGGAACTGGAGCTATTGCTGGCCCGCTATGCGGCCGAACGCGACCAGGCCGGCGACGAAGGCTTCGGCGATTTCCTGCATCGCCGTGGCCTGATCGCCCTGCCGCCCTATCCCACGCACCGTCACCTAGACCTGGAATTGCTCGCATGACCGCGCTGCCCGCTGCATCGATCGCACTTTCCGCGCTGAACGACCTGGACACACTCAACGCGCAGCTGGAAGGCCTGCGTGCCGACGAACGCGTGGCCTGGGCGTTGCAGCACGGCCCGCAGGACGCGGCGCTGTCGTCCAGCTTCGGCGCGCAATCGGCGGTCACGCTGCACCTGCTCACCCAGCAACGCCCCGACATTCCGGTGATCCTGATCGACACCGGCTACCTGTTCCCGGAAACCTACCGCTTCGCCGACACGCTGGCCGACCGCCTCAAGCTCAACCTCAAGGTGTATCGCCCGCTGGTCAGCCGTGCCTGGATGGAGGCGCGCCATGGTCGCTTGTGGGAACAAGGCATGGTGGGCATCGATCAGTACAACAACCTGCGCAAGGTCGAGCCGATGCGGCGCGCCCTGGACGAGCTCAACGTCGGCACATGGTTCACCGGCTTGCGCCGCAGCCAGTCCGGTGGACGCGCGCAGACGCCGATCGTGCAGAAGCGTGGCGAGCGCTACAAGATCAGCCCGATCGCCGACTGGACCGACCGCGACGTGTGGCAATACCTGCAGGCGCACGACCTGCCGTATCACCCGCTGTGGGAACAAGGCTACGTGTCGATCGGCGACTTCCACACCACCCGCCGCTGGGAACCGGGCATGCGCGAAGAAGACACGCGCTTCTTCGGGCTGAAGCGCGAGTGCGGCATCCACGAAGACATCTGATCAACCGCGCTGCATCCGGCCGAACCAGTACCGATCCAGCAGCCACATCAGCAGCAACGACGCACCGACCAGCGGGAAGATCAGCCCGCAGATCACCAATGCCAGCATCAGACCGCGCAGCGTGCGCGGATCGGCCGGCAATGGCGGCACGCCCAGTCCACCGACCGGGCGACGTTTCCACCACATCACCGCTGCGCTCACGCACAGCAGCACGATCGCCGCGCAGGCCAACAGCAGGATCAGTTGATTGGCAGTGCCGTATTGCTGGCCCAGATGCACATTGATGCCCCATTCCAGCGCGCGCCCCACCGGACCGTAGTCGCCGTAAGTCATGTCGAGCAGCACCGCCCCGCTGTATTGGTCCAGATGGATCACCCGCTGACGTTGCAGGTCGGCTGGATATACCGAGGCGGTATACACGCCGGTCGCGCCACGCGGCGGCGACACGCTATAGCCCGGCACGATGCCGAGCGCATCGAAGCGTGCCATCGCCGCATCCAGCCCAATCGCGCCAATCCCCGGCGCAGCGACACTGCCGACGCCACCGTGAGCTGCATGTTCTGTGTGCTCTGCGCCTTCAGTGGGCTGCGAATGTTCCGAATGTTCCAAGTGCTCCGAATGTTCCGGGTGTTCTGCTAGCGCGAAGCGGGGCGTGGAATGAAGATCGGCCGCACGCATCGCATCCGCCTGCGACCCGCCCGCTTGCCCGTCATGCAAGCGTTCCTCTGGCGCACCAGGCCCACGTCCCGGCACACCAGACTCCGGGACGTGCGCCTGCCGCAACGACCACGCCGGATCTGTCGTATCGGCCAGCCGCTGCTCCGACATCGGCTGCTGCACCCGCAGACCGGCCGGATACCCGAAATCATGCCCATTGACCCAGCGATTGACCTGCGCGCCCCACAGCCACGACCACGGCATTCCGGTCAGCGCCAGGAACAGCAATACCGCGCCAACGCCCGCACCGGTGACCGCATGCAGGTCGCGCCAGAACAGCCGCTGCGCCGGCTTGCCGCGCACGCTGACCACCCCGCCACGGCGCCCGCGCGGCCACCACAGATACACGCCGGTCAGCACCAGCACGATCGCCCAACCCGCCGCCATCTCGATCAGCCCGCGCGCAAATGGCCCGATCAACTCAAGACTGTGCAACCGACGGATCGTCCAGGCCAGGGTGCCATGCTCGGGCAACGTACCGAGCACGCGTGCACGATACGGATCGACATAGGCCACCTGGCGCACACCATGCGCATCGACCAAGCCGATTTCGGCGCTGGCGTCTGCCTGCCTGGGCGTGGTGTAGCGAAACAGCGTGCCGCCATAGTGGCGCTGCGCCGCATCGACCAAGCGCTGCGCGGAGATGCGCACCTCGCCCACCGGCACGACTTTCAACGCATGATGCACGCTGCGATCGATCGCATCCTGGTACAGAAACGCCGCGCCGGTCAGCGCCAGCCAGATGATGAAGGGCAGCACCAGCAAACCGGCGTAGAAATGCCAGCGCCACACCGCGCGATAGAAGCGCCAGCGGCTGTCCTGGCTCGTCTGCGCACGCGCGCCCTCTGCCGTCGATACGCGCATCAGAAGCTCCAGTCCCACGACAGCGACAGCGCACGCCCATCGCCTGGCGAATAGCCGGAACTGCCGCTGTCGTACCAGGCGTACACATACGCGCGGTCGGTGACGTTACGCAGCTGCGCACTGAGCGCATGACGCGCATTCAGCGTCCAGCGCGCGCCGAGATTGAGCAAGGCGTAGCCACCGGTGCGGCCCAGCGTATTGCTGCGTTCCAGGTAGTAGTCGCCTTGCGCATTGCCCCACGCGCTCAGCTGCACCGCCGGATTGAGCTGCCACTCAAGCCCGGCGGTCGCCAGCCAGTGCGGCACGTTTTCGATCTCCTTGCCGCGCGTGGCCGGCGCGCTGGGGTCGGGTGTGGCGATGCTGGCCTTCTGCCGCGAATACGACATCCACGCACGCCAGTGTTCGGCCGGTTGCAGATTCACTTGCGCATCCCAGCCGCGCCGCAACGTGCGTCCGACGTTGGCGACATCGCCGACGCCGGCAACCCCGTTCACGCCCAGAATGGTCGCCACTTCGCCGGAGGCGCGTTGCTCCCAATACGCCACGCGTCCATCCAGCAGCGCCGATGGCGCGAACTTGAAGCCGGCCTCCCAACCGTCGTTGATCGATGGCCCCAGGTTGCCTGGCTGGCGCCGATACGCACCATCGCCACTGCCGATCTGAAACGTGCGGCCCCAGTTCGCGTACACGCTGCTCTGCTCGGCCAGTTGATAGCTGGCACTGAACTTGGGCTGCTTGATCGTGCCGTAGTCGTAGGTGGGTGCGTACAGGCCGGCGAGGATATCGTGCAGCTCGCCATCGACGCGATCGATGCGATAGCCCGGCACCAACTGCAGGCGCGCAAGCGGTGTCAGCACCGCCTGTACATAGGCGCCGCGTGTACGCAGGTCGTAATCCCAATCGCGCAATTGGGCACCGCGCACACGTGCCGCAGTGCGGTAACGCTGCGACTGGTTGTCCTGCCACTGCGCATCCACGCCGGCTTCGAGATTGGCGGCCAGCACGCCCCACGCCGGTTGCCAGTTGCCGCGCAACAGCAGCCCGCGATGGGTTTCATCGGTATCGCGTTCCTGCTGCAAACCCGCTTCGGAAAACCGCACCCAACGCTGATTGCGGTAGTCGTTCTGGTAGGCCTTCGCGCTCCATTGCGCATCGGCAGCCAGCGTGCCATCGGCATGCAACGCGGTCTGCCGCACTCGGCGCTCGCTGCGATCGTCTTGCGCATAGGTCGGCGAACTGCGTGGCGCCGCACGTGCGGTAGCCGCATCCAGATAGCCGGCTTCCAGCGCGTGGTTATCGAAGTAACGCGTGGTCAGCCCGGCACGAAACGCGCCATCGGGGTCGGTGTAGAACCACTTGCCTGCGACGCTGCGTTTGCGGGCGTCGGCATGGTCGCGGTAACCATCGGAGTCGCGCCAGGCCAACACATAGTTCTGACTCCACGCACCGTGTTCGATGCCCTTGCTCAGCTGCACCTCGCGCGCACCGAAGCTACCGCCGGTGACGCTCAAGCGGCCATCGTTGCCGCCGGTACGCGTCAGCACATCCACACTGCCGGCGATTGCGTTCAAGCCATAACGCGCATCGTTGGTGCCGCGCACGATCTCGATCGCGCTGATGTCCTGCGCAAACACCGCATCCAGATACGGCATACCGCCCGCGTTGTCGTTGCTGGGAATACCGTCGATCAGCAGCTTCACCGCATTGATGCGCCCTTCGCCATTGAAGCCACGGAACGAAAACCGCCCCGCATCGGTGCCCATCCGGAACTGGGTCACCTGCACACCCGGCGCACGCATCAGCAATTCCCAGCTGTAGTCCACGTGTTGATCGTGCAGCAGCTCGCCACCGATCACATCCACCGAACTCAGCACGCGCGCCGTACTCGGGCTGCGCTGGGCCTGCGCGCTCACCTGCACCTTGCCCAGCGTCAACGCCGCATCCTGCGCCTGCACACCGCAGGCCGGGCCCCACACCAGCGCCAACGACGGCGCGTACCACATCGTTTTCAACAACCGTAAACGCATGACCAAACCCTTTGCCGTGCCGGCACGGCACCACCGCCGTGCACCGCAGCGACTGCGGCGGGCACGGGCATCACTCGATCGGGGAACGCGTCGCCCTTCCCTGACGTGCCTGCAGGCCGAGCTTGCGGGCCTTTATGGTCACGATGGATGGAACAAACGCTCGCACTGGGGCAAGACGTGGCGCGTGTGATGCCGGTTGAGAGGCGATGCATCGGCCGGCAACGGGACCAGACCGGTGCCGCGTGCCGCCGACGTTGGCTGGCCGCCAACGCAGACGCAGTGCACGCCGCGTGCCGCCAACGACCACCTACCGGCAATTGCCCTGTAGCGCGTCGAAACTGGGGTACGCGTCATCTCAACGCGTCACGGGCCGCTTCGCACCCACCTCAAAGGGAATCACACGTGCCGAGCGTGCAGCGGCGGCCCGCGTGCCCCAAGGCCAGCCCAGCGCAGGGCCGACCACGTCCGCGTCTTGACGTGTACCGCAACCGGCGATGGCCGCAGTTGCAGCAGGCACAGCACCACCAGCGCCAGCCATGGCAGCAGGCGCGCAGCCAGTCCGCAGTAATCGCAGGCTTGGCCGTGCGTGGCCGCGTCGTGGTCACCGGCGTGTTGCCGGATCGGTGGCGCGCTGTCGTGCTGGGGCGCCACAGGCTGCATCGTCATGGCCGGATGGCCGGCGTGCAGCGCGCCGGCGGCCTGTTCCGGCGCGCTTACGCACATCGGCTCGGAGGGCCGCGCCTGGCTCCAGCGGCTGATCAGCGGCGCCACCAGCATCAGCGCCACCGCCAGAAAGGCAAGCAGGTGCAGCCAACGGTGGTCACGCAGCGAACGCATCGGGCGAGTGTAAGCCGCCGATACCGCAGGCGCGATGGGCGCGGCCGGAGACGCGACCAGATGTCGCACCCCGCCGACGGCCTGCGTGGCCAGCTGCAGTGCCCTACCCATTCCTTCAGCCCAGCACTATCCACCGGACCGCCACACACCATGCGTCATCACCGATATGCGCTCGCGCCCGGTTGCCCGCGCTGGCGGTCACAGTTCCCATTGCGGGCGTGACCGTGCACACATGCCGGGCCTGTCCATGCCCTATGCTTATCGCTCTCTTTTTTCGCATCCTGCGCGCGCATGAGCATCGTCCTGTCCGATCCAGCGGCTGAGCCGCTTCCCTGCGCGCCAAAACCGCCCAGCGAAGCGATGCGTCTGCAGGCGCTACGTAGTTACGGCATTCTCGATACCCCCCGTGAGGCGGCCTTCGAGGACATCACCCGGCTGGCGTCGATCATCTGCCAGACCCCGATCGCCCTGATCAGTCTGGTGGACGCCGACCGCCAGTGGTTCAAGAGCGAGCGCGGCATGGGCGAGCGCGAGACACCACTGTTCAAGTCGATGTGCGCGCATGCGCTGCTGGACAACGACGTGCTGGTGGTGCCCGACACGCGCCGCGACGTTCGCTTTGCGCGCAACCCGCTGGTCACCGGCGAATCGCCGCTGTATTTCTATGCCGGCGCACTGCTCAAAACCGCCGACGGCCTGCCGTTGGGCACGGTCTGCGTGCTGGACCGGCAACCGCGCCAACTCACCGACGAACAGGTCGAAGCGCTGAAGGCGCTGGCACGCCAGACCATGGCGCAGCTGGAACTGCGCCGCGCGCTGCTGCTTGCCGAAGAGTCCGACCGCTACCGCAGCCGCCTGATGGCCATCGCCGGGCATGACCTGAAGACCCCGCTGCGCACTGCCGCCTACGCCATCGACAAGATGCGCAGGCATGCCAATGTCGAATCCATTCCGAACCTGGTGACCGCACGCGACGCCATCGGCCTGGTGGCGCGCAGCCTGGACGAGCTGGCCACGCTGGCGGCAGCCAGCAAGACCGCCACACCGGATATGCAGTCGATCCCGCTGGAAGATGTCGTACATGCGGTGCTGGGGGTGTGGCGGCAACCGGCGATCGACAAGGGTCTGTCGCTGCGCCATGTGCCCACCTCGCTACGTGTGCGCAGCCACCCCACCTTGCTGACCACCTTGATCGGCAACCTGGTCGGCAATGCCATCAAGTACACCGAGCGCGGACGCGTGCTGGTCGGCACCCGGCGCCGGCCCGGCCATGCGGTGGTGGAAATCATCGACAGCGGCATCGGTTTGAATCTGGATCAGCCCGAGCAGGTGTTCCAGGCATTCCGCCAGGCCGACCCGCGCAGCGACGGGCTCGGCATCGGGCTGTGGATCGTGCACCGCACCGCCGAAACGCTCGGCTGCGAGATCGATGTCCGCGCGCGTGCGCAGGGTGGCACCTGTTTCTCGGTGCGTATCCCGCTGGCCTGAGTCCAGGCGTTTCCAGCGGTGCGCACGGCGGCACGGTGAGCGGTTGCGCAGGGCCACTGTGGTATTCCGGCGCGGCATGCCGCTCGCACGTCGGCCACGTTGGCGACAGACCGACGGCATCGTGGCGCCGACGTCATGTCGCGCAAAAAAAAGGCGGATCCAGGCTCCCGACCTGGATCCGCCGCCAAGCACGCCAGGCCTCTCCCCAGGGACCCGGGTGCGCCAGCCGCGTCGTCGCGCAGCCTCGCGCAACGATGATGCGACAGCGCTAGCAACCCTCGACGACACCCAAACCGACCGACCCTGCGCTCTCTGCATTGCCGGTCCTGCGCCGTCCACCCCTAGACGTCTGAAAGTGTCGTGTTATGGCTGCTATAAGTATTTACGACAGCGCCAGGCCCAACTTGATGGACGGCGCTGACGCCGGCCCGGCGGCCCTGACATGGGTAGGGGAAAATCACCGACAGCAAGGCTCCTCACTCGCCAGGCGACGCACGCATCCCCTTGATCGCAATGGATTTTCTTCAGAGCGAACACGCTGCGGCGCAGCAATTTCGGGATTCGGGATTCGGGATTCGGGATTCGGGATTCGGGATTCGGGATTCGGGATTCGGGATTCGGGAGGCGGGAGGCGGGAGGCGGGAGGCGGGATTCGGGATTCGGGATTCGGGATTCGGGATTCGGGATTCGGGATTCGGGATTCGGGAGGCGGGAGGCGGGAGGCGGGAGGCGGGAGGCCAAGGATCGCAGCAGCGGTTCCGTCTCCACGCCGATCGACGGAGCCGCATGCCCTGGCTCTCGTAACCCCCACTCCCCCACTCCCGAATCCCCGCACCTCAGGCCTCGAAATCGTCCGCATCCTGACGCGCGAACCATGCCGCCGAGTGCACCTCTTCTGCCGCCACCTCCAGCACCTGCCGCAATACGGCCAGTGGAATCTGTACCTGCGTGCCGCCGGCAGGCAGCGCGATCCACAGCGATTCGTCCTGCGCATCGGCCACGACGGTCAGCACCGCGTGCTCGCGCCCATCCACGGTGGCCGACAGCTGCAACGACATGCCGCCGTCCTGGTCGGGCGACCATAGCCTGCTCAGCGGCGGGCGCAGTGTCTCGTTCATCGGTGGCAGTGCCTCGGGGCTGACAGGGCGGTATGCGTGGGCAGCGCTGAAACGGGAGCGCGTCGCACGTTGGAAGTGCAGTGTACGAGTCTGCAGTGCCTGCGGGCGTCGGGCCCGAGCCGCGCAACCCGTGCGGCTGCGCAGTCGCGCCCGCACACGCAACCGCACTCAGCTGGTAATCGTCTGGGTCAGCGATTCCCAGGTCGGGGGCAGCGGCCAGGCCGGGGCCTGGTTGCCGTCCAGCACGCGGCGCAGGTCGCGCTTGTCGATCTGCGGCGCCAGCACATGCACCAAATCCAGCGCGTAGTCGCGCAGCACACGGTCGCGCGGCAGCACCGCCCAGGCGATGCACTCGGCGATCGGCGCCGGTGCCGGCCAGGCGCGCAGGTCCTCGTCGCTGGCGCTGACCGCCATCTCCGCGACCAGGCCCACGCCCAGCCCCGCGCGCACGTAAGTCTTGATCAAATCGGCATCCAGCGCCGTCAACGCGATGCTCGGCTCCAGCCCGACCTGCGCGAACGCGCGCTGCAGCGACGAACCCGGCCGGGTGGAGGATTCGTAGCTGATCAAGGGGTGCTGCGACAGCGCCTGCATGTCCGGCGCAGTGCGCACCTGATCCAGCGGATGGCCGCGCGGCACGATCACCAACCGCCGCCAGCGGTACAACGGTACGGCGATGCCGGCACCGGGTTCGCTACCGGCGGTGCTGACCACCGCGATGTCGGCATCGCCCTGGCTGAGCAGATCCAGCGCCGCACTTTCGGCCGCCTGTTGCAGATGCACGCTCACCTGCGGATAGGCGTGCTTGATCTGCGCCACCGCCGGCGGCAGCACGAAGCGCGCCTGGGTGTGGGTGGTGGTCAGGGTCAGCTGGCCCTGGCTCTCGCGACGTTGGTTGGCCGCATAGGTGCGGATGTTGTTGGCTTCCGACAGCACCGCGCGCGCGCGCTCGATCACCTCCACGCCGGCCGGCGTCACCGCATCCAGGCTGCGGCCCTTGCGCACGAACAGCAGAAAGCCCAGTTCGTCCTCCAGCTGCTTGAGTTGCTTGGACAGCCCGGGCTGGGTGGCATGCACCCGCGCAGCGGCGAGCGTGATGTTGAGCTCGGCATCGGCGATGGCCACCAGGTAACGAAGTTGGGTCAGCGTCATGGGCTTATATCCAAAAAAGCGCGAGGCGCTACAGGGGCTCGACTGTAGAGGAGTTCTACCGGCCAGCTTATAACCGAACGCTATTTTCAGGGCGCATGAAGTCATTTCCGACCGCTATATGCCGGCGTTACGGTCTGGCCCTGTCCTTTCGATGCTATGGCCGTGCCCTCTGTGTTCCCGCTTCTTGCCGACTTGCGTGGCCGTGCCGTCCTGGTGATCGGCGGCGGCGCCGAGGCCGAGCGCGCCACCGCCAACCTGTTGCAGGCCGGCGCGCTGCCGCTGGTGGGTGCACAGGAACTCACCCCGCAACTGCGCCGTTGGGCACAGGCCGGGCAGTTGCGCTGGCTGGCAGGGCGGTTCGACCCGGCATGGCTGGCACTGCCCGATCACCCGGTGTGGCTGGCGATCGCCGCCAGCGAGGCCGGGGAACTCAATGACGCGCTACGCGCTGCGGCAAGCGCGCACCGCCTGCTCACCCATGACGCCACGCCAGCCGTCACCGCGTCCACGCCACCGCGCGCCCCCACATACCGCACTGCCGTCGGCACAGTGTCCCCTGGCAGCGTGACCCTGGTCGGCGCCGGCCCTGGCGACCCTGGCCTGCTCACGCGCCACGCCTTGCGCGCGCTCCGCCAGGCCGACGTCGTGCTCCACGACCGCCTGGTCAGCCCGCAGATCCTGCGCCTGGCCCGTCGCGGCGCGCTCTGCGTGGAAGTCGGCAAGGCCGCACAAGGCCATAGCACCCGCCAGGAGCAGATCCATGCGCTGATGCTCGAACATGCGCGCGCCGGGCGTCGGGTGGTCCGGCTCAAGGGCGGCGACCCGTTCGTGTTCGGCCGTGGCGGCGAAGAGCTGGAATTCCTGCGCGCGCACGGCATCGGCTTCCAGGTCGTCCCCGGCATCACCGCCGCCATCGCCTGCGCCGCCTACGCCGGCATTCCGCTCACCCATCGCGACCACGCGCAATCGCTGCGGCTGATCACCGCGCACTGCAAGGATTCGCTGGACACGCTGGACTGGCAGGCGCTCGGCCAGGAGCACCAGACGCTGGCGTTCTACATGGGCGTGGCCGGCCTGGAGGGCATCCAGCAACGTCTGCTGCAGGCCGGCCGCGCGCCCACCACACCCTTCGCGCTGGTGGAAAACGGCTCGCGCCCGCAGCAACGCGTGGTCACCGGCACCCTCGCCAGCCTGGCCGTCACCGCGCAGCAGCACGCCG
Organism: Xanthomonas sp. 3058; assembly: GCF_014199765.1. NCBI lineage: Bacteria > Pseudomonadati > Pseudomonadota > Gammaproteobacteria > Lysobacterales > Lysobacteraceae > Xanthomonas > Xanthomonas sp. 3058. The sequence continues at coordinate 899,838 of NZ_JACHOF010000001.1, read as the reverse complement.
TGCGCGCCCCGGCCTTGCTGATCCTGGGCGAGGTCGCCGGGCTGGCCGCCAGCTTGCATTGGTACGGCGCGCCGCCGTTGACCGGTCCCCCGCTGCTGCACTCACCCATCGCAACGCCCCACGCGCCCACACTTGCCCACGCAGCCTGATTCCGACGGAGACCCCATGGCCCTGTACGACAACATCCTCGACACCATCGGCCGCACCCCGGTGGTCAAACTCCATCGCCTCGCGCCCGAGCACGTGACCCTGTACGTCAAGGTCGAGTCGTTCAATCCGGGCGGCTCGGTCAAGGACCGCCTGGCGCTGGCGATCATCCTCGATGCCGAACAGCGCGGCCTGCTCAAGCCCGGCGACACCATTGTCGAAGCCACCTCCGGCAACACCGGCGTGGCGCTGGCGATGGTGGCCGCCGCGCGCGGCTACAAGTTCGTCGCCACCATGGTGGAAACCTTCTCCATCGAGCGCCGCAAGCTGATGCGCGCCTACGGCGCCAAGGTCATCCTGACCCCGGCCGCCGAGCGTGGCAGCGGCATGGTGCGCAGGGCCAAGGAACTGGCCGAGGAACACGGGTGGTTCCTGGCCAGCCAGTTCGCCAATCCGGCCAATCCCGCCTATCACCGCAACACCACCGCCGCTGAAATCCTGCGCGACTTCGCCGGCCACCGGCTGGACCATTTCGTTACCGGCTGGGGCACCGGCGGCACGCTCACCGGCGTGGGCGAAGTGCTGCGCGTGGCCCGCCCCGAGGTGCGCATCACCGCCACCGAGCCGGCCGGCGCTGCATTGCTGCAGGGCCAGGACTGGAAGCCGCACAAGATCCAGGGCTGGACCCCGGATTTCGTGCCGGAAGTGCTCAACCGCGACGTCGCGCATGAAGTGCTGAGCGTGGAAGACACCGACGCGATCAGCGTGGCCCGCCGCCTGGCCGCCGAAGAAGGCATCTTCACAGGCATTTCCGGCGGCGCCACCGTCGCCACCGCACTGCGCGTGGCCGACAGCGCAGTGCCCGGCGCGGTGGTGCTGGCGATGCTGCCCGATACCGGCGAGCGGTATTTCTCCACCCCGTTGTTCGCCGACATCAACGAAGGCTCCGACGACGACTGGCTGGCCGGCCTGCCCTGATCGCTCGCCGCGTCTGTCTGCATCGCCAAGGCCGCGCATTGGACGCGGCCTTTTTCATGCGCCCGGTAGAAAGGCAGGCACGCCGGGCGCTACAGGATTTCGCAAGCCATTGTCTGCCACACCCTGCGCAGAACGTCACGCGCACACTGACGTGCATGTCAAGGAAACGTTAGGATGGCGACCCTCATGCAGGGAGAGACGTTGTGAGCAACAGGCCGTATGGACACAGCAACAGCCGCGCCTGGCGCGCGCCATGGCTGGTCAAGATCACCTCCCCTGTGCACTTCGCGCTGGCGCTGGGTCTGGGCGCCTGGCTGCAACGCATGTTGGACCTGCCCTTGCCCGCACCCACGCCATTGGCCTGGATCGAATTGGCCGGTGGCGTGATTGCCAGCCTGGGGCTGGCATTGGCAGTGAGTTGCTTCATCCTGTTCGCGCGGCGGCGCACCACCATCATGCCCAGCGGACACCCATCGCGGCTGGTGCTGGATGGCCCGTATCGCTTCACCCGTAACCCGATGTACCTGGCACTGGTGCTGAGCTACGTCGGTCTGTGCCTGCAGCTAGGGTTGCTGTGGGCGGTCGCGGTCTTGCCGCTGCCGTGGTTGGCCTTGCAGCTGTACGTCATCCCATTTGAAGAAGCGCGTCTGCGCACCGAATTCGGCCGCCATTACAACGACTACTGCCTGCGCGTCCGACGCTGGTTGTAGGAGCGCGGAGGGTGCCAAGACACCTGCCTGGCGATTGAGCGGAACGATCACCGCAGCGCGTTGATGCCGCTGGCCGACGACACAGAAACAGCGCGCGCCCGGCAGTCGCAGCGCATGAGATGAATGGGCAATAGCGTGCATGCTCCGCAGTGCTTACCCATCACGCCCCCATCATGCAAATCCCATAATTATCACGCCATGAGAATTGAAGTCTGGCAAGGCGACATCACAGAACTCGACGTGGACGTCATCGTCAACGCCGCCAATGAATCATTGCTGGGCGGTGGCGGCGTCGATGGTGCCATCCATCGTGCGGCCGGCCCGCGCTTGCTGGAAGCCTGCGAAGCATTGCCGCAGGTGCGCCCGGGCGTACGTTGCCCCACCGGCGAAATCCGCATCACCGACGGCTTCGATCTCAAGGCACGCCATGTGTTCCATACCGTTGGCCCGGTGTGGCGCGACGGCAAGCACAATGAGCCGGAACAACTCGCCAACTGCTACTGGCAATCGTTGAAGCTGGCAGAGCAGATGATGCTGCATTCGATCGCATTCCCGGCGATCAGCTGCGGCATTTATGGCTACCCGCTGTACCAGGCCGCACGTATCGCGGTTACCGAAACGCGCGATTGGCAACGCTCGCACAAGGTGCCCAAGCACATCGTGCTGGTGGCCTATAACGAAGCGACCTTCAAGGCGTATCAGCAGGCCTTGGCAATGCAGGAGACTGCTGCTGCCTGACGGCATCGACACAGAGTTGAAACGACGAGCGCCGCAAGGCGCTCGTTGCGTTTCAGACATGCGTTCTGGCTGGCCGCAATCGAGCATCGCGTACCGGCTCTCAAAGCATCCGCATCTTCGGCGACCGCCACGGCATGTCGTGCGGCGCTTGCAAGACGGTTGTCCATTCGGTGCTGAAGGCAGCGAGCGATGCGCCATCGGTCCATGTCTATCGGCAACCCGCTCACTTCCACCGCGAGCAGCGAATGAAGTGCTGCACGACGCAATACCACGGGCGTCGGCCACGACGCATATCCATTGCCCACAGGCCAGTCCCTGCGGGCAACGACGCCGTGTGCGATGCCTGATGAAAGCCACGTCACCGCACATCGCACGTTGACCTGGATGCAGGCGGGGCGCGACCGATGCGGTCCGCCTGCTTATCGGTCGGCGCAAAACGCAAGACGCCGGCATCGCTGCCGGCGTCCTGGTCTCACGGTCGATCTGGCATCAGCCGAAGATCAGCCCTTCCACTTGCCCAGCGCGGCCAGGCCGTTCTCCTTGGCGCGCTCATAGATGACCTGCTGCGCCTTGGCGTAATTGCCGGTCATGTCCTTGGCCCACAGCGCCAGGGCAGCCTGCTGCATGGCGCGGCCATACGAGAAACTCAGCGGCCACGGCAGATTGCCGAGCTGATGCATCTCGTTGAGGTGTGCGGTGGACTGCTCGTCGGTCTGGCCGCCGGACAGGAACACGATGCCCGGCAGGATCGCCGGCACGGTCGACTTCAGGCACATCACGGTGGATTCGGCCACTTCTTCGATGCCGGCCTGCTCTTCGCAGCCCTTGCCGGAGATGACCATCGAGGCCTTCAGGATGGTGCCTTCGAGCACGACATTCTGCTCATACAGTGCGCCGAACAGCGAACGCAGCGTGGCTTCGGTGACTTCGTAGCAGGTTTCGATATCGTGGTTGCCGTCCATGATCACTTCCGGCTCGACCATCGGCACCAGGCCCTGTTCCTGGCACAGCGCAGCGTAACGCGCCAGCGCATGCGAGTTGGCCTCGATGCAGGTGCCGGACGGAATGTCTTCGCCGATGTTGATGACCGCACGCCATTTGGCGAAACGCGCGCCCAGCGTGTAGTACTCCTCAAGCCGTGCACGCAGGCCGTCCAGGCCTTCGGTGACCAGCTCGCCCGGCATGCCGGCCAGCGGCTGCGCGCCCTTGTCGACCTTGATGCCGGGAATGATGCCGTGGGAAGTCATGTACTCGGCGAACGGCACGCCGTCCTTGGTCTTCTGACGGATGGTCTCGTCGAACAGGATGGCGCCGGAGATGTAGTCGCTCAGCTTGGGCGTGGTCAGCAGCAGTTCGCGGTAGGCACGACGGTTTTCTTCGATGTTCTCGATGCCGACGCTGGCAAAACGCTTGGCGATCGTGCTGGTCGATTCGTCGATGGCGATGATGCCCTTGCCCGGGGCGACCATGGCCTGGGCGGTTTCGGCAAGCTGTTCGATGCTCATGTAGTTCCTGTGGCAGCAGCGGGGGAGAACGAAAGTATAGCGACGAAAGTTGCAGACATTCCTTCACGGAATGTCTGCAACCGATTACACGTATGTCGCGTGACGCCATGCGTGCCGCCGGGCGCCTCGCCGGCACCGGTCGGCATGCGCCGCGTTGCCGTTTTCGCTGGCATCGCAGTCCGTGATGTGGGCATCTGCATCGGCCGCAGGCGTGCGGCGGCACGACGTCATGTCGAGGTCGCGCTCACCGCGCTGCCTGGCTGCAGGAACGCCGCTGCGAAGAGGGATTGCGACAGGTTGGTGTGGTGGCACGCGCGCTATGGGTCGGCAGCGCCACGCGTTGTCGCACGGGATGACCGCCTGCGTGCCACGCCTATACCGCGCAATCAGCAGGGACCGAACACCACACAGCACAACGGCGACCCGCAGGCCGCCGTTGTCGTTCGCTCACGCTTGCCTGTCACTTCACGCATCGCCCGTGGCAGATGCAGGCGACACGTCGGGCGTTACAGCTCGCCCAGACCGCTGGCGCGGCCGTCCTCGCCCACTTCCAGCAGACGCAGGGTATTGGTGGCGCCATGGGTTTCCATGTGCTCGCCGCTGGTGAACACCACGCGGTCGCCAGGACCCATGCGCTCGTTCTCCACCAGCAGACGGATCGCCGCACGCGCGGCTTCGCGCGGGGTCAGGCCGCGGCTGTCGAAGCTGATCGGGAACACGCCGCGCATCATCGCCATATGGCGGCGTGCGCCATCGTGACGGGTGAAGGCGTAGATCGGCATGTTGGAACGGAAGCGCGACAGGTACCGCGGCGTGCCGCCGGACTCCGTCAACGCGACCACACCGGCCAGACCGATATGCTCGGACAGGAACATGGTCGCCATTGCAATCGCCTGGTCGGCACGCTGCAGATTGCGTTGCGCCGCTTCGAAATCGGTATCGAATTCGAACTGGCGCTCGGCCCCCAGACAGATGCGCGCCATCGCTTCCACCGCACGCACCGGGTAGGCGCCGGCAGCGGTTTCGGCCGAGAGCATCACCGCGTCGGTGCCGTCGATGACCGCATTGGCCACGTCGAGCACTTCGGCGCGGGTCGGGATCGGGCTTTCCACCATCGACTGCAGCATCTGCGTGGCGGTGATCACCACCTTGTTCTGCGCCAGCGACTCGCGAATGATTTTCTTCTGCAGGCCGGGCAATTCGGCATCGCCGATTTCCACGCCCAGATCACCGCGCGCCACCATCACCACGTCGGAGGCTTCGACGATCTCGACCAGGTTTTCGATCGCTTCAGTGCGCTCGATCTTGGATACCAGTGCGGCATCGCAGCCGTGCTGGCGCGCGATGCGGCGCGCATCGTTCATGTCTTCGGCGTTGCGGCAGAACGATACGGCGATGAAGTCCACGCCGATCTTGGCGACAATGCCGATCAGTTCCTTGTCGCGCTCGGTCAGCGCACCGAGCGACAGTCCGCCGCCCTGCTTGTTCAGGCCCTTGCGATCGGACAACACGCCGTCGTTGAGCACGGTGGTGACGATGCGCTGCCCCTGCACTTCGGTCACCTGCAACTGCACCAGGCCATCGTCGAGCAGCAGCACATCGCCGGCGGCAACGTCCTGCGGCAGGCCCAGGTAGCTGACGCCGACCTGGTGCTGGTCGCCGGCCGGCGCGTTGGCATCGGCCACCAGGTCGAAACGCGCGCCCATGGCGAGTTTGATCTTGCCTTCGGCGAAGCGCTCGATGCGGATCTTCGGGCCTGGGAGATCGGCCAGGATGCCGACCTCGGCGCCGACGCGCACGGCGGCCGCGCGCACTTCGGCCGCGCGCTTGGCCTGGCCGGACGGGTCGCCGTGGCTGAAATTGAGGCGCACCACGTTGACGCCCGCCTTGAACAAGGCCTCCAGCACACCGGGCGGATCCGTCGCCGGTCCGAGCGTGGCGAGAATCTTGGTGCGGCGTTGACGTTCTTTCATGGTGGCCTCCCTGTAAAAGCCGCGAAACTTAACACACGCGTCACGTCCCAAGGATGGCATTGCGGCATAGCCACCCTCGTATTCCGGCATGTCCTATAGACAGTGCGGGACAGTACGTACGCTTTCCGCACGGCGCCCAAGCGCGGCGGGGTGTTGCTGTGGGTTGCCACCCTAACGCGGCGGCGGTGAAGGTCACACGCTTCGGAACGGCCAATAACGCGTGGCGAGCGATTATCAGGCAACGCGCGTCCGTGGATGGAGGTGACTACGGACGGTGCTTTTTAAGAACCGCCATCAATCCGCCGGCATCCGGCGCCGCGGCTGCGCTCGCCTGACAGTGCGTGCAGCCGGGGTGTCAGTTACGCCTATGCAGCGATCAATGTGCGCAATTGGTCCGGCGCATGTGCGATCGCTCCGGCACCGGCGGCGCGCAGCTCGGCGTCGTCACCGAAGCCCCACAACACACCGATGCTATGGATGCCGTGGTGGTTGGCGCCATCGATGTCCATCCGACGGTCGCCGATCATCACGCAGCCGGTCTTGGCGATGTCCAGACGCCGAAGCGCCTCGGCGATCAGGTCCGGCTTGAAGCGGCGCTCGCCGTCCTCGCTGGCGCCGATCACCTCCTCGAAGCACGCACCGAACGGCAGATGCTCGACGATCCGGCGTGCATAGCGCTCGTTCTTCGAGGTCACTACCGCCAGGCGATGACCGGCACGATGCAGGTCGATGACGACGTTGCCGATGCCGTCGAACACGCTGAGTTCGGTCCAGCCCACCGCGTCGTAACGCCCGCGATACGCCGCCAACGCGCGCTGCACCAGCTCCGGATCATCGGGGAAACACTCGCTGAAGCTGTCGCGCAGCGGCGGGCCGATCCATGCGCGCAGGGTCTGCGCCGATGGACGTGGCTGGCCGACTGCGTCGAAGGCATGCACGATGCTGGCGACGATGCCCGGTTCCGAATCGACCAAGGTGCCGTCCAGATCGAAAAACAGCGTGGCTGCAGTCACTTGCCGCGCGCCTCGAGCGCGGCCACCGCCGGCAAGGTCTTGCCTTCCAGGAATTCCAGGAACGCGCCGCCACCGGTGGAGATGTAGGTGACGTCCTTGGCGATGTCGTACTTGTCCACTGCGGCCAGGGTGTCGCCGCCACCGGCAATGGAGAACGCCTTGGACGCGGCGATCGCACGCGCCAGGGTTTCGGTGCCGTGGCTGAAGGGCTCGAACTCGAACACGCCGACCGGCCCGTTCCACACGACGGTGCCGGCGTTGGCGATCAGTTCGGCATAACGCGCGGCGGTCTGCGGTCCGATGTCCAGAATCAGATCGTCGGCCTCGACGGCATCGAGCGACTTCACAGTAGCTTGCGCATCGGGCAGGAACTGCTTGGCGACGACCACATCGGTGGGCAGCGGAATCTCGGCGCCGCGCGTCTTGGCATCGGCCACGATCTGGTTGGCGGTGGGAATCAGATCCGGCTCGCTCAGGGACTTGCCCACGTCATGCCCGGCCGCTGCGATGAAGGTATTGGCGATGCCGCCGCCGACGATCAGCTGGTCGACCTTGTTGACCAGGTTGGACAGCAGCTCCAGCTTGGTGGACACCTTGCTGCCGGCCACGATCGCCAGCAGCGGCTTGGCCGGGTTATCCAGCGCCTTGGCCAGCGCATCCAGTTCGGCCATCAGCAACGGGCCGCCCGCAGCCACCGGCGCAAAGCGGATCACGCCATGCGTGGACGCCTGCGCGCGATGCGCGGTGCCGAAGGCGTCCATGACGAACACATCGCACAGCGCGGCGTACTTGCGCGCCAGGGTCTCGTCGTCCTTGCCCTCGCCGACATTCATGCGGCAGTTTTCCAGCAGCACCACCTGGCCCGGTGCAACCTCGACACCGTCGACCCAGTCGCGTACCAGCGTGACTTCCACACCCAGCAAGGTGGTCAGGCGCGCGGCCACCGGCGCCAGCGAATCTTCTTCGCTCCAGCTGCCTTCCTTGGGCCGGCCCAGGTGCGAGGTGACCATGACGGCCGCGCCCTTTTCCAGCGCCAGTTTGAGGGTGGGCACCGAGGCGGTGATGCGTTGCTCGGAGGTGATCTGGCCGTTGTCGATCGGCACGTTGAGATCCTGGCGGATCAGCACGCGCTTGCCGGAGAGATCGAGGTCGGTCATGCGGACAATGGACATGGGGTCAGCTCGCTAAGTCTGGGGATTGGGGAATGGGGATCGGGGAATCGAAAAAGCAGTTGCTGCGGACTGCCGCGCTCTGGGCGCTGCGCGGGCAGACGGCCTGGGGCAGCCATCGCACGATCGCGTTATGCGCACGTGCGGATCGCGGAGATTGCAGCTTGCCTGTCGCGCATGTCGCCGCCCGTACGGCTGGCGATGCGGGGGATGGTCGGTCAAAGACGACGGGCAATGCGGCTGCCTTGGCGACGGGGGATGCCCATTGTCGGACCTTCCCGTCGCAGCGGCAAACGGTGGTGCGCTGCGTGCGGTCGTCAGGGCGTGCGATTGGCCGCCGAGTTGCGCAGCAGACTCACTGCGAAACCACCGACCAGCAACGCGCCGCCCACCAGCAGCCCCCACAGCAACCACCGTTTCCAGTCGCGCGGGGGAGTGGCCGGCTGCAGCGCGGCATCGCCGGCCAGTGGCTGTGCCTGCGCAGCCACGCTGGCCGGTGCCGGTTGCCATTGCGCGCCACGTTCGCGGCGCAGCGCCTGCAGCATCGAGGCCAGTGGCGCGTCGCCGCGTTGCGCACGCGCGCTGCCCGCGGCTACCGCATACGGCGGCTGCCCCTGCGCGAGGAACATCAGGCGCTCCGGCTGGTAGCCCACCCGCAGGGTCGGCACCGCAGTGCTGCGCCCTTGCGCGGCAATCAGTCGCCATTGGCGATCGCGTACCGGTGCTGACAACTCTTGCGGCGGCGACGCGGCTGCAGCGCCCTTGCCAAGTCGATACGCCAACCACGGCCCGGCGCGACGCAGCCACGGCGCGTCATCGGCATCGCGGCTTTCCACGATCCATTCGACCGCCTCGGCCTGACCGCCACTGACATCGACCTGCGTGATCGGAAAACGCCCCGGCAAGACATACACCACCGCCGTGTCCTGTGCGGTGCCGGGTAGTTCCAGCCACTGCGATTGCGTCGGTGCGGCGATGCCGTCCAGTTCCGCATCGACCGCGCGCAAGGCCGGCAGTTCGCCAGCCACCGGGACGATGCGCAGGTAGCGTGCGCCCTCGTCCAATGCGATGCGGCGTTGCCGTAGGCGCTGGGCCTGATTGTCCAGCGCCATGACCGTGGCGTCCAAGGCAAGCACGCGCCAGTCGCGCAGATCGTCGCTGCCTTCCACACGCAGCCGGGCCTGCACCGGCATATTGCCGTCCCAGTCCAGCCACAGCGCGCGCGGTCGGTCGTGCAAGGCGCTGGCATCGATCAGCCAACTGCCACCGGTACCGGCAGCAGTGGGTGCGCCGGTGGCAAAACGGCCTTCCAGCCGGCGCACGGCGCCACTGGCATCGCGTTCTGCGATCAACTGCAGATCGCCATTGGCAGGTGCCGCACCGGCGGGCAACGCAAACAACGGCAAGCGTTGCCGACGGGGTGCAGCGGCCGGCGCGGTATCCACGGCTAATCGCGCGGACGGCATTTCTTCGCCGCGCGCATCGATCACCGTGACATCGCGCAGCGCCGCATCCTGTGCGCTGCGATAGATCGCCGCGTTCACGCGCAGCTGATACATGCCGGCATCGGAACCGGTCACCTGCAACGGCCACTGTTGGCGATAGTCCTGCCGCACATCGGCTGCCTGCGCCACTAGCGGCACCAACAGCAGCCAACCCCAGTGCTTCGATTTCATGTGTGATCCTTTTCGACGCCATCGTCTGCGACAACATGCGCTTCGGCAGCCGCCCGACGCGGCGGTGCCGGCGCCAGATAGCCCACCACGGTGCACAACAGGCCATAGGCCATGAACGAACCGATGCCGAGCAGATTGCCCAGATGCTGGCGGTCGACCAAGACCAGCTTGGCCAACACCAGGCCCATCAACAACGCTCCGCCCAGCCACAGCCCACGCTGACCGCGCCGCGAACCGATCACCCAGCCCAGCACGCCCAGCACGCTCCACACGATGGTCAGGCTGGTCTGCGACAAGGTCGCGCCGATCAAGCTGGCATCCCACGGCACGCCGCCCCAGTGATGCACGCTGTGCAAGGTGCTGCCGGTGATCAACGCCCACCCCAGCACGCCCAGCGCGGTGACACGCCGACGTTGCAGCATCGCCGATGCCTGCGCCGACCACGCCCACCGTGCGAGCAAGGCGAGCACCGCCAGTTGCGCCAGCTCGGCCGGGTTGAGCAAGGGCAACCACGGCAAGGGCGCGGCGCTCACCGGATCCAGCAGCACGATCAACCAACCGATGCCCAGCACCGCGAACAGGCAGCCCAGCAATGCGTTGCGTGCGCGATCGAAGCTGGTTCCCTGCGGCCACGCCAGCCACGGCCACCGCAGCACCCCCACTGCCGCCACGATCAGCCAGGGCGCGGCGAGCAAGGCGCAACGCCACCCATTTGCGAGCATGAACGTATCGGCCAACCAGGCGGCACCCAACGCCACCACCAACGGCCACAGCAGCCACCAGATGAACTGCGCGGCTAGGGCGCCTGCGCCGTGCTGCATGCGCAGGCACCACAGCGCACGCGTGCCCGCCACGGCAACCCCCAACCAGGCCAGGGCGCCCCAATGCGCGAAGGGTTGCGTATGCGCATGGCTCTGCCACACCGCCAGCGGCGCAGCCAGCGCCAGCCCGAACATCGCCGTCCACAACAGCACCGTGGCCGGGCGACGACGGTGCACTTCGGCCACCAGCCATACGGTCAGTGCGACAAAGCCCAGCAATAGATCCGGCTCGCTGCGCAGATCGCCGGCAAAACGGAAGATCTCGTGCACACCGCACAACGTCCACCAGCCCAGCCCCCACAGATACGCCACCAGCGCGCGCCGCGGCTGCCCCGCGTCGCGCAGGAACCAGGCACTGGCACAGCCGGCGATGGCGATCAGCAGGCTGCTCATGCAGGTGGCATTTGCCACCGCCACGCTGTCGTGGCGCCATGCGTCCACGCCGAAGGCGACACCGACGGCCGCCAGCACCTGCAACGCCACGCCGCTGATCTGCGGGATACGTCGCTGCTGCCGCAAGCCCAACCACAACAACCCCACACCTTCCAGCGCAAAGACGCTGGCGGTGGCGCGTGCCGACAATGCCAGCGGCACCGCCAACGTGGCAAAGCCAGCCGCCAGCATCGCGTGCGCCTCGCCCAGCAAGCGCGTGGAGGCGCGTCGCAGCAACCAACTCGCCAGACCCGCATACAACGCAGCAACCGCCAACGCGCACAAGGCCAGCGGCAGCCGATCGCCCTCCAGCAAGCGCGCCTGCAATGCAAACGCCACCAGCGGTGTGCCGAACAACAGGCTGCCATCGATGACCTTGCCGGCGCTGCCATCGCCGCGACGCGCATGCAGCACCGGAATCGCCACGTACATGGCGAAGAACAACAGCAGGAAAGGTTCGGTCGTGGCGAATTTCGCCGGGCTGTATTGCAGCGCGCCCCACAGCGTGCCGATGCCGAAGGTGAAAACGAATCCGAGCAGGTTCAGCACCCGCCACGGGCGCGTCCAGGCGATCGCCACGATGCCGGCATTGAGCACGGCGTAATACGAAAACAGCGCGACATGATTGCCGCTACCGGTGGACAGCCAGATCGGCGCAAGGAAGCCGGCCAGCACACCCAGCACGGCCAGCGTACGCGACTCCTGCACCACCGCCAGCACGCACATGCCGGCAATCAGCACCACGCTGATGCCCATCGCCAGGCCGGCGCCGAGCAGTCCGTACAACTTGAAGGCGGCAAACACGGTCAGCAGCAAACCGCCGATGGCGCCGCCCTGCAACGCCAGCGCAAACCCGGGCCGCTGCAACCGCTGTTTCCAACCGAACACCAGGCCGGCAAGCGCCAGCACGCTGATACCGGCCAGGCGCAGCTCGACCGGCATGCGCATCCAGCCCTGGTCGCTGGCGTACTTCAACAACGACGCCACGCCGGCCAGCAACACCAGCATGCCGACCTTGATCGGCACATTGCCTTCGGTAAACCAACGCTTCAGCGCGCTTGCGGCGCGCGATACCGGGTCGGGTTCGCGCGGCGGCAGTGGTGCTTGTGGTGCGTGCGATTGCGATGCGGACGCCGGTACATCGACTCCATCGCGCGCGAAAGGCGTAGGCGCTTGCGCAGGCAGGGGTGGCGGCAACGGCACGACGGGCGAAGGTGCCACGTCGCCGCCCACCTGACGCGGCAGATCGCCTGGATCGGAGGCAGGCATGTCGAAGCCGCAAGCGTGGCCAGACACGTCGACCGGCGGCTCCCACTCCCTGCCCTGCCGTTGCGCCGACGTGCGGCCTGTCGTACCGGCGATTCCGGCATCGCTTGCGGCCTGCCATTGCGCAAGCCGCTGCTCCAGCGCATCCACGCGCCGCCGCAGCCCGACGACCCACACCAATGCAATCACCAACCCCACCGGCACCGCAAGCAGCACCAGCGCCACCACGACGAACATTGTTTCCACGCCAACTCCCGAGTTCGGCGTCCGGCCGAATGCGCGCACCATACAGCCTCGGATGCACCTGGGCAGCAAATGCCAGCGCCAGGACTGGACGCTGCAGAACGCCGTCTCAACGCGGCGCCGTAGCAGACACAAAAAAACGCCCGGAGAACCGGGCGTTTTGTGTGTTATTCGCGGTAGCCGCTGTCGTTCTTGTTATGGATGATCCAGATCAGGTTGCCGCCGGTGTCCATCGACTTGCCTGCGAACACCAGACGCCCCTGGCCCTTATAGGCCATCTCATAACGGTAGCGGTCGCCACCGAAAAAGAACGGGATGAACGCCTTGCCGGTCACATAGGAGCCTTGGTCGGTTGGCTGCCCGATCAGATCGGTGACCTGCTTCATCGGCATACCGATCTTCAGCTGGGTGAACTTGCTGTCCGGCGCCGGTTTGCCGGTGATCTCGCCTTCGTAATCGTTGACGCCCTTGACCGTTTCGCCATAGCCCGCCTCCACGTCGGAGGATTTGATCACTTCCCCATCGGCATTCATCCAGGCCGGCGTACCGGTCTGCTTCTTGGCAATCGCCTCAGGTGCAATGCCCCCCAACACCATGGTCAGCACCATGGCTCCCATCCACATACGACTGATCTGCACGTTGTCTCTCCTTGAATTCATTGGGTGCCCCTGTACGTCCTCTGTCGTCCCAGCGCAGGAACAACCGCTGGCCGGCGAGGCCATTAGCGCACGCGTTTGGGTCGATGTCCACGCTTGACCCTCCTGCAGCGGCAATCAACTACTTGCCGAGCGTTGCCGCTAGTGCTAAAAACGCGCCAGCGCCCGGGTGAGCACCCGATTCGCAAGGATCAACGGCATCGCTGCCCTGCAAGGACGTATCACAATGCACGCTCTTTTCCGCTCTTACTCACTGCCCGCCCTTTGCGCCATCGTGCTGCTAACGACCGCAGCGCCGGCATCTGCTGACCTGTTCGGCACCGCTGAAGTTATCGCCCAAAGCTGGGTCGGCCACGACGCCACAGAGCTCATGATGCAATGGCCGGTAGGAAAAGGCCTCTATACGTCCGAGAACACCGAGACGCAGGAGACCGCCTACACCTATAACTTTGGCATTGAAGCGCATTACCGCACCAATTACTGGACCACGCAGGGAGGCATTATCGGCATGGACCGCGGCACCCCGATCTTTGAGGAATACCAGCACAGCGAGAAAGTCTATGTTCCCGCCGAGCATCATTGCGAAATCACCTTCATCGCCGACGCGGAAGGCATCATCACCCGATACGATTTCGCTGGCACCAAGTGCCATGAGCATGCCCGCAACTGGGGGCGCCCAAAAAAGAAGAAGTAGCCCTGCCACGTGATCGACATCAATTTATCAACCAAGGAACGTTCGAATGAAAGCACGGAATTCACTGAGTCGTACTGCATGGTTGATGCTCGCACTGGCGCAATGCATGTTGGCCATGCCGGTCATGGCCGAATCGGCAAGGCACGGGACCATTGCGGCACTGGAGCCCATCGAGAACAAAGGCGATAATGTTCCAGAACGCAATAAAAACCTTAAAAATGCCGCCTCGGACCTCGGTGGCATAGCCGGCAGCTTTCTCGGCCTGAAGTCCAACAACCGATTCGGTGCAGAAGCCGGAGCAGCGGCAGGCACTTATGCTGGCAAGCAGGTTGGCGACAAAGTTGTCAGCAGCGGCGTGGCCTCGCATTACATGTTGAAGATCCGTTTCGACAACAAGTCGCAAGTGATCGTGACAAAGCCGAGTGCCGAAGTCTCCGGCTTGGCGGTTGGCAGCCGAGTCGCCGTCACGGGCAAAGGCGAAAGCATGCGCATCACTGCAGAATAAGCGCTTGCTGAAAAAACGCGACTCCAAATAAAAAAGCGCCCAAGGGCGCTTTTTTATTCAATGACGACGATGCTTACTTCGCCACAACCCGCACCATTTCCAGGCACTTGTTGGAGTAGCCCCACTCGTTGTCGTACCAGGACACCAGCTTGACGAAGGTCGAGTCCAGCGCGATGCCGGCGTCGGCGTCGAACACCGAGGTGCAGGTCTCGCCACGGAAATCGGTGGCCACGACCTTGTCTTCGGTGTAGCCCAGCACGCCCTTCAAGGCACCTTCGCTCTGCGCCTTCACTTCGGCGCAGATCTCGGCGTAGGTGGCCGGCTTTTCCAGTTCGACGGTGAGGTCGACCACCGACACGTCCGAGGTCGGCACGCGGAAGCTCATGCCGGTGAGCTTCTTGTTGAGCTCGGGAATCACCACGCCCACGGCCTTGGCCGCGCCGGTGGAGGACGGAATGATGTTCTCCAGGATGCCGCGGCCGCCGCGCCAGTCCTTGTTCGACGGGCCGTCCACGGTCTTCTGCGTGGCGGTGGCCGCATGCACGGTGGTCATCAGGCCGCGCTTGATGCCCCACTTGTCGTTGATGACCTTGGCCAACGGCGCCAGGCAGTTGGTGGTGCACGAGGCGTTGGAGACGATCGCCTCGCCCTTGTAGGTCTTGTCGTTGACGCCGTAGACGAACATCGGCGTGTCGTCCTTGGACGGCGCCGACAGGATCACCTTCTTGGCGCCCGCGTCGATGTGCTTCTGCGCGGTGTCCTTGGTCAGGAACAGGCCGGTGGACTCGATCACCACCTCGGCGCCGACCGCATCCCACTTGAGGTTGGCCGGGTCGCGCTCCTGGGTCAGACGGATCTTCTTGCCGTTGACGATCAGGGTGTTGCCGTCGACCGACACCTCGGCCTTGAAGCGGCCGTGCACCGAGTCGTACTGCAGCATGTAGGCCAGGTAGTCGGGCTCGAGCAGGTCATTGATGGCCACGATCTCGATGTCATTGCCGAAGTTCTGCACCGCAGAGCGCAGCACGTTGCGACCGATGCGACCGAATCCGTTGATGCCGACCTTGATTGCCATGTTCACTAGCTCCTGCGGCCGCGACAGCGCGGCGGATGGAAAGGGATCGCCATTCTAGCAGCGTCGTCCGTATGGGGCCGGGATTGGAGCATCGGGAGCCGGGCTAGGAGCCGGTGGCGATTGCACTGCCGGACAGGTTGGCCAGCACGGCAAGCCGACCGATGGGCCCGCCATGCCCGACACTGCACTTGCAGACCATCTGGCAAAACGCGCCCCGACAAGCGCCGATCGGGAGAGACGTTCGTCGATGAAATACGCCAGCACCGGGTTGCTGCTTCAAGCACCACAGCGCAGCGGCCCCGGAGTGGATGCGCGAACGCCTGGCATGGCCACCAGCACCAACATACCCCTGCCTTGATCAGGATCAAGGCGGCCGACGGACAAACCCGCAAGACTTTAATCCCCCCACTGCCATTACGAGAGTCTCATGCGCATGCGCTCGACCCTGTTGTTCGCCGGCCTGGCCGCCGCCTTCGTCAGCGCTTCCGCTCTGGCTCAATCCAAGGGCGACTGGACCGTTGCCGTCGGCGCGCACCAGGTCGCCCCCACATCCGACAACGGCCGCCTGGTCGGCGGCACGCTCGAGGTGGACGTCGGCAACGACATCAAGCCGACCTTCACTGCCGAATATTTCATCGCCGACACCCTCGGGATCGAAGTACTGGCTGCGCTACCGTTCGAGCACGCGATCACACTCCGTGGCCTGGGCCGGGTCGGCAGCACCAAACACCTGCCGCCGGTGATCTCGCTGCAGTACCACTTCAACCGCCAGGGCAAGGTCTCGCCGTTCCTCGGCGCCGGCATCAACTACACCCGTTTCTTCAGCACCGATACCCGTGGCGCGCTGGCCGGCAGCAGGCTGGAGCTGGGCGATTCCTGGGGTTTGGCTGCGCATGCGGGACTGGACTTCACGCTCAGCGACCGCAGCGCCCTGCGTGTGGACCTGCGCTGGATCGACATCGATTCCACCGCCCGCCTCGATGGCGCCCGTATCGGCAAGGTCCACATCGACCCGTTGGCCTATGGCATGGCGTACGTACATCGATTCTGACCCACAGCGGCGGGCGCGGCGCATCTCTGGCACACTTGACCTCCAGGGACGTGAATCCACCGCCGGAGTTGCGGACAGGTTGGTCACGTCGACCGCCTGTCCGACCTACCGGGGATTCCATGAGCATGCTGATTCGCACCGCCCTCGCCATCGCATTGACCGCTTCGGCCGCACCCGCCCTTGCCCAGTCGGCCGGCCACTGGACGACCGGCTACGGTGCCGGCTATGTCTCACCCAAATCCGATAGCGGCACCTTCGGTGGCACGCGTGCCGAGATCAAGGGCGCGCCGGCACTCTCGTTCACCTACGAATACTTCCTGCGCAACAACCTCGGCATCGAGGTGCACGCCGCCGTCGCGGGCAGGCACGACCTCGAACTGGAAGGCATCGGCAAGGTAGGCAGTTATTGGTCGGTGCCGCCAAGCGTGCTGCTGCAGTACCACATCAACGGCTATGGCACGGTCTCGCCGTTCGTGGGGGTCGGCATCAACTACACCACCTTCCTCGGCGAGGACACCGAAGACACCTTCGGCAATGGCAATCTGCGCTTCGACGACTCGGTGGGCGCCACCGCGCATGTCGGCGTGGACTTCATCTTCAACGAGCGCAGCGGGTTGCGCGTGGATGCGCGCTGGACCGATTCGCGCAGCAACGTCGACTTCAATGGCACACGGCTGGGCAAGGCGCAGATCGATCCGTTGACCTACGGCGTGTCCTACCTGGTCTACTTCTGATCGCAGCGCCGACGCCATGCTGAGGCGTGGCTGTCGCCGGACCGGACGGCCATCAAACTGTACCGAACCGATGCGTACAATCGGCGGATGAAGACTCTCTCTGCTCGCCTCATCGTCATTGCCGCCGCCGTTGTCGCGGCGCTCCAGCCCGCCAGTGCATTCGCCTGGGGGCCCCAGGGACACCGCCTGGTGGCCCGCATCGCCGAAACCGAACTGAGCCCGCAGGCACGCGCGCAGGTGGCGCAGCTGCTGGCCGGCGAGCCCGATCCTAGCTTGCACGGCGTGGCCACCTGGGCCGATGAGTTGCGCGAGCACGACCCGGATCTGGGCAAACGCTCCGGGCCCTGGCATTACGTCAATCTTGGCGAACACGACTGCACATACCAGCCGCCGCGCGACTGCCCGGATGGCAATTGCGTGATTGCCGCGCTGGATCAGCAAACCGCCCTGCTTGCCGACCGTAGCCAGCCGCTGGACGTGCGCCGCCAGGCCTTGAAGTTCGTGGTGCATTTTGTCGGCGACATCCATCAGCCGATGCATGCCGGCTACGCGCACGACAAGGGCGGCAACGATTTCCAGCTGCAGGTCAACGGCAAGGGCAGCAACCTGCATGCGCTATGGGACAGCGGCATGCTCAACGATCGCCACCTGAGCGACGATGCGTACCTGCAGCGTCTGCTGGCCTTGCCGGCCGCCACTGCGGTGTCGCCAGCGCTGCCGCCGGCCGCTGCAGCCTGGGCGCAGGCGTCCTGCAAGATCGCCATCACGCCGGGCGTCTATCCAAGCGCGCACGTGTTGCCTGACACCTATATCGCCACCTATCGCCCGATTGCCGAAACGCAATTGCGCATCGCCGGCGATCGTCTGGCTGCCGTGCTCAATGCGGCGCTGGCCGCACCCTGACGTGGGGACGACGATGCAGCCCCAGGTGCTTGCGTTCTTTCACGCCGACAGCAACACCTTCACCTATGTGGTCGCCGATGCAGCGACCGGTGCAGCGGCGGTGATCGATCCCGCGCTGGACTACGCAGCCGACACCGGCATCACCGGCACGCACGCAGCACACCCCGTCGTCGATGCAGTTGCCCGACACCGATGGCAGGTGCAATGGCTGCTGGAAACCCATGCACATGCCGATCATCTGTCGGCGGCGCAGTGGTTGAAACAGCAGTGGCCGCAGGCGCGTATCGGCATCGGCGAAGGCATTCGGGATGTGCAGCAGACACTCGCGCCACGCTATGCGTTGCCGGACGACTTTCGCGCCGATGGCTCGCAATTCGATCACCTGTTCGCCGATGACGAGCGCTTCCTGCTCGGCCGTCTCCAGGCGCGGGTCATCGCCGTCCCCGGGCACACCAGCGACAGCATCGCGTATCTGATCGGCGATGCGCTGTTTCCCGGCGATTCGTTGTTCATGCCGGACGCCGGTACGGCGCGTTGCGATTTTCCCGGCGGCGATGCGCGGCAGCTCTACGCATCGATCCAGCGCTTGTATGCGTTGCCGGAAGATACGCGTGTGTTCGTCTGTCACGACTACGGTCCGGGCGGGCGCGCGGTGGCACACCAGACCAGCATTGGCGAACAGCGGCGCAGCAATATCCACGTGCACGATGGCGTGGACGTGGAGACATTCGTGAGTCAGCGACAGGCGCGCGATGCCACGTTGGCCGAGCCCAAGCTGATCCGGCCTGCGCTGCAGGCCAATCTTCAGGCGGGGCGCTGCGACTGGGTGAGTTCATAGCGTCCGCCGTGCCCGCCACGCGGGGCTGATCGCACAGCCGCTATGATCGGCCTTTGATCCTGTTGGAGTTCACCATGCGTACGATCGGCTTCTGGCAGCGCACGCTCTGCGTGCTGATGCTTGCCTTGCCTGTTCTGGCCACCGCGCAGACCGCGCCGGTGACGGTGTTCGCAGCAGCAAGTTTGAAGGAGTCGATGGACGAGGCGGCATCTGCGTACGAAAAAGCGACCGGCACACCGGTGCGCGTGTCGTATGCCGCCAGTTCTGCGCTGGCGCGCCAGATCGAGCAAGGCGCTCCGGCTGACGTGTTCTTCTCGGCCGACCTGGAATGGATGGACTATCTGCAGCAGCGCGGCCTGGTCGTGCCCGCGCAGCGCTACAACCTGCTCGGCAATACGTTGGTCTTGATCGCACCGGCCAGCAGCAAGGCACGCGTGGATCCACGTCAGCCCGGCGCGATTGCCAAGGCGCTCGGCGACCGTGGCCGATTGGCGGTTGGGCAGACCAACAGCGTGCCGGCCGGCAAATATGCCGCTGCATCGTTGCGCACACTGGGCCAATGGGAGGGCTTACGTGATCGTCTCGCCGAGTCCGAAAGCGTGCGCGCCGCGTTGATGCTGGTATCGCGCGGCGAGGCGCCGCTGGGCATCGTGTACGGCTCGGACGCACGCGCCGAGCCCAAGGTGCGCGTGGTCGCCCCGTTTCCCGATGACAGTCACGAGGCAATCGTGTACCCGCTGGCCGCGCTGAAGAACAGCCGCAACCCGGGCACCGCCGCGTTCGTGCAGTGGCTGCGCAGCGCGCCGGCGCGGGCGATCTTCGCGCGCCGTGGTTTTTCGTTGAAGGATTGAGGCGCAGCGCTTGTCGATGTTCACCCCGCAAGAGCTGACCGCGATCGGCTTGAGTCTCAAGGTCGCCCTGGTCGCGGCGATCGCCAGCCTGCCGCCGGGCATCGCCTGCGGCTGGCTGCTGGCGCGGCGACGCTTTCCGGGCAAGGCGCTGCTGGACGCACTGCTGCATCTACCGCTGGTGATGCCGCCGGTGGTCACCGGTTATGCGTTGCTGGTGGTGCTGGGCACGCAGGGGCCGGTCGGCGGTTGGCTGCTGGAGCATGTCGGTGTGCAGTTCGCGTTCCGCTGGACCGGTGCCGCGCTGGCCTGCGCGGTGATGGGGTTTCCGTTGATGGTGCGCGCGATCCGCCTGTCCATCGAAGCGACCGATCGCCGCCTGGAAGCGGCCGCCGCCACGCTGGGCGCTGGCCCGTGGCGGGTGTTTTTCAGCATCACCTTGCCGCTGGCCTGGCCCGGCCTGGTTGCCGGCATGGTGCTGGCGTTCGCCAAGGCCCTGGGCGAATTCGGCGCAACCATCACCTTCGTATCCAACATCCCCGGCGAAACGCAGACCTTGTCGTCGGCCATCTACGGCCTGATGCAGGTGCCGGGCATGGAATCGGGCGTCTGGCGGCTGGCCGGGGTTGCATTGGCGATCTCGCTGGCGGCCTTGCTGCTATCGGAGTGGCTGGTGCGCCGGCCACTTCCACGCGAGGAGCAATAGCGATGCATTCGCTTTTCGAACAACGTGGGTTGGAGAGACGTGACAGTCCGTCCGCGATGCCTTGCGCACTGCCTGATGCGTGGATACATCAAACAGCGCAACGTTGGCGGGCGCTCTGGCAGCCCCAGCCCGAACAGCCATGCGGATGCATGCCCGCTGCCATTCCATCGCCCAGGCGTCATGCATGAGGATTTTTTCCCGCCGACCTATCGTTACCGCATCCCGGCGCGGCGCACGCCACTCACGTAACGAACGCGTGCTCTGATGCTCGATCTCGACCTGCAGCTGCAACGCGGCAACTTCACACGGCATCTGCGTATCGAGGACGATGCACGCGTGGTGGCCTTGGTCGGCCCGTCCGGCGCGGGCAAGAGCACCGTGCTCAACGCGATTGCCGGGCTGGTGCGCCCGCAGGCCGGGCACATCCATATCGATGGGCGATGTCTGTTCGACAGCCAGCACGGCGTGAACCTGCCCACGCACAAGCGCAGGATCGGCTATGTGTTTCAGGATGCGCGGCTGTTCCCGCATCTGGATGTGCGACGCAACCTGCGTTACGGCCGGCATGCCCGTGGCGCTTCGCCCTTCGGCTTCGACGATGTGGTGGCACTGCTGGGCATTGCGCCGTTGCTGCAGCGCCGGCCGCGCAATCTTTCCGGCGGCGAAGCGCAACGCGTGGCGATCGGCCGTGCCCTGTTGTCGCAGCCGGCAATCCTGCTGTTCGACGAGCCGTTGTCGGCGCTGGATCAGGCACGCCGTGAGGAATTGATCCCCTACCTGCAGCGCGTGCGCGACGAGATCCGTCTGCCGATGTTGTACGTCAGCCACAATCCCGACGAAGTGCAGCGCATCGCCGATAGCGTGCATGTGCTGGAGTGAGCGCGGCCGACGGAATGGTTTTGCGATGGCTGAAGGAATAATCGAGGATCGACGTTCAACACGCACTGCGCATCCGTGCACGAACCGCTCGCTTCGGCCGGTGGTCGGCCGCGTCAAACTGTGCATGCTGCTGCACCCGCCTGGCGGCAGGCACCAAGCCGGCAACGCGCGCCTTGCTTGAAACAAGGCACATGGCGCGGCTGAAAAGACCTGGCCAGTGGCGGTCAACCGGATGCGGACAGCGCGCTCGCGTGTGGCGCATGGCACTTCCGAGCGCTTGCGATGCCCGCCCGACGCTGCACGCAGCGGCGTTGTTGGCCGCGCATCTCAACGCGCAACCTTGCCGGTGCGCACGCTGACCTTGCCTTGCCGCACCTCGAAGGTGAACGCGTACGAGAGCGTCACCGGCACCGGCTCTTCGCGGCTGGCGCCGCTGCAGTCGTCCGAGGCCGCCGGTTGCGCCACACCGGGCGCGAACGTGCACATCGCGGCCGGCACGAACTCCCAATGCTGCACCGTGGTGCGCACCGCCTGCACCAGATCGGCATTGTCCGGCAACAGACCGGCGGCGCATTCGTCGCGGTCGGACATGGGATCCACGCGCTGTACCGCGCCTTCGGCGCTCAGGATCACATGCGTGCACACGGTGGTTGGCGGCAAGGTCTGCCGTGGCGAGTCGGCCGGCAGCTCCGGGGCCTCGCTGTGCAGCGCGCGCGGCATCCGGAAGCGCTGGGTCGGCGCCAGCGTGTAGGACTGGATGGCGGCATCGCCATTACCTCCCGACTGCGCGCTCAACATGCGCTGGTCCACCGAATCTTCGCGCTGGCTGCGCTGCTGTTCCTGCACGGGTGGTGTTGCGCATGCGCCAAGCGACAGCGCGAGAAGTGCACCGCAGATCCGACCGACTCGCATCACAGCGTCTCCTGCTTCAAACAGCCTGATCCGGTGCAACCGGCGAGTCGGCCGGACTGTGCCGCATCCGATCGCGCGGTGGCGGCAGTGGCGGTAGTGGCGGCGGTAGCCGGTCGCTCCGGCTCCGGCGCATCCATCGCAAACCTGACCGGCACGAGAACGCTGGATGCAACCGGCTTGCCGTGTGCAATCGCGGGCTTCAACCGCCATCGGCGCGCTGCGTCCAGCACCGCTTGATCGAACACGCCGGCCGGCGTGCTCTGCACAACGGCGATGCGCTGCGGTACGCCGCTTGGGTCGATATCGATCTGCAGTTCGACAAAGCCCTCGGTGCCGGCAGCCAACGCAGTTGCCGGATACGTGGGTGGCTGCAGCGTGGCGAAATCCAGCGCGTTGCCGGCTGCAGGCGCGGCGTGCGCGGGTGTCGCCACGCGCGCGGGCTGCGTGGCCCAGGTCGCCGTACTGAGTGTCGCAGCCAGCAGCAGCACCGACGCCACGCGCCAGCGCGCGCGCCTGGCATCGGCCACGGGGCCGCGCAATGCCGCGATCCGTTGCGTCAATGGATGCGACGCAGCCCAATGACAGCCCAGCGGCGTGCAACCGGGGCCAAGCTGGGTCTTGAGCATTGCGGTGGCATAGCTGCGTCGTTTGCCTGGGTGCTGCGCCAGCACGCCGGCATCGCAGGCCAGTTCCTGATCCAGCCGGAACGCGCGCCAGGCCAGATGCATCAGCGGGTTGAACCATCCGATGCAGAGCATCACCGCCGAAAGCAGATTGGCATGCAGATCGCCGCGACGCAGATGCAGCCGTTCATGCGCCAGAATCAAGGCACGCTCATCGGCGCTGTAGCGCACCTCGAAGTCGGCCGGCACCACGATGCGCGGGCGCCACAGTCCCAGCGATGCAGGCAGACCGACATCGTGCGCAGCCGCCCACAACCTGCCATCCAGCATCTGTAGCGGCCCCAGACTGCGCAGGAAGCGCTGTTGCCGCCACCACAACGCCACGGCCATCAAGACCGCGCCAACAAGCCACGCGGCTGCCAACCAGACACGCCACGCATCGCCTTCGTCACGCACGCTGGAAAGTGCCGGCATGGCAGCCAGTGTCGGCAACGTCAGCACCGTTGCGCTGGCGGGCGGACCTGGCAGCAAGGCAGCCACCCACGCGAGCGGCACGCAGACCCAGATCGCATAGGCCGCGGTGGCACCCAGCCAGGCACGCAGTGGACGGCGCACCAGCAGGCACGCCAGCAACGCAGCCGTGATGTACAAGGTTGCGCGCAGCAACAGCACCGATGCATCAAGGTTCATCGTCCAACTCCTTGAGAAGCCGCTTCAATTCCGCGATGTCCGACGCGCTGAGTTGTCCGCGCTCGCTGAAGTGCGCCACCAGCGGCGCCACCCGCCCACCGAACAGGCGCTGCAGCAATCCTTCGCTCTGTTGCTGCACCCATTGCGCGCGCTCCAGCAGCGGCGAGTAGAGGTAGCGCCGCCCCTCTTTCACCGCGCAAATGGCGCCCTTGGCCAGCAGGCGGTTGAGCAGCGTCTTGACGGTGGGCTCGGCCCAGTCGCTGCGCGATGCCAACGCGGCCACCACGTCGTCGGCGCTGCGTGGCGCCGCCTCCCAGAGCACCTGCATCACCACTGCTTCGGCATCGCTGATCGGCATACGATTACACCCGTAATTTTTATCGATTACGCGCGTAATTTTATTGCTTGTCAAGTAGCCGCTTGGCTTGCTGGCGGCTGTTCCCGACGGCGGTGGTAGACGCCGGCAGATCGTGCGACCGATAGCGGGCCGACCTCACCCACTGCATCGTTACGGATCGCTGGAGATCGAGCTGCAGATGCCGGGCCATGGCGATGTCCTAGCCAGCATATGCAGACCACATTGCCTAGCCATCGAGCCAAGCAATGCCACAGCATGCGCGGTCTCGGTCAGCTGACCGGACTCCCCGCGAATCGCACACTGACGCGCAAACCGCCCAACGTGGGTGCTTCATCCAGCTGCACGTGCGCCGCATGTGCCACCGCAATGTCGTGCACGATCGAAAGACCCAGGCCGCTACCTTCCACCCCGGTGCCCAGCTCTCGATGGAAGCGGTGGAAAACGCGTTCGCGCGCCGCGTCCGCAATGCCGGGGCCGGAATCTTCCACCACCAGCATCGGCCTGCGCCTCGCCCCACACCACCACCTGCGCAAGCAGTGGATGTTGCAGCAATTCGCTTTCCACCCATTCGGGCGACACGTTGCGGCCGAAGGCGGTGATGAACACATGCTTGCGGCGCCCGGTGATGTGCACGAAACCGTCGCGGTCCACATGCCCCAAATCGCCGGTACGTACCGGCCCCGGCGGCAGCGTTTCTTCGCCCAGATAACCGAGTGCGCGCACGCCATCGACCTGAATTTCGCCATCGACGATCTGCACCCGCGCATGCGCCAGCGCCTGACCGACACTGCCGGCGCGCACTGCATCCGGCCGGTTGAGACAGACCACCGAGCCGCATTCGGTCAGGCCGTACCCTTCGAACACCGGCAAACCCAATGCACCCGCCCGCGCCAGCAGACTGGGACCGATATGCCCGCCGCCCACGGCGATGTAGCGCAGCGATGCCGGCAACGCCACGCCTTGCTCGGCAGCGCTGACCAGGGCGAGCAACAACTGCGGCACCAGGATCACGCTCTCCGGTTGATACCGCTGCAGGCAGTGCAGCAGGGAGGGCACATCCAGCCCACTGGCGCCGGTGTAGCCGATCTGCGCCAGCGACGGCAGCGCCACCTGCGCACCGGACAACAAGGTGGCGTACAGCCCGGCGACGTTTTCCAGCAAGGTGGACAAGGGCATCAGGCACAGATGCCGGCGCGGCGCGATCGCGGCCGATGCCTCCACCAGCGAGCCGGCCACCGTGAGCAAGCTGTCGGCCGACAGGCACACGCCCTTGGGCCGCCCGGTGGTGCCGGAGGTGTAGGTGATGCAGGCGGTGCCGCCGGGCAATGGAGGCAGCGGACCGATCGCTTCGACCCGCCATGCGCGTAAGGTCTCGCGCCCAAGCGTCGACAGCGTGCCGCTGGTGCCGGCCGGCGCGGCGGCGGCAGCTTCGGTCACCACGCACTGCGCGCCGCTGGAGGTCACTGCGTGCAGCACCTGCGCATCGGAGAAGAACGTCGGCAAGGGCACCTGCACCGCATCGATCAGGCGTAGCGCCAGATCCAGCATCAACCAGTCCGGACCGTTATCCAGGCGACTGGCAACCCGCGTCAGCCCTGCCGCCTGCAGGTGCATCGCCAATTGCGCGATCGCATCGGCCGCTGTCTGCGCATCCAGGCTGCCTGTCGAGGTCAGCACCCGTGGCGCATGCCCATGCAGGTTGCCGATCAGCTGTGCAAAGCCGGCGCTCATGCGCCTACTCCCATCCGGCAGGGCATCGCCTCGAAGCCATAGCGTGCCACCTGCGGATGCAGCGCCTGGCGTTCCAGCAGAAACGCATGGCCGGCGGCAACGTCACCACACAGCACCTCCGGTTGGGTCGCGTAGTAGCTGCCCCAGTCGGTTCCGTCATCGCCCACGCGTGATTGCAGTGCCGGCGCCAGCGCCACCGGCTGCAGTTGCAATCGATCGAAGGTGTTGCGCAACCCGCGCGTGGCGGTGAACAACACCCAGCGCACGCCGGCGTGATGCAGCGCATGGGTCATCTGCGGAATCAGCGCGCGTGCGCTGCCGGAGCTGATCGCGGCGAAATTGCCCACCTCCGCCAGACCCGAGCGTGCCACCGGTGCCGCCATGCGGGTCGCCAGCGCCGACTCGGCGGGCACGTCCAGATACTGCTCCACGAATAGGTCGCCAGTGCTGCCGAGCCGCATTCCCACCACGGCCATCAGCGCACCGTCCGCATCGCGGTAGGCAAGCAATTGCGGAAGGAAGCTGCGCAGCTGCGCGCCGTAGCGGCGCAGGTAGACCGCAGCGATGAACGATTCCACCTCCTGGCGTTGTGCATGCCCAGCCTCGACCACGCTGGCACTGGCAAATCCATGGTGGGACCACAAACGAGAGGGCGTGGTTGAGCTGATCATGCAGCGCATGCTGAGCGCGCTCGATTAAGTCACCATGAGCCGACTGTTATGTAGTTGTAATTTCTAACGAAGCAATGCGTTGCCAGCTGTCGGGCGCCGCCTGACAGGTGTCGGCGCCTCCACCACAGCCGTTTCGGCTACGCTCTGACGCATGAATCGACATGCAACCGATCTGAGCACGGCGCTCGCGCACATCCTGCATCATATCGACGGTCCCTTGCGGGTGGGCGCGCCCCTGGGCATCGGCAAACCGCACCGGCTGTTGAACGCACTCTACGCGCAGCTCAAGGACACGCCATCGCGGCCATTGGCGATCTACACCGCGCTGTCGCTCAATCCGCCCAAGCCGGGCGCCGGTCTTGAAGCGCGCTTTGCTGCACCATTTGTCGCACGCCATTTCGGGGAGGACTTCCCACGTCTTGCCTATGTCGATGCCATGCTGCGCGACGCACTGCCGGCACATGTGCAGGTGGAAGAGTTCTACATGCAATCCGGTGGCCTGCTGCGCTCCACTCAAGCGCAGGCCGACTACACCAGTCTCAACTACACCCATGCCGCTGCGGCCGTGGCGCAACGCGCACCGAATCTGATCGTGCAGAAAGTGGCACGCGAACCCGGTGGTACGCGGCTGTCGTTATCGTGCAACAACGACATCACCCAGGACACCCTGGATGCGGTGCAGGCACTCGGCTTGCCGCGCCCCATGCTGGTGGCCGAAGTCGACCCGCAACTGCCGTGGATCGGCGGAACCGCTGCAGTGGATGCCACGTTCTTCGACCTGGTCATCGACCTGCCCGGCCCGTCGCCGCGGCTGTTCGGCTTGCCTCGGCAAGCGGTGAACAGCGTCGATTACGCGATCGGCTTGTATGCCAGCACGCTGGTGCGCGACGGCGGCACCTTGCAGATCGGCATCGGGACCTTGGCCGATGCGTTGAGCCATGCACTGGTGCTGCGGCATACCGACAACGCAACCTATCGGCGCGTGCTGCACGCACTGGACCCGGCGCTGGAACAACATCCTGCAGTGCGTACCAGCGGTGGCCTGGAGCCGTTCGCGATCGGCCTGTACGGCTGCAGCGAGATGCTCAACGAAGGCTTCAAGCAACTGGTCAGCAGTGGCGTGATCCGCCGCAAGGTGCACGACGATCCGGCGCTGATGCAACGCATCGCCGATGGCAGCGCCGACGCGCACGATCATGCGCGGCTGGCACGCGAAGGCGAGTTTCTGCATGGCGCGTTCTATCTCGGCTCACCCGACTTCTACCAATGGCTCCGCGACCTGGATGCGGACACACGCGATGCCATCGGCATGCGTCGCATCAGCGAGATCAATCAGCTCTATGGCGGCAATGAGGCATTGGAGCGTTTGCAGCGCCGCGACGCACGCTTCTTCAACTCCTGCATGATGGCGACCGCACTCGGCGCTGCGGTGTCCGATGGGCTGGAAGATGGCCGCGTGGTCTCCGGCGTCGGTGGCCAGTACAACTTCGTGGCGATGGCGCATGCCTTGCCGCAGGCGCGTAGCACGCTGATGCTGCGCGCCACCCGCGATACCGGCGCAGATGCAGCCAGCAATGTGCGCTGGAACTATGGGCACACCACCATCCCCCGCCATCTGCGCGATCTGTACATCACCGAGTACGGCATTGCCGATCTACGCCACAAGACCGATCAGGACTGCGTGCTGGAGATGGCCGGCATCTGCGATGCGCGCTTCCAGCAGGCCCTGCTCACGCAGGCCAGGCAGTCGCGCAAACTGCGTGAGGCACCGGCACTGCCAGCGCGTGCCCAGCGCAACACGCCTCAGGCACTGGAGCAGGCACTGGCGCCATTTCGCCGCGATGGCAGCCTGCCCGATTATCCGCTTGGCAGCGACTTCACCGACGTCGAGCAACGTCTGCTGCGCGCACTGACATGGCTCAAAACCGCCACCGCGACCAACGGCGCCAAATTGACGACGCTGGTGCGCGCGATAGGATCGCGCGGCATCGGCCACGTCGACGACGCTGCCTGTCTGCAACGCATGGCATTGGACACACCGCAGACTGTTGGCGAGCGCATCCAGGCACGCTTGCTGGCCTATGCATTGCGCCAAACAACGCCGCAATGAAACTATCCATGTATTGATGGAACACAGTCCGTTGTACGCATTGGAGCAATTGACGCACGACGGCAACATTGTGGAAAGATTTGCGTCAAGCTGAGCCCGGATGATGACGACCACCTTGTTTCCTGGCGTCACCGCATGCGTTTTTTCCCGGTTTTTCCCACGTCTTATTCAGGCATTCACCGCAAAGCGAAGCCATCACGCGCGAAGCGAAGCAAGTTGGCGCAAATTGCATTGTTCGGTGTCTCGATCACGACCACGCTCGCGCTGTCTGCCGCGCCGCGACTCACCGACCTGCAGTACATCGGTAGTCACAACAGCTACCACGCCGGCTTCGCGCCCAGTGAAGCCACGCTGCTGAAACAGCTGAATCCTGCGTTGTTCGCGGCGCTGGATTACCGCCACCCGTCGCTGACGCAGCAACTGGACGATGGCGTCAGGCAACTGGAACTGGATGTATTCGCCGATGCGCACGGTGGCCGCTACGCAAACCCGGCGCTTGCTGCGCAGATTGCCAAGGCCGGGCTGCCGCCCGCACCACCCAGCGCACCGGCCGGCGTGATGGACAAGCCTGGCTTCAAGGTCATGCACGTGCAGGACGTGGACCAGCGCAGCAACTGCCAGCCACTGATCGCCTGCCTGCAGCAAGTGCGCAGCTGGTCCAGGCAGCATCCCGGGCATGTGCCGATCTTCATCCTGCTGGAAACCAAGCAGGCGCCGGTGCAGCTGGACTTTCCCACCGTGCAGCCGGAGCCGTTCGACGCAAGGACCATGGATGCGCTGGATGCCGAACTCCGCTCGGTGTTCCAAGCTGGCGAATACGTCAGCCCCGACCAAGTCCGTGGCAACGCGCGCACGCTCAATGCAGCAGTGCGCGCGCAGGGCTGGCCGTCGTTGGCCGACACGCGCGGCAAGGTGGTGTTTCTGCTCGACCAACGTACGGCCGGCGCGAGCTACCTGCCGGGGCATCCATCGCTGCGTGGCCGTGTCTGTTTCACCAATGCCGAGCCTGGGCAAGACGATGCTGCATTTACCGAACTCAACGATGGTCCTGCCGACAAGATCACGCAGCTGGTGAAAGCCGGCTATCTGGTGCGCACGCGGACCGACGCAGACCTGAAGGAAGCGCTGCAGCACGACACCACCCGCCGCGACAGCATGCTGGCCAGTGGCGCGCAGTTGCTCAGCACCGACTTCCCCGCACATGAGCCGGCCAGCAACGGTTACGTGGTGCGCATGGACGGCGATGCGGTGGCGCGCTGCGCTCCGCAGCTACCGCCTGCGCATTGCAAGGGCATCGATCTGCGTCACTGATCGGCGCCGCTTGCGTCGACGCA
Source organism: Xanthomonas sp. 3058 (assembly GCF_014199765.1). NCBI lineage: Bacteria > Pseudomonadati > Pseudomonadota > Gammaproteobacteria > Lysobacterales > Lysobacteraceae > Xanthomonas > Xanthomonas sp. 3058. The sequence continues at coordinate 869,849 of NZ_JACHOF010000001.1, read as the reverse complement.
ATACCGCATCCCCGCACACACAGACCTGTCGCAATGGAAGGCGTCGGCGCTGCACGCCTGCGCCCGCGTCACGGGGCAGGCGCCCCCTTTCATTCACGCGAGTCCATAGCATGCACACTCCACGCACCCTCCATCGTCTGAGCTGCGCCATCGCACTGGCGCTGTCCGCGCCGGTGTTCGCCGAGACGCCGGAACTGAGCACCACCACGTTGGATTCGGTCAACGTGCAGGCCAAACACGCCGCCGCACCCGGCTCGCTCAACGAACAGCGCCTGTCCAGCAGCGTCAACAGCGTGATGAGCAAGCAGCAGATCGACGCCATCCCCTCCGGCGGCATCGCCGATGTCGTGGCGCACATGCCAGGCCTGTCGTCGTACAGCGACATGCATCTAGGCCAGGCCACCACCGGCGAGAACGCCTACGTCAGCATCCGTGGCATGGACGCCAGCTACAACGCGTACAGGCTCAACGGCTTCGGCATGCCGGAAACCGATTCATCCACGCGCGCGATCTCGTTGAACATGCTGGCGCCGTTCGGCATCCAGTCGGTGCAGGTGTCCAAATCGCCCACACCCGACATGCCCGGCGACGCGATCGGCGGCGCGATCGACATGCGCACACCCAACGCGTTCGATTTCGGCCAGGATTTCTACGCCAAGAGCACCGCGCAAGGTCAGTTCAATGCACTGGCCTCGCACCTGGGCGGCAAGGACACCGGTGGCACCTTCCAGCAGGAACTCGCCTGGAAATTCGGCGACAACCACTCCTTCGGGCTTTATGCATCGGCCTATTACGGCAAGAACAACAACATGGCACAGGCGCCGGCACCCAACAGCAAGTACCTGCCGGCCGACCCTGCATTGGCCAGCGCAACCGACCTGCGTGATGTCGGCCCGTTGATCAACACCCGCTACAAATACAGCCTGTACACCAGCCAGATCGAACGCTATGGCGCCAATCTCTCGCTCGACTGGCAAGGCGACAACAGTGCGCTGTTTGCCCGCGCCATCTACGGCAGCTACGGGGTCACAGGCCAACAGGATCAGTCCAGCGCGCGCCTGGAAACCTATCTCAACCAACCCACTGCCGTGCGTGGCGGTTACTTCAACACCCATGATATCGACGAGAAGCTGGCGACCTTGCAGCTGGGCGGTCAGACCACGCTGGATCGCTTGCGCTTCGACTACGGCACCTCGGTGGGTCGCGGCACGCGCAGCCGGCCGGATTATGTGTCGGCGAGCCTGTATGGCTTTACCCCGGGCAGCTTCGCCTTCGACCTCAGCGACCCGACCTACCCCAGCATCGGCCCCAGCTCGGCGGCGTTGAAGGACTTCTTCTACAACCTGGATTCGTCGCTGCTGTGGAAGGTGCAAGGCCATGATGCCGGCAGTCACGACAACCGCATCAACGCGCACACCGATATCACCTACCAGGTCGATGGCGATGTACTGGACAGCGTCAAGCTGGGCCTGTCTGCCGACCACTCCGACCGCGGCGCCTACGATCACCCGTTCTTCCACAAGGACGGCAACTTCGTCACCAACGGGCCTTACTTTGGCGGCCCCAACTACGCATTCCCCACTGCTGGCGGACCGCCGCTGAGCGCCATTCCGGGCCGCCTCACCTATCACGCGTTCGATGGTCACTACGCGGGTCCGTTCAAATTGCTGGACCGCGACTGGATGCTTGCGCAAGCCTTGCCCTATAAATACATCGACGACCCCAAGGGCGCGGGCGTCTATACCGCCAACGACTACAACGCCAACACCACCTCCAGCACCGAGGCGATCTATTCGGGCTACGCAATGGCCGCGCTGCACTTCGGCCAGGTGAGCGTGCTACCTGGCGTGCGTTACGAATTGACCCGCTATTCGGCCGATTCCTGGCAATCCAGCGGCGACGGCGCCAGCGGCAGTTTCGTCGGCACCGGCAGCACCTACGGGCAGGTCCTGCCCGGCATCAGCATCAACTATCGACCCGACGATCTCACCGTCTACCGCGCCTCGCTGCGCCGCAGTTTCAGCCGTCCGGCCTTTGGACTGATTTCCGGCGAGACGGTGTACTCCATCGACGACACCCAACGCGTGGTCGGCATTTCCAAACCCAACCCCGACCTGCATCCGAGCAAGGCCGACAACGCCGATCTGTCGGCCGAGTTCTACGATCACAACGGCGGCGTGCTCAGCGCCTCGACCTACTACAAGCGCATCACCGGTTTCATCTACACCTCGCAATCGGCAACCAGCAACGACAACACGCTTGGTGGACTGGTGCCGACCGGCACTACCTTCGAAAACGGCGTGCCGGTGACCATGCCGCAGAACGGCGGCACCGCCACGCTTTACGGGCTGGAACTGGCAGCGAGCAAACGTCTGCAGGATTTGCCGGGCATCTGGAGCAATTTCGGCGTCACTGCAAACCTCACGCTGCAGCACAGCGAAGCGGACAGCAAACGTGCCGATCAACCGGAAAAGACCTGGTTGCCGCGCGCCCCGGAGCGCATCTACAACCTGGACCTGTTCTACGACGACAGCCACCTGCGCGCAGACCTGAGCTACAACTACACCGGCCTGCAATTGCTGGGGCTGACCACCGACCGGCTCAATTACTACCTGCAGCCGGTCAAGTCGCTGGATTTCAACGCCACCTATCACCTGCCGCACCACATCGATGTAGGCGTGTCGGCAAAGAACCTGCTCAATGCCGCCACGTTCTACGAAACCCAGGGCAGGTCCAAACGCTACATGGCCTACGACAACGGCGCCGATGGCGCGTATGTGCAGACCGGACGGGTGTACATGCTGACGTTGGGCTACACCTACTGACGACAAACCCTGCGCGATACGCGGCGACGTGGGTGCTCACGCACGTCGCTGCCGATGCCATCGGCCGATCGTCTGCGCATCACGCAGGCGACCGGTTCCGGTCGATGCTGCCGGATCGCACACGCCAGCCTGCGCGCCCCGCCACGTGCAACGTGACGGTTGCATCCGCAGCGGCGCAAGACCACATCCCCTCCTCGTCGGCCAGTGGCCGCATCGATATCCCACCCTCAGTCAGTCAGGGTGCAGCCATTTCACGCAGCAAGCGCAGCCCGCTCGGGCAAGGTGCGCCCATGCATCCATCGGATCTGCTCATGCCCCCACGCCCTTACGCTCGCCTCTGCCTGCTCGCCCTAGCCCTGGGCACGTCGCTCTGCGCGTCGGCACAGGCGCCACAGCCGCCCGCCACTGCTGCGCCTGCCGCTGCGCCCGCTGCGGGTGCCGTAGCAACCGGCCCGCGTTCGGACCTGCACGCACAGGTGCTGCTGGACCGTGCACATTTTTCGCCGGGGCAGATCGATGGCGAACGTGGCTCCAACCAGAAGCGCGCCGTGTCCGGCTTCCAGGCCGCACACGCGATCAAGGTGAGCGGCGAGCTGGATGACGCCACCTGGCAGGCCTTGCAGGCCGATACCACGCCCGCGCTGGTGCAATACACGCTCACCGCTGCCGATGTCGCCGGACCGTTCCTGCCAATTCCCAAGGGCCCGGCCGAACAGGCCAAGCTACCCTCGCTCGGCTACACCTCGGTGGACGAGGCCCTGGGTGAGCGCTTCCATGCCGCCCCCGAACTATTGCGCCACCTCAACCCCGGTGTGGATTTGAGCAAGGCCGGCAGCGTCATCCAGGTCCCCAACATCGATGGCGTGCCGGCGCTGGCCAAGCCGGCCAAGCTGGTGATCGATAAATCCGACTCGACGCTGCGGCTGTTCGATGCAGACGGCAAGGTGTATGCGCAATTTCCGGTATCGTCCGGCAGCAAGCACGATCCGCTGCCGATCGGCCACTGGAAGATCCAGGGCATCTCGCGCGATCCGGTGTTCAAGTACAACCCCAAACTGTTCTGGGACGCGAAGAAAGGCGATCAGAAAGCCACCTTGCCCTCCGGCCCGAACAATCCGGTCGGCCGCGTGTGGATCGACCTTTCCAAGCCGCACTACGGCCTGCACGGCACGCCGGAACCCGGCCATGTCGGCAAGACCGAATCGCATGGGTGCGTGCGCCTGACCAACTGGGATGTGGTCAACCTGGCCAGTGTGGTTGGTCCCTCGGTGCCGGTGGTGATGCAGGAGTAAGCATGAAGCTGCTGTTGACCTTGATGCTGGGGCTATTGATCGGTGCCGCTGGCTATTGGTGGCTGGAACGTGGCGCGCCGGATGCGGCGGTGTCGCCATCGCCGTCTCCCACGCCCACGTCAACGGCGACAGCCGAACGCGCAGCAGCCGGTGCGGCTGCTGCTGCGGCGGCGGCGGCGTTGCCAGCGGCCTCTCCAACATTGGGTACGTCCGCGCCAGCGCTTGCCGCATCGCCTGCGCCAACAGCGCCGGTAGAGCAAGCACCTGCGCCCACGACCTCGACTGCGACTGCGACTGCGACTGCGCCGCAACCCACAGGCAGCGGATTGCTCATTCCGGTGCAAGGCATCGGTCCCGACCAGCTGCAGGACACCTTTACCGACGCACGCAGCGAAGGCCGTGTCCACGACGCCATCGACATCCTCGCCCCCACCGGCACACCGGTGCTTGCGGTTGCAGATGGCACGGTGGAAAAACTGTTCGACAGCGAGCGCGGCGGCCTGACCGTGTATCAGTTCGAGCCAAGCGGCACGTATTGCTACTACTACGCCCACTTGCAGCGCTATGCAGACGGCCTGACGGAAAAGCAATCCATCAAGCGCGGCCAGGTCATCGGCTACGTGGGCAGTACCGGCAACGCCGACCCTGGCGCACCGCATCTGCATTTCGAGATCCATCGTCTCGGCCCGGAGAAGCAATGGTGGAAGGGCGAAGCGTTGAATCCCTATCCCGTCCTGCATGGCGATCAGACGCTGCAGTGATGCACTGACGGGTTGATGCACACAAGGGCCGACGGCACGACGGAAACGGCTTATTCGTTTGGTATATGCCGATTCCGGGCACCGGCACCGCGCCTGCCGGCTAAAGGCTGGAGTTGTTGCCCGCTCTCAGATCAACATTCCGCCCGACACTTCGATGCGCTGGGCGTTGATCCAGCCGGTACCCGGCGCAACCGCACCCTTTCAGCGAGAGATTGCGATATTTACCTATCTCTCATAGCCACAAAAAAGCACGGGCACCTTTCGCAAGGCACCCGTGCATTTCACGGCGATACGTCAGGCGCTGACACTACGCCAGAGGTTGCCCGCAATCAGAACGTGTAATTGAACGTAAGCGCACCGTTCCGAGGATTACCCCATGCACCGCCGCCACTGATCTGCCCGTAGTAGCGCTCGTCAAGCAAGTTTTCAAGATTGACCTGTACCGAAAACTGCGGGGCAATACGATAACGTGCAAACAAGCTCACAAGCGTGTAACCACCCTGCTCTACACGTGTCGCGCCAAATGGGGCAAGCACGTCTGTATAGGTTCGGTTCTGCCAGTTGACGCCACCGCCAACGGTCAGCGCATTCCAACTGCCCTGAGGGGTGTAGCTGGTGAACAGCTTCAACGTACTGCGCGGCAATTCAGTGTTGATGGAAGCATCATCTGCATCACGTGCGGTGTAGTGCGAGCCACCGAAGGTTGCATTCCAACCGGCTGTTATTTCACCAGACACTTCGAAATCAAAGCCTTCGCTTACTGTGCCACGCGCACCCACGTAAACCTGCTCGCCGGTTCCCGGCAGGACCACACCGGGAACTGCTTGTGCGAGATTGTCCTGCTCGATACGGAAGATTGCCAACGATGCGTTGAGACCTCCATCGAACCAGGCAGCCTTCACTCCGGCCTCGTAGTTGCGGCCCTCGACTGGATCGAGAAAGGTACCGTCTCTGGACTTCAGCGATTGAGGATTAAAGATATCGCTATAGCTGAGGTACGTCGACCACGTTTTATCAATGTCGTACACCAGCCCGGCATATGGAGTCGTAACATTGTGTTCGCGATCGACGCCCGCCCCCTCGCTTTCCCAGCGAGTGTGGCGGGCACCGAGTATCAAAGTAAGCGGATCGGCCAGCGAAAGACGGGCCGCCGCATAGCCTGCATTCTGCCGAACAATCTCACCACCCATTGAAGCCAGACCAGGCCAGGCAGGTTCAGGAGTCACGCCGTCCCAAGTAGAGAAATCAGGTAAAGCGATCGCGTCAACAAAAGTTCCGGTATAAGAGTTTTCCTGGCGATTGACACTTAGTCCTGTGACGAGCTGATGTTGACGGCCGAATAATTGAAACGGACCTTCAGCATAGACGTCAGCCGCGCGAGTTTCGCGCTGCAAAATGTACCAGCCGGCACCTCCAAACACACCGACGCCGTCTACACGCGAGGGTAGGCCATATAGGTAAAACAATTTGGAATCCGAATCAGCCTTACCTTGATTAAGCACCGCTGTCAGCTTCCAATCATTGTCAAACCGATGGTTGAGACTTGCGAATGCACGCTTAGAGGCAGTGTTCCAGCGTGTGTACTCCGGTGCAAAGTTAAGCGATCGATCCCAGCGTGTGCGCGTGCCGTCGCTCCACAACATCGGGAATCCGCCCCAGGTGGGATCGCTGACTCGCTTATCCTGATAGTCGTAACCAATACTTAGAAGAGTGTTCTCGCCAACATCAGCATCCAACACGGCATATCCGACCTTGTTGGTGAAACCATAGCGATCCATGAAGGACTCTTTGTCTTGATAAGAGCCGACCGCTCGCACACGTACGCTGCCGCTAGCGTTAAGTGGCACAGTAACGTCGACCACGCTGCGCGTATTGCCCCAGCTGCCCGCCATTGTCGAGACACTTCCAGTCAGTTTATGGCTGTCAGCGTGCTTACGCACCAGGTTGATCGAGGCCGATGGATTACCGGCACCGGTCAGCAGACCGGTAGCGCCACGGACTACTTCGATCCGATCATAGATGGCCAAGTCGAGCCCGCCGTCGCCGTATGTCCAGGCCGGTACCAAGGTGGTTGGAATCCCATCAAATTGATAATTGTCGATGCGGAAGCCGCGCGCAAAGAATGAGGGCCGCTCGCTGTCAGCAAAGGTGCCGGAGATACCGGTCACATTGGCAAGCACGTCGGTAATCGTCTGGAGATTCTGGTCGTCCAAACGATCACGTGTGATGACGCTGACCGACTGCGGAATCTCCCGCAGAGACAGGTCCATGCGCGTGCCGGCGGTGGTCTTTTCCACCGTATAGCCGTTGGCCTGTTCAGCCTGCACGTTGAGCCGGTCCAGCGTGGTGACCTCGGCATCGGCGGCGGCAACAGGCGCCTCGGCCAGCACCTGGCCGGCGGCCATCGTGCACAGCGCGGCCAACAGCGCGCGCGGCAGGACATGGCGACGCGCGCCCATAGAAGCAAGACGCAATTCGATACTACGGGTCATCGGGGACTCCAACGCAAACGGATCAGACCACGCGCTGCGAAGAGGCGGCGCCGGCAACAAGGGGGAACGTGTGCCGTACCACCGGCAACGCACCATCTTAATGGGAATGATTCACATTTTAAATAGGAGGATTTACAAATTTTTAGCGCCCGTTCAACCCAAGCGAACGCTACAGACATGCCGATGCGTGCTGCCAGCAGATGCACCGGGTCGGAGGCACGCGCCACCCAAAGGATCAGCCCGGTTTAACCGCGCCCCTGCAATGCCGGGCGCTCCCATCGCCCGCTCCGCCGACACCACGGATCCGCCGTGATTGCCCGCAAGACATCAACATCCGCCTCCGCACGTCTGCTGGACGACAGGCATTGTGGTCGAAGCCGCCTGCACGCAACACTCGGCGCGAGTGCCAGGCAGACAGGCCACTCATCGACAACGGAGTGCAACGCAATGGAGATCAGATGAAGAAATGCTGGATGGCAGCCGCACTCCTGCTGCATGCGCGCCGGGACTGAGCGCTGCACCTTCAAAGGAAATACCGCCGAACGATGCGTGCCGTGCGCCGGGCAGCAGCGTGCACGAAGCCGGCCTTGTCCCGATTGGCGGTATCCTGCAATGGGTCACGATCGAAGGCCAGGACTGCCGCAACCCCGTGGTGCTGATCGTCCATGGCGGGCCGGGCAATCCCAACACGCCGTTCGCGCAACATCTGTTCGGCAGCTGGACGCGCGATTTCACCATCGTGCAGTGGGACCAACGCGGCTCCGGCAAGACCTACGCGGCAAGCAAACCCGCCGACGGCGAGACGCTGACGATGCAGCGGCTGACCCAGGACGGTCGCGAGGTCGCGCGCTATGCCACGCAACGGCTGGGCAAGCACAAACTCATCCTGATGGGCGGATCGTGGGGCTCGGCGCTGGCCGTCAACATCGCCAAGGCCAGTCCCGAGCTGTTTCATGCCTATGTCGGCACGGCGCAACTGGTCAATTACCAGAACGACATGGCGTCGAGCTACGCCAAGACGCTGCGCCTGGCCCAGGCGGCCAGCGATGCAGACGCCATCGGCAAGCTGGAAACGATCGGGCCGCCGCCCTGGAGCAACCCGCGCAACTTCGGGGTGCTTCGGCGCCTGACGCGCAAGTACGAAGCCTTGAGCACCGATCCGGCACCGGACGGCTGGTTCACCTTCGCAGCCGAGTACGACACGCCCGACTACCGCGCAGCTTATGAAGCCGGCGAAGACTATTCCTTCCTGCAGTTCGTCGGGCTGGCAGGCGACGGCATGGGGCCGCGGATCGACCTGCACAAACTCGGGCCGCAGTTCGCCATGCCGGTCTACCTGATCCAGGGCGAGCAGGATCTGGTCACCCCGAAGGAGATCAGCAAGGCTTATTTCGATGGGCTTTCTGCCCCGTCCAAGCACTTCCTGTTGCTGCCGCGCACCGGGCACGATCCCAATCCGCCGATGCTGGACGCACAGTTGCACGTGCTGACCAGGATCCGCGCATCGGCGCTGGCCAACGACGCGCACTGACACGCGCAATGTCTCCGTTGCACGGTGGCGCATCGCACACAAGGTAAAAAAAAGCCGGCTTTCGCCGGCTCTTCTTTCAGGCAACACCTCAGGCCTTACAGCGCCTTGGCAGCCGCAACCACATGCTCGGCGGTGATCTTGAAGTACGCATACAGCTGATCCGCCGGCGCCGAGGCGCCGAAGGTGTCGATACCGACCACATCGCCATCCAGGCCCACGTATTTGCGCCAGAAGCCGGTCACGCCCGCTTCCACCGCCACGCGCTTGCGCACTGCATTCGGAAGCACCGACTCGCGGTAGGACGCATCCTGGCGATCGAACACGTCGGTGGACGGCATCGACACCACGCGCGTCTTCAAACCGGCAGCGTCCAGGGTCTTCTTGGCTTCCATCGCCAGGCCGACTTCCGAACCGGTACCGATCAGGATCACGTCGGGCGTGCCGCCTTCGGCATCGGCCAGCACGTAACCACCGCGCTCGATCAGCTTGAGCTGCTCGGCGCTACGCGGCTGGTGCTGCAGGTTCTGGCGGCTGAACACCAGGCAGCTCGGGCCGTCCTTGCGGGTGATGGCGGCCTTCCAGCTCACCGCCGATTCCACCGCGTCGCCCGGGCGCCACACATCGTTGTTGGGGATGTAGCGCAGCGAGGCAAGGTGTTCCACCGGCTGATGGGTCGGGCCGTCTTCACCCAGGCCGATCGAGTCGTGCGTGTACACGTGGATGGCATGCGCCGGATTCAACGCGCTCATGCGTACGCCATTGCGCGCGTAGTCGCTGAACACCAGGAAGGTGGCATCGAAAGGAATGAAGCCACCATGCAGCGCCAGACCATTGGCGATGGCGGTCATGCCGAATTCGCGCACGCCGTAATACACGTAGTTGGCATCCGGGTCGTCGGTGGCCACCGACTTGCTGGCCTTCCACAAGGTCAGGTTGGAATGCGCCAGATCGGCCGAGCCGCCGATCAGTTCCGGCAACAGCGGCGCGAACGCTTCGATCGCCAGCTGCGAGGCCTTGCGCGAGGCGATGGTCTGGCCGTCCTGCTGCGCCTTGGCGATGTAGGCATCGGCCTGGGCGATGAAGTCGGCCGGCAGTTCGGCGTGCGAGCGACGGGTCAGTTCGGCAGCTTCGGCCGCGTACTGCTTGCCGTACTTGTCGAACAGCTGCTCCCACTCGGCCTGACGCAGCGTACCGGTGCCACCTGCGCGCCAGCCGGCGTAGATCTCTTCGGGAATTTCGAACGGGCCGTACGGCCAATCCAGCGCCTTGCGCGCACCTTCCAGTTCTTCCTTGCCCAGCGGCGCGCCGTGCGAGGATTCCTTGCCGGCCTTGGTCGGCGCACCGAAGCCGATCTTGGTGCGGCAGCAGATCAGGGTCGGCTTGTCGCTGTTTTCTAGCGCTGCTTCAATCGCCGCCTTGATCTTGTCGGCGTCATGCCCGTCCACATCGCGGATCACATGCCAGCCGTAGGCTTCGAAACGCGCCGGGGTGTCGTCGCTGAACCAGCCGGCGGTGTTGCCGTCGATGGAGATATGGTTGTTGTCCCAGAACGCGACCAGCTTGCCCAGGCCCCAGGTGCCGGCCAGCGAGGCGGCTTCATGGGAAATGCCTTCCATCATGCAGCCATCGCCCATGAACACCCAGGTGCGGTGGTCGACGATTTCCAGCTCCGGGCGGTTATAGCGCTGCGCCAGCAACTTCTCGGCCAGCGCAAAGCCCACGGCATTGGCAAAGCCCTGCCCCAGCGGACCGGTGGTGGTTTCCACCCCGGGGGTTTCGCTGCGCTCGGGGTGGCCCGCGGTCTTGCTGTGCAGCTGACGGAACTGCTTGAGCTGTTCGATCGGCAGGTCGTAGCCGGACAGGTGCAGCAGCGCGTATTGCAGCATCGAGCCGTGGCCGTTGGACAGCACGAAACGGTCGCGGTTGAACCACTGCGGGTTGTTCGGGTTGTGCCGGAAGAAATCGTTCCACAGCACTTCGGCGATATCGGCCATGCCCATGGGCATGCCGGGATGGCCGGATTTGGCGGCTTCGACCGCATCGGCGGCGAGAAAACGGATGGCGTTGGCCAGCTGGCGGCGGGTGGGCTGGGTCATGGGCGTCTATGGAAGCGGAGGGAAACCGCTGGAAGCGGAGACCGCTATTCTCCCACAGAGCGTGTTAGTGGGGCCGGGATTGGAGAGTGGGGAGTCGGGATTGGTGAAGCCGGAGCAAGAGCAAGAGCCTCTGCAAGCTCGTCCGCTGGACAACGATGCCACTGATGAAGACGCAAGCCCTGTCGTCACACCTTAAAAGCTGACATGGGGCGCCCGACGGCCGCGGCAGCCGGCTCCTCCGAATCCCCCAATCCCGCCTCCCGAATCCCTACTCTTCGCCCTTGGCCACCAAGGTCGTCAGCGCCAGGTCGCCCGTGACATTGAGCGCAGTGCGACACATATCCAGGAAGTGGTTCACGCCCAGGATCATGCCGATGCCGACCGGGTTGACCCCGACCATCGCGCAGATCAGCGCCACCACCGGCAGCGAGCCAGACGGTACGCCAGCGGTGCCGATGCCGCCCAGGATGCAGACCAGCATCACCATGAATTGCTGGCCGATGCTCAAGTCCACATTGAAGAACTGCGCCAGGAAGATCACCGTCACGCCCTCGAACAGCGCGGTGCCGTTCTGGTTTGCGGTGGCGCCGACGGTCAGCACAAAGCGCGACACGCGCGGCGGCAGGCCCATTTCGTCGGCCACGCGCAAGGCGGTGGGCAAGGTCGCGTTACTGGAGGCAGTGGAAAACGCCATCATCGTGGCCTCCTGGGTCTGCTTGAAGAAGCCCAGCGGCGAGCGCCCGGCAAACTTCACCGCCAGCCCGTAGCTGACCACCATGTGCAGGCCCAGCGCCAACACCACCACGCCCACGTAGGCGCCCAGGCGGATCAACAGATCGAACCCGAACAGCGCGGCCAGGTTGAACATGAAGCAGGCCACCGCATACGGAGCCAGGCGAATCACCAGCCCGATCAAGGTCATCGAGATTTCGAAGATGCCCTCGATGCCGCGCTTGAGCGTGGCGACCTTTTCGTCGGCGGTGAGCACCATGCCGACGCCAAACATCACTGCGAAGAACATCAGCGACAGGATCGCGCCATTGCTGGACGCGGCGGCGATCACGTTGTTGGGCACGATCGACAGCAACATATCCATGCCCTGCGGCTGGGTGCCGGAGCTGGAAATGATCTCGCGGGTGCGGTCGGCGTTTTCCTGGATCAGCTGATTGGCCAGCTGCGGGTCCACGCCCGCACCGGGCTTGAGCACGTTGACCAGCACCAGACCGAGCAGCACCGCAATGCCGGACAGCACCACGGTGTAGCCCAACGTGCGCCACCCCACCCGCCCCAGCGCGCGGATGTCACCCATTTCGGAGATGCCCATCACCAGCGCCGAAAACAGCAGCGGCACGATCAGCATGAAGATCAGATTGAGGAAAATCTGCGAGAACGGCGTCGTCACGTACTTGGTCGCCAGCCGCACCCACTCGGCATCGCTGCCGGCCAGGTAGTACACGGCCAGACCCAACAACAGGCCCACGGCGAAGCCAATGCCCATCTTCCAATGCAGGGGCAGGCCCGGGCGGCGTGCGGCTGGGGATGCAGTCATCTGGTCGGCCTTGATCTGGACACAATCCCCGGAGCTTAACAAACGCCATCCCCGCGGCCACCTACCCGGCACGACGCCATGCTTCTGTCCAAGGGTAGGTGCACCTCGACGGTAGCTGCATTCACCACCCCGTGGAGGGTGGCGGCACGTGCCGGGGTGCTGCGATGAGTGAATCCACGTTATTTTTTGGAGCGTCGCGCCAAGGGCGAAAACCTACATCTCCTTACGGCAAAACGCTTCGGCGACAACGGCTACGGCTGGGATCAGGTTGAAGCAGTTGCAGAGGACTTTTCCTATTTTGTCGCCAGCTTGAAAACCGAATTATTCGTAGCAAACAGCAGATTGCACTAAACGAAAGGTTTGGTTTCGGGGAATGCGGATCGCCAAGATCGGTGGTCGAGGGCAAGGACACCGCGCCAGGACATGTGCTGATTGCTTTGCTGAAAACCTTGCGTACCGATCGTCTCGACTGGCCCTTACCCGCCTACCGTCGCGGGCTCTTATGCGGCATGGATGCTGCATGGATGCTGCAGAAGAGAGCACACAAGGACGTACTTGCGGCGTGTCCCGCGATGTTAGGCGGGCAAGCGCCCTGCAGCCAAGCCGCAGCCCAACGCTCGGCAACACCGCTAGTCACCCAGTTGCGCAATCAGATTCAATGGGTCACAGCGATACACGGCATGGCGACCATCCACGGTCTGTCAACCGATGAAGCGGCAGCACAGCCGATCACGGCGCAGGCGGATACAACGGCGCCAGCACCTCCGGCTCTGCTGCGGTGGCATTGCGCCAGCGCGGCCCCTTGGCGAAGGCTTGCCGCAGTGCCGCCCGCGCCGCAGCCACATCGCCATCGCCGCCCCAGCGGGCGCGCTGCATCTGCGCCACCGCCGCACGCTGGGCCGGATCCGCCAACGCTGCGAGCACGCTGTCGATCTCGGTCAGGCCAGCCATACCGCACAACACCGCAGCCACATCGTCCATGCCACCGCTATCGAGCGCGCGGCGCAACTCGGCCACGCCATGGGTCGCACGCCGGCCGGGCGCAGGCGCGTCGCTGCCAGTGCTCGCCGGGGCACGGTGCACTCCCCCGCGACGCTGCAGCAAGGCCCACACCAGGGTGGCGATCCACAACAACGCAAACCCGATCGCCGCGCCGATCCAGCCCCATGGCCGTGGTGCAGCTGCCGATGGCTGCGCACCCAGTGTGCTGGCCGCTGGAGCAAGTGCTGCTGCGTTATCCGGCGACGGACTTGCTGCGGGTGCAGGCGCAGGCGTCGCAAAGGCCCCACTCCCGGCGGCCACGTCCAGCGTGAGGTCCGGCAGCGCTGCGGTCTTGGCCGCCGCCCCCACGTCCCACCAAGCCACCTGCAAACCCGGCACCACCAGCGGGCCGGCGCGATTGGGCACGATCGAATAGCGCCGGGTCAGCCGCAGTTGCGGCGATCCATCCACGAAGCGTTCCTCGTACTGCGCTGGCTCGGCGAACACTTGCGCGTCGGGCACGCTCGGAGTCGGCAATTCCGGGAACTGCGCCTGGGTGGCACCGCGTGCGCTGGCTTCGACCACGATCTGCGCCGCTTCACCGGCCCTCGCGCGCTGCGGCGTGGTCGTATAGCGCAACTGCAGGCTGCGCAGCGGCAACCACGGCTGCGGCGCATTGGCAGGCTGCGCGCGCACCTGCAGCGCAATGCTGGCGCTGCGCGCGCTCAGTTCGCCGTTGCCGCGACCGAAGTAGTCGTCGAAGAACCCGCCCACCGAGCGCCCATTGAACCGCGCCGAGGGCAGCACCACGCGTCCGCTGCGCTCGGGCACCAGCAGGTAACGGCGCTCCACGACGTTGTAGCGGCGCCCGTTGACCATCTTGACCGAATTGACGTCATCGCCAACGCGTTGCAGCGATGCGCCAGCGGGCGCATCCAGATCCAGTTCGCCCGACGCCAGCTGGTTGGCGAAGTATAACCGCAACACCACCCCGACGCTTTGCTGCACATAGGGCTGCGGATCGTCCACCTGCGTCTGGACGAAGACCTCCTCGTTGCCCTGCGCCGCACTCGCTTCGCCCGGTGCGCTGCTGCCGGCATCGTTTGCCGCACCAACCACCTGCAACCGCAACGGCTCGGTGCGCTCGTTACCGACGCGGATCGCCGGCACGATCAGCTCGCCGCTCTTGCGCGGGGTCAACACCACACCGAACAACGCACGCACCGTCACCGCGCCATTGGTCACCTGCATCTGCTGGTTGGCGCTCTTGGCGCCCAGCGCGAAGTCGCTGCGCAACGGCGTGTAATCCGGATCGACGCCGCGTTGATCGGTTTCGATATTCAACATCACCACGTCGCCGGCGTTGGCGCTGTCCCGATCCAGCCAGGCGCGCGTCACCGCACCAACCGGAGCGCTGGCGAGCAGCACCACGCTGGTCAACATGCCGATTGCCGCGCGGCGCAAATGGAGTGTGCCGATCATCGTCCGTCCCGTTGCCTGCGTTCGTGTTCCAGCCTGAATTTGGTGCGCAGCAAGCTGCCCGGATCGTCCGGTACCCGCCGCAACCAGGCATCCACCGCCTGGCGTTGCTCGCGCTGTTCCGGCGTCTCGCTGTCGCTTGCCGCAGTCGCCGGTTTGCCGCTTGCATCGGCGTTCTTGTCGCCGGCCTGGGCCATCGCCTGCTGCATCTTTTGCCGCTGTGCGGCATCGGCCTGCTGCTGTGCCTTGGCATCGGCCGATTGCGGCGGTGCGTCCTGCTTGCTCTGCTCGCCTTGCCCGCTCTTGGACTGTTGGTCCTGCGACTTCCCGTCCTGTGGCGGCTGCGAAGATGACTGGTCCTTGCCGTCCGGTTTGCCCTGCGAATCCTGCTGGTCCTGCCCGTCCTGACCAGAGGACTGGTTGTCCTGCTTGTTTTGCCCGGAGCGATTTTCGCCGGCGTTGCTCTGCCCGGATGACTTCTGGTCTTTGGACTGGCCTTTCCCGTCTTTGTTGCTCTGCTGCTGGCGCTTGCGCGCCGCCTCCACCGCCGCGCGATTGGCAATGGCATCGGGCTGACGGGGCTGTTGCTTGAGCGCACGATCGTAGGCCGCAATCGCCTCGTCATACTGCCCCTGCCGCGCCAGCGCATTGCCGAGGTTATACAACCCCTCATCGGTGGGCACGCCTTCAAAGGCTTTCTGCGCCGCCGCAAAATCACCTCGGCGGTAGGCCTGCACGCCCGCATCCAGACGTTGTTGCTGCACCTGGTCGGCACGCTGCCACAACGAGCGATCGGCGGCTTCTGCCGGCTGGGCCAGCGGCAACACGCACACCAGCGCCAGGACCGCCACCACAGCGCGGCGACGAAACGCCAGCAGGCCCAGCAGCATCACCGGCAGCAGCAACCAATACCCTTCGTCCAGCCAGGTCTTGCCGCCGTTGGCTTCGGCCGTCTCATCAGCCAGTGGTTGTTGCGCAGGATCGAGCACACCCAACGCGCGCAGATCCGCATCATCGGGCGCGATGCGCGCGTACCGGCCACCGCCCTGCCCGACCAGATCGCGCAGGCTGCCCTCGTCGAGCTTGGCCTGCGCGATCTCGCCGTTGGCCGTGCGATAGGCCGCACCGCGCTCGCTGCCTGCACCGAGCGCAGACACGCGGAATCCGCGCGAACGCGCCAGCCGCGCCGCACTGTCGGCGGCCCTGTCCGCGCTATCGCTGACCAGCAGGATGTCGCCCTGCCGGAAGCCGGCGTGCAACAACAACTGCGTGGCCGCGTCGATGGCGGTATCGGCGCGCTTGCCGTCCACCGGCATCACCGATGGCGATAGCGCATCCAGAAACAGCGCAACGTTTGCGGTGTCGTCGGTCAACGGCGCCACGGTGAAGCTTTCGCCCGCGTAGACCAGCAGCGCGACTTCGCCGCCGGCCCGCTTGCGCAGGAGCGTGGCCAATTTGGCGCGTGCCTGCAGCAGGCGCGATGGCGGCAGATCGTTGGCATTGATGCTGGACGATAGATCCAGCGCCACCACCAACGGCCTGCTGGATTGGTACACCGGCCGCTCGGTCTGGCGCCAACTCGGCCCGCTCATTGCCACCACCGCCAGTGAGTAGGTCAACGCAGCCAGTGCGAATCCCAGCCATCCACGCCGACCACCGGCAACCAGCAACCTCGGCAACAGATGCGCATCCACGTTGTGCCGCCACACATCCGCACTGCGGCGACGCACGTGCCACAGCACCGCTGCCGGAACGATCGCAAGCAGCGCCCAGAGCAGCATCGGGCGCAACAGATGCAACGACTGCCACGCGCCCATGACCTCGGCCAGCGCGTTCATCGCCATCTCCGTGGCAACACGTAGGCCAGCAGCGCAATCACGATCGCCGCGCCCAGCGGCCAGTAATAGCGCTCCACGCGCGGCTGCACCGACGGGCCGAGTGCCTTCACCGGCTCCAGACGATCCAGCTCGGCGTAGATGCCGGCCAGCTCTTCGGTATCGCGGGCGCGAAAGAAACGCCCGCCGGTCTGCTGGGCGATCTTGCGCAGCCCGTCTTCATCGATATCGTCGTTGGCGCCGGCCGGGATCGGCACGCCGAACAACGAATAACTTCCGCTGCCGCCAAAGGCGATGGTGTGGACCCGCACGCCTTCGGCCTTGGCGAGTTCGGCCGCCTTGAGCGGATTGAGCACGCCTGCGGTATTGACGCCATCGGTCAGCAACACCACCACGCGCTGACCTTGTTTTTGCTCGCGCAGCCGCTTGACCGACAAGGCGATCGCATCGCCGATCGCGGTTTCGCGCCCGGCCAGTCCGACCACGCTGTCGGCCAACTGATCGCGCACGGAGGTCAGGTCGGCGGTCAACGGGGTCAACGCATAAGCGCGCTGGCCGAACACCAGCAGGCCGACACGATCGCCGTCGCGCCGGTCCAGAAAGTCCGACAACACCGCCTTGGCGGCGGTCAGGCGATCCACCACGTTGCCGCCGAGCACCATGTCCGGCTCGCTCATGCTGCCGGACAGGTCCACCGCCAACATCATCTGGCGCGCCTCGCGCGGCGGCTGGATCACATCGCCCAGTTGCTGCGGGCGCGCGAGCGCCGCGCACAGCAAGAACCAGCCCAACCAGGCGAGCCAACGTGGCACCCGCAGCGCCGGTATGCTTTTGGCCTGCGCCACTGCACGCAACTGATCCGCATAAGGCACGCGCAGCGCAGCCGTATCGGCGCGACGCTGCGGCCAGAACCACATCAGCAACGGTAGCGGCATCAACCACCACGCCCACGGCCATGCGCAATTTGCCAGCGCGTCCTGCCATTGCGACCACTGCAGCCAGTTCATCGCCGGCCCCGCATCAAGCTCACAAAGCGCTGGCGCGCCAACGCCTGCACCGCATCCAGGTCGGCCACCGTCGGCGCACGTTGAAATCCTCCCTCCAGTACCGCCCGGCCCGGTCCCTGCGAAAAGGCCTGCGTCTTGCTCTTACGCCCGTCCAGAAACTGCAGCCACTCCTCGCCCTGCAGCCGATCGGCCTGCGCATCGACACCGCGCGCCGCGCGCCGCAACAACCCAGACAAGGTTGCCAATCGCTGCGCCGGCGTCGTCGCGCGTCGCAGCTCGGCATCGAAAGCCGCCAACCAGCGACGCTGCTGACGGCGGCGACGCCACCACCAGAACCACGCAGTTCCAAGCACCAGCACCACCGCTGCGATCACCAGCCACCAACCAAGCGCCAGCGGCCACCACGAGGGTGACGGCGGCAGATGGACATCGCGCAGCGGCAGCGATTGCGGCGCCATCGTCATCGGCTCCGCACGGCGGTGCTGCTGCCCAACCAGGCGTCGCTGGCATCGTCGGTGGACAGGCGATGCAAGCGCACGCCGCGTGCCTGCAACAGCGATGTCAGTTGTTCGAGCGGCGCCACGAATTCGGCCTGCCACCGCGCGCGTCCGGCCTGCGTGGACAGATCGATCGCAATGCGCTCGCCACGCACATCGAAGGTGAGCGCGCTTGCAGGCGGCGACAGCTCCAACGGATCGACCAACACGATCACCACCACCTCGTGATGCAACGCCAGGCCCGACCAACGCGTGGCGGAAATCCGGCAGGCACTGCGTGCATCGGCCAGCACGGTCAGCCGCGCGCCCGGGCGCAGCAGTCGTGCGGCATGATCCAGTGCGACATCCAGACCGGCATCGCCGGACGGCGGCTGCGCGTACCAGCGCGCCAACGCATCCAGCACCGGCAGCACGCCGCGTTGACCGGAGCGCGGGGCGATCGGCGCTTCGCTGGCGGTGCCACGCAAGGCGGCGATCCGGTCGCCTTGCCGCTGCGCCAACCACGCGGCCACCGCGCCGGCACGTGCGGCCTGCACCGATTTGTAGCGCACCCGCGTACCGAAGAAGAGCGCAGGCGAGGTATCGGCCACGATCAGACTCAGGCGTTCGCGCTCGGCCTGAAACAGCTTGGTGTGGGCACGCCCGGTGCGCGCGGTGACGCGCCAGTCGATATGCCGCGCATCGTCGCCAGCCACGTACTCACGCGACTCGGCGTACTCCATCCCGCGTCCACGTGTCGCCGCCGGCACCGGCCCCACCACCCCATGCCGACCACGACCCGGCTGCCCGCGGTGGATGGCGCTGCCACGCAGCGCGATCAACTCCGCAAGCGTGGGGCGCAGTCCATCACCGGCGATCGACGACGGAGCGATGGCAGGGGACGAAGACGGCATCGAAGACATCGGATTCTGGTCAGAGGGCGGCATACCTCGGCGACACGCTACCCGATCAGGGCAGCGGAATCTTTTCCAGCAAGGCGGCGACCAGACGTTCGCCATCCCAGCCTTCGGCGGTGGCTTCGTAGCTGGGCAATACGCGATGACGCAGCACATCCGGCGCGATCGCACGGATATCGTCCGGCGTCACATAGTCGCGTCCGGCCAGCCAGGCACGCGCACGTGCGCAGCGCTCCAGCGCAATGGAACCACGCGGGCTCGCACCCCACGCAATCCGACGCGCCAGCGCCGGGTCATAGCGCTGGGCGTCGCGCGAGGCCAGCACGATCTCGATCAGATAGCGTTCCAGCTGCGGCGCCAGGTGCACATCCAGCACCACGCGTCTCGCAGCGAACACGTCTTCCAGCGGAATCTTCTCGGGCACGGTCTCGTGCTTTTCCAAGGTGTCGCGCGCAGCTTCGCGTGCCAGGCGCAGGATCTCCGCCTCGGCGTCGGCGTGCGGATAACCGATGCGCACATGCATCAGGAAGCGATCCAGCTGCGCCTCGGGTAACGGGAACGTGCCCTCCTGCTCGATCGGGTTCTGTGTCGCCATCACCAGGAACAGCTGCGGCAATGCATAGGTATGCCGGCCGACAGTGACCTGCCGCTCGCCCATGGCTTCCAGCAGCGCCGACTGCACCTTGGCCGGCGCACGGTTGATCTCGTCGGCCAGCAGGATCGGGTGGAAGATCGGCCCCGGCATGAACTCGAACCGGCTGTCCTGCGGTCGCCAGATCTCGGTACCGGTCAAATCGGAAGGCAACAGATCAGGGGTGAACTGCACCCGCGCGAAATCGGCT
This sequence comes from Xanthomonas sp. 3058, assembly GCF_014199765.1. Taxonomy (NCBI): domain Bacteria; kingdom Pseudomonadati; phylum Pseudomonadota; class Gammaproteobacteria; order Lysobacterales; family Lysobacteraceae; genus Xanthomonas; species Xanthomonas sp. 3058. The sequence goes on along the minus strand of NZ_JACHOF010000001.1, from coordinate 849,766 downwards.
TCCAGCCGCGAGGCCAGCGCGCGGATCGCGGTGGTCTTGGCCAGCCCGGGCGCGCCCTCCACCAGCAGGTGACCGTCGGCCAGCAAGGCGATCAGCAAGCGCTCGACCAGCGCCGACTGCCCGACGATGCGCTGCGCCAGCGACTCGCGCAGTGAGGTGAATTGACGATGCAACCGGTCCTCGGCGGGCGCGGCAGCGGCTTCTGGGGGTAAAAGCGGCGGTGCGTTCATAGACCCAGTGTGACCGATTCGGGGGCGAATGGTTCACTGCGGACCAGGAATGACGTTCATTGAGCGGCCAGGGTCATGCTGCCTGCCCACGGATATGCGGCGCACCTGCATCGCGGAAAGACACCATGGCATTGATCGCCCCGTTCTAACGGTCAGGTAAGCCTCCCAACTTGGGACGGACGTATTTGCACTGCGCCTAGGATTCGAGTGCATCGCCTAAAAGAAGAAGGCCGCTTTCGCGGCCTCCTACATTCAGCACATTTACCGCGCTGCGTTTGCGACCCGCAATACCTTGGGGGTCACAAAGACCAGCAGCTCGGCCTTTTCCTTGCTGCGCCCACGCTTCTTGAACAGGTTGCCCAGGAACGGGATGTCACCCAGGAACGGCACCTTCGACACACTCTCACGATCAGTGAATTCGTACACACCGCCGATCACCACCGTCTCGCCATCGGCCACCAATACTGCTGTATTGACTTCCCGACGGTTGATTTCCGGCACGGTGCCGTATTGCGGCAAGGTAATGAAGCGTGCCACTTCGTCCTTTTTGACATTCATATTGAGGAAAACGCGGTTATCGTTGGTGATCGTCGGCGTCACCTTGAGTTCGAGCAGGACCTCCTTGAACTGCACATTGGCCTGCGACCCGCCACCTGCAGCGCCCGCGCCACTGATGGTCACATAGCCGATTTCGCGGCCCTGTTTGATCACACCTTCACGCTGATTGGCGGTCACGATGCGCGGATTGGAAACGACTTCGCCGCGCCCTTCTTCCTGCATTGCCGACAGCTCGATATCCAGGTTGAAGTTGGAGCCCAGCAGGGTATAGGCGAGCCCAGCCGCACCACTGTTGGTGAAGCCGCCAGCCCCAAGATCAAGATTCAGTCCCGATGGGAACAAATGCGCCGGCAACGTGTTGCTGGTTCCAGGCGAAGTGTCGGTCCGAGTGTTATTAAGCTCATTCTGTCGCTGTGCCGAGGTGTTCAAATAATTGACGTTGCTTTCCAGCGAGCCACTGAGGATTCCGCGCCCAGTTGCGCCGGTAACACCAAACCGCGCCCCCAGGTCACGTGCGAACGTATCGGTCGCAATCACAATCCGGCTCTCGATCAGCACCTGATCGACAGGACGATCGATGTGCGAGATCAGCTCGCGCATCTGCGCGACCTTCTTCGGGATATCGCTGATCATCAGGGTATTGGTGCGTTCATCGGCAACCAATCGGCCGCGAGGCGACAGAAAACCGTTGTCCTGCTGCCCGGCGCCACCGCCGCCCTGGCCGCCGCCTTGACCACCACCACCGCCGATTCCCTTCGCCTCGGTCAACGCTTTGAAGATCACTGCTGCATTGTGGTAATTGATCTGCACGTAATCGGTAATCAAGTCCTCGCGGTTCTCGATCGCGATGCGGGCGTCTTCCTTGTCCTGCTCGAACTTGGCCAGCTCCGGCTGCGGGGCGACCCACACCACGCCGCCGTCGCGGCGCTTGTCCAGGCCCTTGGCGCGCAGCACGATGTCCAGTGCCTGGTCCCACGGCACGTTCATCAGGCGCAGCGTGACATTGCCCTGCACGGTGTCGGACGCGACGATGTTGAGATTCGATTCCTCGGCGATCAGCTGCAGCACCGTGCGCACCGGCACGTCCTGGAAGTTGAACGTCACCGGGCGACCGCTGTAACCGCGTGCAGCGATCTGCGCTGCGGCCTGGGTGACCGCCGTGGCGCTCACGCCACCGACCGCCGGCTGGCCCTTGCGCGGAGTGATCTCGACCACGTATTCGTTGCCGGTCTGATAGGCCAGCGAGTCGAACGCGCCCTTGGTCGACAGCACCAGCTGCGAACCGGAACCGGACGGCTTGACCTCGACCCGCTGCACCGGCGTCGCGAAATCGGTGACATTGAGCGGGCGCTGCAACTCGGCGGGCAACTTGGCGTTGCTGATGTCCACCACCACGTTGTCGCCCTGCGTGCGCAGGTCCGGGCTGGCGCCCTGACCGTCGAATTGCAGGATCAGGCGGCCCGCACCATCTTCACCGCGCTTGAAGTCGATCTTGGACACCGCCAGGCTTGCCGGAGCGGCCTTGGCTGAGGTCTGCGCAGGCTGAGCGAGCGCTGCCGCCGCGAACGAACTGCCGCTGGCCAGTGCCAGCGCCAATCCCAACCCGCAGGCATGGAGCAGCGCGTGGCGTCGAACCGGACGCAGCCGCCGGGCATTGGAAAACGTCATCGTGCTATCCCCTATCACTTTATTGATCATCCAATGCGAGCGCGGCCGGCCGTTCAAGCCATCCACCCGCACCGTCCGGCACAAGTTCAATCAGTTCGATGCGGTCTTCGTAGACCCCGGTCACCCGGCCATCGCTCTGTCCCAGATACACGCCCGGCCGCACCCGGTAGGTCACCTTGTCCGGCGCCATCACCAGAGCGATCAAGCCCGACCCACCGCCAATGGTCCCCACCATGTCGAGGGCGTCGAGCGGAAAGGCTTCCAACGGTTCCTTGCGCCGGTTCGGATCCGGACGCGTGCCGTTACCACCTTCCGCACTGACCCAGGCATCGCTGAACGGGTCGCGCATCGACTGCGCTGCGTATTCGAACGTCTCGAACTGCTGCATCACCGGCAATGGCTCCAATGGCGGCGCCGGGCGCGCACGCACCTCGGCGACCCAGGCTTGCAGATTGGGCGCATCGCCCGGTGTGCTGGTCACGCCGCGGCTACACGCCGGCAATACTGCAATTAGCGCCACACAGGACAGGATCTTGAGCAGTTTCATGGTCATTGGCCGCCCTTCTTCGCAGCGTCGGCCGCAGCCTTCTCCTGCTCGGCCATTTCCTCATCGTCCAGATACCGATAGGTCTTGACCGTGCCGGACAGTTCCAGCGCCCCGCGCGGCGTAATGCCGGCCTTGGCGTCCTTCGGCTTGAGGTTGATGTCGTGCATGGTCAGGATCACCACGCGCGGCAGCGAGGCCACGCCGCTGACGAAGGCGCCAAACTGGTGGTAGCTGCCCACCATGCGCAAGGCGATCGGCTTTTCGGCATAGAACTCTTTCGGCGATTCCGGGCCCGGCTGAAACAGCTCGTTGGACAGGCCGCTGGACAGCGCGGTCTGCGAGATGTCGATGATCAGGTCCGGCATTTCGGTCTTGCTGGGCAGCTGACGCAGCATCTGCTGCAGCACCTGTTCCATCTGCGCGAGCTGCTGCTTGAGCGGCTCCAGGTTCACCGCACGCCCCTGCTGCGTCTCGAATTCGGTACGCAGCTGGGATTCGGTACCTTCCAGCCCTTCCAGTTCATCGCGCTTGCTGCTGATCAACAGGAACCAGGCCAGCACCAGGATGAACAGCCCGACGACCACGCAGAACACGATGCGCGCCTGCTGCGGCCAACCACCGATATTGTTGAAATCCAGATCGCTGAGCCTGAATGATTTCTTACTCATGACGCCGCCCCCTCCTGCGGCCGATTGGCAGGCGCAGGCGCGGGCTGCACGGGTGCAGGCGCGGCGGCCGGTGGTGTGGCGGACGCAGGTGCAGCGGCAGGTGCCGCCGCTGGCGTGGACGCAGGTGCCGTCCCGGCTGGCGTCGGCGTCGCGCCCGGCGCTTGCGCGTCGACCGCAGCCGGCGTGGCGCCGTCCTTGTCAGTCTCGTTCGGATTGGCCAGCTTGACCTTGAGCGTGAACACGTACGGCAACGCCTTGGTATCCATCGACGAGGCAGGCTGCCCGGCCTTGTCCTGGCTCTTGGCCTCGATGATCGACAGATCAGGATTGGTCATCCAGCCCGAGCCTTCCAGGTTGCGCATGTAGGCACTGACGCGCGCGTTGGATTGCGAGCGGCCTTCCAGGGTCAGGATGTCGCCGTCCTGCTTGATGTTGGTCAGCGCCACGCCATCGGGGATGGTGCGCACCAGCGAATCGAACAGGTGCACCATCTGCGAGCGGTTGGCCTGCAGTTCCTCGATCACTTTCTTGCGGGCGAGCAGGCGGTCCTTCTTCTTGTCGAGTTCCTTGATCTCTTCGTTCTGCGCCTTGACCTTGTCGATCTCGGTGGTCAGGAACGCATTGCGCTCGGTCTGGCCGCTGATCTGCGCGTCGTAGTAGAACCAGATCAACGCCGACAGCAGCACGCCGCCCAACGCGGCGAAGCCCAGCATCGAATAGAACTCACGCTCGCGCGCCTTCCGGCGCTCGGCGCGCCAGGGCAATAGATTGATTCTTGCCATCAGTCAAAGCTCCTCAGGGCCAGGCCGGTGGCAATCATCAATGCAGGCGCATCCAGCGCCAGCGCGTGGGCCTGAACCTTCGGGCCGAGCGTCATCTGCGCAAGCGGGTTGGCGACCACGGTGGTCACACCCAGTTGCTCTTCCACCATCTCCGGCAGGCGCGACAGCGCGGCGCAACCGCCGGCCAGCACGATGCAGTCGACGCGATTGAATTCGCTGCCCGCATAGAAGAACTGCAGCAAACGGCTGATCTGCTGCACCGTCGCCTCCTTGAACGGCTCCAGCACTTCGACCTCGTAGCTCTCCGGCAAGCCGCCCTGACGCTTGGCCAGGCCGGCCTCTTCGTAGGTCAGGCCATAGCGGCGCATCACTTCGTCGGTCAGCTGCTTGCCGCCGAACACTTGTTCGCGGCTGTACAGGCTACGACCGGAGCGCAGCACGCTCAGCGTGGTCATGGTGGCACCGATATCCACCAGCGCGACCACCGCATCGGCGGCCACCGGCAGTTCGCTGGCAACCAGGGCAAAGGCGTTTTCGACCGCGAAGGCCTCCACGTCCATCACCTTGGCGGTCAGGCCACCGAGTTCCAGCGCCGACTGGCGCAGTTCCACATTCTCCGAGCGCGAGGCCGCCAGCAGCACCTGAACCATGTCCGGGCTGTTGGGCATCGGGCCGATCACCTCGAAATCGAGATTCACTTCCTCGATCGGGTACGGAATGTAGTTGGTGGCTTCCAGTTCGACCTGGGCTTCCAGATCGCTGTCGTCCAGATCGGCCGGCATCGGGATCAGCTTGGTGATCACAGCGGACCCGGCCACCGCAGCTGCCGCGTTCTTGGCCTTGCTGCCGGATCGATTGATGGCGCGACGAATGGCTTCGCCCACCGCCTCGACCTCGACGATGTTCTTTTCCACGACCGCATTCGGCGGCAATGGTTCCACCGCGTAATGTTCCACGCGAAAACGATTCCCGCTGCGCGACAGCTGCAAGAGCTTGACCGCAGTGGAACTGATATCGACACCGATAAGTGGCGATTGACTCTTGGGTAGAAGCCCCACGGAAACTCCCCTGCCGATGGGCACTTGGACGCTTGTCTGCGCCCTCGTATTAATAATCAAATTTTAACAGTTGACAAGCACTTCACGCGCAAGGCAACAACCCCGCGACGTGCCCCCTGCTGTCTTCTGCGATCCCCAGAGTTCGGCCCCAGCCAAACTCGGCGTCATCTATACTCTGTGACCAAGCAATCCGCAATCGGAATCTCTCTTACATGCCCCGTATTCGCCGTTGGCTGGGCTGGATCCTGGCCACGCTCGTCGTGCTCGCACTGCTTGGCGCCATTGCCGCCGGCGGACTGTACTACGCCATCTCCTCCAAGCTGCCGGATGTGCAGTCGCTCAAGCAGGTCGAACTGCAGGAGCCGATGTACGTCTATTCCAGCGATGGCCGCCTGATGGCGGTCTATGGCGAGACCCGGCGCTATCCGATCCAGATGAAGGACGTGCCGCTGCGCCTCAAGCAGGCCTTCCTGGCCACCGAGGATGCGCGCTTCTACCAGCATGGGGGCGTGGACTACAAGGGCATCGCCCGCGCGGTCTGGCTACTGGCCACCACCGACGCCAAGCGCGTGCCGGGCGGCTCGACGATCACCCAGCAGGTGGCGCGCCAATTCTTCCTCAGCTCCGAGTACAGCTACACCCGCAAGCTGGCGGAGATCCTGCTGGCCCGCAAGATCGAAAGCGAACTGAGCAAGGACGAAATCTTCGAGCTGTATCTCAACAAGAGCTTCTTCGGCAACCGTGCCTATGGCGTGGGTGCTGCAGCCGAGTACTACTACGGCAAGAAGATGAATGAGCTCAGCCTGGACGAGATGGCCTCGCTGGCCGGCATCCCCAAGTTCCCGTCCAGCGGCAACCCGATCAGCAACCCCGAACGTGCGCAGGAACGTCGCGACTATTACGTGCTGCAACGCATGGCCGACCTGGGCTTCGTCAGCCAGGCCGAAGCCGATGCCGCCAAGGCGGTGCCGATGCACGCCAAGCCGCACGAGCCGCCGGTCGAGGTGTATGCCCCGTACGTAGCCGAGCTGGTACGCCAGGAAATGATCGCCAAATACGGCGGCGATGTGCTCAACAAGGGCTACCACGTCACCACCACCATCGATGCGACCCTGCAGACCGGCGCCGACGCGGCAATCGCCGAAGGCCTGCGTCTGTACGATCACCGACATGGTTGGCACGGCGTGGAGCAGCACTTCGACGTGGCCGCCGATGCCGATGCGCCGACGCTGGCCAAGCATTTGTCCGGTGCGTTCACCCAGGGCGGGCTGCAGGCGGTGATCGTGGCGCGCGTCAATGCCGATGGCGGTGTCACCGTCGTGCAACGCGACAAGACCGAGTTGACCTTGCCGGCAAGCGCCAGCCGCTGGACCAACAAGACCCCGGCCAAGCTGCTGACGCGTGGCGACGTCACCCGCATCCGCGCCGGCGAGAAGGAAGGCGAGTGGATCATCGACCAGCTGCCGCGCGGCCAGGCCGCCTTGGTGTCGCTGGATGCCAATAGCGGCGCCCTGCGCGCGCTGGTCGGCGGCTTCAGCTTCGCCGGCAACAAGTTCAACCGCGCCACCCAGGCACGCCGCCAGCCGGGCTCGAGCTTCAAGCCGTTCGTCTATGCGGCGGCATTCGAGAAGGGCTTCAACCCCGCCTCGATCGTACTGGATGCGCCGGTGGTGTTCCGCGACCGCCGCGGCAAGACCTGGTCGCCACAAAACGACGGCGGCGGCTTCCGCGGCCCGATGCGCTTGCGCGAAGCGTTGGTGCAATCGCGCAACCTGGTGTCGGTGCGCCTGTTGGACGCGATCACCGTCGATTTCGCACGCAAATACATCAGCCAGTTCGGCTTCCAGGAAGCAGAGCTGCCGCCCAACCTGTCGATGTCGCTGGGCACCGCGTCGCTGACGCCGTTGTCGGTGGCCCGGGGCTATGCAGTGTTCGCCAATGGCGGCTCACGCGTGGACACCTGGATCGTCGACGAGGTCAAGGACCGCGACGGCAACCTCATCTTCAAGGAAGTGCCGGCCGTGGCCTGCCGCACGTGCGCAATGCAGGGCGGCACCGCCGCACCGGTCAGCCAGGTGGTGGACGGCTTCAACTTCGGCGCGCCTGAGCTGCCCAAGTCGATCGAACCGGCCGCAGCGACGCCGGCCACGCCGACAGAGACCGCCCCGGTCGCCACTGCCGAAACCAAGATCGCACCACGCGCCATCGACGCACGTACCGCGTACCAGCTGGTCTCGATGATGCGCGACGTGGTCCAGCGCGGCACCGGCACTGCCGCCAAGGTGCTCGGACGCGAGGACGTCGGCGGCAAGACCGGCTCGACCAACGATCACCGCGACGCCTGGTTCTCCGGTTTCGGCGGCCCCTACGCCACCACCGTGTGGGTCGGCCGGGACGATTTCCGTTCGCTGGGCTACCGCGAGTACGGCGGCAAGGCCGCACTACCGATCTGGATCGACTACATGCGCGTGGCGCTCAAGGACAAGGCGATCGCCGCCAACGATCCGCCTGAGGGCATGACCCAGGCCACGATCAACGGCGCGGTGGAGTGGGTGAAGAACGAAGATCTCGACCGTCTGCAGGACTACGACTACGGCCTGCAGGAACAGCAGGACGAGAAGGCATTCGATATTTTCTGAGGGCCGGGAATCGGAAATCGGGATTGGGGAATCGGAACGGCGCGCGCCTGACGATTCCCCGAGCCCACGTAGCGACCTCGACGGTATAACGCTACGCATCTGCGCGGCGCCATGGCACCGATTGCGTCATTCGGACATCGCGTCCATCCGGTGTGGGGCGTTCGCCACGCCGTCATGCGGCTGTTGTAGAGTCGGACCAGGTTGCTTAGGGGAGCCCGGTCATGCATCACGCGCGCGAACACGCCGATACCCGAACCCGAGAACGTCGCCACCGCCTGGCGCATGAAGCCGCCCGCCTGATGGCCGAAGGCGGCATCCGCGATTTTCATCAGGCCAAGCTCAAGGCGGCAAGCCGCCTGGGCATCCACGACGATGCATCGCTGCCGCGCAATCGCGAGATCGAAGATGCCTTGCGCGAGCACCAACGCCTGTTCGCTGGACCTGCGCACGGGCTGCGACTGCGCCAACGCCGCGAAGCCGCCTTGCGCGCACTGGAGTTTCTCGGCCCGTTCCAGCCGCGACTGACCGGCCCGGTGCTCGATGGCACCGCCGACGCCAATGCGCCGGTACAGTTGCAGCTGCACAGCGACGATGCCGATGCGGTGCAGCGGTTTCTGGATGAGCACCGCATCCCCGCCGAACTGCGCACGCGCCGGTTGCGACTGGATCGTGAGCGTACTGCCGAATTCCCGGTGTGGCTGTTCAGCGCCGAGGAACTGACCTTCGACCTGACCGTGCTGCCGTACGACGCCCTGCGCCAGGCGCCGCTCTCTCCGCTGGACGAAAAACCGATGCAGCGCGCCTCGGCCGCCCAGGTGCGCCAGCTGTTGGCAGACGACGACGGGGGCGACGCCCTGCCACGCGCGCGCTGATCGTCGCGCGCCGTCAGCGAGTCACAACGCACGCCGTAACCCGTAAAAGCAAACGCCCCGCAGTGCGGGGCGTTGGTTCAAACGGACAACCGCCAGCGCTTAGCGCTGGCCGGCATCCTTGTACTCACGCTTGTCGTAGCCGGTGTAGATCTGGCGCGGACGGCCGATCTTCATTTCCGGGTCGACCTGCTGCTCCAGCCAATGCGACACCCAGCCGGCGGTGCGTGCGATGGCGAACATCACGGTGAACATTTCCACCGGGATATTCAGCGCCTTGTAGATCAGGCCGGAGTAGAAGTCGACGTTCGGGTACAGCTTGCGCTGTACGAAGTAATCGTCCTTCAGCGCGGCTTCTTCCAGCTTCAGCGCCACTTCCAGCAACGGATCGTTGACGCCCAGCTCGCCCAGCACCTTGTGGGTCATCTCGCGGATGATCTTGGCGCGCGGGTCGAAGTTCTTGTAGACGCGGTGACCGAAGCCCATCAGACGGAACGAGGAGTTCTTGTCCTTGGCCTTGGCCACGGCGGACTCGACGTTGTCTGCGGTGCCGATCTCTTCCAGCATCTTCAGCACCGCTTCGTTGGCGCCGCCGTGTGCCGGGCCCCACAGCGCGGTGATACCGGCGGCGACCGAGGCGTACGGATTGGCACCGGTCGAACCGACCAGACGCACGGTCGAGGTCGAGGCATTCTGCTCGTGGTCGGCGTGCAGGATGAACAGCAGATCCAGCGCCTTGGCGACCACCGGATTGATCTCCAGCGGCTCGCTCGGCACTTCGAACATCATGTGCAGGAAGCGGTCGACGTAGTTGAGGTTGTTGCGCGGATAGCGGATCGGCCAGCCGATCGAATAGCGGTACGCCGCAGCAGCCAGGGTCGGCACCTTGGCGATCAGACGGATGGCGGCCTGACGGCGCTGTTCCGGATCGTTGAGGTCCAGGGTGTCGTGATAGAACGCCGACAGCGACGCGACCGAACCGGCCAGCATGGCCATCGGGTGGGCGTCGTGACGGAAGCCACCGAGGAAGTTCTTCAGCGACTCGTGCATCATCGTGTGATGCGTGACTTCGTGGTCGAACTTCTGAAATTCGTCCGCCGTCGGCAGCTCGCCGTTCATCAGCAGGTACGACACTTCGAGGAAGCTGGACTTCTCGGCCAACTGTTCGATCGGGTAGCCGCGATACAGCAACACGCCGTTGTCGCCATTGATGTAGGTGATGGCCGACTTGCAGCTGGCGGTGGCGGTGAAGCCCGAGTCGTAGGTGAACAGACCGGTTTCTTTGGTCAGCTTTGAAATATCGACGCAATCATTGCCAAGCGTGGGCTTGAGTACCGGCAGAACGACCGACTTGTCGCCGGCGTTGAGCGTGACCTGATCAAGATCGGACACTATGTACGCTCCTTCAGTGGAAGGCGCCTGTCACCAAATGGGCAGGCACGTGATGGAAGTCCAGGGCATCGCCCCGGATCACGTCATTATCGCACAGCAACATTTTGGCCGTCGCTTGGACAGAAGTCGTAGACGCACCCGTCCAGGGCGCGAAAACGAAGCTATCACCGCACAAAAAACAACGGCCGCGCAATGCGCGGCCGTTGCCGGTACAGCCCGTCCTGCAAGTTCAGCGCGCGTAGCGCTTCTGGAACTTGTCGATACGGCCGCCGGTGTCGATCACCTTGTGCTTGCCGGTATAGAACGGGTGCGATGCCGAGGAAATATCCACCTTGATCAGAGGATAGTCCTGGCCGTCTTCCCACTTCACGGTCTCTTTCGAGCTCATGGTGGAACGGGTCAGAATCTTGAAATCGGACGTCACGTCGTGGAAGACGACGTCGTTGTAGCTGGGATGAACGTTATCTTTCATGGACTTGGCGCCGGGCTGCCTGGATAAGCCGGTCATTATAGCGGCCACTCTTTGCCCGGTGCAACCCAGGCCCTAACCCGCTGCCAACGCCGCCCCGACCAGGCCATAGAACTGCTGGCAGTCGTACTCCAGCAGCAGATTGGCGTTGTCGGACCCGCCGCCTTGGCGATTCCAGTCCACCAGGGTCATGCCGCGGGTGTGGGTGCCGGTCAGCTCGATGTGGACCGGCCGCCGCTCCAGCCGCTGCGCGCCTTCCGGGTGCAGCGCGAACGCCATCGCCAGCGCATCGGCGGCATACCAATGCTCGCCACGGCTGTCTTCGGACCACAGGCGGGTCTTGCGCGAGATTTCTTCATAGAAGCGCGCACGCGCCGAGTCGGCCGCCAGCCATTGCTCGACATCGCGATGCAACAGACCGTGCGCGATGGTGGCTTCCCAGTCGGCGACGTCGAACTGCGGAAAACCGCGGAACACGATATGCGCCGCTTCCGGGTCGAAGCCGATATTGAATTCGGCCGCCGCGGTGATGTTGCCGTGCCCGGTCAGCGCCCCGCCCATCACCACCAGCCGCGCCACGCGCTGCGGCAGGGTCGGGTCCAGCGTGAGCGCCAGCGCCAGATTGGTCAGCGGACCGAGCGCGACCAGCAGCAGCGTGCCGGCGTGCGCGTGCGACAGGCGCAGGATGGCCAGCGCGGCATGCTCGGCCTCGGCAGTGCGTTTGGCCGGCGCCAGGCCGACATCGCCAAAGCCATCGATGCCATGCACATGCGCCGCGTCCACCGAGGGATGCAGCAGCGGCTGCGGGCAGCCCGCGTACACCGGCACATCGTCACGCCCGGCAATCTCGCAGACCTTCAGGGCGTTGCGCACGGTGTGCTCCAGGCCCACGTTGCCGGCCGCGATGGTCAGGCCAACGACCTCATGCCGGGCGTCGTTGAAGGCCATCAGCAATGCCAGCGCGTCGTCCACGCCCGGGTCGGTGTCGATCAGCAGCGGTATCTTTTTGGTCATGGGATTGGGCATTGGTCATTCGAGATTCGTTGCCGCATCTTCGCAAGGATCGGCGTGTCAGGCGAATCACCCGGACGCCCAGGACACAGCAGCCTCCTCGCTTTTCCGATTTCCGATTCCCGATTCCCGGCCGCTCACGCGGCGGCGTAACGCACCGCGCTGCCGATCCAGCGTGCGACCACACGGTCTGCAATGTCCGGCGCCTCGTCCAGCAAGCGTTCGGCAAGGACCTGCACGCGCGGCAGCAGGCCGGCGTCGCGGGCCAGATCGGCGATGCGGAAACTCGCCAGGCCGGTCTGCCGGGTGCCCAGCAATTCGCCCGGGCCGCGCAGCTCCAGATCCTTTTCGGCGATCACGAAGCCGTCGTTGGTCTGACGCATGGTTTCCAGGCGCTGGCGCGCCATCATCGACAACGGCGCCTGATACAGCAGCACGCAACTGGACGCGGCCGCGCCGCGCCCGACCCGGCCGCGCAACTGGTGCAACTGCGCCAGACCCAGGCGCTCGGCATTTTCGATGATCATCAGCGAGGCATTGGGCACGTCCACGCCGACCTCGATCACCGTGGTGGCGACCAGCAGATCGGTGTTTCCCTGCTTGAAATCCAGCATGGCCTTCTGTTTTTCGGCCGGTTTCATGCGCCCGTGCACCAGCGCCACGCGCACGCCGGGCAATTGCGCGGACAAGGCTTCGAAGGTGACCTGCGCCGCCTGCGCTTCGATCTTTGGCGGGCCACTGGGCACACCCTTGCCGGGCTCTTCGCTTTCTTCGATCAAGGTGCACACCCAGTACGCCTGCCGCCCTTCGGCGCAGGCGGCGCGGATGCGCTCGACCAGGTCCGGCCGCCGTTCGGCACTGAGCACGATGGTCTGCACCGGCGTGCGCCCGGGCGGGAGCTCGTCGATGGCCGAGACATCCAGATCCGCATAGGTGGACATGGCCAAGGTGCGCGGGATCGGCGTGGCGGTCATCACCAACTGATGCGGCACGCTGCCGGCAGCCGCGCCCTTGTCGCGCAAGGCCAGGCGTTGATGCACGCCGAAGCGGTGCTGCTCGTCGATGATGGCCAACGCCAGATCGTGGAAGACCACCGCCTCCTGCATCAAGGCATGCGTGCCGACCACCACCTGCGCCTGGCCGGAGGCCACCTCGGCCATTGCCGCGGCGCGCGCCTTGCCGGTGACCTTGCCGGCCAGCCAGACGATGCGCACGCCCAGCGGTTCAAGCCAGCCGCGCAGATTGGTGAGGTGTTGTTCGGCCAGCAATTCGGTCGGTGCGGCCAGCGCGACCTGCTTGCCCTGCTCCACCGCCAGCATCGCCGCCAAGGCGGCGACCACGGTCTTGCCGCTGCCGACATCGCCCTGCACCAGCCGCAGCATCGGCGATGGCTTGGCCAGGTCCCGGGCAATCTGCTCGAACACGCGCTGCTGCGCACCGGTGAGCTGGAACGGCAATGCCGCACGCAATTGCTGCACCAGGTTCCCATTACCGGGCAGCCTGGGCGCTTGAAAGCGCTGCAAGGCGATGCGTTGGCGACGCAGGCTGAGCTGATGCGCCAGCAGCTCTTCGAGCGCCAGGCGCTGCTGGGCCGGATGACCGCCTGCCAGCAGCTGCTGCGGATCGGTGTTCACCGGCGGGCGATGCATGGTCAGCAACGCGGCGCGCAACGACGGCAGCTGCTCGTCCTGCAGCCAGTGCGGCGGCAGCAGTTCCAGCGCCGCCTCCGCTGGCAGCCGTTCCAGCGCCTGGCCGATGAGTTTGCGCAGCGTGGCCGGGCCGACCCCTTCCAGCACCGGATAGACCGGATCCAGGCTGTCGCCCAGCCCGGCATCCTCGCCCGGTGCGAGTACGCGGTAACTGGGATGCACGATTTCCCAGCCGTTCTGTCCCGGCTTGGGCGTGCCGAAGACACGCAGCCGCGCGCCCGGTGAAAATTGCGCCACCTGCGCGGCGCGGAAATGGAAGAAGCGCAGCACCACGGTGCCGTGCGAATCGTCCGACACCGCCACCCGCAACATCGGCCGGTAACGGAAGCCGCGTTCCACCGCATCGACGCGGCCTTCGATCTGCGCCGGCACACCGGCCTGCAGCTGCGCGATCGTGGTCAGCCGCGTGCGGTCTTCGTAGCGCAACGGCAGATGCAGCCACAGATCCTGCAGGGTCAAAATGCCGCGCGCAGCGAACTTGTCGGCCACTTTCGGGCCGACGCCGGGCAGGCTGGCAAGCGAGGCCTGGCCTGCGACGGCCAGGCTTGGCGTGACGGTAGGTGCGCGCGGCACGGCAGAGCGTTCGGATCAGCCGACCTGACTCAGTCGAGCACCATCACCGCATCGACTTCGAAGCCTGCGCCCTTGGGCAGGCCGGAGACCTCGATGGTCGAACGCGCGGGGAACGGGGCCTGGAAATACTCCTGCATCACCGCATTGACCGCGGCGAACTGGCTGAGATCGGTCAGGTACAGGCCCAGCCGCACGATCTTGTCGAGCGAGCCGCCGGCGGCTTCGGCAACCGCCTTGAGGTTATCGAAGCAGCGGCGTGCCTGCACACCGATATCGCCGGGCACGATCTCGCCGGTGGCCGGATCCAGCGGGATCTGCCCGGAGAAATACACCGTGTTGCCGGCACGCACGGCCTGCGAGTACGGGCCAATGGCGGCAGGCGCCTGGTCGGTATGGATGATCTGGGACATGGCAACTCCGTCAACGCTGAAAACGAACGCGCATTGTATCGGCGCCCGCCCTGCCCGAGCCAATGCGACGGCGCGGCGCATGCGTCGGGTTCCAGGCAGCGAAGGCCGGAAGCTGGCTCAGGTGATCGGTGCCGGATTGAACAAGGCCAGATCGTTGTGCAACCGATGCCGCTCGGTCCAGGTGCGCTGCCCGCTTGCCACGTCCAGATACCGCTGGAACAGTTCCCAGCCGAGTTGCTCCAGCGTCTTGGTGCCGGTGGCGACGACGCCGGCATCGATGTCCATCAGGTCGGACCAGCGCTGCGCCAGCTCGGTACGCGTGGCGACCTTGATCACCGGCACCATGCCCAGGCCGTACGGCGTTCCGCGTCCGGTGGTGAAGACATGCAGATTCATGCCCGCCGCTACCTGCAAGGTGCCGCAGACAAAGTCGCTGGCAGGCGTGGCGCAGTACTGCAGCCCGCGCCCCTTGAGCCGTTCGCCCGGCGACACCACGCCGTTGATCGGCGAGGAGCCCGACTTGGCGATCGACCCCATCGCCTTTTCGACGATGTTGGCCAGGCCGCCTTTCTTGTTGCCGGGCGTGGTGTTGGCACTGCGGTCGGCCTGCCCGCGCGCAAGATAGGCGTCGTACCAGGCCATCTCGCGCACCAGCGCCTTGGCCACCTCGGCATCGGCTGCGCGCGGCACCAGCAGATGGATGCCGTCGCGCACCTCGGTGTTCTCCGAGAACATCACCGTGGCACCGGCACGCACCAGCAGATCGGCCGCAATCCCCAGGCCGGGGTTGGCGGTCACGCCGGAGAACGCATCGCTGCCACCACATTGCATGCCCACCACCAATTCGCTGGCGGGGACGGTTTGGCGGCGGCGCGTGTCCAGATGGCGCAGCCGTTCTTCGGCCATCGCCATGATCGAGTCGACCATGTCGGCAAAGCCCAAGGAGGCCTCCTGCAGGCGATAGATAGCGCTGTCGTCGGCGCTGGCATCGTCGGCCAGCAGGCGCTCGGGCGCCAGCTTCTCGCAGCCCAGCCCGACGATCAGCGCCTGGCCGCCGAAATTGGGACTGCGCGCGATGTTGCGCAGCGTGCGGATCGGGATGATCGCTTCGGGCGCAGTGATGGCCACGCCGCAGCCATAGACGTGATTGACCGCGACCACATCGTCGACATTGGGATACTTGGGCAGCAACTCGGCGCGGATGCGTGCGACCGCATGCCCGAGCACGCCGACCACGCATTGCACGCTGGTCATGATGCCGAGGATGTTGCGCGTGCCGACGCTGCCGTCGCGGTTGCGGAAACCCTCGAAGGTGTAGCCCTGCAGTGGCTCGGGAGCTGGCGCCGGCTGCAGCGACAGATCCAGCGTGGCCAGCTCGGGGGCCTCCGGCATGTCCAGCAGTTGCTCGCTCACCCACGCACCGCGCGCGATGTCGGCATTGGCGGTGCCGATGACCGCGCCCAGGCGGACCACCGGCGCCCCCCTGGGCACGTCTTCCAGGGCTATCTTGTGGCCCTGCGGCACGTGCTCGATGGCGGTCGGCCCATCTGGAAAGGCGGCTCCGGCCGGCGCGCCGCCGTCGTTGACGACGATGGCGACATTGTCGTGCGCATGCGCGCGGATACTGAGCCAGCGAGCGGGTTGCTGGGTTGCGGACATCGTGGGCTACCTTGCGAAACGTGTGGGGAAGGCACTATCGGTTGGGGCTGTCGAACTGACGCCGATACTGCAGAATCAGGCGGTTTTCATCGACATTGCGCTGGTAATTGGAGCGGAAGGTCCCGTTGAACCAGATGATGCTCAGATGCTTGAAGCGCTCGCCCTGGAACTGATAGGTGGTCAACACATCGCGCGCCCACTCGCGGCCTTCGCCGGCGTAGGTCGCCGGCCGTGCATTGTCGCCGCTGATGTAGCGCGCCATGACGCTGAGGCCGGGAATGCCGATGCCGTCGCCATCGATGTTGTAGCGCAGTTGCCAGCTGCGCTCGCCACGTTCGAGGAAGTCGTTGATGAAGGTCCAGTTGAAGACATTGCCATCGGTGCCGCCCGGCCATGGCATGGCGCTGGGCCCGGACAGTGCTTGATATCCCGCACCGAATTCGTGGGCGCCGCTGCGCCAGGACACCATCGTGCTGAACATGCGGTTGTCGATCGGGCCCGCGCGCGACTGGCCGATATCGTCGGTGCGGAAGTAGCGCAGATCCACGCGAAGACGATCCTTGCCGAACATGTGGGTCTGGATCAGGTTGTAGAGCTGCTGACGATAGACGTCTTCCATCAGCCCACCCTGATAGCGCAGTTGGGTGCCCGGAGCGAGCGTGTAAGTCGCCGAGAGCAGATTGAAGGCGTCCGAATCCGGCGTCCCGCTGAAGCGTCGATTCTTGTTGGTCAGGGTGATCGGCACGCGCGAATCGCCATCGCGGTACCAGGCGCTGGTGAAGCGCGCGAGCAGCAGATCGAGCTTGGGCACGTCCTTGGATTCCAGCGTCACGCCTTGAAACGTCTCCGGCATGATGCGGGTGATGCTGGCGCGTACCAGCGGCTCGTTGGGAATGAAGCTGCCCCACCTCAATTCGGTTTGCGAGGCGCGCAGTTTGAGCGTGGGCGCCACCCGCATCAGCGCGTGTTGCGCTGTGCCATCGTCGTTGTTGGGCAGCAGGCCGGTGCCGCCTTCGGCGCGCACGCCATCGAGCTTGAAATCGCCGATGCCGAGCAGATCCAGCCCGGCGCCGACAGGGCCACGGGTGTATCCGCTTTTGGCATCGACGACGAAACCCTGCGCCCATTCGGCGCGTTTGCCCTGTCCGTCGCCACTGCGAAAATCACGGTTGTAATAGAAATTGAGCGCGGTGAGCTCGGCGCTTGCGCCATTCCAGAACCCGTCTTCCGGCGCTTGCGCACGTGCACGCCCGGCAGCGCCGACCGCCAGCAGCGCAGCGCTACCGAGTGCCATCATGTTCTTCATTGATCCGTTCTCCGGCTGTGGTGACCTTGCGTGTGGCGCGCCGTAGACGACGGCAGCGCTAGCGCACCAGGCACGGCCGCTTGTTGTCGAAGCTCCAGTTCGGAATCAGCGCCTGCATCGCCGCCGCGTCGTCGCGCGCCCCGAGGCCCAGTCCCTGATAGGTGCGATGCGCCGCTTCCAGCGCATCCATATCGAGTTCGACACCCAGTCCGGGCTTCGCCGGCACCTGGATCTGGCCACCGGCGATCTGCAACGGGGTGTGGGTCAGGCGTTGGCCGTCCTGCCAGATCCAGTGCGTGTCGATCGCGGTCACCCGCCCCGGCGCTGCGGCGGCGACATGGGTGAACATCGCCAGCGAGATGTCGAAATGGTTATTGGAATGCGAGCCCCAGGTCAGGCCCCAGTCGCGGCACAGTTGCGCCACCCGCACCGAGCCTTGCAGGGTCCAGAAGTGCGGGTCGGCCAGCGGGATATCCACCGACTGCAGCTGGATGGCGTGGCCCATCTGCCGCCAGTCGGTGGCGATCATGTTGGTGGCCGTGGGCAGGCCGGTGGCGCGGCGGAATTCGGCCATCACCTCACGCCCTGAATAGCCATCCTGCGCGCCGCACGGATCCTCGGCATAGGCCATCACGCCGTGCATGTCACGACACAGCGCGATGGCCTGCTCAAGCGACCAGGCGCCATTGGGATCGAGGGTGATGCGCGCCTGCGGAAAACGCGCATGCAACGCATGGATCGCGGCAATCTCATCCTCGCCGCGCAACACGCCGCCCTTGAGCTTGAAATCGCGAAAACCGTATTTCTCGTACGCCGCTTCGGCCAGGCGCACCACCGACTCGGGCGTCAATGCTTCCTGGTCGCGTAGCGCTTCCCACGCATCGTTGGCATTGCTGCCGTCACGATAATCCAGCACTGTCTTGCGACGATCGCCGATGAAAAACAGATAGCCCAGCACATCCACCGCATCGCGCTGCTGGCCTTCGCCGAGCAGTGCGGCAACCGGTTGATCCAGAAACTGTCCAAGCAGATCGAGCAATGCCGCTTCGATGGCGGTCACCGCATGGATGGTGATGCGCAGATCGAAGGTCTGCAGGCCGCGCCCGGCGCTGTCGCGGTCGGCGAACGCCGTGCGTACCTGGTTGAGGATGCGCTGGTAATCGGCGATGGAGCGGCCATGAATGAGCGCAGCGGCATCGCGCAGCAGCCCGGCGATGGCATCGCCGCCAGGCACCTCGCCTACGCCGGTGCGCCCGGACGAATCGCGCAGGACGAGCACGTTGCGGGTGAAGTACGGCGCATGCGCGCCACTGAGATTGAGCAGCATGCTGTCCTGGCCGGCGACCGGTACGACGCGCACGTCGGTGATGCGCGGCGTGGTACCGATGCCGTCAGGTGAGCGATGGATAGTCATCACGATTCTCCGAAGATGGTCAAAGCGGTGCGGGGACGGGCGTGGATGGGCCGCCCGGCGGGGCCTTCAATTCCACGCGCTTGATTTCGCCGACGACCACCAGATAGGACAGCACCGCCAGCAAGGCATTGAGCCCCACGAACACCAGCGCCCACTTGAAGGTGCCGGTGGTGGAGACGATGTAGCCGATCACGATCGGCGTGGTGATGCCGGCGATGTTGCCGAAGGTATTGAACAGGCCACCGGACAGACCGGCGATTTCCTTGGGCGAGGTGTCGGCGACCACCGCCCAGCCGAGAGCACCGATGCCCTTGCCGAAGAACGCCAGCGCCATCAGACCGACCACCATCCATTCGGCCTGCACGTAGTTGCAGCCGATCATCGTCACCGACATCAACATGCCGACCACGATGGGCGTCTTGCGCGAGACGGTCAGCGAATAGCCACGCCGCACCATGCGGTCGGAGATATAGCCGCCCAGCACGCCACCGGCGAAGCCGCACACCGCTGGCAACGAGGCGACGAAACCTGCTTCCAGGATCGACATGCCGCGCTCCTTGACCAGATACACCGGAAACCAGGTCAGGAAGAAATACGTCAGCGTAGTGATGCAGTACTGGCCGATGTACACGCCCAGCAACATGCGATTGCACAACAACTGCTTGGCGTAATGCCATTGCGTGCCCTTGGGCTGGCTACCGGACCTGTTGCCCTGCTCCATGTCCACCAGCGCGCCGTTGCGCCGGATGTAGTCCAGTTCCTGCGCCGACAACCTGGGGTGTTCGCGCGGCGCGAAGATCGTCTTTTTCCACAGTGCGGCCAGCAATACGCCCACCGCACCCATCACCAGAAACACGTGTTCCCACCCCCAGGCATGCACCAGCCAGCCCATCAGCGGCGCAAACGCCACCGTGGCGAAATACTGCGCGGAGTTGAAGATCGATGCGGCCAGGCCGCGCTCGGCGGTGGGAAACCACGCCGCCACGATGCGGCTATTGCCAGGGAACGACGGCGCTTCGGCAATGCCGACCAGAAAGCGCAGCACGAACAAGGTGGTGACCGCCCAGGTCACCGGCACCCAGCCGATAAAGCCCTGCAGCGCGGTGAACAACGACCAGATCAGCAGCGACAGGCCGTAGACGCGCCGCGAGCCGAAGCGATCGAGCAACCAGCCGCCGGGAATCTGCCCGGCCACGTAGGCCCAGCCGAACGCGGAAAAGATGAAACCCATCTGCAGCGCGTCGATGCCCAGTGCGTCCTGGACGGCCGAACCGGCGATGGACAGGGTGGCGCGATCGGCATAGTTGATCGTGGTCACCACGAACAGCATCAGCAGAATCAGATAACGCCTGCGTGGAACCGTCGTTGAATCGACTGTCGTTGCACCGACAGTCTTTGTGTCGATAGC
The DNA here is from genome assembly GCF_014199765.1 of Xanthomonas sp. 3058. Taxonomy (NCBI): domain Bacteria; kingdom Pseudomonadati; phylum Pseudomonadota; class Gammaproteobacteria; order Lysobacterales; family Lysobacteraceae; genus Xanthomonas; species Xanthomonas sp. 3058. The sequence goes on along the minus strand of NZ_JACHOF010000001.1, from coordinate 829,396 downwards.
CATCATCGTTCCTCACCTATGACGATGGAAGCGCAGTGCGCTTCGATGCTCCAAAGTGCGCCTGTCGCCAGCGTGCCGGACCCTCCTCCGGCACGCCTCAGGCATCGTTGCCGCGCTCGCGCTCAGTCGTGGCCCAGCGCGCCGTCGACACGTCGCCACAACCCGAGCGAATTGCCATCGGCCAAGGCAGCGGGCATGAGCGCGGCAGGCAGATCCTGGTAGCAGACCGGCCGCAGGAAGCGGTCGATCGCCAGCGTGCCCACCGAGGTGCTGCGGCTATCGGAGGTCGCCGGAAACGGGCCGCCGTGCACCATCGCGTGGCAAACCTCCACGCCGGTAGGCCAGTCGTTGACCAGGATGCGCCCGGCCTTGCGCTCCAGAATCGGCAGCAGCGCGGCGGCGGTTGCGGTATCGCCTGCATCCATGTGCAGCGTGGCGGTGAGCTGGCCTTCCAACTGCTCGCTCAATGCGGTCAACTGCGCGCTGTCCCTGCACCGAACCAGCAGCGACGAGGCGCCGAACACTTCGGCCTGTAACGCTTCATCGGCCAGAAACGCATCGGCGTCGGTAGCAAACAAGGCTGCCGGGCAGCGACCCGCATCCGGCGCATCGCCACGCGCCAGCGTGGTCACCTGCGGATGCGCGACCAGGCGTTGCACACCCTGGGCATAAGCGTGGCCGATCCCGGCAGTGAGCATCACGCCGGGCGAGACCTGTTGCAGGGCTTGCGTTGCAGAGGCGATGAAGGCATCCAGCGCAGGCGAATCGATCGCCAGCAACAGGCCGGGATTGGTGCAGAACTGGCCAGCGCCCAGCGTAAGCGAGCCGACGAAGGCCTTGCCCAATGCCTGCGCACGCGCCTGCAGCGCGTGCGGCAACAAATACACCGGATTGATCGCGCTCATTTCCGCATACACCGGAATCGGCTCACGGCGCGCCGCCGCGATCTGCAGCAGCGCCATGCCACCGCCACGCGACCCGGTGAAACCGACCGCCTTGATCCGCGCATCGGCCACCAGCTGCGCGCCGATCTCGATGCCGGCGTCGAACAGCAGCGAGAACACGCCCTCCGGCAATCCGCATTGCGCCACCGCGGCCTGAATCGCGCGGCCCACCAGTTCCGAGGTCCCCGGATGCGCGCCATGTGCCTTGACCACCACCGGGCACCCGGCTGCCAGGGCCGAAGCGGTATCGCCGCCGGCCACCGAGAACGCCAGCGGGAAATTGCTGGCGCCGAACACCGCCACCGGCCCCAGCGCGATATGGCGCTGGCGCAGGTCCGCGCGCGGCAACGGCGTGCGCTGCGGCAGCGCAGGGTCGATGCGCGCCTGCAGCCAGCTGCCCTCGCGCACCACGCTGGCGAACAGGCGCAGTTGCCCCACGGTGCGTCCGCGCTCGCCTTCCAGGCGTGCGCGCGGCAAGCCGCTTTCGCGCATCGCGCGTTCGATCAAGGCATCGCCCAGCGCCACGATGTTGTCGGCGATCGTCTCCAGGAACTGCGCCCGTGCCTGCAGCGGTGTTTCGCGATAAGAATCGAAGGCCGCCTGTGCCAGGGCGCAAGCCTGCTCCAGGTCCGGCGCGGTCGCCGACCCGAACACCGGCGCCAGCAGCTCGCCGCTGGCGGCATCCACGCCCTGCAAGGCAACGCCGGCGCCGACCACGCTGCGCTGGCCGATCAGCGATTCACCCAGGATCGTGTACATCAGCGGCGCCCTCCGATCAGTTGCTTGAGCTGGGCGGATTCGGCGTCGGTCAGATCGGCCAACGGCGTGCGCACCGGCCCGGCTGGGCGGCCCACCGCGCGCATGCCGGCCTTGACGATGGACACCGCATAGCCGGCGCGCCGGTTGCGCAACACCGTGTACGGCAGCACGAAGTCGTTGAGCTCGCGGTAGATGGTGGCGTGGTCGCGCGCCCGCACCGCCGCATAGAACGCCAGTGCCCATTCCGGCAGGAAATTGAAGATGGCCGAGGAATACGTGGTGACGCCCATTTCCAGATACGGCAATGCAAAGGTTTCGGCCGTCGGCAGGCCGCCGACATACAGCAGGCGATCGCCCAGCCGCGCATAGATGCGGGTCATGCGATCCACATCGCCGATGCCATCCTTGTAGCCCACCAGGTTGGGGCAGCGCTCGGCCACGCGCGCCAGTGTCACATCGTCGAGCTTGGCGTTGGCACGCCCGTAGACGATCACGCCCAGCTTGGTCGCCTTGCAGACGCGCTCGACATGCGCAGCCACGCCGTCTGCGTCGCACTCGGTCAGGTATGGCGGGAACAACAGGATGCCGTCGGCATCGTTGCGCTCGGCCGCCTGCGCCATGTCGACCGCAATCGCGGTGCCGTAGCCGGCCGGTGCGATCACCGGCATGCGGCCTGCGGTCTGGGTCACTGCCGCGCGCACCGCGCGGTTGACTTCGTCCAGGGTCAGCGAGAACAACTCGCCGGTGCCGCCTGCGGCGAACAGGCCCGCAGCCGGATGCGAGGACAGCCAGTCCAGGTTGCTGCGGTAGGCCGGCTCGTCGAAGGCCAGCGCCGCGTCGAAATGGGTGACCGGAAACGACAGCAATCCGGCGCCTAGCGCCTGGGCCATTTCGGTAGGTGTGTATCTGCTGCTCATGGATGCGTGGGTCCTAGGCGGGGGTGGAAGGATCCTAGGAAGGCGCATCGTTGCTGGTCCAAACCAAATTACGTATTGTTTGATACCTCTATTGAATCAGTGCCTGCACGGAAACGGCGCAGCGATTGCAAGCCGCTGCTTTGCAACGGCTTTTTTGTCGCCGCGTGATTGCCCGCGATGGCGCACGCGCAGGCAGCGAACACTGCGGCAGGCGTATTCATCTGCACCGCCGCAGCAAACATGCTGCGAGTGCAGCACCCGATCACCGCATCATCGCTCTGAGAGGCAACCCCGGATGTTCGATCTGCCGCAATTACGCTGCTTTGTCGCGGTTGCCGACGAACTGCATTTCCGTCGCGCGGCCGAGCGTCTGAACATGACCCAGCCACCGCTGAGCCGGCAGATCCAATTGCTGGAGCACAACGTCGGTACACCGCTGCTCGAACGCAACAGCCGCCACGTGCGCCTGACCCAGGCCGGGCGCAGCCTGTTGGCCGAGGCGCGCGCGATCCTGCGCCTGGCGGAAAACGCCGGTCTGCGCGCGCGACGCATTGGCATGGGCGATGCCGGCAGCGTATCGGTGGGTTTCACCGCAGGCGCCAGCTACCGTTTTTTGCCGGAGGCCATCGCACGCTGGCGCAGCGAAGCGCCGGATGTCGATCTGCAACTCAAGGAGATGGTCAGCCTGGCGCAACTGGACGCCCTGGACGCCGGGCGCCTGGACATCGGCCTGCTGCGACCGCCGATCCAGCGACAGGGCTTGCGCAGTCGCTGCGTGGCGCGCGAACCGCTGATTGCCGCGCTCCCCGAGGACGCGCCATTGGCGCAGCGGAGCAGTCTGCGCCTGCAGGACTTCGACCGACAGCCGCTGGTCAACTACGCGCCCGACGAAGCGCGCTACTTCTACGATCTGCTCGCGCAATTGTTCGGTGCGCGTGGCATCGCGCCGCGCTCGGTGCAATACGTCAGCCAGATCCACTCGGTGCTGGCGCTGGTGCGTGGCGGCATGGGCATGGCGCTGGTGCCCGAAGGCGCCAGCGGCCTGCGCTATGCCGGCATCGTCTATCTGCCGTTGCAGGACGATGCGCCCGCCACACCGGTGGAACTGCACCTGGTGTGGAAGCAGGACAACGACAACCCCGCCTTGCACCGGCTGATCGCCTAGAGCCTGTGACACCAGGCCACTGGCCTGGGAGCCAGTCACTCGCCGTGCCGCGTGTTCGGCAAGGCGATGCGATTCTCCGCGTCATCGCCGCGTGCAGCCATCCGGCGGCTACTGACGACCGACGCTCTGCACCACATGCAACCGCCGCAGCCGGCGCATCACCTCGGCCAGATGGCGGCGGTCGCGGACCTGGATGTTGAAACGCAACACCGCCGCATTGAAATCGCGGTCCAGGTAATCCACGCGTTCGATATTGGACTGGCTCTGCGCGATCGCCGCCGCAAGCTGGGCCAGCACGCCGGTGCGGTTTTCCACTTCGACCACCAGGGCGGTGTCGTAATCGCCGGTGACGCCGGAATCCCAATCGATCGGCACCCAGCGCTCGGGCGACTTGCGCAGTTCGGCCAGGTTGGGGCAGTCCAGCCGGTGCACCACGATGCCCTTGCCGGCGGTGTGGTAGCCCATGATTTCGTCGCCGGGAATCGGCTGGCAACAGTTGGCGAAACTGATCACGCCACGCTCGCTGCCATCGATCAGGATCTTTTCGTGCGAATGCTTGGAATGCCCGCCGCCGCGCAGCTCGGCGTAGGCCATCAACGCCTGTGCGGCCTGGGTCGGCATCCAGTTGCCCAGCGCGACATCGGCCAGCAGGGCTTCCAGGCGCGGGTAGCGATGCTCGGTGAGGAAGGCATCCAGGCGGCCCTTGGGCAACCGCTCCAGCGAGCTGTCCATCGCTTCCAGCGCACGATCGAGCATGCGGTGGCCAAGCTGCACGGCGTCTTCGTGTTCGAGTTGCTTGAGCTGGTGGCGGATCGCCGTACGCGCCTTGCTGCTGACCACAAATTCCAGCCACTGCGGCTTGGGCGTGGCCGAGCGCGCGGTGATGATCTCCACCGCCTGCCCGCTGACCAGCTTGGTGCGCAACGGCACCAGCTTCTTGTCCACCCGCGAGGCCACCGCGCGATTGCCCACATCGGTATGCACCGCGTAGGCGAAATCCAGCGCGGTGGAATTGCGTGGCAACGCCAGGATCTTGCCCTTTGGCGTGAACAGATAGACCTCGTCCGGGAACAGATCCACCTTGACGTTGTCCAGAAACTCCAGCGACGAGCCGGCGGCGCGCTGCGAATCGATCAGCTCCACGATCCAGTCGTGCGCACGGCTCTGCGCGCTGTTGGGCGAGGCCGAGCCGACCTTGTAGGTCCAGTGCGCGGCCACGCCGCGTTCGGCGATCAGGTCCATCTCTTCGGTGCGGATCTGCACCTCGATCGGCGAGCCGTACGGGCCGAACAACACCGTGTGCAGCGACTGATAGCCGTTTGCCTTGGGGATCGCAATGAAATCGCGGAAGCGCCCGTCCAGCGGTTTGAAGGTGGCATGCACCGCGCCCAGCGCGTGATAGCAATCGGCCACCGAACGCACCACCAGGCGGAAGCCGAATACATCCATCACCTGATCGAAGGACTTGTTCTCTTCGTGCATCTTGGAATAGATGCTCCAGGGCGTCTTGATGCGGCTGACCAGCCGATGTTCCAGCCCTTCCTTGGCCAGCCGCTGCGACAACTGCACCTCCACCTGCGCCATCGACTCGCGGCGCACCACCGGCTGGCTGCGAATGTGTTTTTCGAGGATGGCATGACGCCACGGATACAGTGCGCGGAAGCCCAGGTTCTGCAGCTCGGACTTGATCAGGCTCATGCCCAGGCGTTGGGCGATCGGCGCATAGATCTCCAGCGTTTCGCGCGCGATGCGGCTGCGTGCTTCGCTGCTCTGCGCGCCGAGCGTGCGCATGTTGTGCAGGCGGTCGGCGAGCTTGATCATGATCACGCGCAGGTCGCGCGACATCGCCAGCAGCATCTTGCGGAAACTTTCCGCCGCCGCTTCCTGACGGTCGCGGAACTTGAGCTTGTCCAGCTTGGTGACGCCATCGACCAGCTCGGCCACCGCTTCGCCGAATTCGGACGCCAGCTCTGCGCGGGTCAACGGGGTGTCTTCGATGGTGTCGTGCAGGATCGCGGCGATCAGCGATTCCATGTCCAGCCCGAGCTCGGCGAGCACGCCGGCCACGGCCACCGGATGGGTGATGTAGGGCTCGCCCGACTTGCGGGTCTGGCCGGCATGCGCGATGGCGCCCACTTCCCAGGCACGGCGCAGGATCGGCAGCTGCTCCTTGGGAAGGTAGCTGGCAGCGCGTTCGAGGTGCAGGACGTAGTCGGGGATGGCCGGGTCGGAAGACGAGGACGTCACGACGGTCGCCTGGGCAGTGGGGCCTGGGTTCATCCCGGAAGACTATGCCAGCAACGCAGTCACGGCAAACGTTTGCGCGCTGCGCGCGGCAAAGCCGGTATGAAACGAAAACAGCCCGCGCGAGGCGGGCTGTTCAAATCGATCGCAGTGATGCGGGCAATCAATCGTCGTTCTTGGACATGTCTTCGTCGGCGACGACTTCGGCAGCGGCCCATTCCAGCGCTTCGCGCTCGGCGCGCTCGCGCTCGGCCTTCTCGACTTCATCGATCAGCGCGTTGTCGATCCGGCGTGCGGCGATTTCGCGCAGCGCCATCACGGTGGGCTTGTCGCTGGCGTCGGCGTTCTCGATCAGCGGCTGCACGCCGTTGGCGAGCTGACGGGCACGCTTGGAGGCCATCATGACCAGTTCGAAACGGTTGTTCACGACTTCCAGGCAATCTTCTACGGTAATGCGGGCCATGCGGGCTCCCGGCGACCAGCAATGGCCGCGCATCGAATGAGGGAAAGGGGGCGGAGTGTACGCCCGCCCTTGCGCCACGGCAACCGGCACCCATTCAGTTTCCTTTGGAATCAGCTATTTGAGTGCGCGCTGATTGGCGATCGCGCGCGGTCACGCAGCCTCGGCAGATGCGCGCCCTGCCCGTCCGCGCGACACACTGCCTGCCCTGACGGCCGCCGCGCCAGAGCAGCGGGCGCGGGACGACCGTGTCGCATTCAGTCCAGCAACGCCTGGATCAAGCCGGCATGCCGCTGCTGTTGCGCCTGCCGCCGAAGCCGGCTGGCGGTGAAGATCGCGCACATCTCCGACACTGCCGTGTCGAAGGTCTCGTTGATGATGACGTAGTCGAACTCCTCGAAGTGCAGCATCTCTTCGCGGGCAGCGGCCAGGCGCTGCGCCATGACGTCCTCGCTGTCCTGCCCGCGCTTGCGCATGCGCTCGTCCAGCGCCTGGCGCGACGGCGGCAGGATGAACACGCTGACCGCATCGGGCACTTTCTGGCGCACCTGACGCGCGCCCTGCCAGTCGATTTCCAGCAACACATCGTGGCCGGCCGCCAGTTGCGGTTCGACCGACTGCCGCGCAGTGCCCTTCCAGTCGCCATGCACCAGCGCATATTCGAAGAAGTCGCCCGCTTCGATCATGCGCTGAAATTCGTCGGCAGAGACGAAATGGTAGTGCTCCGCATGCCGTTCGCCCGGACGCGGCGGGCGCGAAGTGAACGAGATCGACAAGGCGATCTTGGGATCACGCGCCAGCGTGGCGTTGACGATGCTGCTCTTGCCGGCACCGGAGGGAGCCGCAACGATATAGAGGGTGCCGCGCATAGGTCAGGGATTCGTGATTTGGGGAGTCGGGATTCGCGAACGGGCTGCGGACCGGTACCACCGGGGCCGACATGCTACCGGGATTGGACCCAGCCCGCAGATAGAGGAGCGTGCAGTTGCCCCATCCCGAATCCCCAATCCCGGCTATTCGATGTTCTGCACCTGCTCGCGGATCTGGTCGATCAGCACCTTCAGATCCACCGCGGCGTTGGACGTGCGGCTGTCCACCGACTTGGAACCGAGCGTATTGGCTTCGCGGTTGAATTCCTGCAGCAGGAAGTCCAGGCGACGGCCGACCGGCTCGCGTTGTTTGAGCACGCGGCGGATCTCGGCGATGTGACTGGAGAGGCGGTCGAGTTCTTCGTCCACGTCCAGCTTCTGCAGCCACAGCACCAGTTCCTGCTCGGCGCGGCCCGGGTCCACCGGATGCGGCAGATCGGCCAGGCGGGCGGCCAGCTTGGCGCGCTGGCCGTCGCGAATGGCGGGGATCAAGGTGCGCACCTCGGCAGCGATGCGTTCGATCGCATCCACCCGCTCGCTGATCGCCTCGGCCAGCTTGCCGCCTTCACGCTCGCGCGCGGCGACAAAGCTGTCCACCACCTCGTCCAGCAATGCCAGCGCCTGCGCCTGTAGTGCCGGCGCGTCCACATCCTGCACCTGCAGCACGCCGGGAAGCTGCAGCAGATCGGTAAAGCCGACCTGCAACTTGGGAAATACACCGTCCAGCCGCGTGGCCAGTGCGCCCAATTCCTGCAGCAGCGATTCGTTGACGGCCAGCGTGTGTGCGTTGTCCGGCGCGCGCAGACGCAGCGTCAGATCCAGCTTGCCGCGGCTGTTTTTCGCCGCCACGCGCTCGCGCAGCATCGGTTCCAGCGCGCGCAACTCTTCGGGCAGACGCACGCCCACTTCCAGAAACCGGTGATTGACCGAGCGCAGCTCGCAACCGAGCGTGCCCCAGGGCGTGATGCGTTCGCCGCCAGCAAACGCGGTCATGCTTCGGATCATCGTGAATCCCGTGACGTCAAAGCGCGAATGGTACCCTAGCCGCCCGCGCTGGCTGACCGCCTCGCCACGCGCTGGCCCAGACCACCTCCCGACTTCCGGACTCATTGCATGACCTTTTCCCGTCCCAGCGGCCGCACGGCCGACCAGCTGCGCCCGGTGCGCATCGAACGCGCCTTCACCCGTCACGCCGAAGGCTCGGTGCTGGTCAGCTTCGGCGATACCCGCGTGCTGTGCACCGCCAGCGTGGAAAACCGCGTGCCGGGGTTCCTCCGCGGCAAGGGCGAAGGCTGGGTGACCGCCGAATACGGCATGTTGCCGCGCTCCACCCATACCCGCTCCGACCGCGAGGCCGCGCGTGGCAAGCAGGGCGGGCGCACGCTGGAAATCCAGCGCCTGATCGGCCGCGCACTGCGCGCCTGCGTCGATCGCAATGCCTTGGGCGAGCGCACCATCACCCTGGACTGCGACGTGCTGCAGGCCGATGGCGGCACCCGCACTGCTGCCATCACCGGCGCGTATGTGGCCTTGGCCGATGCGGTGAACCTGCTGCGCAAGCGCGGCGACATCAAGAAGCATCCGTTGATCGGTGCAGTGGCTGCGGTCTCGGTGGGCATTTATCGCGGCGAGCCGGTGCTGGACCTGGATTACCCCGAAGACAGCGACTGCGATACCGACATGAATGTCGTGATGAATGACGGCGGCGGGTTCATCGAGTTGCAAGGCACCGCCGAAGGCCATGCATTCCGCCGCGACGAACTCAACGCGCTGCTCGCCCTTGCCGAAAAGGGCGTGGCCGAGTTGTTCGAACTGCAACGCGCCGCGCTGGCCGGATGAAGCGGCGCATCGCCCTGACCACCTTGCTGGTCGCCGACTACGATGCCGCGATCGCCTGGTATACCGGCGCGCTCGGCTTTGCCGTGCTGGAGGACCGCGCGCTGGGCGATGGCAAACGCTGGGTCTGCATCGGTCCTGGCGATGCGCAGGACGCGGCCTTGCTACTCGCGCAACCAGCCGATGCCGCGCAGCACGCACGTATCGGCGACCAGACCGGTGGGCGGGTGGATCATTTCCTCTACACCGACGACTTCTGGCGCGACCACGCGGCCATGCAGGCGTTCGGCGTGGAATTTCTGGAAACCCCGCGCGAGGAGCCGTACGGCACGGTCGCTGTATTCCGCGACCTGTACGGCACCAAGTGGGATCTGCTGGAGCCCAAGCAATGAAACAACTGGTCCTGGCCAGCGGCAACGCCGGCAAACTGGAAGAACTCCGTGCCATGCTCGCAGAACTGCCGCTGCGCATCGTGGCGCAGGGCGAACTGGGTGTCGAAGACGTGCCGGAAACCGGCCTGACCTTCGTCGAGAACGCCTTGATCAAGGCGCGCCATGCCAGCGCGGTCACCGGCCTGCCGGCACTGGCCGACGACTCCGGCCTGATCGTCGATGCACTCGGCGGCGCGCCCGGCTTGTACAGCGCGCGCTACGCCGGCAGCCCGACCGACGCACAGGCCAACAACGCCAAGTTGCTCGACGCCATGCGCGCCGTGCCGGCCGAGCGCCGCAGCGCGCGGTTTTACGCGGTGATCGTGCTGCTGCGTCACCCGGAAGATCCGCAACCGCTGATCGCCGAGGGCAGCTGGGAAGGGATGATCACCACCGAACCGCGCGGCGATGGCGGCTTTGGCTACAACCCGGTGTTTCTGGACCCGGTGCATGGCCTGACCGCTGCGGAAATGGAGACCGCGTTGAAGAATCGGCTGAGTCACCGGGCGGTGGCGTTGGCCACGTTGCAGCACAAGCTGCACGCCCTGTCGCTGTGAACGATGGCCTGATGCAGTGCCCGACCTGATTCCGCCCCCGTTGTCGCTGTACGTGCACCTGCCCTGGTGCGTGCGCAAATGCCCGTACTGCGATTTCAATTCGCATGCGGCCAAGGGCGTGCTGCCGTTCGAGGAGTACGTGGATGCGTTGATCCGCGATCTGGACAACGATTTGCCGCTGGTGTGGGGACGCGTGGTGCATTCGGTGTTCTTCGGCGGCGGCACGCCGAGCCTGTTTCCGCCCGAGGCGATCGATCGATTCCTGCAAGCGGCAGCAGCGCGACTGCGCTTTGCGCCGAATCTGGAAATCACCCTGGAAACCAATCCGGGCACCGCAGAACATGGCCGCTTCGATGGCTATCGCGCCGCGGGGGTGAACCGTTTGAGCTTCGGCGTGCAGACCTTCGACGACGTGGCGCTGCAACGGCTCGGTCGCATCCACGACAGCGCCGAGGCCGAGCGTGCGATCAAGCTGGCGCAGGATGCCGGCTACGACAATTTCAATATCGACCTGATGTACGCGCTGCCCGAGCAGACCCTGGCGCAGGCCGAGCACGATCTTGAGCGCGCCTTCGCGCTGCAGCCCACCCACCTGTCGCATTACCAGCTCACGCTGGAGCCGAACACGGTGTTCTTCGCGCGGCCGCCCAAGGGCATTCCCGATGACGATGCGGCCTGGGACATCCAGGAACATTGCCAAGCGCTGCTCGCCGACGCCGGCTATGCGCAGTACGAAGTCAGCGCCTACGCCAAACCGGGGCGGCAGTGCGCGCACAACCTCAATTACTGGCGCTTCGGCGATTACCTGGGCATCGGCGCCGGTGCGCACGGCAAGATCAGTTCCGGTGCCGGGCAGCAGGTCTTGCGCCGTTGGAAGCACAAGCATCCGCAGAGTTATCTAGCCAGCGCCGGTCGCGCGGCGTCGATCGGCGGCGACGAAATCGTGCCGCGCGAACGGCTGCCGTTCGAATACATGCTCAATCTGTTGCGCCTGCACGAAGGCTTCCGGCTGAGCGATTTCGAGGCCTGCACCGGCCTGGCGGCTTCCACTCTCGATCTGCCCGTGGCGCGGGCGATTGCGCAGGGCTGGATGACCGAGCGGGATGGTCGCATCGTGCCGACCGAGCTGGGCCGCCGCTTCACCAACGATGTGGTCGAGCTGTTTCTGGCCTGAAATCCGCAGCCGCAGCGCGTCAGGCGCCGCACGCGCCCAGGCGACGAAGGTAGGCGCAGACCTGGCCGATTGCGGCGCCGGCCCTGCTGCAGCGTGCCCACGCAGCCCTGGCGCAACCCGCCGTCGGTGCCGGTGCAGTCGCTGATTGAGGGGAAAACATGCTACATAGCTCACGCTTCGACCCGAGCCCGCCTCCCGGATGTCCACTCTCGCCTCTTCCCTGCAACCCGCGCTCAGCGGCCCAATCGCCGATGCGGCAGTGTCCGCGCGCGGCCGCCGCCTGCTTGCGGCCGTGCATGCGCACTGCGTGCAGACGCTCAGCGGCCCATTGCGGCTGACCATCGTCGAGCTGGAACGCGAGTTGCTGCAGCAGGCCGAACACGCACGTACCAGCCAACTCCAGGCCGAGACCTACGCGCAGATGCGTGGCCTGCGCGATCACATCGACCGGTTTCCGCAGGCATTCCTGCAACAGCTGGCGCAGGCGCTGGCCGATGTGCGGCAGCGCCCTTCCAAGACCGCACTGCCCCCTGCCCCCGCGCAACCGCAGATATTGACGCTGACGCTGGTGGAAGACACCGATATCGACCGCGACATCGTGCTGAGCGAGATCGCCCGCCGCGAGACCTCGCGCCGGGCCGATGCCTTGCAACTGCTGGCGCAGCGGCTGGCGGTGATCGGTGCGGTGCCGGAATTCGAACTGGAAGAGCTACCGCTCGGGCCTTACGCGCTATGCCGCATGCTGCGGCACTGTGGCGAGGCGCTGGGACTGAGCCTGGACGGGCAACTCACGCTGTACAGGGTGTTCGAGCGCCAGGTGTTCGATCGCCTGGGCGATCTGTTCGAGCGCGCCAACGGCCTACTGGCGCAGGAGGGCATCCTGCCGGGCCTGATTTATCACCCCTATCTTGTCAGGCCCACGCACGTGCAGACACGGCGAGCGCCGGCGGCATCGTCCAATGCCCCCCATGCCCATGACACCCCGGCGGCCAGCAAAGCCATCGCCACGCCGCATAGCGAGCGCCCCGCGACCACCTGGAGTGGCCAGCCCGTGGAGGGCGGATGGCAGGGCGCGCTGCAGCATCGGTCCGACGCACCCATGGCGCTGTCCGTGTCGCCACCGGGGCACTCGGCGACACCGGCACTGGACGACGCGGCACAGGCACTCGGCAGCCTGTTGTCGTCCGTACGTCGATCGCAAGCCGCTGGCGGTATCGGAGCACATTCAGGCAGCGCCGCCGCGCCTGCAATGTCCCTGGCTGCGCTCTCTGCGCAAGGCTCCTATCCGTTCGCTGCTGGCCAGGACGCTGTCGCCGAAGTGCCCAAGAGCGCCGTCAGCGACGCGCTGGTCAGCCTGCAGCAGGTGCAGGCCGCCGCCTCGCAGCCATCGGGCATCGATGCGGTGCAGCGCCAGGTGCTGGAGCTGCTGCGCGCCCGGCACGGCCCGGACGCGGCACTGCCGCAGCACGATGCCGACACCTTCGACCTGCTCGGCCTGCTCTACGCGCAAATGCAGCGCGAAGTGCGCGACCAGACACCGGCGCAAACCCTGCTCACCAAGTTGCAGGTGCCGGTGGTGCGCGCCGCGTTGGCCGACCCGCATTTCTTCGTGCGCGACCAGCATCCGGTACGCGAACTGCTCAATACCGTGGCCGAATCGGGGGCGGTGTGGCTGGGCGAGGACGATGTGGATCCGCAGCTGCTGCACAAGCTGGGCAGCGCGGTCGACAAGATCATCCACGACTATCAGGGCGACGAAGCGGTGTTCGCTGCCGCCAACGACGATATCCAGACCCACCTGCGCGCGCTTGCACGCAAGGCCGAGGTCGCCGAGCGCCGCCACGTCGACGCTGCACGCGGCAAGGAGCGGCTGGAGTCGGCCAAGCAACAGGCCGAGGACCGCATCGAACAGTTGTGCGAAGACAACGCGCCGCCGCGTTTTGTGCAGGCGCTGCTGCGCCAGGCATGGTCGGACGTGCTGACGCTCACGCTGTTGCGGCAAGGCGAACAATCGCCCGAATGGGACGAACGCCAGGCACTGACCGCACGCATCGCCGAGGTCACCTGCCGCAGCAAGGGGCAGCCCACCGACACCGCGCTGGGCGCCAATGTCGAAACCGCACTGCTGCAGGTCGGCTATCACCACGACGAAGCAGCGGCGATCGCACGGCGCCTGTCCACGCCCGGAGGCGAAGACGAGGTGACCTCGCGCACCGAACTGGCCGCCAAGCTCAAGGCACGCACCCGCCTGGGCGACCAGGGCGATGACGTCCCGCGCAGGCAGGCCGCCACGCCGCGTACGCCGGCCGAGGAGGCCTGCCACACGCAGCTGCGCAATCTGCCGTTCGGCAGCTGGTTCGAATTCGTGATCAACCAGCAGGGCGATCTGCGCCGGCAACGCTTGTCCTGGTACAGCCCGATGACTGGACACGCGCTGTTCGTCAATCAGCGGGGGCAGAAGGTCGGCGAGCAGTCGCTCGACAACCTCTCGCGGCTGATGACCACCGGACAGGCGCGCTTGCTGGTCGAAGAAAAATCGCGGCCGATCGATCGCGCCTGGCATGCCACGGTGCGCGCGCTGCGCAGCCTGGCCGGGCAATCCCCTGTTGCTGAGGCTCACCCATGATCCAGGACACCCGTCGCGCGCCGCGCCGCCAGCCGACCGACCTGGTCCCGGTCACCGATGTGCTCAACGAGGCGCAGATCGGCCGGGTCGGCAACGTCTCGGAAACCGGCATGCTGCTGTTGGCTTCGGTTCGCTTGCATGACGATGCCCTGTATCAATTGCGCTTCAGCCTGCCCGAGCGCATCGGCCGGGCCACCGACATCGACGTCGGCGTCCACCTGCTGTGGACCGAAGCCGCCCATGCCCCCGGTCAGGCCTGGGCCGGTTTTCGTTTTCTGACCATGTCCGAGCCGCACCGACGACGCCTGCGCGCCTGGATCGCCGAAGAACACATGCTCGGCTGACCAACAGCATCGCAACGTTGATTGCGGCAAAATCGGGCATTGCCTTTGCATTGCCGATCGAGTCCCGCATGACCCAGCCCCGCCTGAGCCACCTGTATTCCGACCACCTGCGCACGCTGACCGCGCGCGCCGACCAGGCGCTGCAGCGCGGCGGCTTCGATCACCTGGTGATCCCCAGCGGTACCGCGCACTACCAGGTGTTCGACGACCGCGACTACCCGTATGCGGTCAACCCGCAGTTCAAGGCCTGGGTGCCGCTGACGCGCGTGCCCAACAGCTGGCTGATCTACACGCCGGGCAAGCGCCCGACGGTGATTTTCTACCAGCCGTTCGACTACTGGCATGTGGTCCCCGATGCGCCCAGCGGCTGGTGGGTGGAGCATTGCGACATCCACATCATCCGCACCCCGGACGCGGCCTTGGCGCTGCTGCCCAAGCAGATCGAGCGCTGCGCCATCGTGGGTGAGCCGAACAGCACCCTCGGCGCCTATGTCCCGAACAATCCGCAGCCGGTGATCGATTACCTGGACTACCAGCGCGCCTTCAAGACGCCGTACGAACTCACCCTGATGCGCATCGCCCAGCAGTTGGCCGTACGCGGCCATCGCGCCGCCGAAGCGGCCTTCCGTGCCGGCCAGAGCGAATTCGGCATCCACATGGCCTATTGCGCGGCCGTCGGCCAGGATGCCAACGAGCTGCCGTACGGCAACATCATCGCGCTCAACGAACATGGCGCGGTGCTGCACTACACCGAACTCGGCCAGCAGCCGCCGCAACCGCTGCGCAGCTTCTTGATCGACGCCGGCGCGTCGGCCTATGGCTACGCCAGCGATATCACCCGCACCTACGCAGCCGACACCGGCAGCGATTTCCAGGCACTGATCGACGCGGTCGATGCCGCGCAACAGCGCATGGGCGAGAGCGTGCGTGCAGGCGTGGACTACAAGCAACTGCATGTGGATGCGCACCTGTCGCTGATGGGCATCCTCAAGGACGTCGGCATCCTCACCGTGTCGCCGGAAGCCGCGCTCGCCACCGGCGTCAGCGCCGCATTCTTCCCGCACGGGCTGGGCCATCTGATCGGCCTGCAGGTCCACGATGTGGCCGGCTTCGCCGCCAACGATCGCGGCGGCCGTATCGAGCGCCCCACCGGCCATCCGTACCTGCGGCTGACCCGCGTGCTGGAACCGGGCATGGTGGTCACCATCGAGCCGGGCGTGTACTTCATCGACATGCTGCTGGACGAAGTGAAGAAGAACGGCCACGCCGCCAGCATCGACTGGCAGCGCCTGGAGCAGTTCAAACCCTACGGCGGCATCCGCATCGAAGACGAGGTGGTGTGCACCGATGGCGCCCCGGAAAACCTGACCCGCCCGGTGTTTGCCGCCCCATGAGTGATGACGCACAGACACGGAGCACTGCCATGAACGATCCACGCCAGCCCTCGCATCCCGACCACACGCTGTATCAGCAGATCGAACGCGGCGTGCACGCGATCGATGCCGCCCATGGGCGCGCGCCCGACCAGACCAGTGCGCGGCTGACCGCGGCCCTGTTGCCGCTGGCAAAGGAAGGCGGCCTGTCGCGCGTGGACCACGTATTGATGAGCGAGGCCAACAATCGCGGCGTGCATGGCGGCGAAAATGTGTTCGTCGTGCAAGGCGATCCGGCCAACCCGGCGCATCTGCGCGCGCACATGAAGACCGAACAGGCACTCAATACCCCGGAAGAACAGTCGTTCGCGCGCGCGCAGCAACTTGCGGCACCAGGCGAACAGGTCCAGCAGCCCGAGCGCACGCAAACACCACAGCTCGGCCAGTAACCGACGCGGCACGGGATGCGCCGCGCCGCACGCAGTGACGACCCACCAGGACGCGGCCTCAGACACCTGCGCCCGGTACTGGAAACAGCGCTGCCACGCGCACGTGGTGTCTATCGGATACCGCCATGACGTGCAGCCCAGGTCGGCAAACGGGCGATCACCCTGCTTGTCACCGCGCCAGGCGCGTCACGCGATGGCGCCGGCCATCTCCGCTTCGATCTCATCGGCGCTACGCGCCAGCGCATCGGTCAGCACGCGATGGCCCTCGGCGGTGATCAGCACGTTGTCTTCGGTGCGGATCCCGATACCGCGCCACCTGGCTTCCACCGTGGTGTCGTCGGCGGAAATGTACAGGCCCGGTTCGATGGTGAACACCATGCCGGGTTCGAGCAGGCGCGAATCGCCCGCCAGCCGGTAGTCGCCCACATCGTGCACATCCAGGCCCAGCCAGTGGCCGGTCTTGTGCCGATAAAAGCGCTTGTAATGGCCGTCGGCGATATTGCGCTCCAGCTTGCCCTTGAGCAGCCCCAGGCGCAGCAATCCGTCGGTCAAGGTTTCCACTGCGGCCAGATGCCCGGCTTCGTACGCTACGCCAGGGCGCGCCTGCGCGAGTGCGGCAGCCTGCGCAGCACCGACCAGATCGTGCAGCGCACGCTGCGCCTGAGTGAAGCGACCGTTGACCGGAAAGGTGCGGGTGATATCGGCCGCATAGCCGCGGTATTCGGCGCCGGCATCGATCAGCACCAGCTCGCCATCGCGGCTGCGCGCGTTGTTGGCGCGGTAGTGCAGCACGCAGGCATTGCTGCCGGTGCCGACGATGCTGCCGTACGCCGGCCACCCATCGGCAGCGCGGAACTCGCGCTCCACCTCGGCCTGCAGTTCGTACTCATGCACGCCCGGTCGCGCCAGCCGCATCGCGGCGCGATGCGCACGCACGCTGATATCGGCGGCCTGCTGCATCAACGCGATCTCGTCGCGCGACTTGAACAGCCGTTGCTCGTGCAGCAGATGTCCGAGTTCGAGAAATTCATGTGGCGGCTGCGCGCCGTGCCGCACCTGCTCGCGGACCCGCTTGAGCCAGCCGATCAACTTGAGATCGAAATCGACATCGCGCCCGAAGTGGTAGTACACGCGGCTGCGCCCTTCCAGCAGGCCCGGCAGGATCTCGTCCACATCGTCGATGGGATACGCATCGTCCATGCCGTAGCGCTCCACCGCACCTTCCTGGCCCTCGCGCGGGCCGTCCCAGGCTTCGCGCTCGGCATCGCGCTCGCGGCAGAACAGGATCGCCTCGCCATGCTTGCGCCCGGGCACCAGCACCAACACCGCTTCCGGCTCGGGGAAGCCGCTCAGATACCAGAAATCCGAATCCTGCCGGTACGGGTAATGGGTGTCGTGGCTGCGCACCCGCTCGGGTGCGGCCGGCAGGATCAGAATTGCTTGATCGCCGGCCATCTGCATCAGCTGCTTGCGCCGACGCGCGTATTCGGCCGCGCCGATCCCGGTGAGCTTTTTCATGGCGGGTGCGGTCAGTTCAAACGTTGACGGAAACGCGGCCCCATCACGCAATCGCCATGCAGCAACAACACCGCCACGCGCACGAACTCCTCGATTTCCGCCAGCGCGGTGTCGTCTTCGTCGGCGGCATCGAAATCGTCGCTGGAGGCCTGCGCCAGGCGGGCCAGGTCCTGCAGCGCTTCTTCGCCTTCTTCGGTCAGTACCGGGCGCTGCTGCGCAGCCAGGCCAAAGCCGCCGAGAAAGGCGCGACACCAGTCGAACAAGGCATCGGTACGTTCCGGCAGCGGTGCGCCGTCTTCGACCAGCAACAGGTCGAAGGCGAAATCGCGGTCTTCCAGTTGCGCCACGGTGGCCTGCCGCATCTGGTCCAGCGCGCCGCCCTGGGCAGGCGCCACCTGCACGGTGTCGGCCAGGATGCGCGCCAGCCAGTCGCCGCTGTCGGCGCCGCCACCGGAGAGCCACCCGCACAGCCCGCCATGCAATTCCGCTGCGGAGGACGCCAGCGCGAGCTGACGACTTTCAGTTTGCACAGCGGTTACGTCGGGCAGATCCATCGAATCATCCAGGCTAAGGGCAGAGGGGCCGGCGCATGCACCGGCGATCAGACTGGCCAGTGTATCAAGGCCTCCTGATTCGGCTGCTACCGTCACGTTCCATGCTGCGTTCCACGGGCACGCCACCGGCCCGCAGCAGCCGTCGGCGAGCCTTGTCGGGATTGGCCTGACGGCAGGTAAGCGGGCGATGACCGGATGCTTGACCGGCGCGCGCACGCGCCCCTATCGTGAGCGCATGGACAACGCCGCCGCCCTCACCCAACTCCGCGCACTTGCCGCCCGCGTGGAGGCGTTGGTCGAGCGCACTCAACGGTTGACCGACGAGAACCGCAGCCTGCGTCACCAGCAGGAGCAGTTGATCGGCGAACGCGCGCAACTGCTGACCAAGAACGAGCAGGCGCGCTCGCGGGTGGAAGCGATGATCGTGCGATTGAAGTCACTGGAGCAGCACACGTGAGCAGCAACGAGCCGGTCAGTGTCCGTATTCTGGATCGTGAATACACGGTCGGCGTCACCGCAGACGAACGCGAGAGCCTCACCGCCGCCGCACGGCTGCTGGATCTGCGCATGCGCGAGATTCGTGGCAGCAATCGCATGGCGGCGGTGGATCGCGTCGCAGTGCTGGCGGCGCTGAATCTGGCGCACGAATTGCAGCAACTGCGCGAGCAGCAGGCGCTCTACGAGCGTGAGCTGGCAAACACGCTGGACAACTTGAATCGTCGCCTGGACAGCGTTGCCGACACGCCGCGTTGAGGCGTACGTCGCATTGCCATCGCAAAGATGAATCTTCAAACCGGCTGGCCGACGAATGGGCTAGCCATCGCGCAGCAGAGGTCTATACTTCACCTGCGTTCTCTGCTGTAAACGACAGCGTGCAAAACATTCGCCTTGTCCCTTAATTACGACCACGGGGGCGCGACGAAGCCGGGAGTGCAAGTCCGCCTTGTAGCGGGAAGCCCGATGGCCTCACAACGTCCCCACTTGAACCCCGGGTTCAAGGTCGTTTCGCCCGCATCGTTCATGGCGGAGAATGCAAATCTGAAACGGCGCCTTCGGGCGTCGTTTCTTTTTGCGTTGCCGATACGTCGCGCCTGCAGAACGCCGCCATGCGCATGACGTCCGAACGGGCGACGTGGCGGTCCATCAGCTGGCTAGCATGAGCCTGCTACGCAGGGCACGTGTGGCATCGACGCGCCGTCTCCGCCACGACTGCGCGCGCAGACACCACCTGGCAGCGTTACGCACGGGTTCGTGTTGAAAGCGAACCGGTGGCCACACCGCGGCGCTGACGCATGGGGCTCTACAGTCATACCTCATCCGCCGCGCAACGCTCGTGGGCGATGCGGATCGCCTGCCGCCAGCGAATGCGCCCCGCACCATTTTGACACCGCTCCCCGCCACACCGCGATGCAGGCATCGACACGCCTAGCCTCAATACCGCCGCTAGGCACACGCACGTCCGCCACCGACAATGAGCGCCCTTCTCCTCGCTGCGAGAAACCAATGACCGACCACCGAGATGCGCTACGTCAACAGCTGCGCGCACTGCGCCGCAGCCTGCCGGCGGCGCAGCGACTGGCGGCCGCCGATGCCTTGGCCGAGCGCCTGCTGGCGCTGCCGTTTGCGCCGCAGACTGGCGCGGTGGCCGGTTACTGGGCGATGGATGGCGAAATCGCGCTACATCGCTGGCAGCTAAGCCTGCCGCACGGCGTGCGGTATTGCCTGCCGGTGCTGGACGGGCGCGTATTGCGCTTTGCGCCGTGGCGTCCGGGCCAGAGCCTGGTCAGCAATCGCTATGGCATTCCCGAACCGGACGTTGACCGCGCCGATACGCTCGCACCGGAGGAAATGGCGTTGGTGATTACCCCGCTGACCGGATTCGATGCGCAGTGTCGGCGGCTGGGCATGGGAGGCGGCTGGTATGATCGCAGCTTCGCGTTCCGGCATCGCCAGGCGCCGCCGCCGTGGCTGGTCGGCGTCGGCTTCGCCGCGCAGCAGGTGCCCGCCTTGCCCACCGAATCCTGGGATGTGGCGGTGGACGCCCTCTGTACCGAACACGCCACCTTCCTGAAAGACGACGCCGTTTCCGTATGACTGCCCGCAAGCGCTACTGGTTGATGAAGTCCGAGCCGGACACGTTTTCCATCGATGATCTGCAACGCGTCGGCACCGAGCCGTGGAACGGCGTGCGCAACTACCAGGCGCGCAATTTCATGCGCGACGGCATGCAGGTCGGCGACGGCGTGTTTTTCTATCATTCCAACTGCAAGGTGCCCGGCATCGTCGGCATCGCCAAGGTCGCGAGCGCGGCGTATCCGGACGACACCCAGTTCGACCCCAAGTCTGATTACCACGATCCCAAGGCCAGCCGCGAAGATCCGCGCTGGATGCTGGTGGACGTGGCGTTCGAGCGTAAACTCCAACGCACGATTTCGCTGGATGAGATCAAGCAGCACGCCGATGCGCTGGGCGAAGGTTTCCCGCTGATCGCACGCGGCAACCGGCTGTCGATCCTGCCGGTGACTGCCGCCCAGTGGAAGCTGCTTATAGCAATGGAATAGCCGAGATTGGGGATTGGGGATTCGCTCGATGCCCGCCGCCCGCTTTGCACCGCTCTTATCAAATCCCAAATCACCAATCACCAATTCCGAGCACTTATCAATGTCCGAAGCAAAACGCCTGGCCGCCGAGAAGGCAATCGATTATGTGGAAGACGGCATGATCGTCGGTGTCGGCACCGGTTCGACGGTGGCCTATTTCATCGACGCGTTGGGCCGCATCGGCCATCGCATCAAGGGGGCGGTCTCCAGTTCCGAGCAGAGCACCGTGCGCCTGCGCCAGCACGGCATCGAGGTACTGGATCTCAACCACACCGGCAATCTGTCGCTGTATGTGGACGGCGCCGACGAGTGCGACCCGAACCGCTGTCTGATCAAGGGCGGCGGCGCGGCGCTGACGCGCGAGAAGATCATCGCCGAGGCCAGCGAGCGCTTCATCTGCATCGTGGACCCGAGCAAGCAGGTGCCGGTGCTGGGCGGCTTTCCGCTGCCGGTCGAGGTGATTCCGATGGCGCGCAGCCTGGTCGCCCGCCAGATCCTGGCGCTCACCGGCGGCCAGCCGGTGTGGCGCGACGGCGTGGTCACCGATAACGGCAATGTGGTGCTGGACGTGCACAACCTGCAGATCACCGACCCGGTGGCGCTGGAGCGCAACTTGAACCAGATTCCCGGCGTGGTCTGTGTGGGCCTGTTCGCGCGTCGCCCGGCCGATGTGGTGATCGTCGGCGGCGAACCGCCGCGCGTGATCTGATCTATCCGGTCGCGGGCGCAGGTGCGGGCCCGTTCCGTCGGCAGGCGCGGCTAGCGGCCGCGCCTATCCGGCGCTCCAGACACTGCAGGTGAATGCGCGTTGGCGGCTTGACGCACAGGCGGCGCTTGGCAGAAGGTGCGCCATCCCTGCCCAGTTGGTATGCCACATGCGCCATGTTCGCTTCCTCGTCCTTGCCTGCCTGCTCCTGCTGGGCGGCTGCGCCGCCAACGGTTCATGGGTGGAGTTGGCCGGCAGCCGCTATGCGGTGGAGCTGGCGCAGAACGATGCCGACCGTGCGCAAGGGTTGATGTTCCGCGATGCGATGGACGCCGATCGCGGCATGCTGTTCATTCACGACCGCCAGGAGCCGCTGGCGTACTGGATGAAGAACACCAAGATCGCACTGGACATCCTGTATTTCGATAATGAACGCCGGCTGGTGTCGCAGCAGCGCGACGTGCCTCCATGCTCGGCCGGGGATGCCTGCCCGCCCTACCCGAGCAAGCGCCCGGCACGTTATGTGCTGGAGCTCAATGCCGGCGAGGCGGCCAAGCTCAACCTGCAAGATGGCGCCACACTGACCTTCAGCCCGGACATCCCGACCCTCAAGTAATTCTCATCCGCAGGCGCGCTGTCAGGAAGTACCGGACTTGAACCCTGCGCCGCTTGCCGACACTCTTGGCAGCATGGTCGACATGCTCCCACTTCCCCATTGGACCGCGCTCGCCAGCCTGGACGACGATGCGGTGCCGTTGATGTCCACCGCGCTACTGATCGCGCGCGACGAATATCCGCAGCTGGATGCCGAGTTGTATGACACGCTGGTGCAGAGCCACGTCGAACATCTGCGCCGCGAGGTGGAGGCAATCGATCTATGGCCGTTGAAGATGGCCGCAGTCAATCGCTACCTGTTCGATGAATTGGGCTACTCGGGCAATCACGACGAGTACTACGACCCGCGCAACAGCTACCTCAACCAGGTATTCGAGCGCCGGCTGGGCAACCCGATCTCGCTGGCGATGGTGCAGATCGAAGTGGCGCGCCGGCTGGGCATTCCGCTGGCGGGGGTGTCGTTTCCCGGGCATTTTCTGGTGCGCCTGCCGGTGGACGATGGCGTGCTGGTGATGGACCCGTTCAACGGCGGCCGCCCGCTGGGTGTGGATGAACTACGCGAACGTGCACGCCCGCATCTGGGGGGCGAAATTCCCGACGATCGCGCGCTGGCGCAGATCCTGGATCCGGCACCACATCGCGCGATCCTGATCCGCATCCTGCGCAATCTGCACGGTGTGTATGCCGATGCCGAACAGTGGGACCGCGCCGCACGCAGCGCCGACCGCATCCTGAAGCTGGTGCCGGATCAGCCTGAAGCGCTGCGCGATCGCGGCATGGCGTATCTGCACCTGGGCCATCGCAATGGTGCCCGGCACGACCTGTCGCGCTATCTGCTGCTCAACCCGGGTGCGAAGGATGCGGCCAATCTGCACGAGCATCTGGTCGAGTTGAACAGTCAGCGCGCGCGGGCGCACTGACTGCTGCTAACAAGAAGGCGCAATACCCTTATCGAGGTTGACCCTGAGGAGAGCTGGGCACCTGATAAGAGGTTATATATTCACCGTTCGCACCATATATAACTTATATATTATAATTTGCATCACTTTAGACGACTTGTGCACTGCAAGGGCAGCTTGCCTGAGCTGTCATCGTCCCGTTTGGCTGCGCCATAGCGCTCTGTGCATTGGCTCCTATAGACAGCTGAGATGCTGCGCCCGGCACCAGGGATAGCACTGCCAACACATCAGCAACCAAAAATAATGAAGACTCTGGCAGCCATCGCGGGCCGCCCATGGAGGCTACGCTTGTTAAATTTGGCTTGCAACTTTCACAAATAAGACGCTCAATCAAAGGAGATTAATTCCATTACTCTCCAGAGATAAGATCAATAAGACTTTTTCAACAGTATTCCGTCAGTCGATCTCGACCATCTCGAAGTCGTCCTTGGTCACGCCGCAATCCGGGCAGGTCCAGGTCTCGGGAACGTCTTGCCAGCTGGTCCCTGGCGCGATGCCTTCTTCGGGGATGCCGTCGGCCTCGTGGTAGAGAAATCCGCAGACCACGCACATCCAGGTGCGGTAGGTGGTGGTGGATGTGTCGCTCATTGGATAATCGCGGTCACGCAACGGTGGGGCTGCATTGTCCCATCCCACCCACCGCTTCCGGAAGCGCTGCCATGCTCCAGCTGCAAGACGCCCGCGGCGTCTACCTGATCACCCCCGACGATGCCGATACGCAGCGCCTGCTTGCGCGTACCGCGCCGCTGTTGCCGTGCATCACCTGGCTGCAATACCGCAACAAGCACGCCGACGCCGCGCTACGGCTGCAGCAGGCGACCGCCCTGCGCGAGGCCTGCGCCGCCCACGGCGTGCCGCTGATCATCAACGACGATGCGCAGCTGGCAGCGCAGGTCGGCGCGCACGGCGTGCATCTGGGCGAAGACGATGGCGAGGTAGCGGCGGCACGCGCGCTGCTGGGGCCGCAGGCGATCATCGGGGTGTCATGCTACGACGAGATCGCTCGCGCCCGCGCCGCAGCTGCCGCAGGTGCCAGCTATGTGGCCTTCGGTGCGTTTTTCCCGACCACGACCAAGGTGACGACGCGTCGCGCCACGCCTGCGTTGCTACAGCAAGCTGGAAAACTGGGAGTGCCACGGGTGGCGATTGGCGGCATCGCGGCTGCGCAGGTGCCCGAGTTGGTTGCAGCAGGTGCCGAGTTGGTTGCAGTGGTTAGTGGCGTGTACGCCGCGCCGGACCCGCTCGCAGCAGTGCAGGCATATCGGGCCGGGTTTGCGCAGTAGCGCTGCTGGCAGACGACAGCGTTGCCCTCGACACGTGCTGTCCAAAACGCCAGACGCAAGACCATCAAGATTTCGAGTCGTAGCGATGTTTGATGCAGTCGGAAGCTCAGGTCAAAAGCTTGGTTAGTCGAGGGCGCGGTGCCCTCACCGCTCGCGGGACACGCCGTGAATCCGTCCATGGAGGCTCGGTGGCGGCATCCATGCCGCCACACGGTCCCGCAATCGGTGAGGACACCGCACCAGGACGTTGGTCGGTAGCCGGATCAAAAGCTGGCTGCCTCGCAAGTTGCGTAGGCTTGCTGGCATGGCTCGCAGAACACGCTAGCTGACGAACTAGAAGCACGTCATGCACTGCTTGCACCATGCACACCGACACTCTCGACTGGTCCTTGCCCGCCTACCGTCGCGGGACCTTACGCGGCATGGATGCCGCGTAAGAGCTTACAAGGACGTACTTGCAGCGTGTCCCGCGATGGTAGGCGGGCAAGGACCCTGCAGCCAAACCGCAGATCAACCGCTCTGCAAGTGATCTATCCGCATCATCCACCCCACCCAGGACAACCGAATGATCGAGTCGTCGCGTCGGATAGATGCAGGCAACAGCTCAGTGGGCCGAGGACGCGCTGCCCTCGCCGAACCAGAAGGTTGGTCGTGACCCGGTAAAAAAAGTCGCGCGGGTCGCGTGTCTTATCGCGCGTCTTATTCAGACGATTGAAGCTGGTTAGAGCCCCATCACCCCAGAAAAAGCAGCGACGCGTGGCATCACGCGTCGCTGCTGGTTGTGACTCCGTCGCCTAACGCAATTAGAAGTCGTAGCTCAACGTCACCCGGCCCGAGCGCGGTGCCTGGTAGGCCACGACCTGGTCCCACAGCGGGTTGGTGGTGTTGTCGGGCAGCTGCGAGAAAGGATAGATATTGGTCGCGGTCTGCTCGTTGGTGATGTTGAACACATCGAAGCGCACTGCCAGCTTGCCGTCGGCGAACGCCGGCTTGTAGGTCACCCCCATGTCGAGCTGGGCGATCCAGCCAAGCCGTCCCTGCGAGCCCGGAGGCGATGCACTGCCGGTGCCGGTTTCCGGGTTGTAGCAGTAGTGGTACGGCCCACCGGTGATCGCACTGCCGCCGTAGCCGGCCGGGTCGCGGCCGCTGTAGGTATCGCCGTAGTAGTTGCCCAGGCAGTTATGCGGCGCGCCCGAGATCAGGCTGAAGTTGGCCGAGGCGCCCCATTGCGGAGTGAACTGATAGAAGCCGAACAGCTTGAGCTGGTGGCGGTGATCGTTGGATTGATCGCCGTTGAAGTGCTCCATCAACGCCGCATGGTCCCAGCTCTGCGTCGTCGACACCGAGGCCTGGCCCTGGTAACTGCCCAGCGCACCGCCAGTACGCCACAGGTCCGAGCGCACCTGGCCTTCGGTGGTGCCGTAGCTATGCGACCAGACGTAGTTGACCTTGGCGTACCACTTGCCGTCGAACGGGCGCTCCAAGTTGAACTCCACCGCCGAGTAATTGCGCTTGAACTTGGGGAAGCCCGCCGCCTCACGGCTGACCGACACCTCATGGAACTGTCCGTCGGTGCCGATCACGCCCCAGGTATTGGTCTGGCCGGGATTGATCAGCGATGCACCGGCCACTTGCGAGAAGTCGATGGTCACGCCTTGCGCCGCAGCGGCGTCGATCAGCGCGGTGTTGGAGACGTCGTAGTTCTGGTCGTCGATGCCGGCATTGAGGCGGCGATGGGTACCGCGCACGCCCAGCACCCAGCCGGTGTCCAGTTGCTTGGTGAAGCCCAGGATCACTTCGTCCTGGTTCTCGCCTTCGATGTCCTTGACCACCGCGGTGCGCACATCGGCGATACGGCCGAAGCGCGAGTTGGCCGACACTGCCGAACCCAGCTGCTGCGCCAGGACCGGCGTGCCATCGGCGTTGATGCCGCTGTAGGTGAAGTAGGTATCGGTGGTGGTGGCCGGGGTGAACAGGCTCACTGCCGACAACGGCAGGCCCAGATAGTAACGACCGACGTTGCCGAACACCTTCAGGCTGGAATCGCCGTTGACGTCCCAACTGAAACCCAAACGCGGTGCCCAGGCGTTATCCACTTCGATGTAGGGATCGCCGAACGGGGTGTAGTTGGTGAACTCGTCCTTGCGCAGGCCGATGCTCAGCAGCACGTTGTCGGTGACCTGCCACTTGTCTTCGATGTAGTAGGCGCGTTGCTTGGCTTCGTAGGAATACAGGCTGGTGTTGATGTTGCGCACCACGTAATAGCCGCTCGATCCGTTGACAGGATCGACCAGACCGGGGCTCGGCGCACCGATGCCGCCGGCTTCGTTGGCCGACTGGCTGACCAGGCCGCCGGTCGCCAGCCCGTTGGGATCGTTGGTGCGGCCGTAGGTCCATGCATAGCCTGGGCCGGATAGCACCGAGCCGACATCGACACCTTCGGATTTCTGGTTGTCGATACCGAAGTTGAGCGTGTGGCGGCCGATACGCCATTCAAGATTCAGGCGCTGATTGTCTTTTTTGTACTCGCGATCCGGCGAGCTGACCGACGTGACCAACTGGTTGCCGATGCGCTGCGTACCACCGGTGTAGGCCGGGTTCTGCAAGGCGGCGCTATTGATGACCGGGCCACCTGCCGCGTCGTAGTTGAAGGGTGTCAGTTCATCGGGCGTGGTCATCTTGCCGTACAGCGCGGTCACGGTGAGGTTGTCGCCGATGTAGCCGGTGTACTTGCCGGTAAACAACGTCGGCCCGGTTTTCCAGGTGGACTCGTCGGTGAAGTAGCTGCCGCGCTCGCGGTCGACATAGTTGTAACGGTAGATGGAGCCGCTGGTTTCGGCCTCGTCGCTGGCACCGGTCACCTCGATCAGGTGATTGTCGGTGATGTTCCAGTCCACCTTTGCGTACCAGCGCTTCTGCTTGTAGTCGTAGTTGGTGAGGCCGCCGGTACGGCCATTGTCGGAATCGCGATTGGACGCCACCCGCACACCGTCCGAATCCACTTGTTCGGCAGCCAGGAAGAAAAACAGCTTGTCCTGAATGATCGGGCCACCGACATAGGCGCTATAAGTGGTCTGGCTGGCTTCGGCCGCGCTCTGCGGCTGATACAGCCCATTGGCGGCACGCGCGTAGCTGTAGGCGGCGTTGTTGACCGCACTGGTCTGGCTGTCCGGGCGCCAGTAAATATCGCGCTGGTTGGCCTTCAGACCGTTCGGCTCCCAGATGGTGGCGGCGCCGAACTTCCATTCGTTGGTGCCGCGCTTGCCGATCTGGTTGATCACACCGCCGTTGGAACGGCCGAACTGCGCGCCGTAGCCACCGGTGAAGATTTCCTGCTGGTCGATGGCCCCGTACGGCAAGGTCAGACCGCCCAGGTTGTTGCTGATCGCGGTAGTGTTGAAGCCGTTGAGGTAATAGGCGTTTTCGCTGGCGGCCGAACCGCCGAAGCTGGGCAGCGAGCCGCCGAGCGGGCCGTTGTCGAAGCCGCCGCTGTTGACCACCACGCCCGGCGCCAGCAGCGCGATGGCTTCGGCAGTGCGGCCCAGCGGCAGTTGCGCCAGCTGTTCGGCGGTGACCACGGTGCGGGTGTCCACGCTGCTGACGTCGATGCTGGCCAGGCTGGCGGCATTGACGGTGACGCTGTCCAGCGTCTGCACGCCGCTTGCCGACGCCGCAGCGAAGGACACATCGGTGTTGGCGCCGACGGTGATGGCGACATTTTCGCGGGTTTCCACCACCGCGCCATCGCGCTTGACCGTCACCTTGTAGGTGCCCAGCGGCAGATTGCCGGCGGTGTAGCGGCCGCGCGCATCCACCGGCACCTCGCGGGCGAAGCCGCTGTTGTTTTCCACCAGCACGCTGGTGCCGCTGCCCTGCCCCACGCTGCCGACGATGCTGCCGGTGGTGGACTGCGCCTGCGCGCTGCCGATTGCCACGACCAGCGCCAACGCCAAGGCACGCTTCTGGATACTACGGTTCATGCTTTCTCCCCAAGTCTGTCACTGTCGGCAAGGCGACTAGAAATTGAACGGCGCCAACGGCTACCGGAATCACACTCTGTGAAGATCTGCGGCAGGGCGCCAATAACTGCGGGCCATGACGTCATGCCCAAAGCCGCCGCATGCCCGACCATCGATCACGTCGCGCTTGATCATAGGCAGCCGCCCGGCCCTACCCGGGCGCTCCGACGGGTAGGCGGCCACCTGGTGGGTAGGCGCAGAGCCCCCCAGGCCTGACAATGGTCAACGCGGTGCCCGGCAACGGGCATCGACGTCCCCCCATCGGCACCACTCTCGGCACCACTCAAGGATCTGCGCGCATGAACCACTCCCGCTCCCACGCCCTCTTTACCCAGGCGCAGACCTTGCTGCCCGGCGGCGTCAACTCGCCGGTGCGTGCATTCAAGTCGGTCGGCGGCGAGCCGTTCTTCGTGGCGCGCGCCGATGGCCCGTATCTGTACGACGTGGACGACAACCGCTACATCGACTACGTGGGCTCATGGGGCCCGATGATCGCCGGTCATAACCACCCAGCGGTACGCGAGGCGGTGGAGCGTGCGATTCGGGACGGCCTGTCGTTCGGCGCGCCCTGCGCGGCCGAGGTCACCATGGCGCAGACCATCAATCGGCTGGTGCCCTCCTGCGAGATGGTGCGCATGGTCAACTCCGGCACCGAAGCCACGTTGTCGGCAGTGCGGCTGGCGCGCGGCGCCACCGGGCGTAACCGCATCATCAAGTTCGAAGGCTGTTACCACGGCCACGGCGACTCGTTCCTGGTCAAGGCCGGCAGCGGCATGCTGACCCTGGGCGTGCCGACCTCGCCGGGCGTGCCGGCCGGCCTGAGCGAACTGACCGCCACGCTCAGCTTCAACGACTTCGAAGGCGCCACCGCCATGTTCGACGAGATCGGCGCCGACGTGGCGGCGGTGATCATCGAACCGGTGGTGGGCAACGCCAACTGCATTCCGCCGCAGGCCGGCTATCTGCAGCACCTGCGCACGCTGTGCACGCGACATGGCGCGCTGCTGATCTTCGACGAGGTGATGACCGGCTTCCGCGTCGCGCTCGGCGGCGCGCAGGCGCACTACGGGGTAACACCGGACCTGAGCACCTTCGGCAAGATCATCGGTGGCGGCATGCCGGTGGGCGCCTATGGCGGCCGACGCGACTTGATGGAACAGATCGCTCCTGCCGGCCCGATCTACCAGGCCGGCACCTTGTCCGGCAATCCGGTCGCCATGGCGGCCGGCCTGGCAATGCTGGAGCTGGTGCAGGAGCCGGGCTTCCACGCGCGCCTGAGCGAGGCCACCAGTGTGCTGTGCGAAGGCCTGGAAGATGCCGCCCATGCCGCCGGCATCGCGGTCACCACCAACCAGGTCGGCGGCATGTTCGGGCTGTTCTTCACCGACGAGATCGTGGAGAGCTACGCGCAGGCCACCGCCTGCGACATCACCACCTTCAATCGCTTCTTCCACGCGATGCTGCAGCGGGGCGTGTATCTGGCGCCGTCGGCATACGAGGCCGGCTTCATGTCCAGCGCCCACGACGCATCGGTGATCGAAGCCACGCTGGCGGCAGCGCGCGAAGCGTTTGCGGAAGTGGCGCGCTGAAGCGCATTCATGCCCGTGCGCCGCAAGCCTGAATAGCACGGGCTAGCCACCGCAACGGCAACGTCTTGAACGCCGGCACTGCTGCAAACGCCGTTGGCGGTGCGGGCACCTGCCTCTGCGCAGGTGCGGCGGCCGGCAGGCAGGCAGAAGTGCCGCGTCCAGGACCGGCAGTTCATTCGCAGCCCGCCACGCACGCGCCAGGCGGACGCGACCTTTCCTTGATCTTGCGCACACCTCGCATCATCGATCGCGCCCAAGACAGCTGACAACGGCCATTAGGCTTTGCTTTTGTCTTGTCGCTGTCATACCTTTCTGTAAGGTGTCCACGGATGGGCATGGGTGGGGACCCTTCGAAGCAGCCGATCCGCCGTTGTCGCCGTCACGGCGACGCACTGGCCGTTGCCGCTGTTTCACTCCGTTGTGCAGCGTGTCGAGCCGACACGCTGTCGACGCTTTACACGGCCGCCCTCGCCTCATGCTCAAGCCTGTTGCGTTGCTCACCCCGCGCCCGTCACCGCCGCGCGAATCCGCCCTTCCCGATTGGCTGCTTGCCAGCAAGCTCGAGCCACCCTTGCCGCGTCCCGGTGTGGTGGTGCGCGAGGCGTTGCTGGCCGCGCTGGCTCAAGCACAGGCGCAGCCGCTCACCCTGCTGCTGGCGCCACCGGGCTTCGGCAAGACCACGCTGCTGGCGCAGTGGCATGCGCGGTTGCTTGCACGCGAACACGGCGCAGCGGCGTGGCTGTCGCTGGATGAAGAGGATGCGGACGCGGCGCGCTTCCTCGGCCATTTCGCACTGGCCATCCAGAACGCGGGCGCAGATCCCGCGCTCTGCGCGACGGTGCTGCACAACCGCGACCAGGACCCGCGCGAAGCGGTGACCGTGTTGATCCGCGCACTGCGTGCCGCGCCACGCCGCATCAGCGTGATTCTCGATGATTACGACCGGCTCGGCAGCGGCCTTGTCGACGAACTGGTGTTGCGTCTGATCGAACACAGTGGTGGGCAGCTGCATCTGCTGCTCGCCACCCGACGGGTGCCGGCGCTGCCGCTGGCGCGCCTGGATCTGCAGGCGCAACTCAGCCGCGTCGGCAGCGCGCAACTGGCGCTGGACGCGCACGAAGCGCAGGCATTGCTCGGGCCGCAGATACCGCCACCGGTGGTGGACGCATTGCTGCGCTACACCGAGGGCTGGCCGGTTGCGCTGCATCTGGCACGGCTGTGGCTGGAAGGCGGCGCGCAACGTCAGCAGGAAGTTGCCGCGCGGTTTTCCGGCCGCAGCGCGCAGATTGCGGCATATCTGGCCGAACAGGTGGTCAACGACCTGGATGCCGACACGCGCGACCTGCTGTTGCGTACCAGCCCGCTGGAGCGCGTCAACGCCTCGCTGGCCGATGCGGTGCGCCAGCGTACCGATAGCGGACGCCTGCTGGCGCGGCTGGAACATTTCCACGGGCTGCTGGTGCCGTTGGACGAGGAACGCGAGTGGTTTCGCTATCACCCGCTGTTTGCCGACTTCCTGCAGCAGCTGCTCGACCGCGAACATCCCGGCCAGGCCACGCAGCTGCATCAGCGCGCCGCACGCTGGTTCGGCGATCACCAGCATCTGGCCGAGGCGGTACGGCATGCCGCGCGTGGCGATTGTGGCGACCTGGCTGCCAGCTACATCGCCCGCGCAGGCACCTGGCAATTGTTATTGACCCACGGCACCCACGCAGTCCGCGCGCTGCTGCGCCACTTCGAACACCGCATCATCCGCGACACGCCAGCACTGAATCTCACCCAGGCGCACCTGCACATCAGGCTCGGCGAATTCAGTCACGCACGCGTGTTGCTGGAACGCTTTCGCGACTTTCCCGCTGCGCTGCGCGAGCCGTTGCAGCGCGACTACACCGTGGTGGTGGCGCTGCTGCGCGATCGTCTGGACGAAATCTGCGCCAATCCGCACGGCCTGACCCAGATCGCCGCGCAGGCAAGCGCACTGGACGAGGACGACCATCTGGGCCGCGGCATGCTGCTGTGCATCTGCGCCAACACGGCCATGGCACAGGGCGCCTTTGCGACTGCAGAACGCTATGCAGTCAATGCACGCGACGCGATGCATCGTGGCGGCAGCGATCTGGGCGCCAGCCAGGCACTGCTGTCGTTGGGCCAGAGCTTCTTCTATCGCGGCCGGCTCGGCGATGCCGAAACCTGTTACCAACAGGCATTGAACTGGTGCAGGCGCACGCCGCAGCTGGACCGCGTGCTGGAGGCCGCCGGCAACTGCCTGCTGGCACAGCTGCACTACGAACGCGGCCACCACGACGATGCCGCCGACCTGCTGCATCCGGCGCTGGAATTGCTGGAGCAACACGACGGCGGCATCGATGTGCTGGCAGCCGGCTACGACACGGCGCTGGGCCTGGAACGCCTACGCGATCACAGCGGGCGCAGCGCATTGGCGGTGCTCGAACACGTCGAGCAGATCGCCCATGGGCGCAAGCTGACACGGCTGTCGGAGCTGGCGGCGGCATGGCGCCTGATGCTGCTGCTGGAACATCCCGGCAATGCCGCCATCGATGTCCTGATCGCACGGACCGGTGGCGAATCCGGTTTGGCGCATACGCTACGTTCGCCGCATCGCTGGCGCGATCGTGCGGCGATGGGATTTGCGCTGGCCCGCTGGCATCGCCTGGCCGGACGCAGCAGCGCCGCGCTGACCATCCTGGGCCAGATCGAACAAGCCTGCCTCGCCAACGACAATCTGTGCCACCTCGCCCGCACCCGCGCGCGCATCGCCCTGGTGCTGCAGCAACGTGGCGAACTGCTCGCTGCGCTGCCGCATCTCTATAGCGCGCTGGAACATGTGGCGCTGACGCAGAGCTGGCAGGCAATTGTCGAACTCGGCCTACCCGCAAAGGCCATGCTGCGCTCGCTCCGCCAGCACGACCCGCACACCGTTGGCGGTACCACGCGTGCACTCACCATCCAGTCGCTGCTCGAACGCCTCAGCGGCGAAGATGAGCCAGCCAACGACATCTTCAGCGAACGCGAACTGGAAGTCCTCGCGCAACTGGCACGCGGCTACTCCAACAAACAGATCGCACGCTGCCTGCACCTATCGGAAAACACGGTCAAATTCCATCTGAAGAATCTGTACCGCAAGCTCGACGCGCGCAGCCGCGAAAGCGCGCTGGCGCAGGCGCTGCAGCGTGGGCTATTGCGTGCCGCGGATGCGCAGGACGGACCGGAACCGCCGTCACCGAACTGAACGCGCGCATCCCGTCCTCGAGACAGGAGATGCGCCCCTCTCAGTTGCGGTGCCAGCGATGGGCGCATCGCACGCCATCAACCAAAGCTCAGCGTGCCTTTCATCATCGCCCAGTGGCCGGGGAACGAGCAGAAGAACGTGTAGTCGCCGCCCTTGCTCAGCTTGCTGGTCGGAAAGCTCACGGTGGTGCTGTCGCCGCCGCCGATGACCTTGGTATGCGCGATCACCCGGGCATCGGCCTTGGGCAGATAACTGTCGGCGATGGTCGAGCGCACGCCGGCATTGGCGACCGCCTGGAAATCGGCAGACTTGGTTAGCACCCAGTTGTGGCCCATCACTGTGGCCGCCATCTTGCCGGAGTGCTTGAGTGTGAGGTCCACCTGCGTGCAGTCGGGTGCCAGTTTGATCGCGCTCTGGTCGAACTTCATCTGATCGTTGCCGGTGATGGTCACCGCACACGTCCGCGCCCATGCCGAAGGCGCCATCAGCACCAGGCCAACCACGGCAAACATCGAAAACAATTTCAAAGGAACACTCCTGCGATAAAGAATGCGCAACGCGCGGCGCGCCTGCCCGCACCGACGCGTGTGCACGTGCCGGTGCGATCAGGGTAACGCCTCACGCGTAACGGAAAAAAGCATCCATCGGATCATGCGCATCGGCCGTGGCTTCCGACAACGGCAACGGGCCGCGCTTGCCGGCCATCACCTGCACGAACGCCTGCTTGAAGCGCGCCATCTCCGCCTCGGTGCCCACCGTGATCCGCGACCAGGTCGGCCACACCGGCCAGCTACGACCGATGAACACGCCATGGGTGGCCATGTCGTCCTTGAATCCTGCGGCAGGGCGCTTTACATCGACCATGAAGCAGTTGCTCTCCGACGCGGTGCAGGCATAGCCCTGCTTGGCGAGAAAATCCATGACGTCCTTGCGCGTGGCGGCAGTGCGGGCGCGGCGCTGCGGCACCAGTGCCGGGTCGCGCAAGCTCGCCAGCCCGGCAGCGACTGCAGTCACCGGCAAGCTGTTGACGCTGTAGAACATGAGCTTGGCCAACAGGTCCGGGCGTGCGGCCGCATAGCCCAGACGCATGCCGGCCATGCCGTAGAGTTTGGAGAACGTGCGCAACACCACGACGTCCTCGCCTGCGGCAACCATGTCCACCACGCTGCGGGTGCTTTGCGCAAAGTGGATATAGGCCTCGTCCACCACCAGCACGCTTCCCTTGGGCTTGTGCGCCAGGGCGTAATCCAGATCCTTGCGGGCGGTCACCGAACCGGTGGGATTGTTGGGATTGCAGATGTAGATCACGCCGGGGCTGGCATCGGCCGCGCACATCGCCTGCACGTCGTGCGAGAAGTCCTTGCGCAGCGGCACCTTGATGAGCTTGGCGCCATTGCGGGTGGCGGCACGCCAGCCGGATTCGTAGGTGGGATCGGCGGTGACGAGCGCGGCACTGGGCGAGGTGAACGCCAGCATCGTGTAGTCCAGCGGTTCGGTGGAACCGGCATAGGCCATCAGATGATTCACCGGCAACTTGAGTTCGGCAGCCAGGGTATTCATCAGTTCCATCTGCACATCGCGCAGGTAACGCCCGCCTCGTGGCGCAATCTGCGCAATGGCCTGCAACGCAGCGGGCGACGGACCATCGGGAAATTCGTTGGAACCGATCATCACCGGCGACAACGCGCTTGCCGCTGTCGGCACGGCAGCGGCGGCACGCTCGGCCGCATTGGCCAGCAGCGGCAGGGCACTGGCGCCGGCAGCACCGGCAAACAGGGCGGAATCACGCAGAAACATGCGGCGCGAAAGAGCAGTTTTCATCACAACCTCCAACAGGACGGCAACGCCGATTCAAGGACGAACAGCGACCACTTCAATTTCCACCCGATACAGCGGATTGCCCAATGCAGCGATCTGGAACGCGGAACGCGCCGGCAGATTGGGCTGCTCCTTGGTGCCGAAGAACTGGCGATAGCCCTCCATGAACCCGTTGAAATCCATCTTGCCGCCCAGTGCCGGATCGCCGACCAGAAACACCTGCATCTTCACCACGTCTCCCATCCCCAAACCGATTGCAGCGAGTTGCTGCCTGACTTGATTCAACACGCTCACCGTCTGCGCCTTGGTGTCGCCATAGGCGGCAGCCGAGTCTTTCGGCGCGCTGGTATCCACCACGGCCGGCACCTTGCCGCTGACGTAGACGGTGGCCTTGCCGGCGGGAATCTCCACGGCGGCAGCGATGGGGAAATCGCTATTGGGAATCTTGTGACGGATCACCTCGGCAGCATGCGCGGCGGTCAGGCAGGCGGACCACAACATCGCGGCAGTGAGAACAGACGTCAGTGGACGAAACATGGCAACTCCTTGCATGAGTGGAAATCAGTGGCGCAGCAATTTGACGTCGTCAACGGTGACGGCATCGGCGTGATCGTTGCCGAAGTGGGTGCGCACGTAGCTCACCACCTCGGCCACCTGGCGGTCGTCGAGCATGTCGCCAAAGCCGGGCATGCCGGCATGCCCGTCGAGCACCATCATGGTCACATAGGGCGCGGCGGCCAGTTTGGGATTGCCGGCAAGCGCGGGATATTCGCCCGCACCGTGCGCACCGTTGCCGGCCGACATGTGACAGCCCTGGCAGATCGCCTGATAGACATCCTTGCCGGACGCCTTGGCAAAACCCTGCTGCGGAAACAGCTGCGTGGCATCGGAACTCTGCGCCTGCGCCTCGTACATCCCCGGTGGCAGCAGCAACCCTGCAAGCGCCACCACGAAAGCGGCGATGGCCCATCGTGACAACAGGCTCATGCGCGGGCTCCTCCGGCAAGTACCTTGCGATGCAGTCGGTCCACGACATCGTGCGCGGACAGAATCGCGCCTTCCTGCCAGGCCGGGATGTAGGACACATGCTCGCCTGCCAACGCCAGGCGGCCGTCGATCTGGCACAGCGGCGTGTAGTGCTCGGCACGTGCCTGCTCGCTCCACATGCCGAAGCAGCCATGCGTGAACGGCACGCGGTGCCAGCCGACCGAAACGCCGTTCTCGAATTCGCGTGGATATTGCGGATGCAATTGCGTGCCGTATTCGACCGCCTTGCGCACGCGCTGCTCCGGCGTCATCGAGGTGAACTGGTAGGCATCCAGCCCCCACACATAGGCGCCAAGCAGCACGCCTTTGCCTGGGCTGTGATAGTTGGTGCTGGGATAGCTGATCAAGGTGATCGGCAGATCGGTGTAGCTGATGCCGCCATAGATGGCTTCGTCCTCTTCCCAGAAGCGGCGCTTGAATTGCAGGCCCACCTTGACCGATGCCGCGTATGGCACCTGGCCGATCGCGGTGGTCATCGCGTCGCTGGCGGTCACCGGAATGCGGCTGAGCACCGACAAGGGAATCGTGCAGATGCACCAATCGGCACTGGCGGTGCGTTCCTCGCCGCCGCGTGCGGCGTCCTGCCAGGACACACGCACGCCGCTGCTGTCCTGGTCGATCTTGGTGACCTTGGCGTTGTAGGTGATGCTATCGCCGAGCTGGCGCGCGAACGCCTTGCCGATCTGATCCATGCCGCCCACCGGCTGAAACATGCTGGTCTGCATTTCGTAGTTGTTGCCTGCGGCCAGGGTGGTCCACAGCCGCGAACGCAGCACATCCTGCACGTTGAAAGGATCGGAAAATTCCGGCTTGCCCGATAGACCACCGCCGGGATAGCGCGCAAATCCGCGCCGTTCGCTGCTTTCCTTGCCTTTGACGTAGCCGAAGTTGTGGTCGAGTGCGCCCCAGTTGCGAAGCGATTCGAGCAAGATTTCCTGGTCTTGGCGACTGACGCTCTTGTCGAGTGCGTGTTGCTGCGTGCACTTGGCCAACAGCTCGGACACGTGCCCCTTGTAGTCGGCATCGATCGCGCGAAACCGTTGCGGCTTGCCGCCGAAGCCTTTCTGGCTATGCAGCAGCGCGTTGAAGTTGACCTGGTTGAACGCTTCCAGCGCCACGCCGAACTGCTTGCAGTAACTCAGCACCGCCTTGTGGTGATGCGGAATGCGCCACGGGCCGGGATTGAGATACAGCCCATCGTCGAACTGACAGTGCTGGGTCGCCCCGCCAAGCTCGGTATAGCGATCGCCGCCGCGCAGTGTCCAGTTACGGCCACCGGGGCGATCGTTGTATTCGAGCAATTGCACGCGATACCCGGCCTTGCGCAGCTCGAAGGCGGCAGCCATGCCGGCCAACCCGGCGCCCAGAATCAGCACCGAGGCGCCTTTCGGGTCGCCGTCCAGTTGCAACGGCCCCTTGAAGTTGGATTCGGCCGCCATGCCCAGGCTGCTCATCACCTGATACATCATTGCGCCGCCAGCGGTCATGCCGATGCGCGCCAGCAATTGTCGCCGTGTCATCGCCCCAGAGTGATTGCCTTGCATCAACGCGTTGTCCTTGCATGTCATGGATCAAGAGCGACTGACAAACTCGTATGCGGCCGGCAACGATGCCGGCCGCATCACCGCCTCAGAACTTGTAGGACAGGCTGGCGAACAGTTGGCGCGGTGCGACCAGCTGATAGGAGCCGGAGCTTTCGTTGGGGAATACCGCACCGATCGCATCGTCCTTGTCGAACAGGTTGTAGACCGACACCTGCAGCCGTCCACCGGCGAGAAAGCCGGTGTCATCGCCCTGATAGCCGACACTGCCATTGACGATGAAGGTGGCATCGACCTGATCGGTGTTGAGCGTGTCGCCGTAGCGTTTGCCGGTGTACTTGGTATCGAGGTTGGCGAAGAAATGCTCGCCTTCCCACCCGCCGTTGACGCTGAACATCACCTTGGGTGAATCCGGCACGTCGTTGCCTTTCACCTGCACCAGGTTGCCGCTGACCGGGCCGAAGTAGTTGTCCTGGAATTCGGATGTGTTCCAGGTCAGCGATGCCCCCAATCGCCAGCCCGGCGCCGGCTTCCACATGCCGGATAGTTCCGCGCCATAGGTCTGTACGTCGCCGACGTTGGCGTAGACGGTGGGCGCGACCACCAGCGGGTCCGGGTCGGTGAGGGCGATGATGCGGTTCGCGTAATCGATCTTGTAGGCCGCGAGATAACCGCTCCACTGCGTCGATTCGGCACGGATACCGATGTCGATATTGGTCGATTCTTCCGGCGCGATATCCGGATTGAACGCGCCCGAGGTCAGTGCCAGGCGCGGCGCGGAGCTGAAGTTTTCCGCGTAGTTGGCGAACACCTGCACACCGTCGGCGAGCTGGAAGCTGGCACCCACCTGCGGCTGGAACCAGTCGCTGTTCTTGATGGTGACATCGCGCCGCGCACCGACGTTGAAGTCATCGAGATTGGCGATGCCGTTGTAATCGCGTTTGACGTCCAGTCCCTTGGCGCCGAACTCCATGGTGAGCCGGTCATCGAGCAGGCGCAGCGTGTCCTTGATGTAGAGCTGCTTCACTTCGGTGGAGAAATGGTTGTCGTAGTAAATGACGACCGGCAAGGCGTTCTTGAGCAACCCGCCGGTGGCCGGGTCCAGGTTGTACAGCGGGCGCACCTGGTCGAAATCGTAGCTCTCGTACCACGCGCCGACTTCGAGCTTGTTGTGTTCGGTCTCCCACGACACCGCCGTGGTCGCACCATAGCGATCGCCGCCCAGGAGCTCTTCGCGCCGGGTCATCGCACCGACGCGGGTGACATTGCCGTTGGCATCGAGGATCTGCGGATCGTTGATGGCGATATCGGTGCGCCCGGGCGTACCGGCAATGGCGTCGTTGTACAGGCCAGTGGCCGTGCTCGGCGGGGTACCGCCGACGCCATAGCCATGCTTGTTTTCATAGTAGCCGGTGAAGGTGAAGCCGATCGCATCGTTGAACAGGAAGTCGCCGTGCAGGCTGAGCAGCGAATCGCGCCGGCCGTTCTGCCATTCGCTGTAATGCTCGGCGTCCACTTCCGGATTGCCGGTGATGCGTTCCTTGATATCCCACGACACCGAACCGTCGGAGTTGTACGACTGCACGTCGTAGTCCTTGCGGTTGTTGTAGATCCAGCCCAGGGTCAGGCTGCCGACGTCCCAGGCCTGGCGGATCCTGGCTTCGAAGTGGTCGCTCTTCTGCGTGGCCGGCTCCATGTCCCACACCCCGCCCTGCGTGCGCGATGCGGAAAGGTAGGCACTGGGGCCGCCCTCCCACCAATCCGGCGTATCCAGACGCACGAAGCTCCGCACCAGATCGTTGGAGCCGATGGTCTGGGTCGCGTTGCCGCTCCAGGTATCGCCGCCTCTGGGCGGCAGACTGGTGTAGCGGATCGCACCGCCCAGTGCGTGATAGGAGGGCTGGGTGACGTCGCCCGAGCCGGCCGACACGGTGACGTCGAGCAGATTTTCGCTGGACACATAACGCGTGATCGGCCCGCCTTCGCGGGTGTCGAAGGTTTCGATCGGAATGCCATCCAGCGTCACGCCGATCTGATTGGCGGAAAAGCCGCGAATGGTCATCGAGTCGCCGAATTCGTACAACCCGAATGGGTCGGTGGTCTGCACGTTCACGCCCGGCAGGCTCGCCAGTAACTGCTGCGGCGCCACGCCGGGCACCTGTGCCTGGATCTCGTCGGCGGAAATGGATGCCGTGGTGCGCGTGGAGCCGGTACCGACCACACTGACCGCATCCAGGGTACGCGCTTCCTGGGCCAGGCCTGGCAGGCTGTGCGCGCCAGCTAGCAACACGGCCATCGAGGTGAGCGTGCGGCGACGCGTGGCGGCGGTGAGAATGGCGGCGACCGAGACCGCCAGTTGATCGGTTTTGAAGCGCTTAGGCATGCAATCGACCCCTGGAGTGTACGTACTGAGTGATCGGCCCCCTCCCAGGACCGGCTGACACCGCTGATGCGGCGTGAAGCGACCATAACCAGCGCGGTTCCGCCGCATGCCTCATGCGGAGGGTGGGGTCTGCCTGGGTGGGTAGGTTTCTGCCGAATTCAAAACTATGAATAGGTAATAGCCCCACCCATCCGGACGCACCCGCTCCTACGAGCTCCCGCCCACTTGCCATGCCGCAGCGGATCGACAACGCTGCCGGGCCGCATCGCGAGCACACCTATGCCGCTTCCCTCGCCGTCCCTGCTGTTGCTCGACTTCGATGGCGTGCTCGCCAGCTACGCGCGGCCGCGGCGTCTGGCCGCACTCGCCACTGCAGCGGCATGCAGCTCCCAGCGCGTGCACCAGGTGCTGTTCGAACAGGGTCTGGAGCGCGCCTACGACACCGGCACGATCGACACGCAGGCCTATCTGGCGCAGTTGAGCGCGGGGCTGGGGCACCCGATCGATCGCGCTACCTGGATCGATACGCGCGTGGCCGCCTGCCGCGTCGACCCGGCGATCGTGGCGCAGGTGCTGGCGGTGTCGGCAACGACCGCGGTGGCGGTGCTCACCAACAATGGGCCACTGATGACCGAGGCGATCGAGCGGATCGTGCCGACACTGTTCCCGCGATTGAACGGCCGGGTATTGTGCAGCGGCGCGCTGGGCGGACGCAAACCCGATGTGCAGGTCTATCTGCGCGCGCTTGCGCAACTCGATGCGATTGCGTCGCGGACGTTGTTTATCGACGACCTGTTCGTCAACGTGCGCGGCGCACGCACGGCCGGACTGCATGCAGAGACGGTGCGCGATGCAGGTGGCTTGCGACGTGTGTTGAAGCGGTATGGGGTGGCGTGAGCGGCGGGAATCGGGAATCGGGAATCGGGAATCGGGAATCGAAAAGCATCGCAGGAGCGCGATCACCAGCGACGGCACACCTGACACGACCTGCAGCATTCAGCGCATCGGCATGCCCCTCTCCCGCCACTGCCCTGATCACCCGGCGGTGACCGATGCCCCCATCCGCCCTTCGGGCACCTTCCCCCGCATGCAGGGGAAGGCAAGACACGAAGAAGGCAAGACGCGGGGAAGACAAGCATCGATCGCCGCAGTCAAGCCCCTCTCCCGCTTGCGGGAGAGGGGTTGGGGTGAGGGCACGACCGACGTCCCTCAACTCGACAGAACGCGCCTGGGGAAGAACGATGCGGACATCCACTCTCTACAAAGCGCCGCCAGTCACTCGCGTCCAGGCTCCAACACTCCACGCAACTGCGTCGCCAGAGCGTCCAGCAGATCGCGCGATGCAGGCAACGGCACACCCTCCGGATAAAACCTCAACAACCCATCCCCATCCCGCCGTGGCTGCACATGCAGATGCACATGCGGCACTTCCTGCCCACCCGCCACGCCGTTGGACTGCCACAGGTTGCTGCCGGCCGGCGCCCAGCACTGCTGCATTGCGCACACCACGCGATGCGCAACACGCATCAACTGCGCAGCGCTGTCCTCGTCAAGATCGTGCAGTTGCGGCGCATGCACACGCGGCACCACCAGCACATGCCCCGGCACGGGCTGGCGCAGATCGACAAACGCGACGACCTGCACGTCTTCCCACACCACGCTGGCCGGCGCGGTGCCGGCCACGATGGCGTAGAACACGCAGGTATCGATCATTTCTGCGCGACGTACTCGGCGATCGCCAGATGCAGGCGCGCCAGGCCGTCGGCCAGTTCGGCATCGGTGAGATTGAGCGCCGGCACAAAGCGCAGCACATCCGGCCCGGCCTGCAACAGCAGCAAGCCGTGCTTGGCGGCCAGATCGAGGATCGCGCCCGCCTGACCGGCATGCGCCGGTGCCAGCACCGCGCCCAGCATCAGCCCGCGCCCACGAATCTGCGCGAACAGGCCGAACTCGGCGTTGAGCGCCTCCAGACCGGCGCTTAACGCCGCCGACTGCCGCGCCACGTTCTCGGCGATCTGCGGCGACGCCAGCTTGCGCAGCGCCACGCGCGCCACTGCTGCAGCCAGCGGATTGCCGCCGAAGGTGGTGCCATGCGCACCGAACTGCATGGTCTCTGCGACCTTGGGTCCAGCCAGCATCGCGCCGATCGGGAACCCGCCACCCAGCGCCTTGGCCAAGGTCACGATGTCCGGCGTCACCTGCTCCTGCCAATGCGCGAACAGTGTGCCGGTGCGGCCCATACCGCACTGGATCTCGTCCAGTACCAGCAAGGCATCGTGCTGGTCGCACAGCGCGCGCACGCGGGCGACAAAGCCCGGCGCGGCCGGCATCACGCCGCCCTCGCCCTGGATCGGCTCGAGCATCACCGCCGCCACATCGCCCGACGCCATCGCCGCTTCCAGCGCGGGCACATCGTTGAAATCCACGTAGCGGAACCCACCCGGCAGCGGCTCGTAACCTTCCTGGTACTTGGGCTGCGCGGTCGCGGTGATCGATGCCAGGGTGCGCCCGTGGAAGCTGCCACGGAAGGTCACGATGACGCGTTTGTCCGCCGGGCGGCCCTGATTGCTGGCCCATTTACGGACCAGCTTGATTGCCGCTTCGTTGGCCTCGGTGCCGGAGTTGCACAGAAACACCTTGTGCGCAAAACGCGAGGCGGTCACCAATTCTTCGGCCAGTCGCAGCGGCGGCGCGCTGTAGAACACGTTGCTGGTGTGCCACAGCTTGCCGGCCTGCTCGGTGAGGGCAGCCATCAGATCCGCATCGTTATGGCCCAGCCCGCTGACCGCGATACCGGCAGACAGATCCAGATACTCGCGGCCCTGATCGTCCCACACGCGACTGCCCTGTCCACGCTCCAGCACCACCTGGCGCGGGCGGTACACCGGCAGGTAGTAATGCGCGAGGGACAGGGGCGAATCGGCAGCGGTGCTCATGGTGGTGGGTCGCAGAAGCGGAGGGAGAACCGGCATTCTCGCGCATTCGCCGGCCTGCGGCACAATGCACGCATGCGCCCTTTCTCCGATCCCCAGCTCACGCCCGCCACCGCCGACGGCTGGCGCCGGCAGTGGTTCGACATCATCTACCGGCACGACACCCGCCCGTCGCGTAATTTCGACCTGATGCTGGTGGTGGCGATCCTCACCAGCGTGGTGGTGATCATGATCGACAGCGTGCCGCGCATCCATGCGCATTCGGCGCATTGGCTGGTGCCGCTGGAATGGGCGTTCACGGTGCTGTTCACCATCG
Source organism: Xanthomonas sp. 3058 (assembly GCF_014199765.1). Taxonomy (NCBI): domain Bacteria; kingdom Pseudomonadati; phylum Pseudomonadota; class Gammaproteobacteria; order Lysobacterales; family Lysobacteraceae; genus Xanthomonas; species Xanthomonas sp. 3058. Next base: position 786,117 of record NZ_JACHOF010000001.1, on the reverse strand, counting down.
AATACGCATTGCGCCTGGCGGTGGTGCGACGCCCGCTGCACTACGCGCTCAGCGCATGGGGTGTGATCGACCTGCTGTCGATCCTGCCGAGTTACCTGTCGTTCTTCGTGCCCGGTGCGCAAACGCTGCTGGTGGTGCGCGTGCTACGCATCCTGCGCCTGTTCCGCATCCTCAAGCTCACCCGCTATATCGAAGAAAGCGGGCAACTGGGGGACGCGCTATGGCGTAGCCGGCGCAAGGTGCTGGTATTCCTGTTCACCGTGCTCACCATCACCGTGATCGCCGGCGCGACGATGTACGTCATCGAAGGTCCGCAACACGGCTTCACCAGCATCCCGACCAGCATGTACTGGGCCATCGTCACCATGGCCACCGTTGGTTTCGGCGACCTGGTACCGCAGACCACGCTTGGCCGCTTCGTCACCTCTGCCTTGATCCTGACCGGCTACAGCATCATCGCCGTGCCCACCGGGATCTACACCGCCGAACTGGCCAGCACGCTGCGCGAAGGCGGCCACACCGGCAAGCGCGATGCGCGCAATTGTCCACGTTGCGGACTGGAAGGCCACACACCCGATGCACGCTACTGCCGGCAGTGCGCCGAGCCGCTGACGGATATCTCCAACGGCTGACGCGGTGCTACGTACTTCGGGGCAAGGTAAAAAACTACTTCCCCAGCGATTAGGTGGCGGCAGCTGGAGTTGCAGTTCCCATCGGCACACGGCCAAGCTGGTAGGCGCGGTGCCCTCGCCGCTTGCGGGGCCCTTGGCGGCATGGATACCGCCATGGAGCGTCCACGGACGGATTCACGGCGTGTCGCGCGAGCGGTGAGGGCATCGCGCCCTCAACCGACTCGGCTTTTGACGGCATCTAAATGCAGCGACTACTCGAAATAGCCGCGCGTTGGAACTTGCACGGTTATCTGCTCGATGCGCTTACACAACGCGACAGAGATGCGTGCACAGCATCAATGCGACATGCGGTTGCTCATTTCGATCAGGTCGTTGTAGCTGGCCAGCACCGCCTGGCGCGTGCCACTCGGCGGGATCGAGCCGCTGTCCAACAGCATCTGCTCGCTCTTGTTCACCGGTGTCTTGGTGCGGATACGCTCGAGCAGGCGCCCCGACTCGCGTGCGAGCTTGTCGGCGGAACGTTCCATGTGACCCCACATCGCATCGCCCTGGCCGACCTTGGCTTTCTGCGCTTCCTCCAGAATGCCCTGGTAGCGCGTCAGCTGGGTCTGCGCTGCGGCTAGATCCGGCGCATCGTGATCGAGCACCTGCACCAACTGCTTGCCCTCGCCGATGATCTTCAATTGGTACCAGGATGCGTTACGCCCTTCTTCCTTTTCGATCGCATCGATCTGCGCCTGGCGCCGGGTATCTTCGTTGTGTTCCAGCGCAGTATTCATCGCTTCGCTGGCTTCGAAGAACGCGTCGTACGCCTGCATCAGCGGCGCATGCAGCGCCTTCATGCCCTTGCCGTCGTCGCGCAGATAATCCTCGCGGTCGTAGTAGCGCACCGCCTCCCCAATACGCTCGTTGAGCGCTGTGAAGCGTTGCTGGTAGGTCTTTGCCACCGGATCGAGCTCGGCGTTGGCCGGGGTCTGTGCCAATGCTGCAGTCATCGGCGCACCGCATGCCTCCACGTGATGGGACAGCACCGTGCCCGGCGCATGGATGTTGGTTTCCTTGCCGGTCGGGCCGGCCTTGGGATCCTGCATCCACTCGATGTATTGCTGGTAGCTTTCATGGATCGGCTGCTCGACGCCGTTGAAACAGGCGATATACGCATTGATCTTGTCGGCGCCTTCGACCGCTCCGGCGGGCGCATCTTTCTGGCAGCCGGCAAGCAGCGCGGCAAAAGCGATCGCCGCAGTCAGCGGCGCATAACGAAGGGGACGGGTCATGTCGCGTTCCATTGATGAGGTTGAAGAAGGTGGTCGCCGCAGCGTGCGACCGCCTGGCTTTGCCGACGATCGGCACACAGCGCGGCGGCGGAAGACGTGGTGATTACTGCCGATTGCTTGCGGAAACCAGCGCGTTGTAGGTGTTGAGCAGCTTGCGTGACGAGCCTTCAGGCGCCAGCGAGGGGCTATCCAGCCAGCCCTGTTCGATCTTGCTGTACGGGGTTTTTTCCACCACGCGCTTGACCCGCGCCTTGGCTTGCCTGCGGAAGGTTTCTGCTGCGGTTTCGAAACTGTTCCAGGTCAACTTGCCCGGTTCCTGATCGGCCACCTTGGCATGCGCCTCATCGGACAGGCGGTTGAAGCCGTCCAGCAACGCATTGGCGCGCGTCACGTCGAACTGCTCCGCTTCCAACAGATCGGCGAGTTGCCTGGCGTCGAGCATCATCGCCAACCGGTAATACTCGCGGGTGCGGCCCTTGCCCTGTTCCAGCGTTTTGAGTTGTTGCCGTTGCACCGCGTCGTTCTGTACGTCCAGCTCGGCGCTGAAGGCATCACTGGCATCGGCGTAGGTCGACAACGCCTCCATCAACTGCGGGTGCAGTCGCTTGCCCTTGGCGAACTGGTCGTCTTCGTAATCCTGACGCGTGTAGTAATCGGCCACCTCGTGGCTGACCGGCCGCAGCGCCTTGAGCGCGGCGTGATACTGCAACGCTGCCTTATCCAGTGCCGGCAGCGAGGGTTTCGCGGCAGCGGCCGCACTGACCGGCGCATCGCAGTGCTTCATGTCGTCGTCGTCGATGTCGTACGGGCCGGTCATGCCGGACTCGCGGCCGGTCGGGCCCGCGAACGGGTCCTGCATCCAGCCGGTGTAGTGCTTGGCGCCCGCATGCACCCGCGCGTTGACGTGGTTGAAGCAGTCGATATACGCGCCCAGCTTGGTGGTCACGCCTTGCGAGGCATCCCGCTGTGTTTCAGCGGTTGTGGCAATGGCATCGCTTGCAGGCTGCTGCGATTTACCACCACAGGCAGCGGCCACGACGCAGACGGCAACAGCCAGAGCAGGCACACGGAACATCGAAGACACGGACGCACATCCTTGTTGGAAACGTTTTCAGCCGCGCACCATAGCAAACCTTGCCGTGAATCCTTTGTGCTCAATCGAAGACGTGCTCCCCGCGCCGGCTTGCGTGATACGCAGCCCCATCGACACTGTCTATATCTGCAGTCGACTCACCTGCACGACCCGATTCCCGCGCGTGCTGCGTATGACGTGCTCGTAGCGCCAGCACGCAAGGTGCTCCCCCGCAGACACTGCCGCCGGTACCTGCAAGCGATCTGCCGACGCGTTCCCTCGTATCCAGCCAAGCAGCGACACCGCAACCGCTGCGCTCAGTCGATGAACAGATCCGGCAACAGCGCGCGCGATGGGTCCACCGCGTAACCGCTCAGGTCGGTGACGCCAGCCTGCGCCAGCACCTCGTCATCGATCAGGAACTGGCCATGAAACCCGGCTGCCTCGCGGGTCAGCACCGCATGCGCCGCGTCGGCCACGATATCCGGCCGGCGACAGGCAGCTGCGTCCACGCCGGGAAGCATGTTGATCGCATCGGTGGCAATCACGGTGCGTGGCCACAGCGCATTGATCGCCACGCCTTGCGGGCCGAATTCGGCTGCCAGCCCCAGCGTCACCAGGCTCATGCCCATCTTGGCGAGCGTGTAGCCGGTATGCGCACCCCACCACGCCGGGTTCAACGATGGCGGCGGCGCAAGGCTGAGGATGTGCGGGTTGGGCGCCTGCAGCAGATGCGGCAGACACGCTTGCGCACACAGAAAACTGCCACGTGCATTGACCTGCTGCATCAGATCGAAACGCTTCATCGGCGTCTCCAACGCACCGCGCAACCAGATCGCGCTGGCGTTGTTGACCAGGATGTCGATGCCGCCGAAGGCATCGACCGTAGCGGCCACGGCCGCGTGCACCTGGTCTTCGTCGCGGATATCGCATTTGAGCGCCAGCGCCTGCCCACCGGCCGCGGTCACCGCCTCGGCCGCGCTATGGATGGTGCCCGGCAACTTGGGATTGGCCACCGCCGATTTGGCCGCAATGGCCACATTGGCCCCATCGCGGGCCGCCCGCAATGCGATCGCCAAACCAATCCCGCGCGAGGCACCGGTGATGAACAGGGTTTTGCCGGATAAGGTCATGGGATTCGGGATTCGGGATTCGGGATTCGGGATTCGCAAAAGCTTATCGCCTTCACCACTCCGCTCGACCAACACGACAACCCACGCCAAGCGCCGTTACGAATCCCCAATCCCGAATAACCAATCCCGGCACCTCACGGCTTCGGCCCCTGCCCTTCGTTGTCTTCCCAATGCAGCACGCGGCGGGTCACGAAGCGGTAGACCGGTTTGCCGGTGGCGAACCACAGCTCGCGCACCCAGGAGGTGCGCTTGAGCACGCGGCGTTCCACCGGGGTGATCGCGGTCGGGCAATACATGCGCTTGTGCTTGAGCAGGTGACGCAGGTCTTCGCGTGCAAGCAGACGCATCCAGCGCGCGCGCGGATGGCCGCGCACGGCCAGCTGGAAATCGATCACCGCCGGGCTGCCGTCGTCCTGCACCAGCCAGTTGGCTTCCTTGGCCAGGTCGTTGTGCGCCACCCCGCAGCGATGCAGCTGCTGCAACAACTTGCGTGCGGTGCGGAAATAGGCCAGGTCGCCGCGCGGCGGGCGCTGGTACATCGCATCGCCGGCCAGATAGCTGCGATCCAGATGGCGTCCGTCCCAATGCAACAGGCGCGGTGTGCGCGGCAATCCATCCAGCTGACGCAAGGCCAACGCTTCGCGGCGCGCCAGCCACCAGGCCACACCGCGCAGCAACCACGGCGCCACGCTCAGGTCGCGCCGCACGAACACGCGATCGGCTTCGCGGATCAACAGGATGCGCCCGAAGGTATCGGACTTCAGCGGCAGATTGTCGGCGGGATCGTCACTCATCCCCCATTGTAGGCGGCCTGCCGCATCGCCGATCGCAAGCGCCACCGGACATCGCGCACGCGCGCGTCAGGCGGGCGTCCGCTCGCAACCCCAGGTGAAGCGGGCAGGCCGATGTGAGGACGGTGCCAGTCAGTTGCCACCATGCCCACTTATAATTGGCCGATGAATTCATGGATCGACGCCACGCTGGAGTGGATCGGACACCACCCCACCCTGGCAGGCGTGGTGATTTTCGCCATCGCATTTTGCGATGCGGTGATCGTGCTCGGTGCCATCGTGCCGGCACTGCCATTGCTGTTCGCCATCGGCGTGCTGATCGGGCTCGGTCAGATCAATGGGCCGTATGCGGTGACCTGCGCCGCCCTGGGCGCCTTCATCGGCGATACGCTGAGCTTCTGGATCGGCCATCGCTGGGGCCATCAGTTGCACACCTATTGGCCGTTCCGCCGCTACCCGCAATTGCTGGAGCGTGGCGAGCTGCTGTTTCGGCGCAATGCCTTCAAGAGCATCCTCATCGCGCGTTATGTGGGCGCGGTGCGGCCGTTCGTGCCGGCCATCGCCGGCATGTCGCACATGCCGTTCAAGCGCTATCTGGTCGCCAGCGGCCTGGCCTGCATCTCATGGGCGCTGCTGTTCCTGGTGCCCGGCTGGGTGCTGGGCACCGCCTACGACGCGGTGGCTGCGGTGGCCGGCCGCCTGTTTGTGGTGGTCGCCTTGCTGGCCGCCGTGATCGGCCTGGCCTGGGCGATGGTGCTGTATTCGTATCGCTGGTCGGCCGGCCACCTGGATGCCTTGCTGGCCCGGCTGCTGGAGTGGTCGCATCGGCATCCGGTGCTGGGCAACTGGTCGGTGAGCGTGTTCGACCCGCGCCGACGCGAGTCGGTGCCGTTGGCGATGATGGCCTTGATGCTGCTGTTGCTGGGCTGGGGTTGGTTCGTGTTGTTGATGGTGGTGTTGGCGCACGGCGAGCCGCTACGCGTGGACCTGGCCGTGCACGATCTGATGCTGGCGCTGCGCAACCCGTTGGCCGATTACCCAATGGTGGCGCTCGCCTCGCTGGGCGATTGGCAAGTGCTGTTGCCGGCGATTGCAGCGGCAATGGGCTATCTGGCCTGGCGCCGCCGCTGGATGGCGGTGACGCATTGGGTGATCGCGCTGGCGTTCGGACTTGCCTTGACCCAGTTGCTTGGCGCTACCGTCCAGGTGGTGCGCCCGCCCGCAGCCAGCAGCGGTTTCGGATTCCCGTCGGTGGCGGTCACCATGGCCACGATCGGGTTCGGTTTCTTTGCGCTGCTGATCGCGCGCGAACTGCCCGGCCGTCGCCGTGTATGGCCGTATCTGGTCAGTGGCGCGATCGTGTCGCTCATCGGTTTCGCACGCCTGTACCTGGGCGCGCATTGGCTCAGCGACGTGGTCGGCGGCATGTTGTTCGGCATCTTCTGGCTGTTGGTGCTGGGTATCGCCTATCGCCGTCGCGCCACGCGGGCGTTCTGGGTCAAACCGGTGTCGTGGATCTTCTATGGCGTGTTCCTGATCTGCGCGATCGTGTTCGCGCCGCGCAATCTGGAAACCAAACTGGCCAAATTCGAGCCGCCACCGCCGTTGCTGATGGAATTGCCGGCCAGCGATTGGTGGCAGGGCCAATGGCGATTGCTGCCGGCACGCCGCAACGAATTCGACGACGACCAGCGCTGGCCGCTGGACGTCCAACTGGCCGGGCCGCTCGCCCCCTTGCAGCGCCAGCTGGAAGCACGCGGCTGGCGGGTGCAACCGCAGGCCGGCTGGGAGCAGGCGTTGCATCTGCTGGATGTCAGCGGTCGCCCGGACGAGGTGCCGATTTTGCCGGCCACCCTGGACACCCAGGTCGAAGCCTTGCTGATGGTGCGCCACGCCACGCCCGGCCATGTGCATGTCCTGCGGCTGTGGCCGGCGCCCGCACGCCTGCAGCCGGGGGCACAGCCGTTGTGGGTAGGCAGCACCCAGACGCTGCGCTATGGCCGCCATTTCAGCCTGATCGGGCTGTGGTATCCGCTGCGCGGGGTGGACCCGGCGCTGAGTGCATTGCGTGAGGCGCTGGGTCCGTTGCCGTATCGCATCGAACAACGTCGACGCTCGCAGGTACCGGTGATGTTGATCGACAGCACCTCGGGAGATGCAGTGCGCGGCAATGGCGCAGCGCAAGCGCAGCCCGCTACCGACGCGGCAACTGCAGCTGATCGCACTGCAGCTGATCCGGCACAGCCGCAGCCTTAGAGCGGCTAACAAAACCACTTCGCGTCAGCCTACTGCAGGCCGGCTATCTGCGGCCTGGCTGCAGGTCCTTGCCCGCCCAGCGTCGCGGGACACGCTGCAAGTACGTCCTTGTAAGCGCCTACGCGGCATCCATGCCGCGTAAGGTCCCGCGACGCTGGGCGGGCAAGGACCAGTCGAGATGGTCGGCATGCATGGGTTTAAACACAGCAACCAGCGGAGTCTCTGGTGCGGTGTCCTCGCCGCTTGCGGGACCGTGTGGCGGCATGGATGCCGCCACCGAGCCTCCAGGGATGGATTCACGGCGTGTCCCGCGAGCGGTGAGGGCACCGCGCATTCGACCCACTCAGTGTTTGATCTGGACTTCTGACGGCATCCACCAAGATACGGCCGACAAAACCACTGCACTCACTGACAGGCGCTCGCTAGCTTTTGTTAGCTGCTCTTATTGCGCGTCGCCGACCACGTCCACGCCTTTGGCCGGAATGTAGCGAAAGGTGTCGGCGGCGAATGCGGGATTGCGCTTCCAGCCGCTGAAGCTGATCGCGGTGCGCTGGCCGACCGCATCCACCACTTCCATCTTCGCCAGTCCGTCCTTGCCGAACCCCAGCGAGGCCATCTGGAAGCTGGCTTCGGTATCGACCTTGGGCGTCAGCGACAACCACTGCAACCCGTCGCGCGGTGCGGCTTCCTCGCTGACGTCGTATTGCTTGTCCAGACGCGCCGGATCGATCAACGCCACCAGCGGACTGTTCTGTTCCTCGCTCCCCTGCGCGCGCACGGTCACCTGCTCCAGGTCGGGGTCGAACACCCACACTTTCTTGCCGTCGGCCACGATCAATTGTTTATAGGGCTTGGCATATTCCCAACGGAACTGGCGCGGTGCCGACAACGCCACCCGCCCGCTCGAACGTTCCTTGACCCGGCCATTGGCATCGGCGACCTGCTGGCTGAACTGCCCGTCCAGCCCCTTGAGGCCGCGCGTGAACGTGTCCAGCTCCTGACGCGCACCGGCAACTGCGGTGCCGGCGAACAGAGCGGCGGCGAGAACGGCATAACGGAGCTGGCGATGCATCGCGGTCTTCCAAAAGGACATCGGTGGATTTTGATACTTCATGGATGAATGGGCGAGCGCTATCGCGCGACGCGTTCATGATGAGAACGGCGTGCCGCCGCCTCTCACGGTGCGGTCTGCACCTTGGACAGATCGCCGTAGACGATCTGCCCGCGAAAGCCGCGCCGCACCTGCTGGTACAACTGCCGGAACGCGCGGTAGTCCTGCGGCTGGCACAGCGCCTGCGGCCCGCGCACGGCGGCGCGTTGCAGCCGATGCACCGCGGTCACGGTCTGGCCTTGACGCGTCCACTCGACGGCATATTCACCGGCGGCGTTACGAAATGTTGTGCTGCGCGGGATCGCGATGATCGGCACGGTGTCCGGGAAGCGAACCACATAGGTCTCTTCACGCACGCTGTCGTTGCAGTAGAACGGAGTCAGGTTGTCTTCGGCCGAGGTGGTCGTGTAGATCGCACGCGTCGATTCGGCACCCGGCATATCGGGCAAGGTCATGCCGCCGACCACCGAAAAATCCACCGCATCCTTGGCCTGGAACGCGTACCGGTAATTGAACGGCGCATCCAGATCCAGCGGGTCGCCCTGGATCAACAGATCGCCGGTGCCGTCGAAACCGGACTGGGCAATGATCGACTCCTCGATACGATTGCGGTTCTGCGCATTGAGCTGTACGAACATCGCGCGCAAGCCCACCTCGCCGGTCTGTCCGCTATCGAGCGTGGTCAGCCCCTCAAGCCCGCCCTGCGGAGTGAAGCGATACTCGGTGCGTGCGACGTAGCGATTGACCTTGCGGTCGTTCGGCGGCGTCTGCGTGACCTTGCCATCGCGCGTATGCACCACCGGGGCGCCAAGGTCGCCGGCCGGCAGTTGGCCGAAACGTGCGTAGGGGTTGGTCGAATCGACATACAGATCGAACGCCGGGATATAGGTAATGGCGTGATTGAAGCGGCCGAGCACCGGAATCGGCGGCAGCGTCGGCCCGCCCTCGGCGCCGATCAGCACCGGCGTGCTGTCGATGCCCTTGGCCGCGAGCAAGGCTTCCAGAATCACCGTGTGATCCTTGCAGTCGCCATAGTGGTTGGCCAGGATGCTGTCTGCACTGTTGGGCTCCAGACCGCCATTGCCCAGATACACCGCCACGTAGCGGATATTGCGTGCGACCCAGGCGTATAGCGCCGCCGCCTGCGCGCGCGGGTCGTCGATCCCCTTGGTGACTGCATCGGCCAACGATTGGATCGCCGGCGTCACCGCTGCCGCGCGTCCGCCCTTGACGTGATACGCCAGTCCCATCTGCGACCAGCTGTCGAAGGTGCTGGCCATCAAGGTGGGGCTGAACTCCCAGGTCGCCGCGCTCCAGTTCTGGTTCTTCATCGGCATGGCGCGTTGGTAGCGCCACTCCCAGCGGGCCTGATCACCGCGTACCACCGGCTTGGTGCCGCCCTGCAACCCGCGCACCGACAGATGCATCGGCAGCGACTTCGGCGCCACCAGCGTGACCACCGCATCGTCGTACTGCGCGAACACGCTGAAGGTCTCCCACAGGCTGAAATAGCCAGGGAAATACGGGGTGTTCTGCGCACGGCGTACGCGATAGACGATGCGCGCACCGGGCGCCAGGTTGGGGAACACCACCACCTTGACCTTGCGATCGGCGTACATCGCCGCCGAGGCGCTGGAATAGCTCTCCTGGGTGTAGATCTTGTCGGCCGCCACGTCCTGGCGCAGCCCTTCGGCGGTGACGGTGTAGGCCTCCAGCACCTCCAGGGTTTCCATCTTCTCGCTATAGCTCAGCCGCACCTGGCTGAATCGTTCCACCGCCGACTTGGTCTTGAGCAGGATTTCGTAGGCATCGGTTTCCACGCTGCTGGCGTCGTCGCGCACTTCGTAGTCGGCGCGATAGCGCACGAAACTGTAGTTGGTGTCGGCCTGGGTACGCGCAGCGGTTGCCGCAGGCGCAGTCTGCTGCTGGGCCTGGGCCAGCAGCGGAAGGAAGGTCGGCAACACGAGCAACAGCAGAAGACGATGCAGCATGGGTCTCGATCGCAGCGAGCCGGAGCGGCCCTTGCACAACAGGGTAGCCGTTGTGGCCGGCAATGGCAGGTGCATAGGTCCAACAACACCGACTTCATGCACCGCTGAATCGGCTGCAACGTGGTACGTCGCCGCCAGGTCGGCACCCGCCACCCCCGCCCTCAATCCGCAGCCAGCACGTGCCGCTGCCGCATCGCCTCGCGGCTTACTTGGGCGGCGGCGGTGCCAGCACGGTGCGGTCGCCGTTGTGCTCTGGCTGGCTGACCACGCCAGCCGCTTCCATCGCTTCGATCAAACGCGCGGCGCGGTTGTAGCCGATCTTCAAGCGCCGCTGCACGCCGGAGATCGACGCACGCCGGGTTTCGGTGACGATGCGCAGAGCCTCGTCGTACAGCGGGTCGGACTCGTCGCCACCGCCGCCACTACTCTCGGGCAGGCCGGTCGCGCCGACCACGGTGCCATCGCCCATGGTCTGCACTTCGTCCAGCACGCCTTCGACGTAGGACACCGGCCCGCTGGCCTTGAGATGCTCGACCACCCGATGCACTTCCTCGTCGCTGACGAAGGCGCCATGCACACGGTCCGGCAGCGCGGTGCCCGGCGGCAGGTACAGCATGTCGCCATTGCCCAGCAGCGCCTCGGCGCCGGACTGGTCCAGGATGGTGCGCGAGTCGATCTTGGAACTGACCTGGAACGCCACGCGGGTCGGGATGTTGGCCTTGATGAGGCCGGTAATCACGTCCACCGACGGCCGCTGCGTGGCCAGGATCAAGTGGATGCCGGCCGCACGCGCCTTCTGCGCCAGACGCGCAATGAGTTCTTCGACCTTCTTGCCGACGATCATCATCATGTCGGCGAATTCGTCGATGAAGATGACGATGAACGGCAGCGTCTCCAGCGGTCGCGGCGCTTCGCCCAGTTCCGGGTTCGGCTTGAACAGCGGGTCCATCATCGGCTGGCCGGCGTCGATGGCGTCCTTGATCTTCTTGTTGAAGCCGGCCAGGTTGCGCACGCCCACCGCGCTCATCAGCTTGTAGCGGCGCTCCATCTCGGCCACGCACCAGCGCAGGCCGTTGGCGGCCTCCTTCATGTCGGTGACCACCGGCGCCAGCAGATGCGGGATGCCCTGGTAGACGCTCAGTTCGAGCATCTTCGGGTCGATCATCAACATCCGCAGTTCCTTGTGCGAGGCCTTGAACAGCAGGCTCAGCACCATCGCATTGACCGCCACCGACTTGCCCGAGCCGGTGGTACCGGCAACCAGCAAATGCGGCATGCGCGCCAGATCGGCCACGGTCGGGCGGCCGGCGATGTCCTTGCCCAGGGCAAGCGTCAGCGGGCTGGTCGACTTGTCGTATTCCTTGGAGCGCAGCAGCTCGGACAGGAAGATCATCTCGCGGGTCACGTTGGGGATCTCCAGACCCACCACCGACTTGCCCGGGATCACGTCGACCACGCGCACAGACTTCACCGACAGCCCGCGCGCGATGTCCTTGTCCAGCGAACTGATCTGGCTGACCTTGATGCCCGGCGCCGGCTCGATCTCGAAGCGGGTAATCACCGGCCCCGGATAGGCCCCGACCACCTGCGCCTCGATGCGGAAGTCCTTGAGCTTGAACTCGATCTGCCGCGACAGCGTTTCCAGCGTCTCTTCCGAATAGCCCTTCGCCTGCGGCTTGGGGTCGTCCAGCAGCGCCAGCGGCGGCAGGTCCGAGCCGTCGGTGCTGACGCCCTGGAACATCGGGATCTGGGTGTCGCGCTTGGCGCGCTCGCTCTTCTCCACCACCACCGCCGGCGGCGCCTCGATCTTGACCGGCTCGCGCTTGGCCTGCTTGACCGCATCGACCTTGCGCACTTCCTCGCGCTCCTCGCGCATCACCCGGGTCTGCTGCCACTCCGTTGCCTGATGGCTCTTGCGCTGCAGCAGCGGCCCCAGCGCCAGCACCCAGGTGCCGATGCGCTCCATCACCGCAAACCACGACAGCCCGGTGGCCAGGGTGATCGAGACCAGCAGCAGCACCAGCACGAAGAGATTGGCGCCCAAGGCACCGAAGCCGGCGCTCAACGAATTGCTGACCAGCCGACCCAGGATGCCGCCGGCCCCGGCCACGTCGCCGGTGAACAGGCGCAGATGCAGGAAGCCAGTCGAGGCGATCAGGAACCCGACCATGCCGACCAACCGCAATGCCGGCCCCAGATCGGCTTCGGCCTGCCCTTCCTTGTCCATGCCGAACAAGGCGATCCAGGCCACCGCACCCAGCACCACCGGCAGCAGGAAGGCCACGTAGCCGAACAGCTGCAGCAGTACGTCGGCGGTCCAGGCGCCGACGCGGCCGCCCATGTTGTGTATCGGCGCGACCACGCTGCCGGTCTGCGACCAGCCCGGATCGGCGCTCGAATAGGTGAACAGACTGGCCAGCAGATACAGCAGCAGCGGCGCCACTGCGATCAATGCCAGATCGCGCCAGAGCTTTTGCCGACGCGGAGTGTCCGCCGCCGCCGTCTTGCGCGAGGACGTCTTGCCTTCTGCGGGCTTGCTGCGTTCGGGAACCTGCTTTGCCACCTGTAGCCAGACCTTAGAAAAATGCTGTTAGTGGTTGATAATAAACGACTGAGGCCACGGTTTCAGCTGTTGCATGACGACCGGTCGCCACGGTATTCAGCGGTCAACAAAAAACGCCGCACAAGGCGGCGTCGATTACGCGGACGGGGCGGACCATGCCATCTGCGGTTCAAGCAGTTCCATCGCGCCGCCTTGATTCACCGGGTGGGGACCGCCACTCTATGCCGCCTGAGGGGCGCGAATGCGTTCGCCAACCCTGCCAATTCCTAGATCGCGAGTATACATGAGCGCCTCTTCTGCCAGTTCCGCCAAGCATTCCCGCCTGCTGATCCTGGGCTCCGGCCCGGCCGGCTGGACCGCCGCGGTCTACGCCGCCCGCGCCAACCTCAAGCCGGTGGTGATCACCGGCCTGCAGCAAGGCGGCCAGCTGATGACCACCACCGAAGTCGATAACTGGCCGGGCGACCCCCACGGCTTGATGGGCCCGGACCTGATGACCCGCATGCAGGAGCACGCCGAGCGCTTCGAGACCGAGGTGATCTTCGACCACATCCACACCGCCGACCTGTCGCAGCGCCCGTTCCGGCTGAGCGGCGACGGCGCCGAATACACCTGCGACGCACTGATCATCGCGACCGGCGCCACCGCCAAGTACCTGGGCATCCCCAGCGAAGAGGCCTTCAAGGGCCGTGGCGTCTCCGCCTGCGCCACCTGCGACGGGTTCTTCTACAAGGACCAGGACGTGGTCGTGGTCGGCGGCGGCAACACCGCGGTCGAAGAAGCGCTGTACCTGTCCAATATCGCCCGCAAGGTCTACCTGGTCCATCGCCGCGACACGCTGCGCGCCGAAAAGATCATGCAGGACAAGCTGTTCGCCAAGGTCTCCGCCGGCAAGATCGAGACCGTCTGGCACCACGCCATCGACGAAGTGCTGGGCAACGATGCCGGCGTCACCGGTGTGCGGGTCAAGTCCACTATCGACGGCAGCACCCGCGACATCGACGCGCACGGCTTCTTCGTCGCCATCGGCCACCATCCCAATACGCAGCTGTTCGACGGCCAGCTGGCCATGAACAACGGCTACCTGGAAATCCGCTCCGGCCTCAACGGCGCAGCGACCGAGACCTCGGTGGCCGGCGTGTTCGCAGCCGGTGACGTCGCCGACCAGCACTACCGCCAGGCCATCACCTCGGCCGGCTTCGGCTGCATGGCTGCGTTGGATGCCGAGCGTTATCTGGACAAGAGTGCCTGAGGTGGCCGCTGACCGCCGGCCGCGCCGCGCGGGCAGCGGCATCGCCAGCGGGCTGAACGCGTGAGCGTTACCGCCCGTTGGTGTCGCCAGCTGGACGAACTTCCCGCCGGGGCCTGGGATGCCTTGCACGACGGCACCCATCCCTTCATCAGCTATGGGTTTCTGCAAGGCCTGGAACGCGAGGGTTGCCTGCGTCCGGACTGGGGCTGGAATCCGCTGCACCTGACGCTGTGGGACGGCGACACGCTGGTCGCTGCCGCGCCCGGGTATCTGAAGAACAATTCGCATGGCGAGTTCGTGTTCGACCACGCCTGGGCGCATGCCTACGCGCGCTATGGGCAGGAGTATTTCCCCAAGTGGCTGTGCGGCGTGCCCTACTCCCCGGTGACCGGCCCGCGCCTGCTCGGCGCGCCCAAGTGGCGCGGTCATCTATTGGCCGCGATGCGCGAGCTGGTGGAGCGCAGTAGCTTGTCTTCGGCGCATGTGAATTTTCATCTGGCTGATGAAGATGCCGCCTTCGATACCGACTGGCTGGAACGCAACGATCTGCAATACCACTGGCACAACGCCAGCGGCTGGAGCGATTTCGAGAGCTTTCTCGCGGCGATGGATCACAAACGCCGCAAGAACATCCGCCAGGAGCGCGCCAAGGTGCAGCGGGCCGGGGTGCAACTGCGCGTGGTGCACGGCGACCAGGCCAGCGAGGCGGACCTGGAGGCGATGTATGGCTTCTATCTCAAGACCTTCAACGAATACGGCAACTCGCCTGCGCTGACGCCACAGTTCCTGCGCCATCTCGCCCAGCATCTGCCGCGCCAGCTGGTGATGTTTCTGGCCGAGCTGGACGGGCAGGCGATTGCCGGCGCGCTGTGCCTGCGCGGACACGACACGCTGTACGGGCGTTACTGGGGCGGCGAGGCGCTGCCGGGGCTGCATTTCGAAACCTGCTACTACCAGGGCATCGAATACTGCCTGCGCGAAGGTCTCACCCGCTTCGAGCCGGGCGCACAAGGCACGCACAAGATCGCACGCGGCTTCCTGCCGACGCTGGTGCGCAGCCGCCACTGGATCGCAGATCCCGGCTTTCGCGAGCCACTGGCGCAGTGGTGTGCGGACGAGCGCGATGCGGTCGCCCGGCATGCGCATGAGTTGTCCGAGCACAGCCCGTTTCGCGATTGATCCAGCGCGACCGACAGCAGCGGCATGCACGCCTGATCGCAGGCGCCTTCCCGAAGCATTAGCGGCAACAACGGCACGCACACTTGGCTACCCGTTGTCGGCGTGTGCGGATGGCGCACCGTCACCGCAGTGCGCGCGGACGTGTTCCACACTCAGGGCCAGCCACACCCGTCCCACGGCCATCCTCCCCGGGCATGCCACGCTCCAGGGGCGAGATGCACAACACGCTCTACACTCACGGCATGCCACGCCGCCTTCCCTATCTGCTTGCCGCCGATCCTGCCGCCGCGTTTCCGCCGGCCGAGGACGCCTTGCGCGAGCCGGATGGACTGCTCGCGATCGGCGGCGACCTGTCGCCGCAGCGCCTGCTCACCGCGTATGCGCACGGCGTGTTCCCGTGGTTTTCCGAGGGTCAGCCGATCCTGTGGTGGAGCCCGGATCCACGCATGGTGTTTCGTACCGATGGCGTCCGCCTGTCGTCACGCTTCAAGCGTCACTTGCGCAGCAGCACCTGGACCGTCCGCGCCGACACCGCCTTTGCGCAGGTGATTGCCGCCTGCGCGTCGATTCCGCGCGTTGGCCAGGACGGCACCTGGATCACCCCCCGGATGCAACAGGCCTATATCGAACTCCACCACCTGGGCCATGCGCATTCGTTGGAGGTATTCGATGGCGCTCGCCTGGTGGGCGGCATCTACGGCGTGGCGATCGGCCAGATGTTTTTCGGCGAAAGCATGTTCAGTGCCGCCAGCGGCGGCTCGAAGGTGGCGCTGGCGGCGCTCGCCGCCTATCTGCATGCCAGCGGATGGCCTCTGCTCGATGCGCAGGTGGAAAACCCGCACCTGCTGCGCCTGGGCGCGCAGCGCCTGCCCCGCGCCCAGTTCCTGCAACACGTGCAGTCGCAGGTCGCCCGACCAGCAGCACCCGGCAAGTGGTCGGCGCACTACGGCGAGCGCCCGGCCAGCGCACTTGGTGAAGCCCGCTTAACATAAAATTTGCACCACGGGGAGATGGGGCGTAAAATGCCGTCCCTTACGGCCCTCCCGGGCCAGCCGTGATTGCACAGGATTACATGTCGAAAGACGACTCCATTGAATTCGAAGGCAGCGTCAGCGAGACGCTCCCCAATACCACGTTCCGGGTCAAGCTGGAAAACGGGCATGAGATCATCGCCCATATCTCCGGCCGCATGCGCAAGAACTACATCCGCATTCTGACCGGCGACCGGGTCAAAGTTGAGATGACGCCCTACGACCTGACCAAGGGTCGTATTACCTACCGCATGAAGTAAGCGGTACTGGTGGTGAGACGCGAGGCGGCCAATGGCCGCTTTTTGTCGTGCCCGGCATTTACCTGCGCATAGGCAGCATGGGGTGAGGTCGTCAGCGTTTGGGCCTGCTTTCGCCCGCAGCATTGGTATCGCCATGGCATCCAGGCGACACATCGTCCCAGGTGACGAAAATGCATCGCGATGACGCGTCGTTCGCTGCGACCTGCCCCACGCCTGCCTGCGATGCCCCTTGCAACACGTCACGGACATAAAAAAAAACCGCTCTTTCGAGCGGTTTTTCGTTTCGAGAGCGCCAGCCGATCAGTCGACGGTCGCCGGCAGCAGACGCTCCGGTTCCGGGTGCGCTTCCACCACCAGCTCGCCGTCCTTGACGTCGATATTGACCCGGCCGCCTTCCACCAGCTTGCCGAACAACAGCTCATCGGCCAGCGGACGCTTGATCTTCTCCTGGATCACCCGCGACATCGGGCGCGCGCCCATCAGCGGATCGAAGCCGTGCTGGGCCAGCCAGTCACGCGCAGTCGGGGTGGCCGACAGCGAGACGTGCTTTTCCTGCAACAGCATTTCCAGTTCGATGATGAACTTGTCCACCACGCGCAGGATGTGGTCGAAAGCCAGCGGCTGGAACTGCACGATCGCATCCAGGCGGTTGCGGAACTCCGGCGTGAAGCCGCGACGGATCGACTCCATCGCGTCGGTGGAATGATCCTGCTTGGTGAAACCGATCGACCGACGCGAGGCCTGGGTGGCACCGGCATTGGTCGTCATCACCAGGATCACGTTCTTGAAATTCGCCTCGCGGCCATTGGTGTCGGTCAGGATGCCGCGATCCATGACCTGCAACAGGATGTTGAAGATGTCCGGATGCGCCTTCTCCACTTCGTCCAACAGCAATACGCAATGCGGCGTCTTGACCACCTTCTCGGTCAGCAAACCGCCCTGATCGAAGCCCACATACCCCGGAGGGGCACCGATCAAGCGGCTGATCGAATGCGCTTCCATGTATTCGGACATGTCAAAGCGCACCAGCTCGATGCCCAGCTGCAACGCAAGCTGCTTGGTGACCTCGGTCTTGCCGACACCGGTCGGGCCGGCAAACAGGAAGTTGCCGATCGGCTTTTCCGGATTGGCCAGGCCTGAACGCGCCAGCTTGATCGAGCCGGCCAGCGTCTCGATCGCCGGGTTCTGGCCGAAGATCACCATCTTCAGATTGCGCTCCAGATGCTGCAGCACGTCCTTGTCGGTCGCGCTGACCTGCTTGGCCGGAATCCGCGCCATCTTGGCGACGATGGTTTCGATTTCTTCGATATCGATCAGCTCCTTGCGCTCGCCTTCCGGCAGCAGACGCTGACGCGCACCGGCCTCGTCGATCACGTCGATCGCCTTGTCCGGCAGCAGTCGGTCGCCGATATGCTTGACCGACAGGTCCACCGCCGCCTGCAGCGCATCGTCGGCGTAGGTGACGCCGTGATGGGCTTCGTACTTCGGCTTGAGGCCTTGCAGAATCTCGAAGGTCTCGCCGATGGTCGGCTCGACGATGTCGATCTTCTGGAAGCGACGTGCCAGCGCACGGTCCTTTTCGAAGATGCCGCGATATTCCTGGAACGTGGTCGAACCGATGCACCGCAGCTCGCCCGAGCCCAGTGCCGGCTTGATCAGGTTGGAGGCGTCCATGGTGCCGCCCGACGCCGAGCCCGCACCGATGATGGTGTGGATCTCATCGATGAACAGCACCGCGTTGGGCACTTTCTTCAGCGCGGTCAGCACGCCCTTGAGGCGCTTCTCGAAGTCGCCACGGTATTTGGTGCCTGCCACCAGCGCGCCCAGATCCAGCGAGAAGATCACCGCGTCGGCCAGCACCTCGGGGACGTCGTTGTCGACGATGCGCTTGGCCAGGCCTTCGGCGATCGCGGTCTTGCCCACGCCGGCCTCGCCCACGTACAGCGGATTGTTCTTGCGCCGGCGGCACAGCACCTGGATGGTGCGCTCGATCTCGTCGGCGCGGCCGACCAGCGGGTCGATCTTGCCGTTACGGGCCTGCTCGTTGAGATTGGTGGCGAACTCGGCCAGCGCATCGCCCTTGGCCTCGCCCTCCCCGCCCTCGGCCTTGGGCTCGCCGTCAGACGCAGACGGCTGCTCGCCGTCCTCGCCCAGCTTGGCGATGCCATGCGAGAGGTAATTGACGATATCCAGCCGCGTGATGTCCTGCTGATTCAGGAAATACACCGCATGGGAGTCTTTTTCGCCGAAGATCGCCACCAGCACATTGGCGCCGGTGACTTCCTTCTTGCCGGACGACTGCACGTGATAGACCGCACGCTGCAGCACCCGCTGGAAGCCAAGCGTGGGCTGGGTGTCGCGGCCGTCATCTTCGGCCAGACGCGAGACCGATGCCTCGATCGCCTGCTCCAGATCGTTGTGCAGGCGTACCTGATCGGCGCCGCATGCCTTGAGCACGGCCTGGGCGGACGGATTGTCCAGCAGCGAGAGCAACAAGTGCTCGACGGTCATGAACTCATGGCGCGCCTCGCGTGCTCGCTTGTAGCACTGGCCGATGGTTTGCTCTAGGTCTTTACTGAACATTGGGAACTCCGAACGGCTGTTGCCAACAATATGCGGCTTTTATCGGGATTTTCCACAACCCTATCGAACAGGGATGTTCAGACAGCGTTAGCACGTGACCGCGTCCACACTGTTGCGCTGCTGGAATAGTCCTTCTAGCGGACTCAGCTCTGCTCCATCGTGCACAGCAGCGGGTGCTGGTTCATCCGCGAAAATTCGTTGACCTGCGCCACTTTGGACTCGGCAACCTCCCGGGAATAGACCCCGCAGACCCCGCGCCCGCGGGTGTGGACATGCAGCATGACCTGGGTGGCGCGCTCCAGATCGAGGTTGAAAAACTGCTGCAGCACCGTCACCACGAAGTCCATCGGGGTGTAGTCATCGTTCAGCAAAAGCACCTGATAGCGCGGCGGTGGCGCGACTTCGGGCTTGCTGGCTTCGACCGTCAGGCCGTGATCGTGTTCGTGGGAGGTCTTACGAGGCATTCGTCCATTATACGGTTCATCGTCGCGTGCATTGGACGATTTACGCTGCGGCACGCACAATTTGTGTCCGATTCCCTGGCTGGCCCTTGATGACCGTTCCTTCGACCGTGCTGCAGTTGTCGCCATCGCTCACCGCTGCCGCGTGCGCATCCGCCGCGACATCGGGTGCGCACGCGCCTGCGCACAATCGCCAAGCCCACTCGGTCAGTGGCGGCGTGGCGCGTGCCACAACCGGACAGGACCGAGGCCGATGAGCACTGCCGAATCGCGCTGGCACCCGGATGTCACCGTCGCCACCGTGGTGGTGCGCGACGGCTGCCTGCTGCAGGTCGAAGAAACCATCAATGGCCAGTTGCTGCTGAACCAGCCTGCCGGCCATCTGGAACCGGACGAAAGCCTGCTGGACGCCGCAGTGCGTGAAACCCTGGAAGAGACCGGCTGGGACGTGCGCCTGACCCATTTCATCGGTACCTACCAATGGGTGGCACCGAACGGGCAGAGCTTCTTGCGCTTCGCTTTCGTTGCCGAGGCGTTGACGCATCACCCCGAACGCAGCCTGGATACCGGCGTGGTGCGCGCGCTGTGGATGACCCCGGACCAACTGCACGCCGCAGCCGAACGCCTGCGCAGCCCGCTGGTGTGGGAGGTGGTAGCCGACTACCTGGCCGGCCAACGCTATCCGCTGGCCTTGGTGCGTCACTTCGCATGAGCACGCCGCGCGTTGTAGTGGGTGTCTCCGGCGGCGTGGACTCCTCGGTGGCGGCCTGGCGCCTGGCACAGCAAGGCGAGTCCATCGCCGGGTTGTTCATGCAGAACTGGGCCGACGACGGCAGTGGCGATTGCCGCGCCGAAGACGACCGTCGTGATGCGGTGGCTGTCTGCGGCGTGCTCGGCATCCCGTTCCACTTCCGCGATTTTTCCGGCGAATACTGGAGCGGCGTGTTCGAGCACTTCCTGGCCGAGTACGCGGCCGGACGCACGCCCAACCCGGACGTGCTGTGCAACCGCGAGGTGAAGTTCAAGCATTTCCTGGACGCGGCGCGGGCATTGGGCGCCGAACGCATTGCCACCGGCCACTACGCGCGGGTGGCGCACAGCGGCGGACGCTGGCGACTGTTGCGCGGCGCCGACCGCGGCAAGGACCAGAGTTATTTCCTGCACCAGCTGGGGCAGACCCAACTGGCGGCGACCTTGTTCCCCATTGGCGAGCTGGAAAAAAGCGCGCTGCGCCGGATCGCCCAGGACGCCGGCCTGCCGACGCATGCCAAGAAGGATTCCACCGGCATCTGCTTCATCGGCGAGCGCGACTTCCGCGAGTTTCTGGGCCGCTATCTGCCGGCGCGCACCGGCGAAATCCGCGACCCGCAAGGGCAGCGTATCGCCGAGCATCCCGGGGTGTTCTATTTCACCCTGGGTCAGCGCGAAGGCCTGAACATCGGCGGCGTGCGTGGACGCGCTGCGGCGCCGTGGTACGTGGTCGGCAAGGATGTGGCGAGCAATGTGCTGTACGTGGACCAGAACCGCGACAGCCCGCTGCTGCAATCGCGCTGGCTGCAGTCCGAGCGGGCCCACTGGGTCGCCGACGCGCCACCGGCACGCAACTTCAGCTGCACCGCGCAGACGCGCTACCGCCAGCCCGACGAGCCGTGCACGGTGGATGTGCAGGACGATGGCAGTGTGCAGGTGCGTTTCGAGCGGCCGCAACGGGCGGTGACGCCGGGGCAGTCGCTGGTGTTGTACGACGGCGAGCAATGCCTGGGCGGCGCGGTCATTGCCGCCACCGATGCTCCGCTGGAACGCCAATTGGCGGGATCTTCTTTTTCACCTGAGGTAGTGGCTTGATGAGTTCTTCCATGGATCACCGCGTGCTGGCGCTGGCCGGCGTCGCCCAGGCCTTGCAACAGGTGCGACGCATCGCCGAAACCGGGCATTCGGAGGCGGCGACGGTGCGCACCGCCATGGACAGCGTGTTCCGGGTGGATGCCTCCTCGCCAGAGGCCGTGTATGGCTCTCCAGCCGACCTGGCCTCGGGCCTTCGGCTGCTGCACAACTATTTCCGCAATCAGGGTCAGGACGATGTATTGCCGCGCCTGGCGCTGGCGGTGCTGCAGCTGGAGCGCCGGTTCGTGCGCGACACCGCAACCGTCACCACCGTGTCCAACGGTATCGAGGCTGCCGCGCATCAGGCGCAGACCCTGGGCGACAGCGGCCATCCCGACGTGCTGAGCGCGCTGGGCGGGCTGTATGCGCAGACCATCAGCCACCTGCGCCCGAAGGTCATGGTGCAAGGCAACCCGCACTACCTGGGCCAGGCCGGCGTGGTCGCGGAAATCCGCGCGCTCCTGCTCGCTGCGGTGCGCTCGGCGGTACTGTGGCGACAGATGGGCGGCAGCTTGTGGGATTTCCTGTTCGCAAAGCGTGCAATGATCGAGGCGGTGGATCGCGCGCTGCGCTGAATCAACGCAATGCGCATGCTTTCAGGCACCGCCAGCGCTCGCTAGCGTGCGTCGATTACGCTGGTACGAGCGGGACGATCTAGCGATCGGCGCTAAAGACAAAGGGGGTACGGCCGATACAGCAACCGTGACTCTGCCGAGAACGCCCATGTATTCACGTCCACTCATCCGTCTAGCCGCTCCTTTGGCTCTGACCTTGCTGTTCCCCTTCGCTGTCGGATTCGACTGGCCCGCCTCGGTGCGCTGGGCGATCCTGGCGACCATGACCCTTAGTTGGTTGGTTTTCGCTGCCTGGGTGACGTATTCCCAGTTCCGGCGCAACCCGGACCAGACCCGCATCCTGCGCGAGCAGGACCAACTGCTCAACGAACTGCGTACGTTCGTCAGCAACGAAGTCGACGGTTCGCGCTCGGAAGTCGAGCGTGCCCGCGAACTGATCCGCCAGGCCGTGTCCGGTCTTGGTGGCAGCTTCGAAGCGATGAACCGCAAGTCGCGTCAGCAAAGCCAGGCACTGGCCCGCATCGTCGACCGCGCTGGCGACGATGGCAATGCCGGCGTCGACGTCGCCCGCTTCGCCCAGCACGCCAGCTCCCGCATGGAGCAGCTGGTGGAAGCGCTGGAACAGGTGAGCGGCCAAAGCACCAACACCGTCCACCACATCGACGAGATGGCGCAGCACCTGGATGGCATCTTCGCGCTGCTGGAAGACGTCAAGTCGATCGCCGACCAGACCAACCTGCTGGCCTTGAACGCCGCCATCGAAGCAGCACGTGCCGGTGAAGCCGGTCGTGGCTTCGCGGTGGTCGCCGACGAGGTGCGCAACCTGTCCGAACGTTCCACCACCTTCAACGAACAGATCCGCAAGCTGGCACACAGCTCGAAGGAATCGATCGCCAAGGTGCGTGAAACGGTCTCGCAGCTGGCCTCGCGTCACATGGACCGCTCCCGCGAGGCGCGCCATGAATCGGCCGCGATGCTGGAGAACGTCGCCCAGATCAACGCCTCGTTGGGCGATGGTATGCGCGAAATCTCCGAATGCGCTCGCTCCATCGATGGCAGCGTGGCCGAAGCGGTGCGTGCCCTGCAGTTCGAGGACATCGCCACGCAGACGCTGAGCGGCATCCACACCCACCTCGATCGCCTCACCGCGATCAACCGCGAAGCGACAGCGCTGCAGGAACTGCTGCATCGCAATGGTGGCGTGTACGACGGCGAACTGGTCGCCTCGCTGCAAAAGGTGTCCACCCGTCTGCGCGATCTGCGCGTGGAATGGGAACGCCCGCCGCATAAGCCGGTGGCGCAGCAAGGCATGGGTGCTGGCACGGTCGAATTGTTCTAAGCGTGGGCACCGGCACGACAGCGATGTCGTGTTGGCCACTCGCAAGACCGATGCCGCACACGCTCTGATCTCGACAGTCCCCGGTCTTCCCGGGGATTCGTCGTTCCGCAACCAGCCTGGTGTTTGTCCATGACGTTACTCGCCCCTACACCCGATGCATCCGGCGCAGCCCTGCAAGCGGCCGCCCGGGAAGCCGCTGCGTTGGAAGCTGCGGCATTGGCGGCCGCACGCGCAGAGCGCATCGCGCAAAGCGAGGCTGCCCGGCCTGCGCTGCGGAGCGTGCGCATGCCGGCGGCACTGGAACGCCTGGAGCGCGCTGCGCGCGCAGAAGTACAGGCGATGATCCATCCGCGCCGCAGTTGCAGCGAAGAAGCGCTGCTGTTCGCCACCGTCGCGTGGGATCTGGGGTTGGATGGCGACACCTTCAGCATCGCAGGCCGCTGATGCCGTGATGGCGGGGTGCCTCGGCAGGCGCCCCGCCGTGTTGTTCAACTGCCCGATCTCAGGTCTGCGTGCCGTGCGTGGCTACCGAGCCTACGGCATCGCCCGTGCCTTGCGCGCGCTCCTTCTGACCACCCTGCCCCGCCGAGACGCGCTCACGCCGGCTGTGGTTGTGGCAGACTTGGCCAACGTCGTTCCCATGCATCCCGACCCCTGGCCCCATTACCGATCAGGGTGTGCATGCCGTCGTCCTCGGGTTGAGCGCCCCGGATACCATGAAGAGCATTTGCCTGGCGTTGCTTGCCGCAGCACTCTCCCCCGCCGCTGATGCGGCAGATCGCAGTGTGTATCTTGAATTTCTCTGGGATACCCGGCCGCCTGATGCGATTGCCCGCCAGCAAACCATCCAGTTCCTGACCAATGGTCAGCACCATCACCAGGTCTGTGTCGCAACCGATCTTGCCGCTGCCGATGTGGGCGGATTGGTGTTGAAGGCCTTTGATGCGTCCGGGCGGGAAGTGTCGAGCCACCAGTACCCCGACTACCGTGGCGTCAAGCACTGCTACGGCGCCGATCTGGGCCACGGGGGCAGCCCTGGCCTATGGACGTTTCAGGCAAACACAGGGGATGGGCGCACCGGACAAAGCACAATACACGTCCATGCCAAACTCGAAGATTCGCCGCTGTCCAGCGACCCTGGAACACCTTACGTCGTTGGTCGACCGAACTATGACGCAACCATTCCAGCGGACCAGTGGCGCGGCCGCCTCGTGTGGGACATGACGGTCGATGCACAAGGCACGGTGACCGACGTCTCCGTCGTGACCGCCGAAGGCGTCGGTCTGAAACTGCGCGACCGCGCCATCGCAGCCGGCTATCTATCGCTGTTCTTTCCGGACCAACAGCGAGAGACCGCGCCGCTGGTCTGGCGGCGCGAGCTTTCGTTTGCGCCGGAATGAAGACTGCGCCGGATCGGTTGAGCGTGCTGGCCTGCGGACTTGTCGTGCATCACAGGTAAGCCGACCGGGCGGTATGCGCGTCCTGGTGACCCTGGTGCGCGACATGGCGCAGCATCGGGCCTGACGCTGCCAGCTTCGCTCGCGGCTCAGCCGGCAATCACCAACCGCGCACCCAGCCGCATGCCGGCCTCGGCTTCGCGCAGCCACTGGGCCATATCGCGCGGCGACAGCGGGCGCGAGTAGAAGTAGCCCTGGATTTCGTCGCAGCCTTGCTGGCGCAGCAAGGCGTCTTCCTGCACCGTTTCCACACCTTCTGCGACCACTTGCATGCCAAGCGCGTGACCCAGATGCACGATGGCCTGGGTCACTTCAGCGGTGTTGGCATCGTCGAGCATGCCTTGCACGAAGCTGCGGTCGATCTTCAAACGCTGCACGGGGAAGCGGTTGAGGTAATGCAGGTTGGAAAAACCGGTACCGAAGTCGTCCACCGCCAGCAGCACGCCGTTCTGTTCGAACAGCTCGAAACAGCGGCGGAGCGAATCGGAATCGCGGATCAGCGCCGATTCGGTCAATTCCAGTTCCAGGCGCTGTGGTGACCAACCATTGTCGCGGCAGATCTCCAGCACGCGCTCGGCAAAGCCGCGTTCGCGCAGCTGCACGGCAGAGACGTTGACCGCGATGCGACTGAAATTGAGTCCGGCACGATCCCACACCACCGCCTGGCGGCAGGCTTCGCCGATCACCCATTCGCCAAGACGCACGATCTCGCCGCATTCCTCGGCAATCGGAATGAACTCGACCGGGCTGCATTGGCTATGTCCTGGGCGATTCCAGCGCATCAGCGCTTCGATCGCAGGCGATGACTCACCCACCGTATTGACCAGCGGCTGATAGACCAGCGTGAATTCTTCGCGTTCCAGCGCGCCTTGCAGCGCATGCTCCAACTCCAGGCGACGCTGCGCACGCAGCAAAACGTCCTGGCTGTAGTAATGGAAGGTATTGCGGCCGGACTCCTTGGCTGCATACATCGCCGCATCGGCGGCGCGTAGCAGGCTGTCGAAATCCGACAGGCCTTCGCCCTGCAACGCGATGCCGATACTGGCGCCGAGCTTGAGGGTGACATGCTCCTTGCGCAGCGGCTCGCCGAGCGCGTTGATCAGCTTGCGCGCGACGTGGCCGGCATCTTCCGGATCGGACAGATCGCGCAACAGCACGATGAATTCGTCGTCGCTGAAACGGCCGAACAGATCGCTGTTGCGCAGATGCTGATGCAGCCGCGCAGAAGCGAGTTTGAGCAGATTGTCGCCGGTGGCGTGACCGAACGAATCGTTGATGCTCTTGAAGCCATCCAGATCGATCAGCAACATCGCCAGCACCTGGCCGCGCTCGTGCGCCTCACGAATGGCGGTCTCTGCCTGTTCGCGCAGCAGGAAACGGTTCGGCAGGCCGGTCAGACGGTCGTAATGGGCCAGCAGCTCGATGCGTTCGTTGGCTTCGCGTTCGCGGGTAACGTCGCGGAACAAGGCGACAAACCGCGGCGGCAGGCCTTCGCGCCGGTCCAGCTCGATCAGCACCTGCACCCAGATGCGTTGACCGGAGTTGCGGTAGAAGCACAACTCCAGCTGCTCGGGCAGGCCGCCATCGGAAATGCGTAGCAGCGCCGCTTCGAAGGCGTCGCGCGAATCCTGGGTGTACAGCGCCAGCGCCTGCTCCAGGGTGATGTTTTCCTTGCGCAGGCCGTGGATGCGGTAGCACTCCTCGGTCCACTGCATGCGGCGCGTATCGACTTCGATCTCGCAGCCACCGATCTTTCCCAGCGCCGAGACACGGTTGAGCAATTCGGTGCGCCAGCGGATCAATGCATCGGTCTGGCGCTGTTCGGTGACGTTCTGCAGCTGGCCGAGCAGGCGTACCATGCCGCCGTTGCCGTCGAATACCGGCTGTGCCCAGACCCGTAGATGATGCGGATTGACGCCGGGAAGGCCATCGATCTCGAGCTCGAACTGCACCGGCATGCCTTCATGCCTGATCTTGCGCCAGGCGCTGCGCAACTGCGCAAGCGACGGCCGACCCAGCAACCGCAAGATGTCGCGAAGGCCCTGCAGGCGCAGCTCGGTCATGCCGAGCTGCTGCAGGAAATCCGGCGATACCCACAACGCGTCGTCGAGCGTGTCCCAGCTCCAGCTGCCCATGCTGGCAATGCGCTGGGCCTCTTCCAGCTGAGCCTGCTGCTCGCGCAGCTGCTGTTCGAGCAATTTCTGGTGATGCACGTCGGTATGGGTGCCGACCATGCGCAGCGGGCGGCCATCGGCGGTGCGCGACACTACACGACCGCGATCGAGGATCCAGCGCCACTGGCCGTCATGCTGACGCAGCCGGAACTCGGCCACGTAGGTATCGGTACGCCCATCCAGATGCGCCTGTACGGCGGCACTGACCTGAGCGTGGTCGTCGGGATGAATCAACCCGGACAACGCGGTGAGATTGTTCGGCAGTGGCTGCTCGGAATAGCCGAGCATGCGTGTCCAACGTTCGGAGCGGTACACCACGTCGGCCGGAATATCCCAGTCCCACAACCCGTGGTCGGCGCTGTCCAGCCCCATTTCCCAGCGGCTGGTGCCATCGGCGCCCACCGGCTCGGGAATGCTCAGGGTGAACGCCATCACCTGGCCCTGTTCATCGCAGACCGCGCGCAACCAGCCTTCCAGCCGTCCACCGCCCGTTGCCGGCAATACGCAGGCGGCCATGCCGCCGTTGTGCGCCAGCTGGGCACGACTGCTGTCCAGCACTTCGGCATACGCCCCAAGGGTTGCCGGCAATCCGAGCGATTGCGCAACGCGGTTGGCGGCCAGGGGCTGGCCATGCGCATCCAACAACACCACCGCCGAGGTCAGCGGGTGCTGCAGCATGCTTGCAATGACGCCTGAGTCCACTCTGGAACACTCCGAAGATCGACCCCGGACTCGGAGTCGCAATGGATAACGGCCGCTTTCCGGATTAGTTGAGCCGCCCGGTTCGGCTGCAACCGAAGCAGGTCGCATTGCGGCTAAGATGGACCCATCGCCCGCTTCAAAGGTCGTCCGCGGACTCATGCACCAACCTGTCGCAGCGCCCGCGTTTTCGTCCCCCCCGGTTTCCCGACTTCGCCTGGCCCAACGCCTGCAGCAAGGCCTGTGGACGCTGACCGGGCTGTACCTGTTGCTGGGCGTGGTCTGGTTGCTGCTGGGCAACCGGCTGCTCAACATGACCGGTGCGGCACTGCCGGAGCGCTGGTCCGATGCCAGCTTCCTGGTGATCTCCAGTATCGTGATCCATCTGGTGCTGCGGCGCTTCGTGAAGCTGATCGTGGACGAATATGCCCAACTGGCGCAGTCCGAGGCGCTGCTGCAGGCCAAGTTCCTGGCGCTGCCCAGCCCTGCCCTGATCTACGACCTGGCCACGTTGCGCATTCTCGACGCCAACCCGGCGGCGCTGGAATTTTTCGGCTGGGAACGCGACGCGTTCTTCCAGCAGACGCTGCAGGCGATCTGGCCCAATGCCGATGGCATGCGGCTGGAAGAGATCATCACGCAGATCCGCGCCAAGGGCGACGATACCTGCGCCATGAACGAGGAACTGCTGACCCGCAACGGTCCACGCCACGTCGAGATCCGCAGCAATCAGTTGTACCTGGCCAGCGGCCCTGCCCGCCTGGTGGTCACTGTCGATCGCAGCGAAGAACATCACGCGCAGCATGTGCGCGACGAAGCGCTGCAGCGACTGGAAGAAGCGCAAAGCATCGCGCGGCTGGGTTCGTGGCAACTGGACCGCGCCACCGGCATGGGGCGCTATTCGGCGGCGGTGTATCGGCTGCTGGGCCGCAGCGTGCCGATGCATCGTCGCGAACATCGGCTGGAAGAATTGCTGACCGCCTCCGACACCGCCACCCAGGCGCGTATCGAACGCATGATCGAAGACATCTGCAGCGGCGGGGAGATGCAGATCGATGTGCTGCTGCCGCTCACCGGTGGCGATTCACAGCCGCGCACCATTCACCTGCGCGCCGAAAGCGTGACCACGCCCAGCGGCGCACGCCATATCCACGGCACGCTGCAGGACGTGAGCGAGCGGGAGCAATCACGTCGCCTGCTGCGCGAACGCGAGGAACAATTCCGGGAACTGGTGCGGGTGCTGCCTGACGGGGTGTTGATCCTGGCCGACGAGCACGTGATGTACGCCAATTCGGCCGGGGCGGCGCAGTTCGGCTTTCAGGGCGAGACCATCCTGGGCGAGCCGCTGCAGACCCTGGTCACCGAGAGCGACCTGCCGGTGGTACGCGAGTACCTGCGCGCCGGCAGCGACCGCAACGAGCCGGTGTCCAGCGCCCGGGCGATGCGGCGCCGCGACCGCAGCACCTTCTACGCCGGCTTGTCGGCCGGCGATATCCGTTACGGCGGGCGCAGCTGCAAGCTGCTGGTGGTGCGCGACCTGAGCGAACCCGAGCGCATGCGCGATGCGCTGGCCGAAAGCAATGCCGAGTTGCAGGCGATGGCCAAGCGGCTGTTCTCGCTGCAGGAGGACGAACGCCGCGCGATCTCGCGCGATCTGCATGACGATATCGGTCAGGCGATCACCGCGATGAAGCTGTCGGCGCATGCGGCCTTGGACGAGCCGGATCCTGACGCACGCCGCGAGGATCTGCTGGAAGTGGTCTCGCTGGCCGACAGCACCGTCACCAAGCTGCGCAATCTGTCGATGCTGCTGCGTCCGCCGCAACTGGATGCGCTGGGGCTGGAAGCAGCGTTGCGCTGGCAGGCGTCAATGTTGTTTCGCGCATCGCAGGTGCGCCTGGAGCTGGATATCCAGCCGCTGGAGGTGCGGCCGGGCAACGAGATCGAACAAGCCTGCTTCCGTATTGCGCAGGAAAGCCTGACCAATGCCTTGCGGCACGCCTGTGCGGGCGAAGTGCGCATGCGCCTGCAGTCGATCGACAGCGAAAGTTTTCGGCTGGAAGTCAGTGATGACGGCGACGGTTTCGAGCCCGAAGGCCCGCGTGGGCTTGGGCTGATCGTGATGCGTGAGCGTGCGCAAACCGTCGGCGGCGCACTCGCGATAGAATCATCACCCGGAGCAGGCACGCGCGTGACGTTGCGCCTGCCCTATCACCCGGTCGGCGAGTCCGTCCACGACGATGGTGGACGTTGAGTCATGTGGAGCCCCGTAATCCCGCCCGGACTGGAAATCGTCAAACCCACCCGCCTGGGCGCGGGCAATCCCGAACTGCTGCACCTGGTGGACGCAGCCACGTCCGGCGGCCCGCCGCTGATGATCTTCCACATCGATATCGACCATTTCGCCTCGATCAACGAGAACATGAGTGGCGAGGTCGGCGATCAGGCGCTCACCTTGGCGGCGCGCCGGCTGCAGGAGTTCCTCGGCACGCGCGGCAAGCTCTGGCGTCACGGCAGCGATGAAATGGTGGTGGTGGCGGTGCGTCGCGAAGACACCCCGCTGCCGGAAGACTTCGCCGAAGAGATCCGGCAGCAGCTGGAATTGCCGTTATCGGTACTGCCGTACACGTTGTTTATGACCGGCAAGGTCGGCATCAGCCTGTGTCCGGAGCACTCGACCTCGCTGTCCATCCTGCTCGATTACGCCGAGGAAGCCAGCTATCAGGCTGCGCGGGAGGGCGGCAATACGGTGCGGCTGTACTCGCGCAACTCGACCACCAACGCACACAGCGAAAGCATCATTGCGCGCCAGATCGTCGATGCGATCCCGCACGGCGAACTGCGCCTGCGCTACCAGCCGCTGGTGAGCGCGCGTGACGGCCGCATCGTCGGCATGGAAGCGCTGCTGCGCTGGCAATCGCCCACGCTGGGCATGCTGGTGCCGGAGCGCTTCATGCGCACCGCCGAGCGCCTGGGCGTGATCGTGCAGATCGGCGAATGGGTGCTGCAGAACGCGGTGCGCCAGGCGCGGCTGTGGCGCGACCAGGGCTTCGACGATTTCAGCATCGCGGTCAATGTCTCCACATTGCAGTTGCTGCGCCCGGGCTTCTTCAACGAAGTGATGGCGATGTTGCAGACCGCTGGCGTGCCGGCGCAGTTCGTCACCCTGGAAATCAACGAAAGCGCGTTGACCAACAACGTCAATTTCGTCCACGAGACGATGGCCAACCTGCGCAACGAAGGCATCAGCCTGAGCCTAGACAACTTCGGCACCGGCGATTCCAGCCTCAGCGCGCTGGTGCGTTACCCGGTGGATCGGCTGAAGATCGACCGCAGCTTCATCAAGAGCGCGCCGGCCGGCAGCCGCGAAGCGGCGATCGCGCGCGCGATCATTGCGATGGGCCATCAGCTGGGCATGACGGTCATTGCCAATGGCGTGGAATCGCAGGCGCAACTGGGCTTTCTGCGCCGCAACGACTGCGACATCTTCCAGGGCTACCTGTTCGGCGAACCGATGTCGGCCGAATCGGCCGGCATGGCGCTACGACGCCGCTATCTGCGCCCGGAATCGTTCGCCGAGAGCCGCCCCGACCGCACCTTGCTGCTGCTGGACGACGAGGAGAACGTGCTGCGCTCGCTGGTGCGCCTGTTCCGCCGCGATGGCTATCGCATCCTGGCCGCCGGCAACGTGCGCGACGCTTTCGACCTGTTGGCGACCAACGACGTACAGGTGATCCTGTCGGACCAGCGCATGAGCGACATGAGCGGCACCGAGTTCCTGGGCCGGGTCAAGATGCTTTACCCGGACACCGTGCGCCTGGTGCTGTCCGGCTACACCGACCTGGCCACCGTCACCGAGGCGATCAACCGCGGCGCGATCTACCGCTTCCTGACCAAACCCTGGAACGACGACGAACTGCGCGAACACATCCGTCAGGCCTTCCGCACTCACGATGAGCTGCGTAACGGCAGGGAATAGAGATTCGGGATTGGGGATTGGTAAAAGCGGACAGCGATATTCCTGAGCCGCGATCGGAGATTCGCCAAGCAAGGCAGACGGCAAGAGCGCCGCAAAACCGCTCTTGCCAATCCCCAATCCCGATTCCCCAATCCCAGCGCGAAGCGCTACCGCGGCTGCCGCACCGGCAACACGATCCGGAAACTGGCGCCCTGCCCCGGGGTGCTCTCCACATCGATGCGGCCGTGGTGCTTGTTGATGATGCCGTAGGAAATCGACAGGCCCAGGCCGGTGCCGCTACCGACCGGTTTGGTGGTGAAAAACGGGTCGAAAATGCGCTGCAACAGGTCCGGGGCGATGCCGGCGCCGCTGTCCTGGAACTGGATCCAGACGTTTTCCGCTTCGTCGCGCCCGGTGGTGACGGTGATGGTGCCGCGCTCGACAATCGCCTGCCCGGCGTTGAGCAGCATGTTCATATAGACCTGGTTGAGCTCGGACGGCAGGCATTCCACCAGCGGCAACTCTGCGTAATTACGCTCCAGCGTGACCTTGTACTTGAGCTCGTTCCAGATGATGTTGATGGTGGATTCGAGACCGGCGTGCAGGTCCACCATCTTCCACGACTCGGACCGGTCCGAATACGAGAAGTCCTTGAGGTCGCGCACGATGCGGGTCACCCGCTCGATGCCTTCGCGCGACTCGGCCATCAGCTGCGGCAGATCGCGGCTGATGAAGTCGATGTCGGCGCGGTTGCGGATCTCGTCGATCTCGGGAATCAGCGCCTTCGGGTCCGGCGCCTGCAGCGCGCGCTCATAGGCTTCGATCAGCGTGAACAGGCTGCGCAGGTATTCCTGCAGGCTGCCGAGGTTGGAGTGCACATAACCGATCGGGTTGTTGATTTCGTGCGCCACGCCGGCGGCGAGCTGGCCGATGGAGGCCATCTTTTCCGACTGCAGCAGTTTGTCCTGCGCACCGTTCAACCGTAGGTAGGCCTGGCGCAGTTCGGCGTGGCGTTGCTGCAGCTCGCGCTCGTAGTCCTGCTGACCTTCGATGTTGTGGAACAACGCCAGAAAGTGACCGACGCCCTGGTCTTCGTTGTAGTACAGATGCGCGATGACGACACGATCGGCCACCGGCAGGCTGCCGGTCCAGCTGCCCTTGGTGCGCGCTTGATTGAGTGCATCCGATGGCAGTACCTGCGAAATCCGCTCACCGAAGTTGCGATTGTCGGTGGGATCTTCCTTGCACAGGCTCTGGCGCGCCATGGCGTTGGCCAGGATCAGCTGCCCGTCTGCGCGGAACAGCAACAAGCCCTCAAGCATCTGGTCGCCGAAGGCGCGCAGCATGGCCGAGGACGGCAATAGCGTTTGATTCAAAAAGAACTTGGCGGTCACGGGGCGATAAGGCGTAAATGGCGCTTCAATATACGCCGAACCGCCGACGCGCCGCAGTGCCGGATCGCCCCAGCGACCACAGCAAGCCTGCATGCCGCGCAAAACAGCGCTGTCTCGCACGTGTGTGCTGCACCGCCGGCACCCGCGTGTGGCGCAGTTGCGCCTGCTCAGGCAACGGCCAGAGAACGTCCGCCGCGCAGTACGCTTGACTGGCCATTGGCATCGTACGAAGGCGCACTTTCGGTGCGGCCCAGGTGACGCAGTGCCCAATTCACTTCACGGCGCCGACGTGCCAGCAGTGCGCCGTTGGCGCGGTTGGCTTCGGCCAGCTCACGCAGGCGGTCTTCTTCACCTTCGGGCATTCGCGCTTCAAGCGCGCGCAGCGCCGACAGCTTGTCTTGCGTGTGCCGCATCAACCCATCGATGTCGTTCTCGAGTAATGCCTGGCGTTCGCCGGCCAGCGCATCGCTGAGACGTTGCAGGAACTCGTTCACGTTCATCCTTTACCGTCGGGGATTAGCCGGCCAGTTGTTGATTCAGATCCATCATGCGGCTGGCGATGGCATCCGGGTTGATGGAGTAGCTGCCGTTCTGCAACGCATCCTTCACTGCCTGGACGCGACCGGTGTCGATCGCCGAGGACTGTGAAAGCTCGCGCTGCAGGTTCTGCAGGTTGGTCGCCTCGCCGGTCAGCTTGACGCTGTCGGTCGGCGGCAATGCGGCGATCGGGGACGTACGGTCTTCGCCGGCCGAAGCGATCTTGCTGCTCGGGGCCGCGGTGCGAACGGTCGCAGCGGTCGGTAGATTGCCTTCGATTTTCTGGGTCATGTCAGGAACTCCTCTACAGGTCGTAGGGGATAACGGCACCCAGAAAAAAAACTTTATAGAAAATTTTTACCTGGAGACCACAACGGTTCCGCTCGCTTCAACAATCCCCTGCACCACACGGCGGGACGAGGAATTTTCAACCGAAACCCGTTCGTTTTCGCCGGCATCGGAGAGTGCGCGACCGCTCATGCGCACCTCCAGACCGCCATTGCGCGATACCAGTGGGACGGTGTCGCCGCGCCGGACCAGCCGCTGCGACACCAGATCATTGGCCGAGAGCAGCGAGCCGGCCGGCAGGACGCGGCGGGCGGACTTGCCCACTGCGGCCACCGGGTCGGCCAGTACCGCACCGACGATGCGGGCGGCATCGCGCTTCTCGATGCTGATATCGGCCAGCGAGATGGTTTCTCCAGCGCTGATGCCCCGACGCAGCACCAGGACATCCTGGTTGCGACGCACCTTCAGCGGCACGAACAGGCGCCAACCGGCCGGCTGCGGGCAGGCCACCTCGACTGTATTGGTGCCGGTGGGTTGGGCCTGCAGCGCGATCGGACAGGCCGGCATGCGCAGACCCGGATCGAGCGTGGCCTCGGCCTCGGCATCGGGCCCAACGGTGGCCAGCGCCGCAGCACGGATGGAATCGACAGACTGGTAGCTCTGGGCCCAGGCCGGAGCGGCAGCCAACAAGATGACAAGCAGGAGCAGGCGCATGGGACCAGATCCGGAAGAAGACCCGGAACACAGTGCAAGAGGTGTGCCTGTTTTTTTGCAGGGATTGGGGATTCGGGATTGGGGATTCGTAAGAGCGGCTTCGCGGGCAATTCATTTACCTGCTGCCAAGGCCCTTTCACCTACCGGATCGATCCGACAACTCCTGGAGCTAAAGAGGATGCAGAAGCAGCAGCGGCCTGAGCAACTCGCTAATGCGCGCCTTTGAGCCAATCCCTCATCCCAAATCACCTAATCCCGGCGCTTGAGCGAATCCCCACTCCCGAATCCCGAATCCCCACAGCGCCCAGACCAACCACAAAGCCCTCAAGTTTCCAGGCGGCGCTGTCGATATCTGCCCCATGACCCACGATCTGCTCAACCGAATCGACCAGCGCACGCGCCTGGCTGGCCACAACCGACTGGCCCTGCTGCTGTTTCGGCTGGGTGGGCGCCAGCTTTTTGGCGTCAACGTCTTCAAGGTCCAGGAAGTGCTGCGCCGCCCGGAGCTGTTCCAGGTGCCCGGCCTGCCGACCGAGTTCGCCGGCGTCGCCGACGTGCGCGGGCGCTCGGTGCCGGTGCTGGACCTGGGGCTGGCGATCGGCCACCCGGAACGCGATGCGCACTCGGAAGACGGCCCCGGCTACCTGGTGGTGGCCGAATTCAACCGCTCGGTCCAGGGGTTCCTGGTCAGCGGTGTGGAGCGCATCGTCAATATTGCGGTGGAAGACATCCATCCGCCGCCGGAACTCGGCGCCGAAGCCACTTATTTGACGGCGGTGACGCGGTTCCAGGGCGAGTTGATCCAGGTGATCGACGTAGAAAGCGTGCTGGCCGATATCGCCAAGGTCAGCAAGGACGTGCAGCTGGACCCGTCGCTGCAGCTGGTGCATTACGACCGGCAGTTCCAGGTGCTGGTGGTGGACGATTCGCGGGTGGCGCGCCAGCAGATCCGCAGCGTGCTCGACCAGTTGGGCGTCTCGGCAACCCTGTTGTCGGACGGCCGCCAGGCGCTGGACCATCTGTTGCAGGTGGCGGCGTCGGGCGAGAATCCGGCCGATCGCTATGCGATGGTGATCTCCGATATCGAAATGCCGGCGATGGACGGCTACACGCTGACGACAGAAATCCGGCGCACGCCGGGGCTGCAAGGCCTGTACGTGTTGTTGCACACTTCCTTGTCGGGCGTGTTCAACAACGCCATGGTCGAACAGGTCGGTGCCAACGCCTTCGTGGCCAAGTACAGCGCCCACGAGCTGGCCGACTACGTGCTGGCCCGCCTGAAAGTGGTCGCCGAAGCGGCCTGAGCCCGCCGATCGGCCGCCGATGCGGCCGACGACCGTTGCACCCTGCCCAACTGCGCTGCCGTGCCTGGCACGCGCGATGCATTCTCACTGGCCACACCGGTCCACGCGCTGCGCCGCACGGCGGCTGATGGCCGACACCGGCACGCTGCCCTGTCTCGGGATGTGTCACGGCGTAAGGCGTCGATCCCGATCGGGCGCTCTGCATCGCCCGACCGCCGTTCGTCGGCCGATTTAGGCACCCAGCCCTCCTGCGGCCCGCAATACATCCGATCTGGCACAGACTTTGCTTCCTCCCTGGTAACACTTCGCGGGAGAGCACCGTGTCCAATTCAATCTCGTCCTTTCTAGGCATCCACGGCGATGCCCTGCCGCTGCGCGAGCAGCGCATGAAGCTCATTGCCAGCAATCTGAGCAATGTGGACACCCCTGGCTACAAGGCCAAGGATCTGAATTTCGAGGCGGCGCTCAAATCGGCCGAAGGCGTGCGCGACGGCACCCTGCTGCAGACCACCGACGCCAAGCATTACGAGATCGGCGGCAACGCCGGGCTCAATCCGTTCCAGATCACCCGCGAAGCCGACCAGCCCAGCCTGGACGGCAATACGGTCGATCCCGACGCCGAACGCGCCGCCTACGGCCGCGCCGCGCTGGAATACCGCGCGTCGATGAGCTTCATCGAATCCAAGGTGCGCTCGATGCTCACCGCAATCACGGGCCAATAAGCCATGAGCAATCTTCCCATTTTCGATGTGGCCGGCTCGGCGCTGCATGCGCAGTCGGTCCGCCTGAGCACCATCGCCTCCAACCTGGCCAATGCGGATTCGGTCGCAGGCTCGGCCGAGGCGACCTACAAGCCGATCGAGCCGATCTTCCAGGCCCAGCAGAACCGCCAGGACCCCAGCCTGACCTCGGTGAACGTCAAGGAGATCACCACCACCAACGCACCGCCGATCCGTCGCTACGAGCCTGGCCACCCGCTGGCCGACGCCGACGGCTACGTGTTCTCGCCCGACGTGGACCCGGTTTCGCAGATGGTCAACATGATTTCCGCCTCGCGTAACTACCAGGCTGGCGTGGAAATGCTCAATACCGCCAAGGAACTGGCGCTCGCGACCCTCACGATGGGTCGCTGACCCTTCCTAGCTGACCTTTACTAACGGACCATTCCAGATGAGCACGATCGGCAGTGACCTCTACGCCAGCCTCGGGCTGAGCACCAGCAGCGCCGCCTCCACGAAAAAGAAGGAGGAATCACTCGGCCAGGCCGACTTCCTCAAGTTGATGACCGAGCAGCTGCAGCACCAGGACCCGCTCAAACCGATGGAAAACAGCGCGTTTCTGGGCCAGTTGGCGCAGTTCTCCACCGTGCAGGGCATTGGCGATCTCAACACCAAGGTCAGCAGCTTCTCCGCAGCACAGAGCAGCGATCAGGTGCTCAAGGGCGCAGCGCTGGTCGGGCACAACGTATTGGTGCCCTCGGCGCAGGTGGCGATCGACGCCACCGGCTCGGCCAAGGGCGTGGTCGCCGCGACCTCGGCCGGTTTCGTCAATTTCGAAATCACCGATGCCAACGGCACCTTCGTCAAACAACTCAGCGTGCCGGCCAGCGCCGCCGGTGAGGTGCCGTTTGCCTGGGATGGCACCGACGCCAACGGCAACCGCATGGCGGCCGGCAAATACGGCATCACCGCAACCCAAACCGACACCGCCGGTGCCAAGAGCAAGTTGCCCACCTACGTCGATGCACCAGTGGACAGCGTCACCATCGGCTCGGACGGCCTGTATCTCAACCTGACGGGGCTCGGCACCTCCCCGCTCGCCAACGTGCTCCGCGTCAGCTGAGCCGGCAACCGACACTTAAAGGAACTCATCCATGGCTTTCAATACCTCGTTGTCCGGCATCAACGCAGCCAATGCCGATCTGAACGTCACTTCCAACAACATCGCCAACGTCAACACGACCGGGTTCAAGGAATCGCGCGCCGAGTTTGCCGACATGTTCCAGAGCACCAGCTACGGCCTGTCGCGTAATGCGGTGGGCTCCGGCGTGCGGGTCAGCAACGTGGCGCAGCAGTTCTCGCAGGGCAATATCGACCCGACCGGGCGCAGCCTGGACCTGGCCGTCTCCGGCGAAGGCTTCTTCACCGTGTCGTCCAACGGCGCCAAGATGTACACCCGCGCCGGCAACTTCCAGACCGATTCCAACGGCTATGTGATCAACCCGCAGGGCGCGCGTTTGCAGGTGTTTGCGCCGAACCCCAGCGGCAATGGCTTCGACGTGGGCCGCCTGTCGGACCTGCAGCTGCTGACCACCGACAGCCCGCCCAAGTCGACCTCCACGGTCAACCTGGCTTTCACCCTGCCCGGCAACGCCACCGCGCCGACGGTGACCCCGTTCAGCCCGGCCGACGACAAGACCTACAGCCATTCCACCGGCGGCATCAATGTCTATGACTCGCTGGGCGTCAGCCACGTGCAGACCTCCTACTTCGTCAAGACCGCCAACCCGAACGAGTGGCAGGTGCATAACTACGTGGACGGTACCGCGGTCGGTGCGCCGACCACGCTGCAGTTCTCCGATACCGGTTCGCTGACCACCCCGGCCAACGGCATCGTCGCGATGGACCCGTTCACCCCGAGCACCGGTGCCGGCGTGCTGAACATGCAGCTCAACGTCAGCGGCTCGACCCAGTACGGCGAAGCCTTCGCATTGCGCGACACCCGCCAGGACGGCTACGCCAGCGGCAAGCTCAACGAGATCAGCATCGACACCAGCGGCGTGGTGTTCGCCCGCTACTCCAACGGCGCCGACAAGCCGCTGGGCCAGGTCGCGCTGAGCAGCTTCGTCAACCCGCAGGGCCTGCAGTCGCAGGGCAACAACATGTGGGCCGAAAGCTACACCTCCGGCGCCGCCCGCACCGGCGCGCCGGACACCTCGGACCTGGGCCAGATCGAATCCGGCTCGCTGGAAGCCTCCACGGTGGACCTGACCGAGCAGCTGGTGAACATGATCGTGGCCCAGCGCAACTTCCAGGCCAACTCGCAGATGATCTCGACCCAGGACCAGGTCACCCAGACGATCATCAATATTCGATAAGCCGGGAGTGGTGATTGGGGACTAGGGATTCGCAAAGGCTGGCATCACGTCCATCGGATGCCAGTCCCGCCCTCATCCTCACCGTCAGCAACAACCCGCGTTTACGAATCCCCAATCCCGACTCCCCAATCCCGGTGCCAAATGGACAAAGCCCTCTACGTAGCAATGACCGGTGCCCGCGCCTCCCTGCAGGCGCAAAGCACCGTGTCGCACAACCTTGCCAACGTCGATACGGTGGGGTTCAAGGCCGCGTTGGCCAATACCGAGGCCTTCAAGATCCAGGGCAAGGGGTATCCGTCGCGGATCGATGCGCTGCACGTGGATCAAGGCTTCGATCGCAGCCAGGGCCATCAGAAGGTGACCGGCAATCCGCTGGATGTGTCGCTGCAGCAGGACCGCTGGCTGGCCGTGCAGTCGCCCGACGGCAGCGAGGCCTACACCCGCAACGGCGAATTGGCGCTCACCGCCAATGGCCAGCTGGTCACCGCCAACGGGCACGCGGTGCTGGATGAGGGCGGCGCGCCGATGACGATTCCGCCGCACCAGGCGATGGAAATCGGCAGCGATGGCAGCATTTCCATCATTCCACAGGGCGAAGGCCCGCAGACCATGGCCATCGTCGGCAAGATGAAAGTCGTCGATGCGCCCGCCGACCGTTTGACACGGCGCCCGGACGGGTTGATGCGCAACACCAGCACCGACCCCGCGCAGGCATTTGCGGTGGCCACCGGCAAGACCGTCAACAGCGGCATGCTGGAAGGCAGCAACGTGGATGCCGCCGGCGCGCTGGTGGAGATGATCCAGCTCCAGCGCCAGTTCGAAATGCAGGTGAAGATCATCAAGAACGGCGACGACAACGCGCAGTCGGCCAATTCGTTGCTGCGTGTGAGTGGCTAAACGTCATCGCCAAGGCGACTGCGCAATCGCCAGTCGGCCCGCCGGGTGTTGCCAGCCAATTCGAAAGCAGGCGCGAGGCGGCATGGCAGGCTTACGCAATCGGCATGTCGTTTGGCCACTATCGTCATGCACACGCAGCTCTACTGCTGAGCGAATGATCTGGGCTCTCGCTGCGGCTGATCTGCAGCGTGCTGGCCCGCCCACCTTGGCTGCAGGGCCCTGGCCCGCCCACCGTCGCGGGACACGCTGCAAGTACGTCCTTGTAAGCTCTTACGCGGCATCCATGCCGCGTAAGGTCCCGCGACGGTGGACGGGCAAGGACCAGTCGAGATGGTCGGCATGCATGGTGCAAGCAATGCTTGACGTGGGTTGCTTAGATAACGGCGTGTCCGATCATCGTCTCAATGCAAGCCGAGCAACGGACACGATTCTAAGAAAACAACCGACCAACTCCCTGGTGCGGTGTCCTCGCCGCTTGCGGGACCGTGTGGCGGCATGGATGCCGACACCGAGCCCCCAGGGACGGGTTCACGGCGTGTCCCGCGAGCGGTGAGGGCACCGCGCCCTCGACAGACCAGGCTTTTGACTGACCAGGCTGTTGAGGGCACCGCGCGCTCAACCAACCAGGCTATTGATTGTGTCGCAATACCAGCCGGCAAATCCCAAGAACCCTTCCGCACGCAGCGCCAAAGGTTCACACGTCGTCGAACACATCGCTGACCGGCAACCGATCTACCGCGGCTGATCTGCCGCGCAGGTTTCCACCGCTTCCGCCTAGAAGCTGCCTACCCGCCGCCAGCCCTGCCCTGCGCAGGCCGCCGCGCCCCAACCCCGCGTGATCCACCGCACAGCCGGCAAAAATCCGGCGCGGGTTTGGCACGGCACGTGCATATACCCAGCCGTACCCGGAACACATCCCCGGGTCTAACGAGGAATCGGGTCATGAATCAGGCTTTGTGGGTCGCCAAAACCGGACTGGATGCGCAGCAGACGCGCATGTCGGTCATTTCCAACAACCTGGCCAATACCAATACCACCGGCTTCAAGCGCGACCGTGCCGCGTTCGAAGACCTGCTGTATCAACAGGTGCGTGCGCCGGGTGGTTCCACCTCCGCGCAGACGCAGCTGCCCACCGGCCTGCAGTTGGGCACCGGTGTGCGCGTGGTCTCCACCTTCAAGGGCTTCGACCAGGGCAGCCAGCAGCAGACCGGCCGCGCGCTCGACGTGATGGTCAACGGCCGCGGCTTCTTCGAAGTGCAGATGCCCGACGGTACCTCCGCCTACACCCGCGACGGCACCTTTCAGATCAATGCGCAGGGTGAAGTGGTCACCAACAGCGGCTACCCGCTGCAGCCGGGCATCCAGGTGCCGGAAGGCGCGCAGTCGCTGACCATCGGCAACGACGGCACCATCAGCGTGACCCTGGCCGGCCAGGCCGCCGCGCAGGAAATCGGCGCGTTGACGCTGACCGACTTCATCAACCCCTCGGGTCTGCAATCCAAGGGCGAGAACCTGTTCGTCGAAACCACCGCCTCCGGTCCCGCACAGAACGGCACCCCCGGCCTCAATGGCCTGGGCACCACCGTGCAGGGTGCGCTGGAAGGCAGCAACGTCAATACGGTGGAAGAGCTGGTGAGCATGATCGAGACGCAGCGC
Organism: Xanthomonas sp. 3058; assembly: GCF_014199765.1. Lineage (NCBI taxonomy): Bacteria > Pseudomonadati > Pseudomonadota > Gammaproteobacteria > Lysobacterales > Lysobacteraceae > Xanthomonas > Xanthomonas sp. 3058. Next base: position 744,552 of record NZ_JACHOF010000001.1, on the reverse strand, counting down.
GCCTACGAAATGAATGCCAAGGCGATCTCCACCACCGACTCGATGCTCGGTTACTTGAACAACAACGTCTGATCGGCTCGCCGCTCATCGCCCTCTCAGGAACTCACGCCATGTCCCGCCTGCCCTCTCTCTCCTCCCTGTGCTTCGCCATCGCCTGCAGCGCGCTGCTGGGTGGCTGCGTGGCAGCCGGCGACGTGCGGCCGTTCGCCGAACTGGCGCCGATCGTGCCGGTGGTCGCGCCGGTGGCGCAGCCCACCGCCGGTGCGATCTACGCTGCCGGCCCGAGCCTGAATCTCTACGGCGACCGTCGCGCACGCGATGTCGGCGACCTGCTGACGGTGAACCTGGTGGAAAGCACCACCGCCTCGTCCACTGCCAATACCAGCATCAGCAAGGCCGACACCGTGGACATGAGCACGCCCACGCTGTTGGGTGTGCCGCTCACCGTCAACGGCACCGATGTGCTGCGCAACTCCACCAGCGGCGACCGCAGCTTCGGCGGCAAGGGCAACACCGCGCAAAGCAATCGCATGCAGGGCAGCGTGACCGTCACCGTGATGCAGCGCCTGCCCAACGGCAATCTGGTGATCCAGGGGCAGAAGAATCTGCGCCTGACCCAGGGCGACGAACTGGTGCAGGTGCAAGGCATCGTGCGCGCCGCCGACATCGGCCCGGACAACACCGTGCCCTCGAGCAAGGTGGCCGATGCCCGCATCGCCTATGGCGGCCGCGGCGCGATCGCGCAGTCCAACGCGATGGGCTGGTTGAGCCGCTTCTTCAATTCCCGTCTGTCGCCCTACTGAGCCTGCGACCATGAATCTGTCTTCCCTGCCCTTCCGTCTGCTCGCTGCCGCTGTCGCGCTGTGCGCGATCGCCGCACCGGCATCGGCCGAACGCATCAAGGATCTCGCCCAGGTCGGCGGCGTGCGCGGCAACGCGCTGGTCGGCTACGGCCTGGTGGTTGGCCTGGATGGCAGCGGCGACCGCACCAGCCAGGCGCCCTTCACCGTGCAGAGCCTGAAAAACCTGCTCGGCGAGCTGGGCGTCAATGTTCCGGCGAACGTCAACCCGCAGCTGAAAAACGTCGCGGCCGTGGCGATCCACGCCGAGCTGCCGCCGTTCGCCAAGCCCGGCCAGCCGATCGACATCACCGTCTCTTCGATCGCCAACGCGGTGTCGCTGCGTGGCGGCTCGCTGCTGATGGCACCGCTGAAAGGCGCCGACGGCCAGGTCTACGCGATGGCTCAGGGCAACCTGGTGGTCGGTGGTTTCGGCGCGCAGGGCAAGGATGGCTCGCGGGTGTCGGTCAATATTCCCAGCGTCGGCCGCATTCCCAACGGTGCCACCGTCGAACGCGCCCTGCCGGACGTGTTCGCCGGCAGCGGCGAGATCACCCTCAACCTGCATCAGAACGACTTCACCACCGTCTCGCGCATGGTCGCAGCGATCGACAACAGCTTCGGCGCCGGCACCGCACGTGCGGTCGATGGGGTGACCGTGTCGGTACGCTCGCCAACCGACCCCAGCGCCCGGATCGGCCTGCTGTCGCGGCTGGAGAACGTGGAATTGTCGCCGGGCGACGCGCCGGCCAAGGTGGTGGTCAACGCACGCACCGGCACCGTGGTCATCGGCCAGCTGGTGCGGGTGATGCCGGCGGCGATTGCGCATGGCTCGCTCACCGTCACCATCAGCGAAAACACCAATGTCAGCCAGCCGGGCGCCTTCAGTGGCGGCCGCACGGCGGTGACGCCGCAGTCCACGATCACGGCCACCTCCGAAGGCAGCCGCATGTTCAAGTTCGAAGGCGGCACCACGCTCGATCAGATCGTTCGCGCGGTCAACGAAGTGGGCGCGGCTCCCGGCGACCTGGTCGCCATTCTCGAAGCTCTGAAGCAGGCTGGCGCGCTGACGGCGGAGCTAGAGGTGATCTGACATGCGTATCGCAGCCTCGCCCATTGATCTCAACCCGAGCACCAAGGCCGATCCCGCAAAGATCGACAAGGTCTCACGTCAGCTCGAAGGCCAGTTCGCGCAGATGCTGGTCAAGAGCATGCGCGATGCGAGCTCCGGCGACCCGATGTTTCCGGGCGAAAACCAAATGTTCCGCGAAATGTACGACCAGCAGATGGCCAAGGCGCTGACGCAGGGCAAGGGGTTGGGCCTGTCGGCGATGATCTCCAAGCAGCTGAGCGGCGACACCGGCGGCCCGGCGTTGAACACCTCGTTGAGCACTGCCGATGCGGCCAAGGCCTATGCCCTGGTCGCCGGCAAGCGCGACGCCTCGTTGCCGCTGCCGGCACGCGACGGCGCGGCAGGCAGCGTCGGTGCGAGCCTCGGCGCAGCTGTGGGCACCGCTGCAGGCATCGGCGCAGGCGGCTTGACCGGTATCGGCATGAGCCAGGTACTGGATCTGATCGCCGGGCGCAGCAGCAGCACCGGCAGCGACGACGCTGCTGCGCTGAGCTGGCCATCGGCCAACGATCAGTGGAGCGACGTCAGCGTCAGCGATGCCGCCGATGCCAATGCCGCAGTCAATGCCAGCGCCGCCAGCAGCGCCGCCGCCAGCCTGGGCGAGCGCACGCCGGAAGGCTTCGTCGCCAAGATCTGGACGCATGCGCAGAAAGCCGCGCGCGAACTCGGCGTGGACCCGCGTGCATTGGTTGCGCAGGCCGCGCTGGAAACCGGCTGGGGCCGGCGTGGCATCGGCAACGGTGGCGATTCCAACAACCTGTTCGGCATCAAGGCCACCGGCTGGAGCGGCAACAAGGTCACCACCGGCACCCACGAATACGTCAACGGCGTCAAAACCACCGAAACCGCCGATTTCCGCGCCTACGGCTCGGCCGAGGAGAGTTTTGCCGACTATGTGCGGCTGCTGAAAAACAACAGTCGTTACCAGCCCGCGCTGCAGGCCGGCACCGATATCCGCGGTTTTGCACGCGGCTTGCAACAGGCTGGTTACGCCACCGATCCGGGCTACGCAGCCAAGATCGCGGCGATCGCCAACGGCCCGACCATCGACCGTGCGGTCGCCGCCATCGGCAACGCAGCGGCAGATCTGTCCAACCGTTACGCCAGCACCGCCGAGCCTGCCGGGCTTGGCACCATCCGTCGTTGAGGTAAACGCCCATGTCCATCATGTCCACCGGGACCAGCGCGCTGATCGCCTTCCAACGGGCGTTGTCGACCGTTAGCCATAACGTCGCCAACATCAATACCGAAGGCTACAGCCGCCAACGCGTGGAATTTGCAACGCGCACGCCCACCGACATGGGCTACGCGTTCGTGGGCAATGGCGCCAAGATCACCGATGTGGGCCGGGTGGCGGACCAGCTGGCCATTTCGCGCCTGCTCGACAGCGGCGGCGAACTGTCGCGGCTGCAGCAGCTGTCGTCGCTGTCCAACCGCGTGGACGCGCTGTATTCCAACACCGCCACCAACGTGGCCGGGCTGTGGTCGAACTTCTTCGACTCCACCAGCGCGGTGTCGTCCAACGCCTCGTCCACCGCCGAGCGCCAGAGCATGCTCGACAGCGGCAACTCGCTGGCCACGCGCTTCAAGCAGCTCAACGGGCAAATGGACAGCCTGAGCAATGAGGTCAACAGCGGATTGACGTCCTCGGTAGACGAAGTCAACCGTTTGACGCAGCAGATCGCCAAGCTCAACGGCACCATCGGCAACAGCGCGGCCAACGCTTCGCCGGACATGCTCGACCAGCGCGACGCGCTGGTGAGCAAGCTGGTGGGCTACACCGGCGGCACTGCGGTGATGCAGGACGGCGGTTTCATGAATGTCTTCACCGCCGGGGGCCAGGCGCTGGTGGTGGGCACCACCTCGTCCAAGCTCACCACCGTCGCCGACCCGTACCAGCCGACCAAGCTGCAGGTGGCGATGCAGACCCAGGGGCAGAACGTCAGCCTCAGCGCCAATTCGTTGGGCGGCCAGATCGGCGGCCTGCTGGAATTCCGCAGCAGCGTGCTGGAGCCGACCCAGGCCGAACTGGGCCGCCTTGCCGTGGGCATGGCCAGCACCTTCAATGCCGGCCACGCGCAGGGTATGGACCTGTACGGCGCGATGGGCGGCAATTTCTTCACTATCGGCTCGCCCACCACCGCGGCCAATCCGAGCAACACCGGCACCGCTGCGCTGACCGCCAGCTTCAGCAATATGTCGGCGGTGGACGGGCAGAACGTCACGCTCAGTTTCGACGGCACCGCGTGGAAGGCCACCAGCGCCAGCACCGGCGCGGCCGTGCCGATGACCGGCACCGGCACCGTCGCCAACCCGTTGGTGCTCAATGGCGTGAGCATGGTGGTCGGCGGCACGCCCGCCAGCGGCGACAAATTCCTGCTGCAGCCCACCGCCGGACTGGCCGGCACCGTGTCGGTGGCCATCACCGACCCCTCGCGCATCGCCGCAGCGACGCCGGTCAAGGCCACCGCCACCGTCGCCAACCTGGGCTCCGGCAAGATCAGCGACGTCAAGGTCACCAATGCGCAGAACCCGGCGCTGCTGACCCCGTCGTCGGTGGAGTTCATCGATGCCAATCAATACACCATCGATGGCACCGGTCCGTTCGCCTACACCGCCGGCCAGACCATCAGCGCCAATGGCTGGAGCTTCGCGCTGGATGGCGCGCCCAAGGCCGGCGATACGTTCGGCGTCGGCCCGATGGGCGCCGGCTCCAGCGACAACGGCAATGCCAAGTTGCTGGCCAAGATCGACGATGCCAAAGCGCTCAGCGGCGGCACCGTCACGCTCAACGGCGCGCTCTCGGGCCTGACCACCTCGGTGGGCTCGGCCGCGCGTGCGGCCGACTACGCCGCCGACGCGCAGAAGGTCATCAACGACCAGGCGCAGGCCAGCCGCGATTCGATTTCCGGCGTCAACCTCGACGAGGAAGCCGCCAACATGCTCAAGCTGCAGCAGGCCTATCAGGCGGCCGCACAAATGATCTCCACCGCCGACACCATCTTCCAAGCCATCCTGGGCGCCGTACGCTGATGACCGACCGCATCTCCACCAGCATGATGTACAGCCAGTCGGTCGCCTCGATGGGCGCCAAGCAGACACGGCTGAACCAGCTCGAATCGCAGCTCTCCAGCGGGCAGCGCCTGGTCACCGCCAAGGACGATCCGGTCGCCGCAGGCACCGCCGTGGGCCTGGACCGTGCGCTGGCCGCAATCACGCGCTTCGGCGAGAACGCCAACAATGTGCAGAACCGGCTGGGCCTGCAGGAAAACGCCTTGTCGCAAGCCGGCGACAAAATGGCGCGCGTCACCGAATTGGCGGTGCAGGCCAACAACTCCTCGCTCAGCCCCGACGACCGCAAGGCGATCGCCTCGGAACTGACCGCGTTGCGCGACAGCATGGTGAGCCTGGCCAACAGCACCGATGGCACCGGACGCTATCTGTTCGGCGGCACCGCCGATGGCAGCGCGCCGTTTATCAAGAGCAATGGCGGCGTCGTCTATAACGGCGACCAGACCCAGAAGCAGGTCGAAGTGGCGCCGGACACCTTTGTCAGCGACACCCTGCCCGGCAGCGAAATCTTCATGCGTATCCGCACCGGCGACGGCACCGTGGACGCGCACCCCTCCAACGCCAATACCGGCACCGGGCTGCTGCTGGATTTCAGCCGCGATGCCAGCACCGGCAGCTGGAATGGCGGCAGCTACAGCGTGCAGTTCACCGCCGCCGACACCTACGAGGTGCGCGACAGCACCAACGCCGTGGTCGGCACCGGCACTTATAAAGATGGCGAAGACATCACCGCCGCCGGCGTGCGCATGCGCATCAGCGGCGCACCGGCGGTGGGCGACAGTTTCCAGATCGGCGCCTCCACCACCAAGGACGTGTTCTCCACCATCGACGATCTGGTCGGCGCGCTCAACTCCGACACGCTGACGCAGCCGCAGAAGGCGGCGATGATCAATACGCTGCAGAGCTCCATGCGCGACATCAGCCAGGCCTCGTCGAAGATGATCGACGCGCGCGCTTCGGGCGGCGCGCAGTTGTCGGCCATCGACAACGCCAACTCCTTGCTCGAATCCAACGAAGTCACGCTCAAGACCACCTTGTCGTCGATCCGCGATCTGGATTACGCCTCGGCGATTGGGCAGTACCAACTCGAGAAGGCCTCGTTGCAGGCCGCTCAAACGATTTTTCAGCAGATGCAGTCGTCGTCGTTGTTCAACCTGCTCCGCTGATTTTCAGCAGAAAACCAGCTTTTTTCTGCACCCCTGCGTGAGGACTTGCGCAGGTGAATGGAGTTTATCTGTAAAAAAGTTATACAAGCGCTAAAGATCCACGGGGTGCTGCCGAATAAACCAAACCCCTTGATACACAAGGTTTCCGTATTTCGTCCCGAAGCAGAAAAACAGAAAAAAATACTGGATTTCGCTAAAGGTTCCCGACGCAACGCCGTTATTCATCTCAGCAGCGGCAACGGCCAACTTGATGGCCCCCCTGCGGAGGCTCCGGGCAAGTCCCCCTTGCCGGAAAAATCGCTTAGGAGAAATCAAAATGGCACAGGTAATCAACACCAACGTAATGTCGCTGAACGCTCAGCGTAACCTCACCACCAGCAGCGCGAGCATGTCGACGAGCATCCAGCGTCTGTCCTCGGGTCTGCGCATCAACAGCGCCAAGGACGACGCCGCAGGTCTGGCGATCTCCGAGCGCTTCACCACGCAGATCCGCGGCCTGGACGTTGCCTCGCGCAACGCCAACGACGGTATCTCGCTGGCCCAGACCGCCGAAGGCGCGATGGTCGAAATCGGCAGCAACCTGCAGCGTATCCGCGAGCTGTCGGTGCAGTCGTCCAACGCCACCAACTCGTCCACCGACCGTGACGCGCTGAACTCCGAAGTCAAGCAGCTCACCGCTGAAATCGACCGCGTTGCCAACCAGACCAACTTCAACGGCACCAAGCTGTTGAACGGCGACTTCTCCGGCGCGCTGTTCCAGGTCGGCGCCGACGCCGGCCAGACCATCGGCATCAACAGCATCGTCGACGCCAATGTCGATTCGCTGGGCAAGGCCAACTTCGCCGCTGCGGTCTCCGCTGCCGGCGTCACCGGCACCGCCACCGCCTCGGGTTCGGTCACCGGCATCAGCCTGTCGTTCAAGGACGCCAGCGGTTCGTCCAAGAGCGTCACCATCGCTGACGTCAAGGTCGGCGCTGGCGACACCGCAGCCGATGTGAACAAGAAGGTTGCCTCGGCGATCAACGACAAGCTCGACCAGACCGGCATGTACGCCTCGATCAAGTCCGACGGTACGGTGCAGATCGAATCGCTGAAGGCTGGCCAGGACTTCACCTCGCTGTCGGCGGGTACCTCCAGCGCTACCGGCATCACCGTCGGCGCCGGCATCCAGACCGCTTCGGCCGCTTCCGGCGCCACCGCTTCGACCCTGAGCACCCTGGATATCTCCACGTTCTCCGGCTCGCAGAAGGCACTGGAAATCGTCGACAAGGCGCTGACCGCGGTCAACTCCTCGCGCGCCGACATGGGTGCGGTGCAGAACCGCTTCACCTCCACCATCGCCAACCTGAGCGCAACCTCGGAAAACCTGTCGGCCTCGCGTAGCCGTATCCGCGACACCGACTACGCCAAGGAAACCGCCGAACTGACCCGCACGCAGATCCTGCAGCAGGCCGGTACCGCGATGCTGGCCCAGGCCAAGTCGGTTCCGCAGAACGTGCTGAGCCTGCTGCAGTAACTGTTGCAGTAAAGCAGCAGCGCTTTTCAGCAAGTCAAAAGCCCCTCTTCGGAGGGGCTTTTTTGTGGGTGCGGTTTTTTTGACGCCAGTAGATTGGCGTGGCCGGCACGGAAGTTGCATCGGGCTGCGGGTCAGCAAGACGCGTCGGCCCCGCTAAAGTCCTCCCGGATGCGGCCGATACCCGTCTCGTAATCCCATGCATCCGCTGTCCGGATGCCCAGACGAGGAATGCAACATGGCATCGGTGATCAGTACGTCCGGCTCCGGGCTGGATATCCCCACCGTGGTGTCCACCCTGGTATCCCGTCAGAAGGATCCGGAGCAGGCGCGCATCAACAAGGCCGGCACCGCAGCGACCACGCAGCTGTCGGCCATCAGCCAGATCAAGAGCAGCATGACCACGCTCAAGTCTGCGCTGGACAAGGTTGTCAGCAGTGCCGATACCAACGCCTACAAGGCGACGGTCCCGACCGATGCCGGCTTCACCGCCACCACCACCAGCTCGGCAGCGCCTGGCAACTATTCGGTGGAAGTGGTGTCGTTGGCCGCATCGCAGAAACTGGCCTCCGGCGCATTCACCGCCGATGCCACGGTCGGCAGCGGCACGCTGACGATCGGCTACGGCGATCAGAGCATCACCGTCGACATCAGCGGCACCGACAAGCTCACCGACATCGCTGCAGCCATCAACAAGGCCGCCGGTGGCAAGGGCGTCACCGCCAGCGTGGTCACCGCCAACGACGGCCAGCATCTGGTCTTCAATGCGGTCGACTCCGGCACCAAGGGCGCGCTGACTGTCAGTGCCAGCGACCCGAGCCTGAGCAGCCTCACCTTCGGCGCCGGCGTCACCGGCGGCCTGACACAGCAGGTGGCCGCTGCCGATGCGCTGGTGCGCGTGGATGGCTTCGAGCGCACCTCCAGCTCCAACACCGTCAGCGACATCGTGCCGGGCGTGGTACTCAACCTGACCAAGGCCGCCGAAGGCACCAAGTTCAACCTGGGCGTCGCTGCCGACACCAGCGGCCTCAAGGCCAATCTGACCGCGTACGCCGCCGCGTACAACACCGCCAATACCTTGCTGGCCAAGAGCAGCGCCTACGACGCCACCACCAAGACCGCCTCGGCACTGACCGGCGACTCGCTGGTGCGCGGCCTGCAGCAGCAGTTGCGCGGCCAGGTCAGCGGCAACGTCAACGAGCTCAAGGCGCTGGGCCTGACCATCGACAAGGATGGGGTGATGAGTTTCGACGGTGCCAAGTTCGACACCGCCATCGCATCCGACGGCGGCGCTGCCACCGAGGTGTTCGGCAAGGACAGCAAGTTCGGCTCCGGCATGACCAAGCTGCTGGACAGCAACGTCAACGTCAACAACGGCACCCTGACACTGCGCTCGGACAGCTTGAACAAGCAGATCAAGGGCTACGAGTCCGATCTGGACGACCTCGATGCGCGCATGGCGAAACTCACCGATCGCTACACCGCGCAATTCACCGCGATGGAAACCATGATCAGCAAGCTGCAAAGCAGCGCCGGGTCGCTCAGCAGCCTGCTGACACGGTAATTGGGTGATGACGATCCTCAAGTCATGCAAGGGTCTTGCCGATACAAGAAGGGCCTATCGTGATTTCGGCCTTGCCTTCTGGCAGGAGCGTCATCGCCCGAGCGCAGCGCTCCGGAAGCAGCGAAGGTCAGCCCATTGAGGAGTCATCCATGTACGGTTCCAATCGCCAATATGCCGAGCAATACCGCAAGGTCGGCGTGTCCACCAGCGTGACCGAAGCCGACCCGCACAAGCTGGTGTCGCTGCTGTTTGCCGGTGCCTGCCAGCGCATCCGTCTGGCCCAGGCCTGCCTGGCGCAGGGCGACCAGGCGCGCAAGGGCAAAGCCATTGGCGAAGCCTGCGCGATCGTCGGTCATTTGAACGGCTCGCTCGATCACGAAGCCGGCGGCGAGATCGCTGGTAACCTGTCGGCCCTGTACGACTACGTCATGCAGCGCCTGACCGCAGCCAACCTGCACAACGACGAGTCTGCGTTGACCGAAGCGCTGGAGTTGCTCAGCGAAATCGATTCGGCGTGGAACTCCATCCCCCTCGAACAACGCGGCCTCGCTGCGGTTTCCTGAGTCCAGCCATGCACAGCGCGCAAAGCCTTCAAGCCGAAATCGCCGACCTCCGCCTTGCCATGGCGCAAGAGGATTTCGAGGCGATGCCGTTCCTGCTCGACAGCCACGACCTGCACCTGCGCGAGTATGCGCAGCACGTGGATCTAAGCCAGGACCGCGACGCGCTGCAGACCTTGCACACGATGCAGCAGGATTTGATGCGGATGATGCTCGACCGTCGCCGCAAGCTGCTGGACCTGATTCGCGCCCAGCGCACCTCGTCGTCGGCCAGCCGCGCCTACGCCCGGGTCGGACGGATCTGATGACTGCGCTCGGCACGCTCGCGCCCTCCGCCGATGCCGAACTGTTCGCCGACACGCTCACTTGCGAACTGCGTCTGCCAGCCGGCTTCCACGCGGGTCGCGATGCCGGATCGCATAGCGCCGCAGAGACCCTGCTGCGCAGCCTTGGCCAGGTCGAAGACCTGCGCAGCGAAGAAGCCAGCGAAGATCGCGGCGAACTGCCGCTGCTGGTGCAACGCATGGATGCCAAACTCGATCTGATGCTGGCCTTGATCGGCCGCCTGGTGCAGCAGGGCGATCGCGGACTCAACCAGGCGCTCGTGCGCTGGTCGGTGCGTGGCATCCGCCTGAATTGCGCAACCGGCCACCCGCCGGGCACCAGCGGCAGTGTTTGCCTGCAACCGTCCGACTGGCTCCCTGAACTTGTACAGCTTCCCGCCGAGGTGCTGGCAAGCGCCAGCGATGGGCACGATCAGTGGCTGTGGCTGCGGTTTGCCCCGCTTGCACCAGGCCTGCAAGATGCCCTGGAACGTCATCTGTTCCGCCTGCATCGCCGCCAGATCGCCGACGCCCGTCGTCAGCGCTGATACAGCTAGTTGGCGGCAGGCGTCGGGTCGGCTAAGGTGCCCTATACCGAAAATAGGTCTCTTCTCCGCCGTGCGAGTTATCATCGTCGACGATCACACCCTTGTGCGTGCAGGCCTCTCCAGGCTGCTGCAAACCTTCGCCGGCATCGATGTCGTCGCGGAGGCCAGTAACGCGCAACAAGCCCTGGATATGACATCCCTGCACCGGCCGGATCTGGTGTTGATGGATCTGTCCCTGCCCGGTCGCAGCGGCCTGGATGCCATGACCGATGTCTTGCGCGCTGCGCCGCGTACGCATGTGGTGATGATGTCGATGCACGACGACCCGGTCCATGTGCGCGATGCACTCGATCGCGGCGCGGTCGGTTTCGTGGTCAAGGACGCCGCGCCCCTGGAGCTGGAACTGGCATTGCGCGCCGCAGCGGCCGGCCAGGTGTTCCTGAGCCCGCAGATTTCGTCCAAGATGATTGCACCGATGCTGGGCCGCGAAAAACCGGTCGGCATCGCCGCACTGTCGCCGCGTCAACGCGAGATCCTGCGCGAAATCGGGCGCGGTCAGAGCAACAAGGAAATTGCGGCGGACCTGGGCATCAGCGTCAAGACGGTGGAAACGCATCGCGCACGCATGATGGAATCACTCGGTTGCCGACGCGCCAACGATCTGGTGCTGCTGGCTGCCAAGCACCACAACGAGCTGGTCTGAGCCAGCGTTTTCCGTAGGCGATCGCAGCTGAAACGAGCGCCGATCAAAACCGTGACGAGATCCCGGCGGACATGCTTGAGTCCGCCACTGTGTCGGGGAATTCCTGACGCACTGTCAGGAATATCACGAGTCACCTCACACGACTCCCTGATTAGAAACCCGTCGCCTTGTCCTGCAAGATGCGTTCCATCGCTGCCACGCGCGGCGCCTTCCGGGAGCGCTTCAATGAAGACGACCATTTCCGCCCAGCTTGGCCAGCAACTGCACCTGACCCCGCAGTTGCTGCAGTCGATCCGTCTGTTGCAACTGGACGGCATGCAGCTGGAACTGGAAATTCGTCGCGCGCTGGAAACCAACCCGCTGCTGGAACTGGAAGAGCTTGCCGACAGCAGCGACGACACCGCAGCTGGCGATGGCGCCGACGACATCGCCGCGTTCGACGAGTTGCCGGAAAGCACGATGTGGGACGTGCAGAGCAGCAGTTGGAATGACGGCGACGACGACCGCATGCAGCGCGTGGCCGCCGGCGAATCCACCGATCCGCATGTGCGCATCCTGCGCGAGTTGGCACTGGACCTGGACGAGGCCGCATTGGGGGCCGCCGCGTTCTGGCTGGAGCAGACCGACGACGCCGGCTACCTGACCGAGGCGTTGTCGACGCTGCAGCAGCTCGGCGCCACCCGCCTGGGTATGACCGTGGAGGCAGTGGAAGCGATCCGCCAGCGCCTGCTGCACGGCGACCCCGCGGGCCTGGCCGCCTGCGATCTACGCGAGTGCCTGCAGGCCCAGCTGAGCGCCCTGCCCGGCCGCGTGCCGGCCCGTCATCTTGCCGCACGCATCCTCGCCGGTGATCTCGAATTGCTGGCCAGCCACGATTACGCGGTGCTGGCGCGTGCGCACGATGCCGAGCTGGACGACGCACGCGAGGCCGTACGGCTGATCCTGTCGCTGCAACCGCGCCCGGGCGACGATCTGCTGCAGGAAAGCAATGCCAGCGTCATCCCGGATGTGCTCGCATGGCATGCCGATGGCAGCTGGCGGGTGGCGTTGAATCCGGCCACCACCCACCGCGTCAGCATCAACCCGGTGCACGAGCGCGCACTGGCCGAGGCCGGCGACGTCGCCCAGCCGCTGCGTGAGATGCTGCAGGAAGCGCGCTGGCTGACCCGTGGCCTGTCGATGCGCTACGAAACCCTGCTGCGTGCCACACGCGCCATCGTCGAGCGTCAGGCCGCATTCCTGGCGCGTGGCGAGGAAGCGATGGCACCGCTGACGCTGAAAGAAATTGCCGATGAGATCGGCATGCACGAATCGACGATTTCGCGCATCACCACAGGCAAATACCTGCAAACCCCGCGCGGGACATTCGAACTCAAACACTTTTTTGCCGTACGACTGGAAGGCGCAAGCGTCTCCGGTCAAGCGGTCAAGGCAATGGTGCGCAGGCTGATCGAAAGCGAGCCGGCCGGCCGGCCGCTGGCAGACGAAGCCATTGCCGGGCTGCTGTCGCGTCAGGGCGTTAATATCGCCCGTCGCACGGTCGCCAAGTACCGCGAACAACTCGACATCGCCCCGGCACGCGAGCGCCGCCGCAACACCAAACCGCTGCTTGCCCGGGCAGGATAAGGATTACTATGAGCAAACTCACCGTGCTGCTGGTCGATGACCACGAGGGCTTCATCAACGCTGCGATGCGACATTTTCGCAAGGTCGAATGGCTGGATATCGTCGGCAGTGCCGCCAATGGACTGGAAGCGATCGAGCGCTCCGAGTCGCTGCGTCCCAAGGTGGTGCTGATGGACCTGGCGATGCCGGAGATGGGAGGGTTGCAGGCGACCCGGCTGATCAAGACACAGGACGATCCGCCGTATATTGTCATCGCGAGTCACTTCGACGATGCAGAGCATCGTGAACATGCTCTTCGCGCGGGTGCTGACAATTTTGTCAGCAAGCTGTCCTATATCCAGGAAGTCATGCCAATCCTGGAGGGCCTGACGGAAGGAGCCAGGCAATGAGTGAGTCCCGCATTCTGCTGATCGATAGCGATGCCGTGCGCGCCGAGCGCACCGTGTCGCTGCTCGAGTTCATGGACTTCAACCCCCGTTGGGTCACCGACGGCGCCGACATCAATCCTGGCCGTCATCGCCACGACGAGTGGATGGCAGTGATGGTGGGCTCGGCGCAGGACGCCGCGCAGGCCGACAAGTTCTTCGACTGGCTGGCCGACGCCAAGCTGCCGCCACCGGTGTTGCTGATGGAAGGCAGCCCGAGCACGTTTGCGCAGACCCACGGCCTGCACGAAGCCAATGTGTGGACGCTGGACACGCCGCTGCGTCATACCCAGCTGGAAGCATTGCTGCGCCGTGCCAGCCTCAAGCGTCTGGATGCCGAGCATCAGGCTGGCGTGCAGCAGGACAGCGGCCCGACCGGCAACAGCGAGGCGGTCACCCGCCTGCGCCGTCTGATCGATCAGGTCGCCGCCTTCGACACCACCGTGCTGGTGCTGGGCGAATCGGGCACCGGCAAGGAGGTGGTCGCCCGTTCCATCCATCAGCACTCGCCGCGCCGCGATGGGCCGTTCGTGGCGATCAACTGCGGCGCAATCCCGCCGGATCTGCTGGAAAGCGAACTGTTCGGCCACGAAAAAGGCGCCTTCACCGGCGCACTGAGCACCCGCAAGGGCCGCTTCGAAATGGCCGAAGGCGGCACGTTGCTGCTGGACGAAATCGGCGACATGAGCCTGCCGATGCAGGTCAAGCTGCTGCGCGTGCTGCAAGAGCGTAGCTTCGAGCGCGTCGGCGGAGGCCAGACCATCCGCTGCAATGTGCGCGTGATCGCCGCCACCCACCGCAACCTGGAGACCCGCATCAGCGATGGCCAGTTCCGCGAGGATCTGTTCTATCGCCTCAACGTGTTTCCGATCGAAATGCCGGCGCTGCGCGAGCGTGTGGACGATCTGGCCATCCTGGTGCAGACGATTGCCGGCCAGCTGGCGCGCACCGGGCGCGGCGAAGTGCGCTTTGCCGACGAAGCCTTGCAGGCGCTGCGCAGCTACGACTGGCCGGGCAACGTGCGCGAGCTGACCAACCTGGTGGAGCGCCTGGCGGTGTTGCATCCGGGTGGTTTGGTACGTGTGCAGGATCTGCCGGCGCGTTATCGCGGCGATTTTGCCGCAGCGATTCCGGTCGAGCTTGCGGAGCCGACGCTGGTTGCCGCGCCGGTCGAGGACGCCAGCCTGCCGGGCAACGTGGTGACGCTGCAATCCAAGACTGCGGATGCGGACGCGGCTACCGCGTCCAACCTTCCCGACGACGGCATCGATCTGCGCGGCCACATGGCCAACATCGAATTGGCGCTGATCAACGAGGCGCTTGAACGCACCCAGGGCGTGGTGGCCCATGCGGCCCAGCTACTCGGCCTGCGCCGCACCACGCTGGTGGAAAAGCTGCGCAAGTACGGCATCGATCGCGAGCAGACCGAGCTGGCGAACTGAGCGGATACGCACACTGATCCGCTCACTGGCATGGCGTTTGCTTCAACTGGATTGCTCCGTGCGCAGTCATCGGCTGCGCCGGAATCCCGACCTTCATCAGCACCTGCCGAGGCATTGATGCCCATCCCCGTCACCAGTCCGCTGCTGCCGCCGCTGGAAGAATTCCTGCCCTATCTGGAGCAGATCTGGACCAGCCGCATCGTCAGCAACGGTGGCGAGATGCACCGCGCGCTCGAACGCGCCTTGTGCGACTACCTGGGCGTCCCGCATCTTGCGTTGTTGACCAACGGCACCACTGCGTTGGTCACCGCCTTGCAAGCGCTGCGCATCACCGGCGAGGTCATCACCACGCCGTACTCGTTCGTGGCCACGGCGCATTCGTTGCTATGGAAAAGCATCACCCCGGTATTTGTGGACATCGACCCGGTGACGCTCAACATGGACCCGTCCAAGATCGAAGCGGCCATCACCCCGCAGACCACCGCGATCATGCCGGTGCACTGCTACGGCACCAGCTGCGACACCGCCGCCATCACGCGCATCGCCGACATCTACAACCTCAAGGTGATCTACGACGCCGCGCATGCCTTCGGCGTGCGCGACGATGGCGGCTCGATCCTGCGCCATGGCGACCTGAGCGTGCTGAGCTTTCACGCCACCAAGGTGTTCAACACGTTCGAAGGCGGCGCGATCGTCTGTCCCGACGAAAGAACCTATCAGCGCATCGGGCATCTGAAGAACTTCGGCTTCGTCGACGAGACCACGGTGGTGGCGCCGGGCATCAACGGCAAGATGAACGAGATCAGCGCCGCCTTCGGCCTGCTGCAGCTCAAGCACATCGATCACGCCATCGCCCAGCGGAGCGCCATCGATGCGCAGTACCGCCAGCGCCTGGGCGACATTCGCGGCATCACCTGCGTTGCGCGGCCCGCGCATTCCAGCGCCAATTACGCGTATTTTCCGATCCTCGTGCAGGACGACTACCCGTTGTCGCGCGATGCGCTGTACCAATTGATGCGTGAGAACGGGATACTGGTGCGACGCTACTTCTATCCGTTGATCAGCGATTTCCCGATGTATCGCGCCCTGCCCTCGTCGGCACCGGCATGGCTGCCGGTGGCGCGTTCGGTTGCGGCGCAGGTGTTGTGCCTGCCGATCTTTCCCGGCTTGACTCGCGACCAGGTCGATACCATTGCCGATCTGATCGCCGGCCAACAGGCAACATGATCGCAACACGCTGCACCTGCATTTCAGATTCCCATTTCTTCAACAGGCAACCAGGCGAGATCGCATGACCCAGGCAACATTTATCGAGAACTTCCTCTCCGCCACTGACTTTCAGGAGCCGGTCGAGGTCACCATGGACACCGTCCTGGCCGACTTGCCTGAGTGGGATTCGCTCTCAGCGTTAGGGGTAATCGTCATGTTCGACGTGGATTACGGAAAGGTCATTACCGGCGAAGATCTCAAGAACTGCGCCACCTTAAACGATCTTCACAAACTGTTGGGGTAAAGCCATGGGACTGTCCACTCTTAGCAATGTCCGTTTTGCGGGCATGGCAAGTTGCGTGCCCAAGCGGATCATTTCCAACCTGACCGATTGCCCGCCGAAGATGCGCTCGGAACGCGAGCGTCTGGTGCGTAACATCGGCATCGAGTTTCGCCGCATTTGCCCAAGCTGGCAGACATTTTCCGATCTGGCGCTCATCTCCGCGGAAAAGCTGCTTGCAGAGCTGCAATGGGACAAGGAAGAAATAGATGCACTGATTGTCGTGACGCAATCACCCGACTACCCCATCCCGGCCACGGCCATCATCATGCAGCACCGGCTGCAATTGCCGCAGACCGCTATCGCCTTTGATGTCAATCTCGGCTGTTCCGGCTATCCCTTTGGCCTACACCTGGTGGGCAGCATGATTGCGGCGGGCACCATCAAAAAGGCACTTCTGCTGGTCGGCGACCGCTCGGCCACGCTTCTGGACCCATTGTTCTCCGACGCGGGCACCGCCACGGCGCTGGAGTTCGACAAAAATGCGCCACCCATGCATTTCGATTTGAACAGCGACGGTAGCGGCTACCGGGCCATCATGTTGCCCGTAGGTGGACATCGTGAGCCTTACGGACCCCAGCATATCTCTCCTACACGTGACGAAAACGGTGTGCTGCACTGGCCAGGTGAACTCATTCTGGATGGCCCGGCCGTATTGAGTTTCTCGACCCAGCGAGTGCCTCCAGCGGTGGAAAGATTGCTTGAGTATTCTGGTGTTGCTAAGGACAGCGTTGATTTCTTCGTTTTCCATCAGGCCAACAAAATGATCAACGAAACCATCCGCAAGAAGTTGGCGCTGCCGACAGAGAAAGTGCCGTCAACCCTGCGAGACTTCGGCAATACCAGTGGCGCTTCCCTGCCCATTACCATGACCGTCCGCCTGAACGATACGCTGATCAAGGCCAGGCACCGCCTGTTGCTTGCCGGCTTCGGTATTGGCCTGTCCTGGGGCACGGCCATCGTGGACGTCGAGAACGCAGCCTTTCCAGCATTGATCGAAGCATGAACGCCGAGCGCGATCCGTTTTCCCTGGAAGGCAAGCGCGTCCTGGTGACTGGTGCTTCATCGGGTATTGGCCGTCAAATTGCAATCACTTGCTCACAAATGGGAGCGCGCGTCGTCATCACCGGGCGCAACACCGAGCGCTTGCAAGCCACATTCAACCAATTGGAAGGCCACGGCCACACGCAAGTGGTGGCGGACTTGGCGGTACAGGAAGGTATTGACCGCGTAGTGGGTGCAAGCGGTGTCATCAACGGCTTGGCGCACGCAGCCGGCATGTCCAAGCTGACCCCCTTTCGAATGATTGGTCATGCGCACCTGGACGAGACATTTGCAAGCAACACCTACGCTCCCATGCTACTGACGCGAGGCCTATTGGCGAAAAAACAGATCGCGCAGGGCGGCTCACTGCTATTCATTGCCTCAATTGCCTCGCATATCGGACCGCTGGCTAGCAGCGCCTACGCTGCCAGCAAAAGCGCCCTGCTGGGCATGATGCGCTCGCTCGGTATGGAAGTAGCCAAGCAAGGCATGCGCGCCAACTGCATCGCGCCGGGTTATGTACGCACTCCCTTGCTGGATGGCTTGCAGGGAAGCGGCGGCAATATGGACAGCCTGTTTGAATTGACGCCACTTGGCATGGGTGAGCCAGAAGACGTGGCTTATGCAGCAGTGTTCTATCTTTCCGATGCCAGCCGCTGGATTACGCGCAATCACTTCATTCTTGATGGCGGTTTTTCTGTACCGATGGACATCTACGCATGAGTAACGCTGCGCAACGCGCTTTTTCACTGAATGGCAAGACCATTTTGGTCACAGGTGCTTCATCGGGCATCGGTAGGCAAATCGCCGTTTCCTGCGCGCAGCGTGGGGCGCGCCTGGTCATCACCGGGCGGGATGCAGACCGCCTTCAAGAAACCTACAACTTATTAAAAGGCCAAGGACACCTCCAAGTGCTGGCCGATCTGACCGAAGCCGAAGGCCGTGAACGACTGGTACATGGCATTTCCAGCATAGACGGCTTGGTCCACTGCGCTGGCAGGCAGCGCTTGAGCCCTATCAGGCAGTTGACCGAGAAGCTCATGACCGATGTCTATGCGGTCAATTTCCTGGCACCTGTCATGCTCACCCAGCGGCTGCTGCAGGCCAACGCTCTCGCGCCTCAAAGCTCCATCGTCTTCATGCTTTCCACTGCGGCCCATATCGGCACACCCGGGGTAGGACCATATTCGGCCATGAAGTCAGCTCTGCTCGGCATCATCCGCTGCCTGTCCATGGAGCAGGCTAAACGCAAGATCCGGGTCAATGGCATGTCCCCCTCTGCAGTCGTGACGCCCATCTGGGACGCAACCCATCTGGAAGCACAGCAAAAACGCCATCCGCTTGGATTGGGCACCCCAGAGGACGTAGCGAACGCTGCGATCTATCTCTTGTCCGATGCCAGCCGCTGGGTAACCGGGACCAGTTTGGTGATGGACGGTGGGGCTGTCCTGTGACCTATTCCGTGCTCATCGTAGGCGCGGGCGGCTGGGGCCGGGAGGTCCTTGAGCAAATGCAAGGTGATGTGGCGCATCGCAAGGAATGGGAAGTTACCGGATTCCTGGACAGCCGCGAGCATATTCTCGATGGCTTCGATGTTGGGGTACCCATCGTCGGCGACCCTTTGACGTACGTGCCGCGTGGTAATGAAGCTTTTGTCTGCGCGCAAGGCGACCCATTGGAACGGCATAAATACATTCAACCGCTGCTTGCAAAGGGGGCCGCGTTCATCCCGATCTGCACAGAGGCGCATCTCAGTCGCCGCGTGCGTCTAGGCACGGGTTGCTTTCTCGGCAACCAGGTCCACGTTGGCCCCGATGTGTGGATCGGGGATTTTGCCAATCTGCTCACTTGGTCAGTAATTGGACACGACGTTCGCATTGGTAATTATGCTCATGTGGGCGCACAGGTTTTCATGGGCGGCGGCGTGCAGATAGGCGACTTCGCAATCGTGCACCCGCGTGCCACCCTGGTGCCTGGCGTCAAGGTAGGTGAGCACGCTGTTGTCGGCACCGGTGCGGTCGTGCTGAAGGATGTGCCAGCGGGCGCCACGGTGTTTGGCAATCCGGCCAAGATCGTATTCCACAAGAACATCAAGATGGACTGATCCATGCGCTCCAGGATGCAACCCAAGTATTACTTGTCGCAGGAAATCTTTGATCGCGAGCAGCGCAGGATCTTCCGCAGGGTCTGGTTGTTCGCAGGACTCAAGACGCTGCTGAAGGATCACAATTGCTTTATCACACGCAAGATCGCGGGTGTTCCTCTGGTGATCCAGAACTTCCATGGGCAAATCCGTGCGTTCGAGAACGTCTGCCTCCACCGCAGCGCACTGATTCAAACCGGTGCTCTCGGTTGCCGGCCTTTGGTGTGCCCCTATCACGCCTGGAGTTACGACGAACAAGGCCGGGTAAAGAACATCCCGGACTGCGATGCGATCTACCACCTGGACAATACTGAAAAGGCCAACTTGAAGCTGCGCGAATTCTCACTGCGCGCCATCGGCAACCTGTTGTTCGTCAACCTCGATCCAGACCCCATGCCAATCGAGGAGCAGTTTTCGGCAGACTTCATCGCCTTGCTGGAAAGTAGTTCCAACGCCTATGACACTGAGGTCATGGTGACCACATGGCATGGCCGGTACAACTGGAAGCTGGCCTACGAGAATCTGCGGGACGCCAACCACCCGCGCTTTGTCCACCCCAAGACCCTGGCCAAAAGCGTCAACTTCACTCCCCAGGTAAACGAGGAACAAGCCAAGGAGTCCATGGAGGCCTTGCAGGACACATCGCCCGCAGCGCTGAGGCGCGAGATGCGCCGCTTCAGTTTCGGCGGCCCGGAAGCCACCATCCCCAACCTTAAGCATTTTGGCTGGCACGCTAAAGTGGAACGCTGGGGCAAGCAGGACGCCTACTTTAACTGGCTTGCCTTCCCGAATTTGCATATCGCGAGCGCCAACGGGGGCTATTCCTTCACTCTGGAACACCACATCCCCGTCGCACCGGACCGGACCGACCTGGAAATCTATTGGTTCAGCGCGCGCAAGAAACAGCCTTACGGTTCTTCCAGCCAAGTGTTGCTTGCGCAGATGCACGGCAGCAAAGTGGTCGTGGGAGAAGACGTGGACATCATGGAGCGGGTGCAGGCGGCACTGCATATAGACGCCCCGCTACCCACCCAGGGAGCCTATGAATCCATGAATCGCCTGGTTGAGCGCTGGTACACGGTGCTGATGGAGACCGAACATGAGATCTAGGTGGATCATCGGCGGCAGCGAATACCTCGATCTGGCCTTTCATGCCTGGAAGCACGCGCGTCAGGACGAGACGGTCATCAGGATCGATGTACCACAGGACTCGGAACACGAATTCGATCTGGACGTGCTGGATAGACTGAATCCGACCGACGGGGCCATGTTCGTGGCTTTCGACGAACGCTTCGGCAACTTCAAGCGCATGGAACTGATGCAGGCAGCGATGGAGCGTGGCTTCAAGCTCGAACCCTTCATCCACCCGAGCGCAGCCATCGGCTCTGACACGGCCATCGGTCTCAACGCATTCGTGGGTGCCAATGCTGTCGTTGGGCACGGGTGCAGGATCGACTACAACACCGTCATCCATGCCGGCACGCACCTGGGACCCGCATGCCGCGTTAAATCGTCATGCTGGATAGAGAATGGTGTGCAAATCGGCGCGGGCGTCGAGATCGGCAGCAATAGCATCCTGCGAACCGGCGCCATCGTGCGTGGGGGCGTCAAGGTGGGGCGAAGCTGCGAACTTGGCTGGCCACGTGTCTACTGCGAGGACGTGCCGGCCAAGACCTATTTCGATGCCCGCTACGACGCCCCTATTCATACCTACGAGAGATGACGTTCATGAACTCAAGAAATGAGCTGCTTCGCCAACGGCTTCTACGTATTGCGGAGCAGGAGCGCCCCGCACTCGATGATGTCATTGCCCGCCTACCCGCGATTGCCAACCGCCCTGTATTCCTCGTCGCTCCCGAGTCTTATGCAGGCATGGTGCATGGCCCCAGAGTCGTTGCCGACCTGCGCCATGTAGTTGCTGCAATTGATGACCAGAGCATCCACCTGGACCGCATTCACGGCGCGCCGCGCTGGAGCAGTCAGGAGTTTCTTGCCAAGGCGGGGCAGTATGCCGATGCGATCGCCATCGATTTCTCTTGCAGCCCGCGCGGACGGGCGTTTGCAAATGACCTCTGCACCCGCGCGGGAATTGAGCAACTGAGCGTTGCGCCTTCCCTGGATCCGCTAATCCCACGTTTTGAGCATCGCCCCCTCTTTCTGCTCCAACCGCGTTCGGGCATTGGCAACATTTATGCCCCAAAGATCGTCCAGCACCCCAGCCATGTCATTGCCGCCGTTGATGACCAGCCAGGCGACAGCAACACCGTTCATGGGGTGCCGCGTTGGAGTTCGCGCCAGTTTATCGAACACGCGGCCCAGCATCCCCAGGCATTGGCCATCGATTTTTCTTATGGCCCCGGAGAATCGGGCTTGGCCCACAAGCTCTGCGAACAAGCAGGCATTGAAAGAGTAGATGCTTGCCTGGCCGTTGCTCACTGCGGGCTGGCGGCTGTATACGAGCCTGCCCAGGTATACCGTCAGCGGACGCTTCTGCGCCTGGACGAATTTCTGAGTTTTGCGGATCGACTGGACGACGACCTAAGCGTTTTTACGCTCTACAGCAATCTATTGTTCCGCCTGACCTACGATTCCAGCCTCCTGTTGGACTGCTGGGCTACGCCCATCAACGAGTACTTTTCAACATACGCCGATAGCAGCACATTCCAGCTGGGCCAGCGTGAACATTTCTGCGATGGCGGCGCCTTCCAGGGCCCCATCGTCCACAAGTTTCTAGAAGCATCCCGCCATCGCTACGAAAGCATCACCGCTTTTGAACCCGATAGCATCAACTTCCAGAAACTGGAGGGCATTGCGAGCGCCCTCCCCCTTCTCCCGCACAACTTCAAAGCCATAAAAAAAGCCATCTCCAACGAACATACGACGCTGCGCTTCGAGGAGACCGGCACCGTTTCCAGCCATGTATCGCCGGACGGCGGAATCTCTGTGGCGACTACACGCCTGGACGACGAATTGGAAAAACTGACGTTACTGAAGTTGGATATCGAAGGGTTTGAAGCCAGGGCACTGGAAGGCGCGTCTCACCTCATCCGTACCCAGCGACCGCGTATGGCTATCTGTGTCTACCACTACGCCCAGGATCTACTGGATATCGTGGAACAACTGGACAACTTGGTGGATGGCTATCACTTCCGTCTACGCCATCACTCTCCCGGTCACTACTACGACCTCGTTTTGTATGCATCCCCCGTCGCCGGAGCCGAGCCGCCGCCTTGGGCAGCTTAAGCCCGAGAGCATTAATGACTTGGAAGAGATAGAGCGATGACCGACGCCAGTAAGATTTTCCTTTTCAACTCGGCCCTTCCTGAATCCCTGGCGATGTCCGATTTCCTGAAAGGCATGGGACCTTCCCAAGACAATATCAGAGGGCAGAACATCGGAAACGGCTACATTGCCTATGGTTTATTGAAGGCGTTGTTCGGACGCCCAGTGAAGCTTGACCACATTTCTAACGCACTGGAGGCAAAGCTCTCCGAGCAACTTGCAGAAGAGATCAATGGAAAGTACTCGCATCTTGTCTGGACGATGAAGGATGACATCCGGGAGGACTTCTCCGGACTTCCTGTTGAGCGAATAACGCACTTTCTTGAAAAGATCACAATTCCGATCGTGCCGGTGAGCCTTTGCGCGAACTCATTCAACGGCTACGATCCGAGCTTGGCGGAGCGCCTCAGCCCCAATCAAAAGCGAAATTTCTCCCTTCTCTCTGAAAAGTCCAAGCTGATTGGTGTTCGCGGAAATTATTCCGCCGAGATCCTGAATAGCCTCGGCATAAAGAACGTCAGAGTGATTGGCTGCCCGAGCTACTTTGAGAACGGACCCACCCGGGCTCTGCAAAAAAAGCCATGGGATGCGGACAAGGTCATCACTACTGCCACATTTTTCAATTCTGGGCTGCCGCGGACATCCCATCTGCTGCAGGATGAATTGTATTTCATCAACTTACTCTACCTTGAAAAAGCACTGCCATCGACCCGCAACATCACAGCGCAACCTTTCAATCTCGACGAAATACCTACGTCCTTCCAACTACTGGCCAAAGCCATGGCTGGACGACTGGAATTTTTCTCTGATTACAACCAGTGGGCCACGTTCTTCAAAAGCAACGACCATTGCCTCACGATTGGAACCCGGCTTCACTCCGGAATCCTCTCGATTAATAGCGGCGTCCCCGCTATCGTGACCAATCCGGACTCCAGGGCCAGAGAAACTTGCGAATACCTCCGCATCCCTTATGACCCTACCATTCACAGCCGAAGCAACATCCGTGAAGTTTTCGAGAACCTCGACCTTTCTGAAATGAACAACGCTTACCCGGTTTTGTACAAGGAATTTCTTGATTTTCTCGACACAGTCGGCCTTGTTCCTTGCACTGTATCTCATGACAGACCCTGCTTTGAATTTCCGGATCTAAAGAAAAGCACTAGCCCCTCGGTTGCAGCTGAACTACATGAAGCCTACACCGAACTCGTAGAGAATCTGGACCGCGAAGTCGTTGTTCGGAGAGAGCATGGCGGAGAGACATCTCGGCGCTTGGTAGATAAATTCCAACTCCTCAGACGGCGCTATCCAGGGCTGACGCGCAAGGAGTATTTGGATTATCTCAGCCGATCTACGGGTAAAGTTAAGTGAAATCGAATCTGGTCAGTATCGTCATGCCGGTCTACAAACCGCGCTATTTCGCGCAGGCGCTGGATAGCGTTCTGGCGCAAACCTAAGCAGCGTTGCAGCTAGTGATCTGTGACGCCGATGCCCCTGGCGCCATTGAGGCGGTGGTGGCGTCCAAGTTGCTGGTAGCGCCCTCCCCCGTTCGCTACCAGCAACCAGATAAGCATTGAAGAGTAAGGCCATACCAATTTCCGGCAGCGCGCAGACAAGCTGGGCTAGCAGCGCATCAGCTTGGAAAATCGCCCCTCTGAATGAGAAGTTCCGATCCTCACAAACGAATTGCCTTCATAAAGTCTAATATCAAGAATAGCTCCCGCCGGTAAGAATGTATCCGGCCACGTTTCCTGGGAAGACATTTGCTCCTTTACCATTGACCCAAATCACCCCGTTTGCATTTATTCCATAACGGGGGCCCGTGGCCGCTCCGGAGAACGTAAAAACATAGTCACCGCCATTTATGCTACCCGCACGACCCACGTTGGCGAATGAAGCAGCGAAAGCCGGCGTACCTGTAAGGGTAACGGTAATGGTAGAAATAGTAAGTTGACCGCCATCAAATGCCGCATAATGGGCGTAGCCTCCTCCAACGATACTGTAGTTACCTGAGACGATGCCAACGCCATTGCGAACGACGTTCATATGAAAGCCTGTCATCGCTGCAAACACATGGCCACCCTGGAAGTTACAGGACCCCCTACTAATTGCAATAACACCGTTTGCTGTACTCCCACCACCTATAGTGAAACCAGAAACCTGAACTGTGCTAGCGCCATCCACAGTAAGAAGCCATCCAGTGGTGTTACGCCAAATAGCAGATGTGCTACCTACAAATCTTACGACGCCACCTGCGACGCTACCCACCACAACATTCTCCACGTAAGTTCCGTCTGCAACATTGATAATGGCTGTATATCCACACAATGCGTAGCGCGTTTGAACCACATTCACAGCACGCTGGATGGTCTGAAATGCCGTCGCAGCACTTAACCCATCGTTTGAATCACTGCCCGTGCTGGAGACATAAAAAGACAAATCCCGAGTCAAGGCAATGGCGTAAGTGGTGTAGCTATTTGCACTAGTACCCATCGCGAACCGACCTTCATCACTGATGAAATACGGCTCACTGGCAGCGAGTTCACCAGCTATTGCAGCAGCATCAAATTGCGCACGCGTGCCGCTTTTCACATAAATATTGGCACCTGAGATTGCATCCGACATAACATGAAACTCCTTAAGAATTTAATGTAAAGTGCATTACATTGAAATTACCAGCCACTTTTATACTTATTTGAAAAATAATTATTTAATTTAATAATCCATGCAATGGGGTCGTTATCTTGCATCTTGGGAAGATTGGAAATATCAGGATTCAATTATCCTCCATTAGAGGTCTGCAGCCTGACCAAATTACCATTGGCATTGATCGATTGCTGAGAACCAGCCCTCATTTGAGGGTTGGCATCGGCGCAGCACCCGCGCCTCCGCGTATTTCAGGCTTGGCTGAACTCAGCACCTCACGCCGGACAATCTAAAGCACGCATGTTTCAAGTAGCGGATCACGCTCGCGCCGATGCCTGTATACGTATGGTTGCCGAATCCCCGACAATACGATGAATCACAGTTTTCCAGCCCTCGAACACGCCTTGAACACGGTCCGCCCTGCATGACTTCCGCCACCTTGGTCAGCATCGTCATGCCGACCTACAAGCCACGCTACTTTGCGCAGGCGCTGGACAGCGTGCTGGCGCAGACTTACACGGCGCTGGAGCTGGTGATCTGCGACGACAACGCCGATGGCGCCATCGAGGCGGTGCTGGCGTCGAGGCTGGCTGACGCCCTATTTCCGATCCGCTACCACCGCAATACCCCCCGCCTCGGCGAGCTCGGCAGCACGGTCAAGGGGATCGGCCTGGCGCAGGGCAAGTACGTCAAATTCCTGCACGACGACGATGTGCTACAGCCGGACTGCATTGCCCAGTTGGTGGCGGCGATGGAACGTAACCCCGGCACAGCGCTGGCGTCCTCGCGCCGGTTGCGCATCGACGATGACGGTGCGCCGTTGCCCGACATCCTGGCCACCAGCTTCCCGTTCGGCGAGGACGTGTTGATCGACGGGCCGGAGCTGGTGTCGTTCCTGGCCGACCACGCCATCAACTTCATCGGCGAGCCGAGTTGCGTGCTTGCACGGCGCGCCGACCTGCTGGCGCTGGGTGGCGAGCTGATGATGTTGAACGGCAAGGCCATTCACTGGGTTGGCGACCTGGCGATCTACGTCAAGCTGCTGCGTCACGGCAACCTGGCCCTGCTGTCCAGCCCGCTCACGCATTTTCGCGTGTCGAGCGCGCAGTTCAGTCAGGCCGGCCGCGATCAACCCGGCATCGGCGATCAGGGCCACGAAGACCTGCGCGAAGGCATCCGCCAACTCGGCTGGCGACGTGACAGCGGCGACAACCGCCAGGTGCGCGTGGCCCCGCTCAGCCCGCACAAGGCGCGGGTGTTCAAGTCGGTGGATCTGGTCAATGCGCTGATGCAAGGCGCTGGCGTGGCCGAGCGGGTGTCGCCGGCCACCTGGCTGGGCGTGCGCCACCCCAGCGATGTACAGCGCGCATTGATCGATGACCGCCTGCAGGCGCATGCCGGCGGGCCGCGCGTTGCGGTGATGCTGATCGACCGCGATGGGGACGCTGCCGCAGTCGCCGCAACACAGGCCAGCATCGATGCGGTGGCCTGCTATCGAAATCATCAGACCTGGGTGCTCAGCAGCGCAGCGCACCAGCTGGCCGACCACGGCGAGCGTGGCGTGCTGATTGGTGAGGCGGGCCTGGTGGCCGCACTCAACCAGGCCATTGCCAGGCAACAGGATATCGAGTGGGTGGTGCTGGTGGATGCCGGCAGCCTCTTGACCGTCAGCGGGCTGACGATGCTCGCACTAGGCATGCTCGGGCTGCCCGAGCAGTGCCAGGCCGTCTATGCGGACGAAGTAGTTGCGCTGGACACCGCGCAGCTTGGGCTGGCGTTGCGGCCGGCGCTGTATCTGGATGTGCTGCTGAGCGCGCCGTCCACGCTGTCGCGGCACTGGCTGTTCCGCCGCAACAGTCTGGTGGCCGACGGCGGTTTTCCTGCGGACCTTGGGCAGGCTTTCGAACTCGGCTATCAGCTTGGCCTGGTCGAGCGTTACGGCCTGGCCTGCGTGCAGCACATTGCCGAGCCCTTGTTGGTGGCCGCGGCCCAGACCCGGCAAACCGATGCGGACGAGCAACAGGCCATCGCCCGCCACTTGACCGTCCGCGGGTATGCGGACGCGCGCGTGCACAGCGCCGGCCCCGGTCGGCATGCGGTGGATTACCAGCATGCGCAGCAGCCGCTGGTCAGCATCCTGGTGCTGGTCGATGGCCGTTTGCCGCAGGTGCAGCGCTGCCTGGAAAGCATCCTGGCCAACACCGCCTATCCGCATTACGAGTTGCTGCTGCTGGATCGCGGCGACAGCGCGCAAGCCGAGCTGCGCGATTGGCTGGCCGGCATCGATGCGCTGGGCCTGCAGCAGATCCGCGTACTGCGCTTTGCCGCGGAGCCCGCGCGCGAGGCGGTCTGCAACGCGGCGGTCGAGCATGCACGTGGAGACGTGCTGCTGTGGCTGTCGGCCGGCGCTGCGGTGATGAAGGCCGATTGGCTGGAGCAACTGCTCAACCACGCGCTCCGCCCGGAAGTGGGCGCGGTGGCCGGCAAGCTGTTACGCAGCGACGGCACCGTGCATCACGCCGGTCTGCTGCTGGGCCTGGGGGCACCGGTGGCGCGCGCGTTCGAAGGCAGTGCGTTCGACGAATCGGGCTATCTGCAGCGCCTGCAACTGGATCAGAATTACACCGCCTTGAGTGGCGAATGCCTGATGCTGCCGCGCCAGCTATTTATCGACGCAGGCGGCTTTGCGCTGGAGCCGGCACTGGCGCAGTGGAGCGATGTCGACCTGTGCCTGCGCCTGCACCAGGCCGGGTACTTGAATGTGTTTGCCGCGCGCGCGCAGCTGTTGATCGACCCACCGGAGCAGACGCCCGCCACTGCACTCGACGAAGAAGCGATGTACGCGCGTTGGTTGCCGGTAATGGCCAACGACCCGGCCTACAACCCGGGCTTTTCGCTGGATCCCGGCGCCGGCTTCAAACTGGCCGACCCACGCGCCAGCTGGCGGCCGTTGCAGTCGTGGCGGCCGCTGCCGAGCGTGATCGCGCTGCCGGCCGATATCGAAGGCTGCGGCCACTATCGGGTGATCCAGCCGCTGCGTGCTCTACGCGAGGGCGGCATGGTGGAAGGCGTGCTGTTCAACGGCTATCTGGAGATCAGCGAGCTGGCGCGTCAGGATCCCGACGTGGTGATCCTGCAACGCCAGGTGGGCGAAGCGCGGCTGGAGGCGATGCGCCGCATGAAGGCGTTATCGCGCGCGTTCAAGGTCTACGAGCTGGACGATTACCTGCCCAACCTGCCGCTGAAGAATGCCCACCGCGAGCACATGCCCAAGGACATTCTCAAGACCGTGCGGCGCGGGCTGGGCCTGGTGGATCGCTTTGTGGTATCCACCCCGGCGCTGGCCGAGGCGTTTGCCGGGCTGCACAGCGATATCCGCGTGGCCGAAAACCGCCTGCCGCCGCACTGGTGGGAAGCCTTGCCGGAGCGCAACGTCCGCCACGGCGGCAAGCCGCGGATCGGTTGGGCCGGCGGCGCCAGCCATACCGGGGATCTTGAATTGATCGCCGACGTGGTGCGCGAGCTGGCCGACGAGGTCGAATGGGTGTTCATGGGGATGTACCCGTTCGCGCTGCGCCAGCACATCCATCAGTTCCAGCCAGGCGTGCCGATCGATCATTACCCGGCCGCGCTGGCCGCCTTGGACCTGGATCTGGCGCTGGCACCGGTGGAACAGAACCTGTTCAACGCGTGCAAGAGCAATCTGCGGCTCTTGGAGTACGGCGCCTGCGGCTACCCGGTGATCGCCAGCGATGTGCGCTGCTACCAGGGCAACCTGCCGGTGACGCTGGTGAAAAACCGGTACCGCGACTGGATTGGCGCCATCCGCGAGCATCTGGCCGACCCGGACGCAGCACGCGCCAAGGGTGCGGCCTTGCGTGACGTGGTGCGCCGCGACTGGATGTTGAGCGGCAGCAATCTGGAGCGTTGGCGGGACGCGTGGTTGCCGGATTAGTGGGCACGGCGCATGCACCACCGTTAGGACACGTTGTCATCAAAGCCAAACCGGCCGATTCAATCAGCTCACAGCCGCAGAAATATCGAGCCGTCGCGTCGTTTAGCTACAGTCATATGGATAGCGCAAAAGCCTGGTTGGTCGTGCGCGCGGTGCCCTCACCGCCTGCGGGACACGCCGTGAATCCATCCGTGGAGCAACTGTCTTGATCGCCCAATGGCAGTTGCTGCCCTCATCCGCCCTTCGGGCACCTTCCCCCGCAGGCGGGGGAAGGCAGGCATCGATCTCTGCGGTGAAGCGCCTCTCTGCGGCAAAGGGCCCCTTGCGGTGAAGCGCCCTCTCCCGGGGGAGAGGCTAGTGGCGGCATCCATGCCGCCACACGGTCCCGCAAGCGGCAAAGACACCGCACCAGAGAGTTTGCTGACTGCCTTTGTTGAAACCACGCGCACCGACCATCCTGACTGGTCCTTGCCCGCTCACCGTCGCGGGACCTTACGCGGCATGGATGCCGCGTAAGAGCTACAAGAACGTACTTGCAGCGTGTCCCGCGCCGGTGGGCGGGCAAGGGCCCTTCAGCCAAGCCGCAGATGAGTCGCTCTTCGCCAGACAGGCCCGCGTCTTGCTAGACAAACCGGCTGAACAAACACGCGCCCTGTCGACAAGGCCCAGCTAAAGAAGCACCCGACTCAAGAGTAGGTGCCCGCCTAGCTAGCGCAGAGAAAATCGCGGCCGCAGACCACTCTGCAGCCCTGCTACAGCATCCTCCCCACCCCCGCGCCGGAATCCCGCCGCAATTTCGGCACGCCGCTTGCATTGATGTGGATGCCTCCCTGGCTGACCGCACCCATGAGCGATTCCGTTACCTCGATTCTTTCGCAGATCCGCAGCTACCAGACGCAGATGGGCCAAGGCCCCATGGGCGCGGTGGGCGATGCGGCGCGCGGCAATCAGATCCAGGGGTTGGCCGGCACGCAGGGAACGCCGGCCACCCAGGCGCCCAGCTTCAGCGAGACCTTGCGCGGCGCCATCGGCGGCGTCAACGAGGCCCAGCAGAAGTCCGGCGCGCTGGCCAAAGCATTCGAAATGGGCGACCCCAGTGCCGATCTGGCGCGGGTCATGGTCGCCTCCCAGCAGTCCCAGGTGGCCTTCCGCGCCACCGTGGAAGTCCGCAACCGTCTCGTCCAGGCTTATCAGGACGTCATGAACATGCCGCTGTAAAGGTTGACGACACATGGCTCTCGCGATCACCAAAGAAAACATGAACCAGAACGCCGAAAAGGCGGGCCAGTGGTTCGACCGTGTCCGCAGCCTGCAGATCACCCGCAAGCTGACCATGATGGCGATGATCGCCCTGGCGGTGGGTGCGGGCCTGGCGGTGTTCTTCTGGTCGCAAAAACCCGGCTACCAGTCGCTGTACACCGGCCTGGACGAAAAGGGCAACGCCGAGGCGGCCGACCTGCTGCGCACCGCGCAGATCCCGTTCAAGATCGACCAGGGCACCGGCGCCATCTCGGTGCCGCAGGACCGTCTGTACGACGCGCGCCTGAAGCTGGCCGGCTCCGGCCTGACCGGTAAGGAAACCGGCGGCGGGTTCGAGCTGATGGAAAAGGACCCGGGCTTCGGCGTCAGCCAGTTCGTGGAGAACGCCCGCTACCAGCACGCGCTGGAAACCGAACTCTCGCGCACCATCGCTACCCTGCGCCCGGTGCGCGAGGCGCGGGTGCATCTGGCCATTCCCAAGCCCAGCGCCTTCACCCGCCAGCGCGATGTAGCCAGCGCCTCGGTGGTGCTGGAACTGCGTGGCGGCCAGGGTCTGGAGCGCAATCAGGTCGATGCCATCGTCAATCTGGTGGCGTCCAGCATCCCGGACATGACCCCCGAGCGCGTGACCGTGGTCGACCAGAGCGGCCGCATGCTCTCCATCGCCGATCCCAACAGCGACGCTGCCCAGCACGCCGCCCAGTTCGAACAGGTGCGTCGCCAGGAAAGCTCTTACAACCAGCGCATCCGCGAACTGCTCGAGCCGATGACCGGCCCGGGCCGGGTCAACCCGGAAGTCAGCGTGGACATGGATTTCTCGGTGGTCGAGGAAGCCCGCGAGCTCTACAACGGCGAGCCGGCCAAGCTGCGCAGCGAGCAGGTCAGCGATTCCAGCAGCAGCGCCACCGGCCCACAGGGCCCGCCCGGCGCCACCAGCAACAGCCCCGGCCAGCCGCCGGCTGCCAATGCCACCGCTGGCGCGCCGGGTACCCCGGCCGCCGCCAACGGCCAGGCCGCCGCATCTGCCGCGCCGACCGAAAGTTCCAAGAGCGCCACCCGTAATTACGAATTGGACCGAACCTTGCAACACACCCGTCAGCCGGCCGGCCGCATCAAGCGGGTGTCGGTGGCGGTGCTGCTGGACAACGTCCCGCGCCCCGGTGCCAAGGGCAAGATGGTCGAGCAGCCGCTCACCGCCGCCGAGCTCACCCGCATCGAGGGCCTGGTCAAGCAGGCGGTAGGCTTCGACGCGGCACGTGGCGACACGGTGTCGGTGATGAATGCCCCGTTCGTGCGGGAAGCGGTTGCGGGCGAGGAAGGCCCGAAGTGGTGGGAAGACCCGCGCGTGCAGAACGGTCTGCGCCTGCTGGTCGGTGCGGTGGTGGTGCTGGCGCTGCTGTTCGGTGTGGTGCGCCCCACCCTGCGTCAGCTCACCGGCGTGACCCCGGTCAAGGACAAGCAAGGCAAGGTTGGCAAGGATGGCACTCCACAGAGCGCCGACGTGCGGATGGTCGACCAAGACGATCTGTTACCCCGCCTGGAAGAAGACACCGCCCAGCTTGGCCAGGACCGTAAGGTTGCGATCGCCCTGCCGGACGCCTACGAAGAACGCATGCGCGTAGCGCGTGAAGCCGTGAAAGCCGATTCAAAACGTGTCGCACAAGTCGTGAAGGGATGGGTCGCCAGTGAAGCCTGATACACCACCGATGACCGGAGTGCAGCGTGCTGCGGTGCTGTTGCTGTCGCTTGGGGAAAGCGACGCCGCCGAAGTGCTCAAGCACATGGACCCCAAGGAGGTGCAGAAGATCGGCATCGCCATGGCCACCATGACCGGTATCTCGCGCGACCAGGTCGAGCGGGTCATGGACGACTTCAACGGCGAGCTGGCCGGCAAGACCTCGCTGGGCGTGGGCGCCGACGACTACATCCGCAACGTGCTGATCCAGGCGCTGGGCGCGGACAAGGCCGGTGGCCTGATCGACCGCATCCTGCTCGGCCGCAACACCACCGGCCTGGACACCTTGAAGTGGATGGACCCGCGCGCGGTCGCCGACCTGGTGCGCAACGAACACCCGCAGATCATCGCCATCGTCATGGCGCACCTGGACAGCGACCAGGCCGCAGAGGCGTTGAAGTTGCTGCCCGAGCGTACCCGCGCCGACGTACTGCTGCGCATCGCCACCCTGGACGGCATCCCGCCCAATGCGCTGAGCGAGCTCAACGACATCATGGAGCGCCAATTTTCCGGCAACCAGAACCTGAAGTCGTCCAACGTGGGCGGCATCAAGGTCGCCGCCAACATCCTCAACTTCCTGGACACCGGCGCCGACCAGGGCGTGCTGGGCGAGATCGGCAAGATCGACGCCGACCTGGCCAGCAAGATCCAGGACCTGATGTTCGTGTTCGACAACCTGGTGGATCTGGACGACCGCGGCCTGCAGACGCTGCTGCGCGAAGTCTCCGGCGAACGCCTGGGCCTGGCCCTGCGCGGTGCCGACGTCAAGGTGCGCGAGAAGATCACCCGCAACATGTCCCAGCGCGCGGCCGAGATCCTGCTGGAGGACATGGAAGCGCGCGGCCCGGTACGCCTGGCCGACGTGGAAGCGGCGCAGAAGGAAATCCTCACCATCGTCCGCCGCCTGGCTGACGAAGGCGCCATCAGCCTCGGCGGTGCCGGTGCGGAGGCGATGGTATGAACGATATCGTCACCCGCTGGCTGGCCCCCGACCTGCACATGGCGCCGGCACTGCCGGAAGCCGAATTCGATGAACCGGCCGTCTACGAGCCGGTGCTGCGCCCGCCGACCCTGGAAGAGATCCAGGCCATCGAAGACGCCGCCCAGCAGGAAGGGTTCGCGCGCGGCCATGCCGAAGGCTTTGCCCAGGGCCAGTCCGAAGTGCGCCGCCTGACCGCGCAGATCGACGGCATCCTGGACAATTTCACTCGCCCGCTGGCGCGGCTGGAGAACGAAGTGGTCGGCGCGCTCGGCGAGCTGGCCGTGCGCATCGCCGGCTCGCTAGTGGGCCGTGCCTATCAGGCCGACCCGCAGTTGCTCTCGGACCTGGTGCACGAAGCCATCGATGCGGTCGGCGGTACCGGGCGCGAGGTCGAAGTGCGCCTGCACCCGGACGACATCACCGCACTACTCCCGCATCTGGCGGCCAGCAGCACCACCCGCGTGGCCCCCGACCTGAGCCTGAGCCGTGGCGACCTGCGCGTGCACGCCGAAAGCGTGCGCGTGGACGGCACCCTGGATGCGCGCCTGCGGGCCGCGCTGGAGACCGTCATGCGCAAATCCGGAGCGGGCCTGTGAGCGACCTGTTGCAAGCCACCCCAGCCCCGGCCGATTGGCTGGACGCGCGCAACCTGCGCCTGGCCACCCGCCTGAGCGGGCTGGGGCTGGAGCCGACTGCCGGCCGCACCCTGATCCGCGAAGGCATCCTGCGTCGCGCGGTCGGCCTGACCCTGGAAGCCACCGGCTGCGAAGCGCCGATGGGTGCCACCTGCAAGGTCGAAGTGGATGGCGGCTGGGTCGATGCCGAAGTGGTCGGCTTTGCCGGCGAACGCACCTACCTGATGCCCAGCGCCGAACTGCACGGTCTGCTGCCGAATGCCCGCGTGGTGCCCTCGCGGCGGCGCGGCGGCGTGGAAGTGGGCGAAGGCCTGCTTGGCCGCGTCATCGACAGCGACGGCACCCCGCTCGACGGCAAGGGCCCGATCCGCGGCGAAGGCAGCGTCAGCATGGCCGGCGTGTCGATCAACCCGCTCGCACGCGAACCCATCACCACCTCACTGGATGTCGGCGTGCGCGCGATCAACGCGCTGCTGCCGATCGGCCGTGGCCAGCGCGTGGGCCTGTTCGCCGGCTCCGGTGTCGGTAAATCGACACTGCTGGGCATGATGACCCGCTTTACCTCGGCCGACGTGATCGTGGTCGGGCTGATCGGCGAACGTGGCCGCGAAGTGCGCGATTTCGTCGAAAGCACCCTGGGCGAGGAAGGCCTGCGCCGCGCCGTGGTGGTGGCCGCTCCGGCCGACCGCCCGCCCTTGGCCCGCCTGCACGGCGCCTACCGCGCCACCGCCATTGCCGAATGGTTCCGCGACCAGGGCTTGAACGTCTTGCTGCTGATGGATTCGCTGACCCGTTTCGCCCAGGCGCAGCGCGAGATCGGCCTGTCGGTCGGCGAACCGCCGACCACCCGCGGCTACCCGCCGTCGGTGTTCGCCAAATTGCCGGCGCTGGTGGAACGTGCCGGCAACGGCGCCAAGGGCCGGGGCTCGATCACCGCGTTCTATACCGTGCTGACCGAAGGCGACGACCCGCAGGATCCGATCGCCGACGCCGCACGCGCCATCCTCGACGGCCACATCCTGCTCTCGCGTCGGGTTGCCGACAGCGGCCTGTACCCGGCCATCGACGTCGAATCCTCGGTCAGCCGCGTGGTGCAGGACATTGCCGACGACACCTGGCGCCTGCGCATCCGCAAGCTCAAGCGGCTGTTGTCGGCCTACACCGCCAACCGCGACCTGATCGCCATCGGCGCCTACCAGCGCGGCAGCGACCCGGCCACCGACGAAGCATTGGCGCGTTGGCCGGAGATCGTCGAATTCCTCGGCCAGGACGTCCACAAGGCCGCCGACCTGCCCGACAGCCTGTCCGCGTTGCAGCGGCTGGTCGAACCAGAGAACTAATCCATGATGCAGTCCAAACGGATCGACCCCCTGCTGCGCCGCGCTCAGGAGCAGGAAGACAAGGTCGCCCGCGATCTGGCCGAGCGCCAACGCGCGCTGGAGACGCACCAATCGCGTCTGGAAGAACTGCGCCGTTATGCCGACGAATACGCCAACAGCCACATGGCCGGCACCAGCGCCGCCGCGCTGACCAACCGCCGCGCCTTCCTGGACCGGCTCGACAGCGCCGTGGTGCAGCAGGCGCAGACGGTGGAAAGCAACCGCAACAAGGTGGAAGCCGAGCGCACCCGCCTGCTGCTGGCCAGCCGCGAAAAACAGGTGCTGGAGCAACTGGCAGCCAGCTACCGCGCCCAGGAGAACAAGGTGATCGAGCGCCGCGACCAGCGTGAGATGGACGACCTCGGCGCGCGCCGCTCGCGCCTGTCACGCAGCGAAGATACCCACGGAGAATCCGCATGAACCCCTTGTCCGCTTTTGCAGCCGGCCTCGGCGCACTCACCAGCACCGGCAAGAAATCCAGCTACAGCGACCCCTCGTCCGAACCGGATGCGGGCCAGGACCCGTTCGCGCGCATGCTCAATCCGGCCAACACGCCGAACCAGGCCCCGCCGCAGGCGCCCGAACGGGTGCCGGCCAAGCAGGCCGCGCCCAAGCCCAACCAGTCCGGCAAGCAGCGCGACGACAACGACCATGGCGACGATGCGCCGGGCGATGCCACCGCACGCCCGCGTGCGCAGGAGGGTGATGCCAAAGCCGCCAAGTCCAGCTCCGCCAAGGAGCCGGCTGCCGCCGACAGCGGCGCTGCGGCCGGTACCGCCAAAACCGGCAAGAACGCCAAGTCCACGACCGCGAGCGAGGACGCGCCGGCTGAAGCGACAACCGCGACCGATTCCAGCTGGCCGCCGCCGGGCCTGGGCGGCTTCGGCATGGGCCTGCTGGCGCAAGCGCTGCCGGGCGGCAATGTGCTGGCGGCCGCGGCAGCGGCCTTGACCGCGAGCATGGCCGGCGCAACCGGCACCACCCCGACCGCCACCGCATTGCCCACCGATGCCGCCGCACCCACCGCAACGGGAGCGAGCGGCAACGCCCTGCCCTCACTGGGTGCGCTGGCGCCGGCGGCGACCGCCGGCGCCAAGCCCACGTCCGCCACGGCGCTGAGCAGCGATGCCCAGACCGCCGCGTTGATGAGCATGGCCGCGAAGGCGCTGACCCCGTCCACCGACGACAGCGCCGCCCCGACGGGACCGGATGCCCCGGCGTTCGTGTTGCCGACCGCCACGGTTGCTTCGCTCAGTCGCGCGCAGGACCCGGCGCCGGTGTTCAGCGCCTCGCCCACCCCGACCCCGGAGATGGGCAGCGACACCTTCGACGACGCCATCGGCGCACGCATGAGCTGGTTGGCCGACCAGAAGATCGGCCACGCCCACATCAAGGTGACCCCGAACGAGATGGGCCCGGTCGAGGTGCGCCTGCATCTGGACGGCGACAAGGTCAACGCCAGCTTCACCTCGGCCAATGCCGACGTGCGGCAGGCGCTGGAACAGAGCCTGCCGCGCCTGCGCGAAATGCTGGGACAGAACGGCTTTCAGCTCGGCCAGGCCGATGTGGGCCAGCAGCAGCAAGGCCAGTCGGGCAATCGCAACGGCGGCAACGGCGACGGCACTGGACTCAGCCTGGAAGACAGCCCGCCCGTCGGAATTCCGTCGGTAGTGTTACGCCAGCGTGGATTGCTGGACGCCTACGCCTGAGGTGGCGCGCCAGACATGCTCCGGCGCCGCTGACAACCGCGCGTCGGCAATCCCCGGCGACGCGTCATAACCTCCGCAACGCAAGGCTTGCGGGGGTTTTTGCGTTTCGATCGGCCGTGCGCCAGGAAACTGGCGCGTGTTTGGCATGCCAGTTGCATCCACAGGGTGAGCATTCCCCTGGAGCAGACTGTGGCAGCCGCCGAAAAACCCAAGAAAACCGAAGATAAAGACGACAAGGGCGAAAAGAAGAAGGGCGGCAAGAAGCTTCTGCTGATCGCGGTTGGCGTCGTCGTACTGGCCGCTGCCGGTGGCGGCGCCTGGTTCTTCTTCGGCCACAAGGGCGATGAGAAAGGAGGCAAGCATGCCGCACCCAAGGTGGCCGAGGTGCCCAAGCCGGCTCAGTACTTCCCGATGGACCCGGCGATCGTGGTCAACCTGGCCGACCCCGGCGATGGCCCGCAGTACCTGCAGGTCGAGGTGCAGCTGGTCACCCGCGACCCGGAAGACCTCAAGCTCATCACCGAGAACGCACCGGCCATTCGTGCGCATCTGCTGATGCTGCTGTCGCAGACCAAGGCCACCGACGTGGCCGACCTGGTCGGCAAACAGAAGCTACAGAAAGCCGCGCTCGCCGAAGCGCAGAAGGTGATGACCAGCGAGACCGGCAAGAAGTGCGTCGAAGAATTGCTGTTCACCAGTTTCGTTACCCAGTAAGGCCTGCCCCATGAGCGTCAGTGATCTGCTTTCCCAGGACGAGATCGATGCCCTGCTGCACGGCGTCGATTCGGGCGTGGTCAATACCGAGCCGGACGCCCTGCCCGGCGAGGCGCGCCAGTACGATCTGTCCAGCCAGGACCGCATCATCCGGGGTCGCATGCCGACTCTGGAGATGGTCAACGAGCGCTTCGCGCGGTTGTGGCGCATCGGCTTGTTCAACCTGATCCGGCGCTCGGCCGACCTGTCGGTGCGCGGCATCGACCTGATCAAGTTCAACGAGTACATGCACTCGCTGTATGTGCCGACCAACCTCAACCTGATCCGCTTCAAACCGCTGCGCGGCACCGGCCTGATCGTGTTCGAACCCACCCTGGTGTTCACCGTGGTGGACAACTTCTTCGGTGGCGACGGCCGTTATCACACCCGTATCGAAGGCCGCGAATTCACCGCCACCGAGATGCGCGTGGTGCAGCTGATGCTCAAGCAGACCTTCGCCGATCTGAAGGAAGCCTGGGCGCCGGTGATGGAGGTGGACTTCGAGTACATCAACTCCGAGATCAACCCGCACTTCGCCAACATCGTCACCCCGCGCGAGTACGTGGTGGTGTGCCGTTTCCACGTCGAACTGGAAGGCGGCGGCGGCGAGATCCACATCACCCTGCCGTACTCGATGCTGGAGCCGATCCGCGAATTGCTCGATGCCGGCATCCAGAGCGATCGCAACGACCGCGACGACTCCTGGAACGTGATGCTGCGCGAGCAGCTGGACACTGCCGAGGTGACGCTGTCCAGCGTGCTGGCCAGCAAGCGCATGAGTCTGCGTCAGCTCACCGGTTTGAAGGTCGGCGACATCCTGCCGATCGACCTGCCCGCCCAGGTGCCGCTGTGCGTGGAAGAGATTCCGTTGTTCACCGGCGAATTCGGCGTCTCCAACGGCAACAACGCCGTCAAGATCACCGCCGTACGCCCGCCCGGCGTGCAAGCCCCGCGTGCCGTTCCATCCCAGGACCCCAGCAAATGATCAATTCCGACATCCTCGACGCCTCGCCCGCCACCTTCGACAGCCTGCAGGCCGACCGAGATCTGAATGCCACCGACCTCAACCTGGACGTCATCCTGGACGTGCCGGTGACCCTGTCGCTGGAAGTGGGCCGCGCGCGCATCCCGATCCGCAATTTGCTGCAGCTCAACCAGGGCTCGGTGGTGGAACTGGAGCGCGGCGCCGGCGAACCGCTGGACGTGTACGTCAACGGCACCCTGATCGCGCATGGCGAAGTGGTGGTCATCAACGACCGCTTCGGCATCCGCCTGACCGACGTGGTCAGCCCCAGCGAACGGATCCGGAGGCTGCGGTGATCGGCCTGCTGGCCACTGCCGCGCCCGTCGCGGCCAAGGCCACCCAGGTCGGTGCGCAGGCGCCGTCCTCGCCCAGCCTGTTTGGCGCAGTGTTTGCATTGCTGTTGGTGCTCGCGCTGATCGTCGGCCTGGGCTGGTTGCTCAAGCGCATGCCCGGCAGCGGTTTCCGCAACACCGAAGGCCTGCGCATGGTGACCAGCCTGGCGGTGGGTGCCAAGGAACGCGTGGTGGTGGTGGAGGTCAACGGCCAGCAGTTGTTGCTTGGCGTCACCGCCGGCGGCATCAACACCTTGCACACCTTGTCCGAACCGCTGCCGACCGCGCCTGCGCCCACCCTGCCCAACTTCAAGCAACTCCCCAATTTCGCCCAGCTGCTGGCACAGAAGCTGCGCAAGGACCCGTGACATGTTCAGTCGTTGGAATCGCTGGGGGCGCAGCCTGCGCCTGGTGTTGATCCTGCTGGTGATGAGCTGCCCGCTGCTGGCGGCCGCCACGCCTGCCGCCTTGCCGGCCATGGCCCAGGCCGCCGCGCCTGCCGCGACACCGGCGGCGACCGGCTCCAATCAATTGCCGTCGTTGCCGAACGTCAGCGTCGGCCGCATCGGCGACCAACCGGTGAGCCTGCCGCTGCAGACCTTGCTGCTGATGACGGCGATCACCCTGCTGCCGTCGATGCTGCTGGTGCTGACCGCCTTCACCCGCATCACCATCGTGCTGGGCCTGCTGCGCCAGGCGCTGGGCACCGGCCAGACCCCGTCCAACCAGGTGCTGCTGGGCCTGTCGATGTTCCTGACCGCGCTGGTGATGATGCCGGTGTGGCAGAAGATGTGGGGCACCGGCCTGTCGCCGTACCTCAACAACCAGATCGACTTCCAGACCGCCTGGACGCTCACCACCCAGCCGCTGCGCGCCTTCATGCTGGCGCAGATCCGCGAGACCGACCTGATGACCTTCGCCGGCATGGCTGGCGACGGCAAATACGCCGGCCCGGACGCGGTGCCGTTCCCGGTGCTGGTGGCCTCGTTCGTGACCAGCGAGCTGAAGACCGCGTTCGAGATCGGCTTTCTGATCTTCATTCCGTTCGTGATCATCGATCTGGTGGTCGCCAGCGTGCTGATGTCGATGGGCATGATGATGCTGTCGCCGATGTTGATCTCCGCGCCGTTCAAGATCCTGCTGTTCATCCTGGTGGATGGATGGGTGTTGGTGGTGGGCACGCTGGCGGCGAGCTTCAACGCGTCGTAGCCGCCAGGCCTGGCTGCCGCGCCATACCGTCGCCTAGCGACCGCCCCATCGCCTTGATCGCGCCCCAAGCTTTGCTCCTGGCTTTGCTCCTGGCTCCGGCTTTCGCTTCCGGGGCCCCATACCGCAGCGGCAGGTCGGCTGGGTCAAACCCCGCAGGGGCGGCGCGCATCCATGCGCGCCGCCCTGCGGGTTGTATCTACCCGGCTTGCCGCTGCGGTATGGGGGCCCGAAAAACGAACAGCAAAAAAGCAAAGCAAGAGCACAGCGACAGCGACAGCGACAGCGACAGCGACAGCGACAGCGACAGCGACAGCGACAGCGACAGCGACAGCGACAGAATTTTCAAGGCGGCGCGTGATGCAAACAGATAGCCGTATGCGACCACCGAAAACCGCCCCACTCCGACCCACCAACGAATCCCCACTCCCCACTCCCCACTCCCCACTCCCAAATCCCAAATCCCCAATCCCACCCTTTGGCACCCCACTTGCATCACCACACCCATGAGCCCTGAAATCGCCCTGACTGAATTGCGTGGTGGCCTGGTCACCGTCCTGTGGATTGCCGGACCGATGCTGCTGGCGGTGCTGGTGGTCGGTGTCGTGATCGGTGTGGTGCAGGCCGCCACCCAATTGAACGAACCCACCATCGCCTTCGTCGCCAAGGCCGTCGCGTTGACGGCCACCCTGTTTGCCACCGGCAGCATGCTGCTGGGGCATCTGGTGGAGTTCACCATTGCGCTGTTTCAGCGCATTCCGCATCTGATCGGTTAGCGGACGCGATCGGATGGATTCTGCAACCCAGATGGTGATCGATGGCCAGCGCGCGTTTGCGATGGTCGGGGCGATCATGTGGACGATGCTGCGCACCGGCGCGCTGCTGACCGCGATGCCGTTGATCGGTACCCGCGCGGTGCCCGGACGGGTCCGGGTCATGCTGGCCGGTACCTTGTCGATGGTGCTGGCGCCGCTGCTGCCGCCGGTCCCGGAGTGGGACGGCTTTACCGCGCAGGCGGTGCTGAGCGTGGCGCGCGAGCTGGCGGTAGGCGCCAGCATGGGCTTCATGCTCAAGCTGATCTTCGAGGCCGGCGCGTTGGCCGGCGAGCTGGTGTCGCAGTCCACCGGCCTGTCGTTCGCGCAGATGTCCGACCCGTTGCGGGGCGTGACCTCCGGCGTGATCGCACAGTGGTTCTACATCGGATTCGGGCTGCTGTTCTTCGCGGCCAATGGTCACCTGGCGGTGATCGCGCTGCTGGTGGACAGCTACAAGGCCTTGCCGATCGGCACCGCCATCCCCGATGCTTCCGCGTTCGCCGAGGTGGCACCGACGCTGTTCCTGCAGATCCTGCGCGGCGGGCTGACCCTGGCGTTGCCGATGATGGTGGCGATGTTGGCGGTCAACCTCGCATTTGGCGCCTTGGCCAAGGCGGCGCCGGCATTGAATCCGGTGCAGTTGGGCCTGCCGTTGACCGTGCTGCTGGGTCTGTTTCTCCTGTCCAGCTTCGCAAGCGAATTCGCACCGCCGGTGCAGCGCCTGTTCGACACGGCCTTCGATGCAGCCAGAGAATTGACCGCGTAGTCTGCATCTCAAGTTTGTGATCGACAAGCCGTCAATCCCACTGAATCATTGATGCTCACTCGTCTCAACCACCTACCCATCCAACGGGGACCGATGTTCAAGCTGCATGTGCTGTTCGCCCTTCCTGCGCCGCAGCGCATCGCGTCCTGGGTCTGTCGTGGGCTATTCGTGGTCGCGTTCGCAATGGCGGGCATCGGGAGTACCCGCGCGCAGAGCTACAGCTTCCGCGATTACGCGCAGAGCGATGGTCTGCAAGGCATGAGCATCACCGGATTGGTCGAAGACCGCCGCGGTGCGGTCTGGGTGGCGACCGAAC
Source organism: Xanthomonas sp. 3058 (assembly GCF_014199765.1). NCBI lineage: Bacteria > Pseudomonadati > Pseudomonadota > Gammaproteobacteria > Lysobacterales > Lysobacteraceae > Xanthomonas > Xanthomonas sp. 3058. Next base: position 702,111 of record NZ_JACHOF010000001.1, on the reverse strand, counting down.
TGGCCTTGCACCGTTTCGAGCGTGATCGCTTCATTCCGGTCGGCCAGGATCAGGGGCTGGATGCGCGCTACACGCGGGCGCTGACGCTGGATCATGCCGGGCGCCTGTGGGTGGCCACCGCCAACGGCGTCTTCGTGCGCAACGGCGAGCAGTTCGTGCAGGTACTGGATCACGGCAAACGCATCCGTGCCGACGCCGGCAACGTCATCGCGGCGTACCGCACCGGGGTTGCCGTGGTCAGCAACGGCGCGCTGCTGGCACTGACGCCAGCGGCCGACGGCCATTGGCAGGTGCAACCGCTGCCGGTGCGCACCGCCGACGGCAAGCTGCGCGCGCCGGGCACCACGCTGTTGGCCGACGGGCAGTTCCTCTGGGTACCGTGCGATGCCGGGGTCTGTCGCCTGGATGCGCGCGGCACGGTGGTCGAAGCGCTGTCCGAAGCCGATGGCGTGCCGGCGCGACGCTGGCGGGTGATCTTCCGCGAACGGGGCGGACGGTTGTGGCTGCGCGGTGGCGGCAAGCTCGTCTCGCGCGACCCCGGCGCCAGCCATTTCACCGACCATCCGGCCAATCCGGAAAACAGTTTCAACACCCTGTCCGGCTCGACCACGATGGTGGAAGACGCGCGCGGACGCATGCTGACCCGGTCCGATCACGGCCTGGTGCGCTGGGAAGGCACGCACTGGACCGATATCGGCGCCGACCAGGGCCTGCAGCTGGAAGCTCTGGTCGGCCCGTTGCTGCTGCAAAGCAACGGCACGCTATGGATCGGCACCCGCGGACTGGGCCTGCAGCGGATGCTGGGCTACGGCAACATCGAGCACCTGACCGAAGCGCAAGGCATGCCGCCAGCGCCGACCTGGACCATGCAGCGCCTGCCCGACGGCCTGCTCGCCGTCGGTGCCGACGGTGGCGCCAGCCTGTTGGAGCGGCATGCCACGCATGCGCGGCCATGGCTGCTGGAAGACGGTGCAGTGTTGTCGCAGGCACTGAACATCACCGTGGCGCCCGATGGTGCGGCCTGGGTGTCGTACTACTCAGGCGCCATTGCCCGGCGCGATCCGCTCACCGGGGTGACCCGCAACGTGATGGATTTGCCCAGACCCGGCTACAAATTGCTGTTCGACAAGGTCGGTGCGGTGTGGATCGCGACACCGCGCGGCCTGGTCCGCGGCCAGGCCGCCCCGCCCTATGCACTGGCCCCCGAACCGGCAATGGAAGGCAAGTTCATCGGCGATATCGAGTTTGATCGCCAGGGCCGGCTGTGGGCGGCCACCGGCGATGGCCTGTATCGCCGCGACGGCACTACCTGGGTGAAGATTGCCGTGCGAGGCAGCTTGCCCAGCCAGGACATGCTCCAGATCGACTTCGCGCCCGATGGCGAAATCTGGTTGTCGCTGCGCGACACCGGCCTGTGGCACGGCCGCCTGCAAGCCGACGGCAGCCTGCTGTTGCAGGTGGTGGACGACCCGCTTATTTCCAGAATCATGCCCTTCATCCTGCGCCACGACCGCAAGGGGCGGTTGTGGGTGGGCAGCAGCCAGGGGCTGGATCTGTACCAGAACGGCCATTGGTCGCGGATCACCCGCGCCGAGGGGCTGCTATGGGACGACATGTCGTCCAACGCCTTTCTGGAAGACGACGACGGCAGCATCTGGATCGGCAGCAGCCGGGGGCTCAGCCATCTGCGCGACCCGCAACGGCTGTTCGCCGCGCAACCGCTGCGGGTCGACATCGCCGAGGTCCGGCGTGGTGCCCGGATCGTGCATGCCGGCGCGTCGCTCGCCTGGTCGGAAACGCCGCTGGATATCGAGCTGAGCACGCCGGGCGTGGAAGGCGGCGCCGACCGCATCAGCTTCCGTTACCGGGTCAAGGCCCATCAGGCACGCTGGACCACGTCCTCGCTCAGCCACCTGACCTATCCGCTGCTGCCACCAGGCGACTACACGCTGGAAGTGCAGGCACTGGATGCCTATCAACGCAGTGCCAGCCCGATCGCGCGCTTTCAGTTCGTCATCCGTCCACCGTGGTGGCGCAGCATCGCTGCCCTCGCCGGCTACCTGCTGTTGGCCGTCGCGGCCGTGGTCTTGCTGCTGCGCTGGCGCACGCACAAATTGCTGCGGCGCAAGCGCGAACTGGAACAGTTGATCGCCGAACGCACCGCCGAACTGGAGCAGGACAAGCGCGATCTGGAAGCGGCACGGTCCGAACTCGCGCTCAAGGCCAGCCACGACGAACTCACCGGCTTGCTCAACCGCGCCGGCATCCTGCACGCACTGCGCGGCATGCTCGCACGCGCCGATGCGGTCGCACGGCCGCTGGCCGTGGTGCTGATTGATCTGGATTACTTCAAACTGGTCAACGACCAGCACGGCCATCTGGCCGGCGATGCAGTGCTGGCCGAAGTCGGTCGTCGGCTGGATGCGCTGGTCCGCGGCGACGACCGGATCGGCCGCTACGGCGGCGAAGAACTGCTCGCCTTGCTGCCAGGCCTGGGCTACGAGGCCACGCATCGGTTGGACGCGTTGCATCGCGGTATCTGCGGCGACTACCGCATCGACGGCGGCCTGCTGCAGGTGACCTGTTCGATCGGCGTCGCCTGGTTCCAGCCCGGCCAGACGCTGGAGCAATTGCTCGCCCGTGCCGATGCCGCGTTGTACAGCGCCAAGCGCAACGGCCGCAATCGCATCGACTACGACACCGAGCACCTGGCATCTGCCGGATCCGAGGGCAGCGACAGCTGACTGCGGCCGCCGCTGCCACGGGACAAGAGTGACAAAGCACAGTGGCGGCCAGCATGTACAGCCGGTTTTTCTAAAGAAACCTGACTCAGCAGCCGTTAGTACGTGTATCGCGGCCTAGTATCGGGGCCGCCCATGGCAAGCGTGAGGCACCGCGCGAGGGCGCGGACACACGTGGCCGAACGTGGGAGATTGCAACGCCCGTGGGGTGCCAGCATCGCCAATGGAGGTCGTCTGGCCGGCACACACCGTTTGTCGCGGTGCTGTTGCTGGCCTTGCTGTCGCTGGCCGATCTGGCCGGCGCGCAGACCGCGAGCATCCGTCGTTACGCCCACGACCAGGGACTGCTCGGGCTGGCCGGCACCTGCCTGCTGCAGACGCGCGCCACGTTGATATGGGTGTGCACCGAGAGCGGGCTGTATCGCTACAACGGGCGCGTCTTTCAGCAAGTGTCGCTGGATGGCCTGCGCAACGAGCCGATCAGCGCAATGACCGAAGCCGCCGACGGGCGGCTGTGGGTCGCCGGATTTCAGACACTATTCGTGGGCGACGAGCGGGGATTCCGCAAACTGTCGCCGGATGAAGCCGAACATCTGCAGGCAGACCTGTTGCTGGCCAGCCCGTCGTGGGGAACGGTGATGCTCAACGGCGGCACGCTGGAACGCCTGAGCGAGCGCAGCAACGGCCGTTGGCATAGCGAACCGCTGCTGGACACTGCAACGCGTGTACGCGTGCCCGAGCTGTCGCGGGTGCTGAGCCTGTCGGTGGTGGGCGAGACGCTGTGGGTAGGCTGCGAACGCAAGCTGTGCGCCGTCGATGCCCAGCGCAAGGTCCAGGTCTACGGACCGCAACAAGGCGTGCCGGAGGACCGCTGGTACAGCGTGCTGCGCGATCACGACGGCGCACTGTGGGTTCGCGGAACCGGCACCCTGCTCTATCGCGCGCCGGGCGCCACCCAGTTCAGCGTGCGCCCGCTGCCGTTGCTGGATGGCAGCACGGTCGGGCCACAGGCGCCGCTGGTGCTGGATCGGGAAGGCCGCGTACTGGTGCGCCGCAACGATGGCCTGGTGCGCTGGGAAAACGGCCAGTGGCGTACCTTCGGTGCCGACAACGGGCTGCCCCCCGGCAGCAGCGACGCGATCGTGGTGGACCGCGACGGCGATGTCTGGATGACCGTGGACGGCGAAGGCCTGGTGCGTTGGGCCGGCTACGACTGGATAGAGAACTGGGACGCCACCCAAGGCATGCCGGCCGCGCCGACCTGGTCGATCACCCGCGATGCGCAAGGCGCGCTGCTGGTTGGCAACGAGCACGGCCTAGGCCGTCAGGCCGATCCGCGTGGACGCTTCGTTCCTGCCTTGCCCGCTGCCGGAATCCAGGTCGTTGGCATGGTGCGCAGCAACGACGGCAGCCTGTGGACGCTGAATTCGGCCGGATTCCTGCGCCGCACCTGGCCCGACGGCCGCAGCGTCGAGATCGCCAAACTTCCACGCACCGCGCGCCGCGCGTTCATGGACCGCCAGGGGCGGTTGTGGTTGCTCAGTTTCGGCGGCCTGTTCGTGATCGAACGCCCACTGGAAGGCGGCGCGCTGCGAACAGTGACCGACATGCCGGCGATCGCCTATACCGATATCCAGCAGACCGCCGACGGCACCCTGTGGGTAGCCAGCGCCAATGGGCTGTTCCGTCTGCAGGATGAGCAATGGTCGAGGGTGCCGGTGCGGGTCAATGGCGCTGCGGCCGACCCGTGGATCGGCAAATTCCACATCGGCGACAGCGGCGAAGTCTGGATGGCGTTCTACCGACCCGGCCTGTGGCACGGCACGCTGCAGCCCGATGGCCTGGACCTGCAGATCGTCAAAGATGAAGCGCTGCGCGATGTCGGCGTGTACCTGCTGCGCAGCGATAGCGTGGGCCGGGTCTGGGTCGGCCATGCGCGCGGGGTGGAGGTTTACGACGGCGAGCGTTGGGCGCACCTGTCGCAATCGCAGGGGCTGATCTGGGACGACGTGTCCGAATCGGCGTTTGCCGAGGATGCCGATGGCTCGGTGTGGATCGGCACTGCGCGCGGGGTAACGCATCTGCGCGACCCGGGCCGCTTGTTCGACGCGCGCCAGCCCAGCGTGCGTATCGACAGCATCAGCCGCGACGGGGTGCAGGTCGCACCCGGCCAATTGATCGGCTGGAGCGACAAACCGCTGCATATCGAGCTGTCCACACTGGAGGTCTATGACGATCCCAGCCGCCTCACGGTGCGGTATCGCCTGCTCGGGCTGCACGACGAATGGATCCAGAGCGATAACCTGTCGATCGACCAGCCGCCGCTGCCGTCCGGTCACTTCCGCCTGCAGGTACAGGTGCTGGACCGCTATCGGCGCACTGCCTCGGCGGTCACCGAGTTGCCCTTCGCAGTGGCACCGTTATGGTGGCGCAGCCCCCCGGCCATCGCGCTCTACTTGCTGATCGGCAGCGGCCTGCTGGTCGGATTGTGGCGCTGGCGCACCCGACACCTGGTGGCACGCGGACGCATGTTGACCGCGCTGGTCGCCGAGCGCACCCATCAACTGGAACGCGAAAAACGCGATCTGGAAAGCGCCCGCGCAGCGCTGGCGCTGAAGGCCAGCCACGATGCCCTCACCGGCTTGCTCAACCGCTCCGGCGTGCTCGAAGCGATGGCAGAGGAACTGGAGGCCTGCGCCCACGGCCAACACCCGCTGGCGGTGGTGCTGATCGACCTGGATCATTTCAAGCTGGTCAACGACGAGCACGGCCATCTGGTCGGCGACGCGGTGCTGGCCATGGTCGGCGCGCGCCTGACCGCCTGCCTGCGCGATTCGGACAAGGTAGGCCGGTACGGCGGCGAAGAACTGCTGCTGTTGCTGCCGGGCATGACCCGACAGAGCCAGCATCGCCTGCGCGCCATCCACCAGACCATCAGCCTGGCCCCGTACGAGGTCGGCGCCGCGTGCGCGCTGCAGGTGACCTGCTCGATCGGGGTGGCCTGGTTCCGTCTCGGCGACACCGACGCTACCTTGCTGGCGCGCGCGGACGAGGCCTTGTATCGGGCCAAGCACTACGGGCGCAACCGCATCGAACCGGAAGAACCGCAGTCCTCGGTGGCCTGACTGCACGCACGCCCTGAGGCCGCGCTGTCGCCGCCCTGGCCAGCCAATGCGGCGTCGCCCGCCCGATAACTGGAACGTGGCTTGCATCAGACAGGGCTGACCAGTCACCGGCACCTCCATGTCCGAGTCCGAAGACGGCGGCGAACGCACAGAGCTTCCCACCGAAAAACGCCTGCGCGAAGCCCGCGAACAGGGCAACATCCCGCAATCGCGCGAGTTGTCCACCGCCGCGGTCTTCGGTGCCGGCGTGTTCGCGCTGATGGCCCTGGCGCGCAGCATCGGCGATGGCGCCAGTGTCTGGATGAAGACCGCGCTCAGCCCGGACCCGAAAATGCGTGAAAACCCGATGGCGCTGTTCGGTCATTTCGGCGACCTGCTGCTGCAACTGCTGTGGGTGATGATGCCGCTGGTCGGGATCTGCCTGGCCGCCGGGCTGGCCGGTCCGCTGCTGATGAGCGGCCTGCATTTTTCCAGCAAGGCGATCATGCCCGACCTCAACAAGCTCAACCCGGCCAACGGGCTCAAGCGCATGTGGGGCAGCAACAGCCTGGCCGAGCTGGTCAAGTCGGTGCTGCGGCTGCTGTTCGTCGGCCTGGCCGCCAGCCTGTGCATCTCCAAGGGCCTGCACGGGCTGCGCTCGCTGGTGAACCAGCCGCTGGAGCAGGCCGTCGGCAACGGCCTGGACTTCACCAAGAGCCTGCTGTTCTACACCGCAGGCGCCTTGGTGCTGCTGGCCGCCATCGACGCGCCATACCAGAAGTGGAACTGGATGCGGAAGCTCAAGATGACCCGCGAAGAGATCAAGCGCGAGATGAAGGAAAGCGAGGGCAGCCCGGAAGTGAAGGGCCGCATCCGCCAGATGCAGATGCAGATGTCGCAGCGCCAGATGATGGAAGCGGTGCCCAAGGCCGACGTGGTGCTGATGAATCCGACTCACTACGCGGTCGCGCTCAAGTACGAGGGCGGCAAGATGCGCGCCCCGATCGTGGTGGCCAAGGGCGTGGACGAAATGGCCTTCCGCATCCGCGAAGTCTGCGAACAACACCGGGTGGCGATCGTCACCGCCCCGCCTTTGGCACGCGCCTTGTATAGAGAAGCTCAAATTGGCAAGGAAATTCCCGTGAGACTCTATTCGGTCGTGGCCCAGGTGCTGTCCTACGTCTACCAGCTGCGCGGCTGGAACGGCGGCCCGATGCCGGAATTGCCTTCCCTGGAAGTGGATGAGTTCGGCAAGGGAGCCAGCGCATGAGCGCCCAACCCGCCCCGCTGAATGCCCGTCGCGTGATGGAGTTGCTGCGCAACGGCCTGGGCGCCCCGCTGGCGCTGATGGCCATGCTGGCCATGCTGATGGTGCCGCTGGCCGCACCGGTGCTGGACGCCTTGTTCACCTTCAACATCGCCATCTCGCTGATGGTGCTGCTGGCGGTGATCTACGTGCAGCGCCCGCTGGAATTCACCATCTTCCCGATCGTGCTGTTGATGACCACGATGCTGCGGCTGGCGCTCAACGTCGCCTCCAGCCGCGTGATCCTGATCAACGGCCAGGACGGCCACGCCGCAGCCGGCAAGGTCATCGAAGCCTTCGGCCAGTTCGTGATCGGCGGCAACTACGCCGTGGGTATCGTGGTGTTCGCGATCCTGACCATCATCAACTTCGTGGTCATCACCAAGGGTGCCGGGCGCGTGTCGGAAGTGACCGCGCGCTTCATCCTGGACGCCATGCCCGGCAAGCAGATGGCCATCGACGCCGACCTCAACGCCGGTTTGCTGACGCGTGAGGAAGCCAAGGCCCGCCGCGAAGAAGTGCGCGAGGAAGCCGACTTCTACGGCGCGATGGACGGCGCCAACAAGTTCATCCGCGGCGACGCCATCGCCGCCATCATGATCCTGTTCATCAACCTCATCGGCGGCATGGCGGTGGGCATGTTCCAGCACGACATGAGCTTTGTGGATGCCGCCTCCACCTACACCCTGCTGTCGATCGGTGACGGTTTGGTGGCGCAGCTGCCGGCCTTGCTGGTGTCGTCCTCGGTAGCCTTGCTGGTCACCCGCGCCTCGCGGGCGCAGGACATGCGCGGCGCCATGATCAGCCAGGTGTTCGGCCAGCACCGAGCGTTGGCGGTGGCTGCGGCCATCCTGGGCCTGGTCGGCCTGGTGCCGGGCATGCCGAACGTCGCGTTTTTGACGCTCGGCCTGATCCTGGGCGTGATCGCCTGGAAAATGTACAAGCGCAGCCTGGTCATCCCGCCGACCGGCGACCCGGCCACCGACCCGAAGGCCGCCGCCGCGGCCACTGCCGCCCAGGCCAGTTCGGAACTGAGCTGGGACGAGCTGCGCCCGATCGACCCACTGGGCCTGGAAGTGGGCTACCGGCTGATCCCGCTGGTGGACAAGAACCAGGGCGGCGAACTGATGGCGCGCATCAAGGGCGTGCGTCGCAAGCTCACCCAGGACATCGGCTTCCTGGTCCCGCCGGTGCACATCCGCGACAACCTGGAGCTGTCGGCCAACGCCTACCGCCTGCTGGTGCACGGCGTGCCGGTGGCCACCGCCGAGATCTACCCCGACCGCGAACTGGCGCTGGACCCGGGCGGTGCGCTCGGCCAGCTGGACGGCATTCCCGGCAAGGACCCGGCGTTCGGCCTGGACGCCACCTGGATCCAGCCGCATCAGCGCTCCTACGCCGAATCGATGGGCTACACCGTGGTCGACCCGGCCACCGTGGTCGCCACCCATCTGTCGCACCTGATCCGCGAACACGCCCCAGAACTGCTCGGCCACGAAGAAGTGCAGCAGTTGCTGGCCACCCTGGCCAAGACCGCGCCGAAGATGGTCGAAGACCTCACGCCCAAGGCGCTGCCGCTGTCGGTGGTGGTACGCGTGCTGCAGAACCTGCTGATCGAGCGGATTCCGGTGCGCCAGCTGCGCAAGATCGTCGAAGCACTGGTCGAACACGCCCCGCACAGCCAGGACCCCGCCACCCTCACCGCCGCAGTGCGCACCTCGCTGGGCCGCTTCATCGTGCAGGAAATCGCCGGCATGTCCGCCGAACTGCCGGTCTACACGCTGGCCCCGCAGCTGGAGCGCGTGCTGCAGGAATCCACCCACGGCAACGGCGTGGCGCTGGAGCCGGGGCTGGCCGAGCGTCTGCACCAGAGCCTGGCCGACTGCGTCGGCAAGCAGGAAGCCCGCAACGAACCGGCCGTGGTGCTGGTACCCGGCCAGGTCCGCGCCGCGCTGGCCCGTCTGGTCCGCCACAGCGTGCCGACCCTGTCGGTGCTTGCCTATAGCGAAGTACCGGAAGACAAGCGCCTGAAATTGGTCGGCACGATCAGCTAAACGTCACCAAGCCAACGCTGCTCGGCGGCACTCTGGCAACACGGCAACGCCAGCCCGTCATCCAGGTGAGGCCAGCCAGCACTCCGCGCAACACTCGCCGGCATTTCGCCCTTCCCCCGCCGACGGGGGAAGGTGCCCGCAAGGCAGATGGGGGCAGCGCGATCGGCCGTGCCCGCACCCCAACCCTCTCCCGCAGGCGGGAGAGGGGGCCGATTCCGTGGCGGTACCTACTGCCCCAGGCCGGCGCTGTCCGCATGGGAAGAGAGCTCGCAATGCGGTAGTGCTTGAATGAAGTGCTTGAGTGACGCGCGAGTGGTTGGACGTCGATGGACCAGGCTCCGGCTACCTGCATGGAGGCAACTGTAAAAGACCCCGCGACGCCGATTCCTTCCGCACAACACCAGACAGCGCCCCGCCCTACACCAGCCGGCGCTCCACCCTTCCCCCGCCTGCGGGGAAGGTGCCCGCAGGGCGGATGGGGGCAGCACACAAACCCACCCGCCCCAGAACGGCGGCGCGACCAGCGAAACAACGCCAGCCAAGCACTCCGCACTACACCAGGCAGCGCTCCGCCCTACACCAGCCGGCGTTCTGCCCTTCCCCCGCCTGCGGGGGAAGGTGCCCGCAGGGCGGATGGGGGCAGCGAACGGACCCCACCGCCGCAAATCGGCCGCGGGCAACCGCCATTCACCAGCTGCAGCCCGCAGCGCCGGAAAGCCGCCACCGGGCCGACCATCCAATCGATTGCACGACGTCGGCGACTCGCAGGCTCTCAGAGAACCTCACCGCAAGAGCCACGGACAGGCGTCACAACGCGCCGCACCGCACCGCCCTTCGGGAAAAAGCCAATCAATCCATCGACTTGGCCTCATGCAACAACGCCGACAGCACGGCCAACGCGCCATCCCGACCCTCCAACTTCCTGCGCCGGAAACCCAGCACCGCGTTTTGGCACGCCGCGTGCATTAGCTCTGGCGAGACCGCACACAGCTTGATCGGTGCGGGGCGCGCAGCAGGACTTGGAACAACCGAACGGGACAGGCAACTCATGACGCTGGCAACACACCCACATTTTTCACGTACCCGTCCGGCGTCCGGCGGGTCCCGTTCCTGGAGGCACTTCGCATGAAAATCAAACGCTTCGTTGCCCCGGACATGCGCACCGCATTCCGCATGGTGCGTGAAGAACACGGCCCGGATGCGGTGATCCTGTCCAACCGCCGCACCGCCGACGGCATCGAGATCGTCGCTGCCAGCAATTACGACGAAGAACTCGTGCAGCGCGCCCTGGAAACCGCGCGCTCCGAACCGCCGGTCACTGCGCCGGCCCAGACGCACCAGGCGCCTGCAGCGCAAGCCACCTCCGCCCCCGTGCACGCCCCGCTCAAGCCGGCTGCCGATGCCGGCATGCGTCAACGCGTTGCCAGTGCCGCCGACGACATGATCGCCGCCATGGCGCTGCGCCAGCCGGTCAACGTGGTGCGGCAGGCGCCAGCGGCCGCGCCGGTGCGCAGCGCCGCACCCTCGCCCACCGCGCAGGCATTGGCCAACGCGGTGGCCGCATCCGCCGCGCCGCGCCAGCAACACGCGCTGTCGGCAATCCCGGAACAGGTCTTCGCCGACTTTCTGACCACCGCCCCGGTGCAGCGCGCGTCCTTGGAAGCGGCTGCGGCACCCACACCGCTCATGGCTGCGGCCATGACCGCACCCGTCGCTGTCGCTGTTGCCGGCTACGGCCAGGACGACGACGCGCTGGCCGACGAGGCCGATTTCGATCTGGACGACGCCCTGCCGCAAATCCTGCCGCCGGCCGCCTTGCCGCCGCTGGTGGTCGCACCGGTGGCCCTGGCCGCCGTGCCGGTCGCCGCCGCCCCGGCGACGCAGAACGACGAAGAACTCAAGCAGCTACGCGGCGAACTGGCGCTGATGCGGCAGATGATCGAGCGAGAAATGAACCGCCTCACCGACGAGCGCCTGCGTGGCTCGCCGGTGCGTGCGCAGGCGCTGGAGTTGATGGACGACTACGGCTTCGACGCCGGTCTGACCCGCGACATCGCCATGCAGATCCCCGCCGACACCGAATTGCACCGCGGCCGCGGCCTGATGCTGGGCTTGTTGTCCAAGCGCCTGCCGGTGGCCCCGATCGACCCGCTGGAACGCGGCGGCGTGATCGCCCTGGTCGGCCCGACCGGCGCCGGCAAGACCACCACCATTGCCAAGCTGGCGCAGCGCTTCGCCGCCCAGCACGCCCCGCGCGACGTGGCACTGGTCACCACCGACACCTTGCGCGTCGGTGGCCGCGAGCAGCTGCACAGCTACGGCCGCCAGCTCGGCATCGCGGTGCACGAAGCCGACAGCGCCGAAAGCCTGCTCGCGCTGCTGGATCGCCTGCGCGACTACAAGCTGGTGCTGATCGATACCGCCGGCATGGGCCAGCGCGACCGCGCCCTGGCCGCCCAGCTGAACTGGCTGCGCGCCGCCCAGCAGGTCACCTCGCTGCTGGTGCTGCCCGCCAACTCCCATTTTTCAGACCTCGACGAGGTCGTGCGCCGCTTCGCCCACGCCAAGCCCCAAGGCGTGGTGCTGACCAAACTCGACGAGACCGGCCGCTTCGGCAGCGCCTTGTCGGTGGTGGTCGACCACCAAATGCCCATCACCTGGGTGACTGACGGACAGCGGGTCCCTGACGACCTGCACCGCGCCAATGCCGCCAGTCTCGTTCTTCGCCTTGAAGATTTACGGCGCGCTGCCGATAAGCCCTGTACTCCGGAGCACAACCATGCAGTCGCGTGAATACGCAAAGCTGACCAACGCCTTCCCCCTGTCGGCGACCCGTCCCGAGCCCTTGGGCCCGGTGCGCACCATTGCCGTGACCGGTGGCAAGGGCGGCGTGGGTAAAACCAACATCTCCGCCAACCTGGCCGTGGCGCTTGCCGACATGGGCAAGCGCACCCTGCTGCTGGACGCCGACCTTGGCCTGGCCAACCTGGATGTGGTCCTGGGACTCTCGCCCAAGTACACCCTGGCCGACCTGATCGCCGGCCGCTGCACGCTCGATGAAGTGATCATGGAAGGTCCGGGTGGCGTGCTGGTGGTGCCGGCCGCCTCCGGTCGCCGCCACATGGCGGAACTGGCCCCGGCCCAGCACATCGGCCTGGTCAACGTGTTCTCCGAACTGGAACGCGACCTGGACGTGATGGTCATCGACACCGCCGCCGGCATCACCGACAGCGTGCTGACCTTCTGCCAGGCCGCACAGGACACCGTGGTGGTGGTCTGCGACGAACCGGCCTCGATCACCGACGCCTACGCGCTGATCAAGGTGCTCTCGCGCGAACGCGGCGTGGACCGCCTGCAGATCATCGCCAACATGGTGCGCGACCCCAACGAAGGCCGCCTGCTGTACGACAAGCTGTCGCGGGTCTGCGAAAAGTTCCTCGGCGACGTGTCGCTGAACTACCTCGGCCACGTGCCGCAGGACGACTGGTTGCGCCTGTCGGTGCAGCGCCAGCAACCCGTCATCAAGGCTTACCCCGCCAGTCCGTCGGCGCAGGCCATTGCAGAAATCGCTCGCCGTACCTCGCGCTGGCAGGCCCCCACGGTGCCGCGCGGCAACGTCGAGTTTTTCGTCGAACGCATCATCCAACGGGGAGTGGCCGCATGAGTACCGCCACCGCAACGACCGCCACCGCGCAGTACCGTGCCGTGCAGCGCAACAACGCCAACGACATCGTCACCCAGCATGCCGATCTGGTCCGCCGCATTGCCCACCATCTGGCCGCGCGCCTGCCGGCGAGCGTGGAAGTGGACGATCTGATCCAGGCCGGCATGATCGGCCTGATCGAAGCCTCGCGCAGTTACGATTCCGACCAGGGCGCCTCGTTCGAAACCTATGCCTCGATCCGCATCCGCGGCTCGATGATCGACGAGATCCGCCGTGGCGACTGGGTGCCGCGTTCAGTCCACCGCCGTGCCCGCGACGCCGCCGCCGCCGTGCGCAAGATCGAGCAGAACACCGGCCGCGCCGCCGCTGCCACCGAAGTGGCCGCCGCGATGGAAATGCCGCTACCCGATTACCTGCGTCTGATGGAAGATGCCGCACGCGGCCAGGTGCTGAGCCTGGAGTCGCGGATCGAGGACCACGGCGAGCTGGACACCACCGCCAAGGGTGGTCCCAATCCGCAGCAGATGATGGAGCGTGGCGAATTCGGCCGCGAGCTGGGCAAGGCCATCGGCCAGTTGCCCGAGCGCGAGCAGTTGGTGCTGTCGCTGTATTACGAGCAGGAATTGAATCTGAAGGAAATCGGCGCCGTGCTCGGTGTCAGCGAATCGCGCGTCTGCCAGATTCACGGCCAGGCGGTGGTGCGTCTGCGCGGCCGCCTCAAGGTCTTCGAACTGGCCGATGCCGGTGTCGAAATTGACGAATAATTTTTTCGCGTATTTTTTAGTGTTAGGAGCTTGATGTGAACAAGAACATGCGGATTTTGATCGTGGACGACTTCTCGACGATGCGACGTATCGTCAAGAATCTGTTGGGCGATCTCGGCTTCACCAATACCGCAGAGGCCGAAGACGGCAACAGCGCATTGGCTGCGTTGCGTGCCGGCCCGTTCGATTTCGTGGTCACCGACTGGAACATGCCCGGCATGACCGGCATCGACCTGCTGCGCAACATCCGCGCCGACGCCAAGCTCAAGCACCTGCCGGTGATGATGGTGACCGCCGAAGCCAAGCGCGAGCAGATCATCGAAGCGGCCCAGTGCGGCGTGAATGGCTACATCATCAAGCCGTTCACCGCGCAGACGCTGGAAGAAAAGCTGGGCAAGGTGTTCGAACGTCTGGCGGCGACCGCCTGATGAACGCCACCGTGGATACCAACGCAGAACGCGCCGCATTGATCGACCGCCTGCAGGGCGCGCTCGATGCACTGGAAAGCGGTGACGAAGCCGCCTGGAAGCGCGAGGTGGATCACCTCGCCGCCTTGCGTACCCGTCCGATGATGCAGGGCCTGAGCCGGCTCGCCCGCGAACTGGGTCAGGCGCTGGGCGAATTGCCCACCGTGCCTGACGAAGCCGGCGAACTGGACGATGCGTGTTCGCGCCTGGACCACGTGGTGGAAATGACCGAAAAGGCCAGCCATCGCACGCTGGATCTGGTCGAGGAATGCCGCGAGCTGGCCAACCAGCTGCGCGACGGCGGCCTCAATCAGGACCAGGGCGCGCTGATGGACAAGATGCGCCACAACCTGACCGAGCTGTCGCTGGCGCAGAGCTACCAGGACCTGAGCGGGCAGATCATCCGGCGCGTGGCCGGGATCGTGCGGCGCGTGCATGAAGGCTTCGGTGCGCTCGGCCTGCCGCCGAAGAACACCGAGCCGAAGAAAGACGACGGCGGTCTTGCCGGTCCTGCAGTCAAGGGCCTGGACCGTCACGCGGTGTCGCAGGACGACGCCGACGACCTGCTGTCCGGATTGGGGTTGTAACCATGAGTGCTGTTCCAGACGATATTGCTGCCGATTTCATCGTCGAGGCCCAGGAAATCCTGGATCGCCTCGGCGAACAGCTGGTCGCGCTGGAACAGGCACCGGACGAAGCCGACCAGCTCAACGCGGTGTTCCGCGGTTTCCATACGCTCAAGGGCGGCGCCGGCTTTCTGGCGATCAAGCCGATGGTCGCGCTGTGCCACGCCGCCGAAGAAACCCTCGGCATGGCGCGCTCCGGCCAGGCGGTGTTGCAGGCGCATCACTTCGATGCCGCGCAGCAGTCGCTGGATTATCTGCAGGCGATGCTGGATGCGATGGGCTCGGGCGAAACCGTGCCGCATGCACCGGCCTCGCTGATTGCGCAGTTCGACGCCAAGAGCGGCCCGCCGGCGGTCAAGGCCGCTCCCAAGGCGGCAGTCGCCGCCGCGGCGGCGCACGACGACGGCCATGCACCGGCAGCGCCCGGCGCCAAGGCCGCGCCGAAAGCCGCTGCCAAGGCTGGCGCCGAAGCCGAACAAACCGTGCGCGTGGACACCAAGCGCCTGGACGCCATCGTCAACCTGATCGGCGAGCTGGTGCTGTCGCGCAATCGCTTGAAGACCCTGCGCACCCGCCTGCGCGACGAAGAACTCGATCGCGCGGTCAGCACGCTGGATATCGCCACCGCCCGTCTGCAGACCGCCGTCATGCGTACCCGCATGCAGCCGGTCAGCAAGGTGTTTTCGCGCTTCCCCAAGGTGGCCCGCGACGTCGCGCGCACGCTGTCCAAGGAAGTGGAGCTGGAGCTGATCGGCGCCGAGACGGAACTGGACCGCAATCTGGTCGAAGCGCTGGCCGACCCGCTGGTGCATCTGGTGCGCAACGCCATCGACCACGGCATCGAATCGCCTGCCCTGCGCGAAGCCACCGGCAAACCGCGCAGCGGTCATGTGCGCCTGTCCGCGCAGCAGGAAGGCGACTACGTCAGCATCGAAATCCAGGACGACGGCGCCGGCATCGACCCCGAACGCCTGCGCGAAATCGCCCGCAACAAAGGCCTGATCGACGCCGAAGCCGCCGCCCGCCTGAGCACCGACGAGTGCCTGCATCTGATCTTCATGCCGGGCTTCTCGACCAAGGCCGAGGTCACCGACATCTCCGGCCGTGGCGTGGGCATGGACGTGGTGCAATCGCGCATCCGCGAACTCAGCGGGCAGATCCAGATCCAGTCCGAACTGGGCCGCGGCAGCCGCTTCATGATCCGCGTGCCGCTGACGCTGGCGATCCTGCCGACCTTGCTGGTGCAGGCCGGCGAAGCGGTCTACGCCCTGCCGCTGGCCCGCGTGGTCGAAGTGCTGCACGCACCGCAGACCTCGCTGGGCTGGTTCGACGGCCGCGCCGTGCTCGACCGCCGCTCGCACACCCTGCCGCTGATCGACCTGCGCCGCTGGCTCGGCGTACCGGCAGAACAACCGCCGCTGCTGACCGTGGTGCTGCTGCAGGCAGGCGAAACCCGCTTCGGCCTGGTGGTGGACCAGGTCCGCGGCCGCGAGGAAGTGGTGATCAAGCCCCTGCCCCGCGCCCTACGCGGCCTGCCCGGCTACGCCGGCGCCACCCTGATCGGCGACGGCCGCATGGCGCTGATCCTGGACGTGGATGGACTGCGCTCCAGCGATCATTGATTTTCGGGAATCGGGAATCGGCAAGACGATCTTGTCTGCCTGATTTGACGACAACGCCCGCGTACTGCGGCCGTTGTCGTTTCACTACAAGCATCGCTGCCGATCTATGCCGCTACGCGCGCCGGCATGGGCGCGATGGTTTGGCGACGGCCAGGCTGCCGTGGAACTGAATCTGGAACCGTTATTTCAGAACCGTTACTTCACTAGCCCTCACACCATCCGGTGTTGAGGCGCAATCGACTGCTCTCGCTGTTGCTCCTGCTGCTGGGATTGCTGTTGGCGCTGAGTTTCGCCCAAGGCCTGTAATTGCGCCAAGGATTGCTCGACGGGCTGCGCAATCGCATCACTCGTCTTCATATGCGCCATCTTGTGAGCGGGATCGTTCAACGCACCTTCCACAACGAAGACGTTCTCGCCCTGCCGCACGGACTTGGTGTTCTCGCTCAGCACGACATGATCGATTCGCGACAGCCCGTTCTCTTTGGCTAAATACGCGCTGCTTGCTGCCAGCCGTGCGCTGTTGTCGTCGTACTCGCGGCCGAGACCTTGCTCAAGGCGGCGAACGGCCTCTTCTGCCTGCTGGTGCAATGGATCGTGCGGCTGTGGATGCACAGCCATTGCATTGGCTCCACCCGGGGATACCTGATTCCCAGGTAGCTGCACCTCTCCTATCGCTTTTTGCCACCACAGCTGATCGGGCTTAGGGTTGCTGTGCTCCTTATTCAACCCGCTGTTAGGCATGGGGGCATGAATGCTCTTGATCTCGTCAATATTCCCTACCGGCTTGAGCGCACCCTCAAAGTCCTTGTCGACCCCCTGTTTTGTCGTACGATGCAGCCCGGCATAGTTCAGCGCGCCCCACGTGAAGTCGATGCAGCTATTGGAAGCACCACCGTACTCCATATCGAAACCATGTTTTGCAGGCGACTGGCCGAACTCTTTTAGCTTCTCATACTGCGACTGATCAATCTCCATCGTGCGCGAGTAATAAGGATCTTTATAGTTTCTGACGTCATCCTTAAATACCTTTCCCGGCCCACTAGACTCGCCATGCTCTGAGGGGGCAAACCCGTAGCTGTTAATTTTTTTGCCATCACTTACTGCGTAGTACATGTGTCCGGCCATGGAGTTGCCGCCGGTGATCAAAAGCGGAGTGCCGGCCGCAGCGACGTAGACAGTCACGGTGTAGCGCTTGCCGTGATCATCCATGTCTCGCCCGCCTTATTTTGCTTTGTGAGTGTAAGCAATCAATAGCTGTGCATTCGCATCTAACAACGCTTGCCGGTTCTGATCAATACGCAATCTGAGACGATAACGACCAGCCTGGAGCGAAGCGCTGTAGGCAAACGCGAGTTCCTCGGAAGCCCTGCCCGTCGGAGCCAGCCCAGCACTTGCCATTGTCGCGACATCCGCATTTAGCGCGAACAACCCCTTTGCAATACCGTCTGCAGCGATGGTAACGGGCACCTCTTGTTCTCTTCCAACACGTTGACTGCGCTGCAGCTCCACAGTGGCCGACCCAGCCTGCTGGATACGCTCTAGATGCACGACTGCAACGATTTCGGCACGTACCAGACTGTCCGCGGCATCCGCGACGGCGCCTGTGTCACTTCCGATCAATTGAATGCCGATAAAAATTGGCGGGTTTGCGTCGTCCGGCTGGGCGGGCACGTCGAACTCAAGCACCATTTCTTCGCCGTCATTAGGGGGCAAGCTTCGCGTCAGCGGTACTGCGGTTCGCATATCTGATTGCTCCTTTGCGATGGGGGTATTTGCAGGTGGCGATTGAATGCTGCAGCTTACGATCAGACCAATGATCAATGCCGTCACTGCAACGCGCATTAGATCCTTTGCAATGAGCACCTTATCTCTCCTGTGAGTGTGATGCCGAACCTGAAGCTCAAGGCAAATCCGCGTTTAGAACATGAGGCTATCTTAGCTGCCTCTTCTGCGGCCTACCTGCTGCATCGTATCGCTTATCTGTTCACACAGCTAACTGCGCTTACAGCGCGATGCGAGCGGCACCTCCACCGGCGGCAACGCCTGCATCGACAACTGCCCCGCGCTGGCCAAGCGCCGCCACCAATAGCGACGGCACGTTGCAAAGAACGGTTCCAGGTACACCTCTTCCACCGACACATACCCCGGCAAGACCCTTAATTATAATCGGCTAGGCATTTATCTAGTGCCTCAGTGGCGTCCTTTGCGTCACTAATGGCACCATGAAAAATCTGGGCCGCGGCATAGCGATAGTGCCGTGTCTGATCAGCCGGCTTATCGCCATCCATCGAAATTGCGGCCATGACTAGTACGCCTTCACTTATCCGCATCTCCACTGCGTGCCTCAAAGCATGGCCCAGCTCAGAGCAAATCTTTGTGCTCTTCTTTTCCCATGTACGGGGCGCAACAACAAGTCCCGCAATGCGCTTCTGGAGCGCGCCTGACGCCTGCTCAGCGACCTGCTTGTAGGTGCAAATAACAGTTCCAGATTCACTTCTTCGTGATCAAACGCCTACCCCACGCCCTGCGCGGCCTACCCGGCTACGTCGGTGCCTCCCTGATCGGCGACGGCCGGATGGCGCTGATTGTGGATGTGGACGGATTGCGCTCCAGCGATCATTGATTTTCGGAAATCGGAAATCGGAAATCGGAAATCGCCAAGATGATCCTGGTTGCCTGATCTGACGGCAACGGCCGCGTACTGCGGCTGTTGTCGTTTCACTACCAGCATCGCTGCCGATTTACGCCGCCACGCGCGCAAGCATGGGCGCGATGGCTTGGCGACGGTCAGGGTGCCGTGGAACTGAACCTGGAACCGTTATTTGATCCTGCCGACCCTGCTGGTGCAGGCCGGCGAAGCGGTCTATGCGCTACCACTGGCCCGCGTGGTCGAAGTGCTGCATGCACCGCAGACCTCGCTGGGCTGGTTCGACGGCCGCGCCGTGCTCGACCGCCGCTCGCATACGCTGCCGCTGATCGACCTGCGCCGCTGGCTCGGCGTACCGGCAGAACAACCGCCGCTGCTGACCGTGGTGCTGCAGGCCGGCGAAACACGCTTCGGCCTGGTGGTGGACCAGGTCCGCGGCCGCGAGGAAGTGGTCATCAAGCCGCTACCCCGCGCCCTGCGCGGCCTGCCCGGCTACGCCGGCGCCACCCTGATCGGCGACGGCCGCATGGCGCTGATCCTGGATGTGGATGGCTTGCGCTCCAGCGATCATTGATTTTCGGGAATCGGGAATTGGGAATCAGCAAGACGATCCTGGCTGCCTGATCTAACGACAACGGCCGCGTACTGCGGCCGTTGTGGTTTCACTACCAGCATCGCTGCCGATCTATGTCGCTACGCGCGCAAGCATGGGCGCGATGGTTTGGCGACGGCCAGGCTGCCGTGGAACTGAATCTGGAACCGTTATTTCCCGTCCAGCTAATATTTAAGCATCCTAAACCAGCCCGGGTTTTAGAAAAACGGGGGAACATGCGAGCCAGCTGGGGCAAGCATCCCAAGCGCGATATCGTCAACTCCAAAACCCGATGTTTTGTTGATAAACGCGATTGCGGCGACGCGCGTGTCGGCGTTGAAGCCCATGAAGCTACGAACGCCGCCGCCATTTCCATTGCTCCAAGCTATACTCTGGCCATCCGGGTGGACCTTCCGCCAGCCGATACCCATTCTGGTATCGGTATTATCGCCGGGCCTATCTACGGTCAGCATCATTGAAGCCGCCCGCGAGAGGGGACCGCTTTCTTTGTTTGTCCAAAGTGTCATGAATTTCGACAGGTCCTTCACTGTCGAAAAAAGGCCGCCTGCCGGCGCAAGCGCACCAAATTCCCAGGGTTGAGCCGAGTGGAAGTCCGCATCGTAACCCCAAATTTCCCGGTGCTGCATGGCCGTTGATAGAGCAAGCGTAGTCTCGTCCATACGAAGCGGTTCAAGAATGCGAGCTCGCAAGAGGTCAGCATAGGTTTTGCCAAGGCGCTGTGACAACGCGTAACCCAATAACGCGTAGTCAAAATTCGAGTATTCAAAACTCGACCCCGGTAAGCGCGTGAGATGGACACGACCTAAATCAGCACACAGATCGCTCTCGGTGTAGCCGGCGTAGGGATTATCTTGACTGAGGCCGGTGCGGCTGGATGGCCGAAGTGGTAGCCCACTCGTATGAGTGGCTAAATCGAGAAGCGTGATCTCATTTCCGTCGAAGGTGGCGGGAGGAACTGCAATGTACATTGATAGCGGATCGACGAGATTCACTTCACCCCGCTGAACGCAATCAGCAAGTAATAGTGCCGTGAATATCTTGGTTAGCGAGGCGATCTGAAATACTGACCGATCACTCGGCTGTTGGAGTTTACCTAGGCCAACCGTTCCGTAGTGGAAGGTCTTCAATTCGCCTGCGCGCACCACCCCCAATACGGCCCCCGTGCCCTGCTTTTCCTCGGCTACGCGACGGCGAAGGGCCGAGGACACGCTATCAGCTTCAATTCCGGGTTTGGCAAAGCCACGCATCGGCAGGGCCATGGATAATGCCGCAGCCAAAACAGTGCGGCGTTTAATGGAGGCGACCATTTTTACTCCTCACTCCAACATCAGCGTTTGAGCCATGCAGAGGTTATCACCCTATTCGGACGTATGCTTCCTGTCCGCATACGCGACGTTGTATGGTGTCGCCACCTCGCAATACAGAAATCTCTCGCCGGTTTGGTGATACGGCTAAGCGGCGGGAATCGCTTTAGCTGCTTCGAAACCAGCCTTTCCGCATTTCACCAATCCCGGCCATTCAACAATGGCAGCTATTTGTCGAATAACGGGTCCAAACCTCAGGGTCAGGTTGACTTCCTTAAGTGAATCTGAGCCCGTTCTTTTGGCACTGAGGTCAATCGCAAGGCTTATGGCAGCCGCCGCATCATCGCCGCATGCTGCGCGCCTTGGCCGGCACCTCCACCGGCGGCAACACCTCCATCAGCAGCTGCCCTTCGCTGGCGGTGATGCGCAGCTTGGTGCCGATGGCAAAGCCCAGTTGTTCCAGCCATCGGCCGCTGAGGCGGACGTGGGGCACGTGCTGGTCGCCGGCGTGGTCGTGGGCGCCCGGGTAATGGGTGTAGCTGACGGTGCATTGGCGCGGGCGGCGGGCGCGGCGGGGTGCGCGCAGCGTGCCGGGGCCTTGCGGGGAGGCGTCCGGCTCGGGCGGCAGCATCGGTGGCAGCTTGGTGCGGTCGGGTTCCACAACGACCCACTGCACCCGCTTGGGCGGCGAAGGGCGCTCACGCGTGCGGGTGGGCCGTGCGCTGGCAGTTGCCGTGGGTGGGCGGCGGCGTGTCATGGCGCCTCCGGGTGGTGGTTGGTGATGGTTGCAGCAACGCGCTGCTGCAACGCCACGGCCTTGCGCGCGAACCGGCTGCACAAAGTGTGCGGCAACACAGCGGGCTGGCAACTCAGCGGATGCGCGCAATGGGCGCTCGCCTGCTCAACAGCTGCGCGTGCGACGCGCCGGCGCAGCACCTCGCCTATATCTAACAGCATGCGGTGAGCGGAAGCTGGCAACAGATCAACCGGCACAGATGCCGGTATGGATAGTGCGGTAGACATGGCAACGCCCTCCTGGAACAACCCAAGAACCGCCGCCAACGGCGACGGGATGTCGGGAGGTTCGAAACCGCTCATAGCCGGCGGGCGTATTCCCCTTGCGGGTGTTGTATTAGCCGCCCTCCCGACGCAGGCATCGCGTCGGCTTGTACCTGCAGGATGCAGGCACAAAAAACCCACCGGTTTGACGGAGGTGGGTACCGCTATGAGAGGAGTTTCGACGCTCCTTGGGCCTAGATTGCAAGTACACGGTCTGGCGTGTCAACACACGCTGGCGGGTCTCGCGCGGCTGTGTGCGCCGCTGGCGCAGCTCCATACAGGCCACGCAAGCCGAGCGCCCTCGCCTGATAAGTGCACCTGCCCCTATCACGGTAATTTCCACGCTGGCTAGAACGCTTGCGCACACTGCCCGACGCAGTACGCGAGCAGATGACGCTGGTGGCGTAAAAAAACGTGGGGTACCTAAGAATCTGACCCCATTATTCCCAGCTTGAACGAAAGCTTCTTCCACTTTGTTTGGAAACAGCCCTCTATCGCATTTTAGTATGACGTATATGAAAGCCCAACCTCCACCATAATATCATTAAATTCCCCGCATGCCCTGAGGTATCTACTAGCCTCATAGTCTAGAAATTGTATCGACATCATGTTCAAGCGTATTAACGAGAAATCAGTAAAGTTAATTAGGGTTCTCATGTAATCAAGCCTAATTTTTTGGCTGAATCCATTTAAATCACTGAGGTGATCGACAATGAACTTAGCGCAGGTGTAAAAAGTCCTAACCGATCCAAATATTTGATCTTGTTCATCGCACGTTTTCAAAAAAGTGGCAATTTCTTCATCACTTGAAGAATTGCTCCTTAAGCGACTTATCTCGTCTTCAATCGCCACTACTGCTTCAGCACTAAATACTGATTTTTCAGCAACATCATCGCATGAGTTTATTTTGAATATTTGAAATTTCGCCGATTGCACTTCAATCATCTTGAAAAACTTGTTCTCAAAAGATTTCAAATCCTCACTTTTTCTTGATTGATAAAGCTCATCCCGAAACGCCTTATTAGATTCGTTTTGTAACCCTAAAGACCTAACAATCAGAAGTAACGATATAAAACTAAGTATGGGATTTAAGGTTCCACCAAAATAATCTCCAAATTGACCCCAAACCTCTGCTTTAGGGGAAATATCACTCAAATGAAAGTTGATTGTATATGCACCCAGCACTGCAGCAACGGCTAAAGCCGCAATAAGGATTCGCCTGTCAATCATTGAAGTATCCAATTACTATATATTTAATTATTCTCCTATCCTTTAATCTAACAGGATTTAGTCTCAACCTAATAACCCTCCATTTCTCCTCGGGAATTCCATTGTTATAGTTCAGATTCTCTGAGAATATCTTTTTGGCCTCCATTCTTATTTCCGCATAAGCACTTGAAAATCCGAACGCATAGGTTTCAGCGGATTCCTCCGGCTTTAGTCGGCCGTTCCCGGTGTTTATGTTAAGCCTAGTTATTGCAGCCCTTATCTCAACTTCTTCATCTGTTGGCTCTGCCTGTAACACCAATGCAGTTTCTTTTGTGAAACTTCCGATCTCAATTTTTTCAGATCTAGTTTTTCTGTAATTTAGCTTGACGTCAAAGCCAAATTTGACAGGGACTTCATGGATATTTTCCATGCAAGAGGTTCTTAAGTTCTTTATTAGATCTTCAGTCACATTACCCAATTTTTCCAGGTGATGTTGTGACTTCTCTGACAAGTCGCTATTTATTTCATAAAGCGACTCACCAATAAAATAATTCATTAGCTCGACAAAATTCTCTCGGCCAAGCTTTCTTAGTTCTTTTTTCAAATCTGAATCATGGAACTCCAAACTAAAAATCTGTCCATAAGAGCCTTTGAAGCTTTGCTTAAGCTTGGTACGCACCGCACTACCATGATGCAACCTTTGAGGAACTTTTTTCGTTAGAAGTGTCTCGCCAATTTTTCTCGTAGCATCCGAAATGCCCTGCAACGTATCTAAGCCTGACTTCATGTCTACCGACTCATCCGGCGATGAAATGACGGCATCAAAATTAATCGACGCAACTTTATTTTCAATTTCCACTATTTTTCCTTTTTTGCGTGGCACTTATAAATTATTTATTCTTCTTTGACAGCTCGAGAGTTGAAGGTCCTTCTGGAGGGTCCGAACCTGTCATGCCTTGCAACACGCTTAGCTCCACGTGCTACTGTTTTTATTACTTGCATTGCACAAAGGTGCGGCTGTCTTCCCTGGTCTATGCTGCCGTCGGCGCCCCCCCCCCCCTATATTGTGCAGCGTTGGCATAAGGCTTCGCCCACGTCCTTCTCGAAGCGACTCCAGTCGTCGGCGACTACGCTTATTAATGTTGAGCAAAATTGATAGCTTGTGTTGCAGGCACATTCCGACAAACGAAGCGAGCCCAGCAAGGCAGCGAACCTCTAGCATCGTCGATGTCATAGGTGCAATTACCGTGTTGATGCCTTTAATCAGGCCTCGCAAGATTGAGCCGCTTTGATGCGACGGCAGCAACAGCACGCAATTCCGGATGCCAAAAAGGTTGCCGATTTTCACACCCGGACCAAACGGCCATGCTAATAAGTACGCAGCAGGAAACACTTTATTACCCCGTTTGCTTTCCATGCATGAAGATTTCCAGTTTGGACAATACCGAGATGTAGCAGTCTTGTCTGTGGGGAACCCGACATTTTGTGCCAGCGGTGTCATGCCCGACATCGCCCACGCACATAGCGTCAAAAAGAAGGCGCATCCAGCACGAGCACTTTTCAGTAGGGCTCTGCCTTGCCGGCATCTACCCGATCAGCATGAAGCTAATGGTGTGCAGTGGGCGCCGCAGCGTGCGGGCATGGCGCTGGCTTGGCTGGTAGGTATGTTGACGTTTAGTACGGCGCTGCGACAAGGCATCAAGGCAATGGGTGGTGCGCTGCCGTGGCAGACGCCGATTGTGGCGGCCTCGGGCTGGCTATGATCGCGGCGGCGATGATCCTGCGCCTTGAGCACGCGCGAGGGCTTCCGCCGCGTGCAATTGGCAAGCTGGCATTCGGCGCGATACTGCAAGCGTTTTCGCCGAAGTATTTCCGTGCGGCCACGTTTGGCTACTTCAGACATTATGTGGGAGCTGTACGCGATGTGGACACTGACCCCCGCTGTTGATTGCGCGCGCAGGGTTGAAATAACAGTTCCAGGTTCACTTCCACCGCAGCCCGGCCGCCGCCAAACCATCGCGCCCATACCGCCACGCGGCAGGCATGGGCGCGACACGTTGGCGCCTAGAACTTGTAGGTCAGCCCCAGGTACGCCAGCCGGCCTGCGTATCCGCCGGTATAGAAGCGGGCGCGGGTGTCGTCGCCCAGGTGCGAGCGGGACTCCTGCTTGGTCAGGTTCAACACCGAGGCGGTGAGGCTGAGCGCCGGGGTGATGTTGTAGGCCGCGTTGACATCGATCTGGTAGTACGGCTCTTCAAAGACGTTCAACCCGTTGACCAGGCCTTGCACCAGCTCGCCGCGACGGTTGTACGAGGCGCGCAGCAGCAGGCTGTCGGTCTCGTAGAACACGGTGAGGTTGGTCTGGTTCCTGGCGCTGCCCGGCATGGAGGTCTTGCCGGCCTCGGTGCCGTCCTCGAGCCGCACCGCCGCCTTGCTGGCATCGTTGTAGGTGTAGTTGAACTGCACACCAAGACCGAATGGCAGCGTGTGCTGCGCGTAGAGCTCCACACCTTGCGAGACCGCGTCCTGGCCGCCGGCCTGGGTGCTGTAGTTCTGCACGGTGACCGGTTGCCCGTCGACCATCATGTTCACGTCGCTGATGACGTCGACCGCAAAGTTCTCCACGTTCTTGCGGAACAGTCCCACACCTGCCACCGAGCCCGGCTGGAAATACCATTCCAGCCCCAGGTCGAACTGGTTGGCCTTGTACGGCTCCAGGTTCTTGTTGCTGCCCGAGCCGTACCAGCCCTGCTCGCTGGCACCGCCGGTCAGGCGCCGGTCGGCCACGTACTCGGGACTGTAGAACTCCAGGCTGCCAGGCGCGGCGATGTCGTTGTAGCTGGGACGTGCGATCACCTTGGCTGCTGCCGCGCGCAGCAGCAGGTTCTCGGTCAGGTCGTAGGCCAGGTTGAAACTCGGCAGCACGTCGGTGTAGTTGCGGTCCAGCCCGCT
Organism: Xanthomonas sp. 3058; assembly: GCF_014199765.1. Classification (NCBI taxonomy): domain Bacteria; kingdom Pseudomonadati; phylum Pseudomonadota; class Gammaproteobacteria; order Lysobacterales; family Lysobacteraceae; genus Xanthomonas; species Xanthomonas sp. 3058. The sequence goes on along the minus strand of NZ_JACHOF010000001.1, from coordinate 675,979 downwards.
GACCACGAACGACTCGGTGCGTTGCACGCTGTCGGACAAACGCCAGTAGCCTTCGGTCCCGCAATAGGTGTCGGCCGGGGCGCCGCTGGGCATGGCGGCGCCCTGCTGGCAAGCCAGCGGGTTGCCGTCGGCGCCATCGAAGAAGTAGTCGTTGTAGGCGGTCACCTTGTCGGTGGAGTCGGCACGCTGGCCGGTGCGCGCCACCCGCACGCCGACGTTGCCACGCAGCCGCTCGGTGTGGAAGTTGAGCTGCAGGTAGGTGGAATAGATCTCCTCGTCGACGTTGTAAACGAAGTTGTCTTCGCTGCGGGTCTGCATCGCGCCGTAGGTGCTGTTCAAGTAGCCGATGTAGCCCGGGAAGTTGATCGCCGGGAACGCGCTGGCGTTGACGCCACCGGCCAGGTTGTCCTGCGCGAACAGCAGGCCCGGCGAGAACTGGGTGGCGATGGCATTGCAGCGCCCGTTCCAGTAGCGGTTGTCGTAGTCGCCCGGATCGGTGCCCGGGCACACCCAGTAGTTGTTGCCGGTACTGCGGTGGATGCCGCCGTCGCGACGCTTGAGGCCGAACTGCAGCGAATCGAAGACCTCGCCGTCGAAATGCCAGGTGGTATCGATCTGCGCGTACTGCTGCTGATTGGTGTTGCGGGTCCAGGACGAGCCGGTCGAGCCCAGGTCGACCTGCAGGATGCCGTCGCGCAGGTTCTGCATCAGCTCCGGCGAGAAGGTCATGCTCGGCGTGCCGGTCAGGTCCCAGGCGCTGGCGACGTTGCCGTTGCTCCAGCTGCCGTCGGCGTTCTGCAGGCGCGGCTTGATCGGCAGGGAGAATTGCAGCTCCGGCCCGCCCTTGGCCCAGGTGCGGCCGACCTTGAACGCCACGTCCACCTGCTCGCCACGCCATTCGCCGCCCAGGTCCACCGTCTGCGACTGCGATTTCTCGATGTTGTAGCTGCCGGTGATCTGCGGCGTCGGCACGGTGCAATCGTCCGAGCCCCAGCCGCCCGGCGGCAGGCCGGCCGCGGCGGCCTGCGCCTCGCTGCAATAATAGGTCTTGCCCGGACGCAGGCTGTAGGCGGCGCCAGTGACAATCGTGCCGCTGGGATCGAACTGCAGCCCGTCGAGCAGACGGCCGCCGCGCCAGTTGCCGTCGCCGTTATAGCGGGCAATGTTCCACTCGGGAATCTTGATGGTATTGGTCTGCGAGTCCTGCGACAGGTCGAAGCGGAAGTAGTTCGCGGTCAGCGTCAGGTCGTCGGTCGGCTTGAACTGCAAGGTCAGTTGCCCGCCCTTGCGCTCGCGCTCCTCGCGTTTGGCGCCCAGGCTGACGGCGGTCGGCATCATGAAACCGGTGGAGTAATTGCCGTCCTGGTTCCAGAAACCGGTACCTCCCCACCAGTTGGCATTGAAGTCCGAGGGATTTCCGTTCACGTCGACCGCCGGGCCCACTTCGTCGCGCCCATACCACTGCCAGCTCTCGGTACTGGCATCGAGCGTGCGTGCGGTGCGCTTCTGCTGCGTGTAGCCAACAAAGACACCGAAGCGGTTGTCCTTGTCGTGCCACGAGTACGAACCGGAGAACTGGCCGTCGGTCTTCTTGCTGGTATCCGACCAGGTGCCCTCGGCGGAGACGAAGCCCGAGTTTGGCTCCAGTTCCAGCGGGCGCCGCGTCTGCAGGATCACCGTGCCGCCGATGCCGCCTTCATCGATGCGCGCCTCCGGGGTCTTGTACAACTCCGCGCTGCCCAGCAGGTTCGACGGCAGCAGCGTGTAGTTGAACGAGCGCGTCGGGTCGCCGTTGGACTCGGCGGTGGCGATGTAGTTGCCGTTCAATTCGGTCAGCACCAGCTCCGAGGACAGGCCACGCACACTGACGTTCTTGCCCTCGCCGCCGTCGCGGCTGATGACCACGCCGGGCACGCGCTGCAGCGCATCGGCCACGTTCTTGTCGGGGAACTTGCCCACGTCCTCGGCGGTGATCACATCGACCACGGCGTTGGCGTTGCGCTTCTGCTCCAGGCTTTTTTCGATCGCGTAGCGGTAGCCGGTCACCGTCACCGCATCCAGGTCCGTGGCCTGCACCTCGGCCTGGCCGGTGGGCGCCGGCGTACCGTCGGCCTGCTGGGCGGCAGCGGTGGTGGAGGCGGCGCTCGCGAACAAGACGATGGCGATACCGGCGGACAGCGTGCTGCGGTTGCGTGCGAATGGCATGCGGTTCATTTCGATCATGCTCTCCCAATAGTGATCGGCTTCGGCGGATTTCTGTCGATCCAACGATCGGACAAGAACGCCGCGCGAAGTGATGCAGAAATATCCGGCGCGGTTGCGGCGACCCGGTGTCCCTCCTCTTCCCTCCCCCTTCTGCACAGATGCGATTAGATCGTTCTAATGCAGTGGAAAACTAAGTATCACAGCCCATGCGGGAGCGCATTCTGCCCCGCAACACGCCTGCTGCGTTTGCCACGCGGCCTGCCCGGCGACGCCGGCGCCATCCTGATCGGCGACGGCCGCATGGCGCTGATCCTGAACGTGGATGGCTTGCGCTCTAGCGACCATTGATCTTTTGGGGATTGGGGATTGGGGATTGGGGATTGGGGATTGGGGATTGGGGATTGGGGATTGGGGATTGGGGATTGGGGATCGGGGATCGGGGATCGGGGATCGGGGATCGGGGATCGGGGATCGGGGACCGGGGATCGGGGATCGGGGATCGGGAATACGATCCGGGTTGCTTGATTTAATGACAACGGCCGCGCCCAGCGGCCGTTGTCCTTTCCGAAGACCTCACTGCGCGTAGGTGGGTGACGGAATACATTCCGTACAACTACCCTCACCCCAACCCCTCTCCCGCAAACGGGAGAGGGGCTATCAAATGGGAGAGGGGCTATCGTCGACGCGATTTCGTCCCGTCTCCCGCTTGCGGGGGAAGGTGCCCAAAGGGCGGATGGGGAGGCATCGCCGGCAGATATCCCGCCGACAGTCGATCAACACAGGCGCACCCTCTCGATGCGAGCGCACCGGTCTGTTGGCATTGGTCCAGCAGCGGTCACGATGCGCCACCGGCGCCAAAGACGCGCAAGCGACGCGCCGGTGCCCGCCAGGAATCGGGCGCACACCGCAGAACGACAACTTTCTGGCGCTCTCAAGCGCCCGCCTCTATCAAGTCCGCCGCACTTGGGCCGATACCGCTTGCATGGACAGATTGAGCATTATCGGACTGGTGCTGGCGGTCGTGGCGATCGTGGGCGGCAGCGTGTTGAAAGGTGCCGGCATTTCGTCGCTGTGGTCGCCGGCTGCCTTCGTGATCGTCATCGTCGGCACCGTGGCGGCGATCCTGCTGCACACCTCGCCGGCAGTTTTCCGGCGCGCCTTCAAGATCCTGCGCTGGGTGATCCAGCCGCCGGCCAGCGACCGCCCGCAGTTGCTGTCGCACATCGTCGAATGGAGCAACATCGCGCGCCGTCAGGGCCTGCTGGGCCTGGAAGACCAGCTTCCGCGCCAGGACGACGCCTTCCTGCGCAAGGGCCTGCAGATGCTGGTCGATGGGGTGGAGCCCGAATCCATGCGCCACATGCTCGAAATCGAGGTGGACAACCAGGAGCGTCAGGATCTTGCCGCCGCCAAGGTGTTCGAAGGCATGGGCATCTACGCGCCCACGCTGGGCATCATCGGTGCGGTGCTGGGGCTGATGGCGGTGATGAAGAATCTGGCCGACCCGGCCATGCTCGGCCACGGCATCGCGGCAGCGTTCACCGCCACCATCTACGGCATCGCCTCGGCCAACCTGCTGTTTCTGCCGGTCGCCGCCAAGCTCAAAAGCGTCATCCATTGCAGTACCAACGAGCGCGAAATGGCGATCGAAGGCTTGATCGCGATCGCCCAAGGCGAGAACCCGCGCAACATCGAGTCGAAATTGGCAGGCTACTTGCATTAGTCCCGTCATGGCCCGCCGTCGCAAACATCACGAAGACCATGGCAACCACGAAGCGTGGGCGATTCCGTATGCCGATCTGATGACGCTGCTGCTGGCGTTCTTCGTGGTGATGTACGCGATCTCCTCGCTCAACGAGGGCAAATACAAGGTGATGGCGCAGGCGCTGACCACTGCGTTCGGCGGCTCGTCCAACACCGCCAGCCCGGTGCAGATCGGCAAGACCCAGACCCTGGGCGCCGACTACGACCGCCCCTCGGTCATCAAGGCCGGCGCACCGATGGCGGCCTCCAACGGACCGACCGACCCCACCCTGCTGCCGTCGATGGCCGCGCAGATGCGCATGCCGGTGTCGCTGCGCAATCAGGCGCAACTGGCGCGTGCGCAGCGACAGATGGATGCAGTGGCGCAACAGCTGAGCAAGACGCTGGCGCCGCTGATCGACAAGAAACTCATCACCATCCGCCGCAACGATCTGTGGATCGAAGTGGAGATCAACAGCGACATCCTGTTCGGTACCGGCTCGGCCACCCTGGCCGGCGGCGCCCGCGGCACGCTGTCCACGCTGGCCTCGGTGCTGCGCAATGCGCCCAATGGCGTGCGCGTGGAGGGCTATACCGACAACCAGCCGATCGCCACCGTGCAGTTTCCCTCCAATTGGGAACTGTCGGCGGCGCGTGCGGCCAGCGTGGTGCACCTGTTTGCCGACGACGGCATCGCCCCGCAGCGATTGGCGATGGTGGGCTATGGAGAATTCCGCGCACGTGCCGATAACACAACCGAGGCGGGACGGAATGCGAACCGGCGTGTGGTGTTAATCATCCTCGCGGACTCGGCTGGCTCACTCGCACCCGATCCGCCGTCGCAGATGCAGGCGACCGCCGCCGGGGCGCCCAAGCTTCCCAAGTCTGACGGCGGCCAAACGGCCGCCACCACCGAAAGCGGCACAAGTTCCGTTCCCGCCGTAATTCAAGGAGTGCAGTGAGATGCGTATCTGGGCAATCGCCAACCAAAAGGGCGGCGTGGGCAAGACCACCACGACGCTGGCGCTGGGTCGTGGCCTGGCCGCGCTCGGCCACCGGGTGCTGTTGGTCGACCTCGATCCGCACTCCTCGCTCACCCGTGCATTCGGCGTGGCGGTCGACCCGCCGCCGCGCGGCGTGCTGGACCTGTTCGGCACCCCGCCGAGCGATCTGGCCAGCCTGCTGCACGAAAGCACCATCCCAGGCCTGTCCTATGTCTGTGCGCAAGCTGCACTGGCCACACTGGAACGCCGCAGCGCCAACCAGCCCGGCCTGGGCCTGGCCCTGCAGAACGCAATGACCCGCCACGCCGGCCAGCACGACTACATCCTGCTCGACTGCCCGCCCACGCTCGGCCTGCTGATGATCAATGCGCTGGCCGCCTGCGACCGCGTGGTGGTGCCGACCCAGGCCGAGCCGCTCGCGCTGCATGGCCTGGCCAGCATGGTGCGCACCGCCGACATGGTGCAGCGCTCGCGTCGCCGCGATCTGCCGGTGTCGATCCTGCCGACCCTGTTCGACCGCCGCACCCGCGCCGGCAACGAAACGCTCAAGGAAATGCAGGACACCTACGGCCCGTTGGTGTGGGAAGACGCCGTGCCGATGGACACCCGTATTTGCAATGCCGCCGCACTCACCGTGCCCGCCACCAGCGGCGACTATCAGGGCCGTGGCCTGTCCGCCTATCGCCGCGCGCTGGAATGGGTGCTGGCCGATGACGCGATGCGTATGGAGCAAGCCGCATGAGCAACCACACCGCCAACGGTGAGCTGGACGATTATCTGGAAGGCCTGTTGCACGATGGCGATGTGCAGGTATTCGCACCCGTCGCCGTCGCCGAGCCCATCGCCGCGGCGGTGCTTGCCGACGCGGATCTGGCGCTGGCCGAGCCGCCCGTGCAGCGCGCCGACGTGCCGGATGCGATTAGCGCCGTGGTCAGCGCCGAAGCGATCACCACCGATTTCCTGGCTGAAATGGACGCCGATCCGGCCTTCGCCCCGGCAATTGTCGCAGCGCCCAGCGCCGCCGACATCGCCGCCGATTTCCTCGCCGAAATGGATGCAGACCCGGCCTTCGGCCCGCCGGTCGTCGCAGCGCCGAGCGCCGCCGACATCGCCGCCGACTTCCTGGCCGAAATGGATGCCGATCCGGCCTTCGGCCCGCCGGTCGTCGCAGCGCCGAGCGCCACCGACATCGCCGCCGATTTCCTGGCCGAGATGGACGCCGATCCGGCCTTCGCCACGGCCGCGCCCAGCCCGTTTATGAGCACGGCCGATCTGATGGCCGAAATGGACGCAGACCCGGCTTTCGGCACTGCGGACTCCGGCGCCGACCTGTTGGCTGCCGACCTGTTGTCGGAGATGGACGAAGACCCCGCGTTCGCGGTTGCCGCGCCGCCCCCGCCCGCCCCTGCGCGCGCGGCGATGGCCCCGATGGCCGCGCCGCAACGCGCACCCTCGGCGCCGATCCAGCCGCATGGGCTGCAGGCGCTGCTGGCGCCTGGCCAGGCCGAACGCATCCACGCCGAACGCCGCGCCAGCGAACGCAGTACGCGCTGGCTGCGCCTGCGCTGCGGCGAGCAGACCTATGCCCTGGAATTGCTCAAGGTGCAGGAAGTGGTGTTGCCGGTACCGCTATTGCCCTTGCGCGGCACCGCCAGCGCGATGCTCGGCATCATGAATCTGCGTGGTCAGGTCGTGCCGGTGATCGATCTGGGCGTTCACCTGGGCTCTTCACCGGTCGATATGGATCTGCAGACGCGTGTGGTGGTGCTGGAAGAAAACGGCGAAACCATGGGACTGCGCGTCTCGGCGGTGGAAGACGTCACCAGCCTCACCGATCAGCAGATCGAGCCGCCGGACAACGCACGCCTGTGCCGCATCTCCAACAACCTGTTCCGTGGTGTCGCACGCCTGGGCCATCAGCCGATGATCCTGCTCGACGCCAGCCATTTGCTGCATTGATGCGCCGCTCAGCTGACGCCTCCCTGCACGCACAACGATTCAGCGTTAAAGCTTTTCCGACTCCCGCCGTTAGTACGCATAGAACCATCCGTTCGGAGCAACAATGAGCACAGTGACATTGGGCGATGATCTCGGAATCGAGACCAGCGCCGACCTCAAGCAAAAACTTGCCGCAGTCCTGACGCAGGACGGCGAGCTGGTGCTTGACGCCGGCAACGTCCGGCGCATCCATACCGCCAGCGTGCAGTTGCTCTGCGCCTTTGTGCAGGCCCGCCGCGAGGCTGGCTTGCACACCGAATTCGATGGCTGCAACGACACCTTTAGAGATGCGGCTCGTCTGCTCGGCGTCACCGACGCACTCGGACTTCCCGCATCCAATGACAACCTGAAATCTGTGGAGAACGCCGCATGAGCGCACGTATCTTGGTGGTGGACGATTCGGCGTCGATGCGCCAGATGGTCTCTTTCGCCCTCACCTCTGCCGGCTTCGCCGTCGAAGAAGCCGAAGACGGCGCCGTCGCGCTGGGCCGCGCGAAGGGCCAGCGCTTCAATGCGGTGGTGACCGACGTGAACATGCCCAACATGGACGGGATCTCGCTGATCCGCGAACTGCGCCAGCTGCCCGACTACAAGTTCACCCCGATGCTCATGCTCACCACCGAGTCGGCGGCCGACAAAAAGTCCGAAGGCAAGGCCGCCGGTGCCACCGGTTGGCTGGTCAAGCCGTTCAATCCAGAACAGCTGATCGCCACCGTCCAGAAAGTCCTGGGTTAATTCCCTCTCGCTTCACCATCGGATTTCACGCCCATGAGCATGGACCTGCAGCGTTTCCACGCCACCTTTTTTGAGGAAAGCCGTGAAGGGCTCGACGCGATGGAGGCCGGTCTGCTGTCGCTTGAAGAAGGCAACCGCGACCCGGAAATCATCAACTCGGTGTTCCGCGCCGCGCACTCGATCAAGGGTGGCGCGGCCACTTTCGGTTTCGAGGCGGTCGCCGGCCTGACCCACGTGCTGGAGACGCTGCTGGACGAATTGCGCTCCAACAAGCGTCAGTTACAGCCCAACGCGGTCGATGCCATGCTTGGCTCGGTCGACGTGCTGCGCGCCCTGTTGCGCGAAGCCGAACACGGCACCCCGGCCGACCCGGCTGCGGTCAAGGCCGTGCACACCCGTTTGAATGCGGTACTCGCGGGCGAAGCGCCGGCCGCTGCAGTGGTCGCCAAGCCGAAGGAAGAAGAACCCGAAGCCTGGCACATCGGCTTCACCCCGGCGCCGTCGCTGTTCATGAGCGGCAACGACCCGCTGCGCATCATCCGCGAGCTGGAGCATCTTGGCCCGCTGCAGATTGCCGCGCGCCTGGAACGCATGCCGGGCTTTGAAAACATCGACCCGCTGGAAGCCTACCTGGCGTGGGATCTTGGCCTGATCGGCAAGATTCCGCGCAGCAAGATCGAAGACACCTTCGCCTGGGTGGTGGACGATTGCGAGCTGGATATCCGCCCGATGGCAGTGCCCGGCCCGCCGCCGAGCCTGGCCGTGGACGCCGCTGTAGCCGCGCCTGTCGCCGTTGCGGCACCAGCGACCGCCGGCGAACCGGCAGCCGCCGCCGCGCCGGCCAAGGCCGCCGCCGCCGAAGCCGAAACCTCCATCCGCGTCAGCGTGGACAAGGTCGATGCACTGATCAATCTGGTCGGTGAGTTGGTCATCACCCAGGCCATGCTCAAGCAGGTCTCCACCGGGCTGGATCCGGTGCATGCCGAACAGCTGTGCGCCGGCCTGGACCTGCTGGAGCGCAATACCCGCGATCTGCAGGAAGCGGTCATCGGCGTGCGCATGCTGCCGGTGGACGCGGTGTTCCGTCGCTTCCCGCGCCTGGTCCGCGACCTGTCCGGCCGCCTCGGCAAGCAGGTGCGTCTGCGCACCATTGGCGAAGGCACCGAGCTGGACAAGGGCCTGATCGAAAAGATTGCCGATCCGCTCGTGCATCTGGTGCGCAACTCGATCGACCACGGTCTGGAACTGCCCGATGCGCGTCGCGCCTCCGGCAAGGACGAGACCGGCACCATTACCCTGGCCGCATCGCATCAGGGCGGTCACATCGTGATCGAAGTCAGCGACGACGGCCGTGGCCTCAATCGCGACAAGATCCTGGAAAAAGCGGCCGAACGCGGCATTGCCGTGCCGGACAACCCGACCGATGCGCAGGTGTGGGACCTGATCTTCGCGCCGGGCTTCTCCACCGCCGATGCGGTCACCGACCTGTCCGGTCGTGGCGTGGGCATGGACGTGGTCCGCCGCAACATCCAGGGCCTGGGTGGCGAAGTGCAGCTGGAAAGCAACGCCGGCAGCGGAACCCGCGTGCTGATCCGTCTGCCGCTGACCCTGGCCATCCTCGACGGCATGACCGTCTCGGTGGCTGGCGAAACCTTGATCCTGCCGCTGGCCTACGTGCTCGAAGCACTGCAGCCGGCGCCGGAAGACATCCGCGCAATGGCTGGCGACGGCCGTGTGTTGCGGGTGCGCGGCGAGTATCTGCCAATTCTGTCGCTGACCAATTACTACGGCTTCGGCGGGCAACAGTCCTCGCAGGAACCGCTGGTGGTGGTGGTCGAAGGCGATGGCCAGAAGATCGCGCTGGAAGTGGACGAACTGCTCGGCCAGCAACAGGTCGTGGTCAAGAACATCGAAAACAACTACCGGCGTATCCCGGGCGTCTCCGGCGCCACCATCCTGGGCGATGGGCGGGTTTCGCTGATCGTGGACATCGGTGGACTGGTGCGCTCGCTGCGCGTGCCGCAAGCGGCCTGAGTCAACGCAACACGCGCGGCATGGACGCCGCGTGGCAATACATGATGATGCGATAGTTCCCGGCGGACTGGGTCCGCCAGCGCCGACCAATCCGCGCGGCATGGCACGACCCGCAGTGTGTCCTGAATCTCGGTCATGTCTGGCTCAACGACCGTCTCGGCGCGCATGCCCGGCATCCTGGGCGAGGTTTCCGCCGCCGCACAGGAACGATCGGCCGGTATCGAGCAGGCCGACCAGACCGTGACGCAGAGGGACGATGCCACCCAGCAGAACGCGGCCCTGGTGGAACAAGCCACCGCCGCTGCACGTTCGATGGAACACCAGGCAGGCCAGTTGGCCGATGCGGTGTCGCTGTTCAAGCGTGTGCCGACCGTCGCAGGGCCATCGGCGCCGCGTATTCCAGTGGGTCTCAACGCACCAGCCGCCAAGCGCCCGATCGTGGCCGTCATCGCCAAATCCGCTACCAACGCCGCTGCTGCCCCGCGCCCGGCAGTTGCAGCGGCGGCCCACACCGACACCCGCTGGCACGAATTCCACACGTAACCCTCGCCCTCCCCCTCAGGGAATGGGGTTGGACCGCGCGCTCGTTGCAAGATCGCCCATTGGGTGGTGTCGGCTGCCAATTGGCACGTGATGATCGCCCTTCAAAGACGCCTCGGTACCGCCGGGGCGTATTGCCGTGTGGCAGCCGCGGATAGATCTCTTGGCACTGCCGCGCTCGCGCACCGCGCCTGCGGTGCTGCCGTTGGTCGAAAGCCGATCAAGCGCACGCGCCTGCGGCCGATACACACAGCAATGAGGGCCACGTTGCCCGCGTCACGTCGAAGGAAGTCCGCATGCACATCGCCAAATCCAGACACCCTGCCCGCCATCTGCTGGGCGCTGTGTTCGCCGTTGCACTGGTGGCTGCCGGCGTGTCGTTGACGCCGTCGTTCTCTGCGCCTGCGGCGCCGGTCACCGTGCTTCTGGACAGCGTGCCGATGAGCGCGCTGCACTCGCTCGCCATCGATCTGGCGCAGTTGCGCAACGACCAGCGGGCACAGCTTGCCGCCTCGCACGATCCCGCGCGTGTCCAGGCCTACGACGAGCGCCTGGGCAATTTGCGTCAACGCATTGCGCGGCATGCCGGCTACTTCCAGGCCACCGCCCCGCAGGGCGAACAGGCGCGCCAGTTCGCCCGGGTGCAACAGCAGCTGGGTCTGTATCTGGCGCAACAACGCCAGGCCAATCGTGCCCTGCATGAAGGCGATCTGCGCTCCGCGCAGGCGCTGGCGCTGGCGCCCAGCCTTGCAGGCGACCCGCAACAACAGGTGTGGACCGAGCTGCAGAGCTTGCAGCAGTCGGTGGCCAGCGTGAGCAAACCGCAACGCCGCTGAGCCGATCCCAGACGTTGCGGCCTGTCGATCATGGCCGCATCGCATCTGCAATTCCAAAACGTCCCCTCACGGCGCCGGTGCATCAGCCCCGGCGGGGTGCACCGTGCGCGCCACTGTTGCGTGCCGGCATAACGCCCACGCCGAGGCGATTTCTGTCCGCATGCCCGACCACCGCGACCCACACCAAGTCCATTGACGTGCATTGCAACGGACAGCTCAAGACCCGCACCGGCCATCTGGTGACCCGGCGACAACCTGAAAACCGCAACCGGTTGCCGCACGGCTAACAATCGCGACTCAATATTTTCCGGTTCCGGTCGCTAAGTGTCTTATCCCGGTCACGTTCCCTACTCATTGGATGGAAGCCATGACGTTGAAGACCACGGTTGCCAATACGGTTGCCAATACGCTGGCCAATGTGCCGCTCAAGCGCAAGTTCCTCGCCCAGACAGCACTGGTGGCCCTGGGCATCATCGCGCTGGCGGTGATCGCCGCCCGCATGCAATACGTGGAGCTCACCGATACGCGCCGTGAGGGACTCAGGAGCCAGATCGAAATGGCCACTGCAGTGGTCGATGGCTATGCCCAGCGCGCCGAAAAAGGCGAGATGGATCTGGCCACCGCAAAGAGCAGAGCGCTGTCGACGCTGTCGACCATGCGCGCACGCGACGGCGTGGATTACATCTACGTCACCGATCAGTCACCGACGATGCTGATGCACCCCATTCGCCAGGATCTGATCGGCAAACCCCTGTCCGATGTGCTCAGCCCCGACGGACTGCGCATTTTCCCGGCCTTCGTCACCGCCGCGCAGGCGGGCGGCGGCTACGTCGATTATTCGTGGGCAAAACCCGGCGAAAAAGACCCCGTCCACAAGACCTCCTATGCGGCGCTGTACAAGCCGTGGGGCTGGGTGATCGGCACCGGTGTGTATCTGGACGACACCCAGGCCCAGGCATTGGCTTTCACCGGCATTGTCGCGTTCGCCGGCGGCGTGCTGATGCTGATCAACCTGCTGGCGGGCTGGATGATCGGCAATTCGATCCTGGAACCGGTGTCGCGCGCGCTCGCTGCCATCCAGGGCGTGGCGCGCGGCGACCTGAGCGTGCGCACCGCACCGCATGGCCGCGATGAAGTCGGCCAGATGCTCAAGGCCACCGACGACATGGTGCACACCCTGGAGCGCTTCTCCGCGCAGACCAAGGTGATGATGCACATGCATGCCGGCGAAGACGTCAGCCACCGCATGCCCACCGATTTCCCCGGTGTCTACGGCGAACTGGCCAGCGGCATCAACACCATGGTCTTCGAACACCTGGATGCCATCGTCGATGCCATCGGCGTTCTCAACGAATACGCGCAAGGCGACCTGTCGCACGACGCCGCCCGCCTGCCCGGCACCCGCGCGGTGCTGCACGAGGCAATGGACGCGGCCAAGGCCAGCCTGTTGGCGATCAACACCGAGATCAAGCGGCTGGCGCAAGCAGCGGCCAACGGCGATTTCAGTCAACGCGGCGATGCAACGCGCTTCAAGCACGACTCGGCGCGCATGATCAACGACTTGAACGCGATGATGGAGGTCAGCGACCGCAACCTGGGCAAGTTGTCCGAGCTGCTGGCGGCACTGGCAGAAGGCGATCTCACCACACGCATGGATGGCCAGTTCCACGGCGTGTTCGCGCGGATGCGCGACGATGCCAACACCACGGCCACGCAGTTGGCCGGCATTGTCGGACGCATCCAGCAGGCCGCCAGCGCCATCACCGGCTCGGCCGGCGAAATCGCTGCCGGCAACAACGACCTGTCGCAGCGCACCGAACAACAAGCGGCCAACCTGGAAGAAACCGCCGCTTCGATGGAGGAACTCACCTCCACCGTCAAACAGAACGCCGAGAGCGCGCGTCAGGCCAACCAGCTGGCGATCGGCGCTGCGAAGGTGGCATCGCAGGGTGGGCACGTGGTCAGCCAGGTGGTGGACACCATGTCCGGCATCCAGACCTCGTCCAGGAAGATCGCCGAGATCATCAGCGTCATCGACGGCATCGCCTTCCAGACCAATATCCTGGCCTTGAACGCGGCGGTGGAAGCCGCGCGTGCCGGCGAACAGGGACGCGGTTTTGCCGTGGTCGCATCGGAGGTCCGCACGCTCGCGCAGCGCTCGGCCGGTGCGGCAAAGGAGATCAAGCACCTGATCGACGATTCGGTCGGCAAGGTTACCCAGGGCTCGGCGCTGGTGGATCAGGCCGGCACCACCATGGCCGAGATCGTATCTTCGGTGCAGCGCGTCACCGATATCATGGCCGAGATTTCTGCCGCCTCGCAGGAGCAGTCGGCCGGCATCGAACAGGTCAATCTCACCGTCACCCAGATGGACGAGAGCACTCAGCAGAACGCCGCGCTGGTGGAAGAAGCCACCGCCGCCGCCAATGCGATGCAACAGCAGGCGCAGCAGCTGGACGATGCGGTGTCCAGCTTCCGGGTGAGCGCGGTGGTGCCCGCACAACGCAACCACGGCGGCGTCGGTGCGCGCGCAAGGGCGCTGCTCGCGGTCACCTGACCGCACGCCGGCATCGGTGATCGCGTACCACCCAATTGCGCAGCATTCCGACCGATTGGCATCGGCACCCGGCAGCGCCCCGGGCATCGAACGACAAGAACCTCGATGCCCGGGGCCACGACCACCTGGAGTCGTGCCTCACGCCGTGTCTCGACGCGCCACAGCCCGCTTGGCACGCATCCCCATGTCCATCACGCGCTCCACGCAACGGCGCATCGCATACCCGGCGCATCGTCTGGCTGGCACTTTGCGAATAGACCCCTGCCCTGCCGTTGCTTGCCGGCACATCAAGATTCAATGGCCGTTGCCGTTAACCAAACTGTCATCGACTGTCTGTGCTTACCGCAACAGCCGATCAGTCGACCATGCGCATGGTCGCCGACCCGCGCATGCACCCGAATCTCCGATCGTTCAAGGGGTTGCCATGAAGGTCTGTCTTGTCGCCAGTTGTCTTGTCCTGTTCGGCACTATCGACCAGGCCCGCGCCGAAGAGCCGATCGCTACCGACCGTCCCGATTTCGTCGAATCCAGCCTCACTGTCGGTGATCGTCGGCTGCAGGTGGAAACCAGCGTGGCGTGGGAACGCGACAATCGCGTCGATGGCTATGCCACCCCCACCCTGTTCCGCTATGGCCTGGGCCCGACCTGGGAATTGCGGCTGGAGACCGATGGGCTCCAGCGCATCGATGCACCCGGCGAAGCGACGGTCAGCGGCATGTCCGACGTCTCGCTCGGCGTCAAACACCATCTTGCCGGCTCCGACGATGGCAAGGCCTCGCTGGCCTGGCTGCTGCACGTGGACCTGCCCAGCGGTGCCCGCGCCCTGCGCGGCCACGGTGCGCGGCCCTCGTTCCGGCTGGTGGCCGAATGGGATCTCAGCGACAGCATCTCGGCCGGCATGATGCCCGGCGTGGTGTGGGACGACGATGGGCAAGGCAATCGCTACACCGCCGGTATCTTCGGCGCGGTGCTCGGCAAGGCCTGGAACGACCGCGTGCGCTCCTTCGTGGAAGTGGCATTGCCGCAGATCGCCAACAGCGACGACGGCGGCACCACCGCGCTGCTCGATGTCGGTTCTGCCTGGCTGCTGAGCAACGATGTGCAACTGGATGCGGTATACAGCCGCGGCCTCAACGATCGCTCACCGGATCACGCACTCGGCGTGGGTCTGTCTTTCCGCTTCTGAAACAGGCCGCACAATGAAGATCATGCACATGCTGGGGATGCTGGTGCTGGTGGCAGCGCTTGCCCTGCTCGCCTTGGGCGGCGTCGGTTACAACGGCCAACGCGGCCTGCTCGACGCGATCGCCGCGCAGGTGACGTCTTCCGACGCGCTGCGCAACCACATGCAGGCGGACATGATGCACGACGCCTTGCGCGGCGACGTCACCGCCGGCCTGCTTGCCGCATCGCGTCAGGACGATGCCGCCATCGCCAACGCACGCAGCTCGCTGGACGAACACGCCGCAGAATTCCATCAGGCGCTGGAAGCCAACCGCAAGTTGCCGCTCGCCCCGGCACTGCGCAGCGATCTGGATGCAGTGACACCCACCTTGCAGGCCTATATCGCCTCGGCCAGCCAGGTGATCGGCCTGGCCGAAACGCATGCCGACAGCAGCGCGGCCTACGCCGATTTCACCGAAAAATTCGAACAGCTCGAAACCCGCATGGGCGACATCAGCGAGCGCATCCTGGCCTTGAACAAGGCCAATCGCCAGCAGGCCGAGCAGTACAGCCAGCGGGTGATGTGGCAGCAAGGCGGCGCAGTGGTCCTCGCGTTCGTCTGCCTGGCACTGGCCGCCGGCTGGATCCTGCGCTCGGTGTTCGGCCTGCTGGGCGGCGAGCCACAGGTCGCCATGACCGCTGCCCAGCATATCGCCGAAGGTCGGCTGGACCAGCCGATTCCGGTGGCCGCACACCATTCACGCAGCCTGATGGCCGCGCTGGCCCGCATGCAGCGCGAACTGCGCGAGCGATTGGAGCGCGAGCGCAGCATCGCCGCAGAAAACCTGCGCATCCGTACCGCGCTCGACAACGCCTCCACCGGCATGTACATCGCCGACCCGGACCTGACCATCATCTACACCAACAACGCATTGCAGACCTTGCTGCAGACCTATGCCGACGACATCCATGCCTGCGCGCCGGCATTCGAGCGATCGCAGAACCTGATCGGCCAATCGGTGGCGCTGCTGGAAGTGGGCAATGCGCAGGATGCGGAGATCTATCAACGTCTCGACCGCCAGGGCGCCGCCCAACGCGAGGTGCAGTACCGCACGGCCTGCATCACCCAGGATGTGTCGGCCATTCGCGATGCAGCCGGCACGCACATGGGTTTTGTCTGCGAATGGCGCGACCGCACCGCCGAGGCGCGCGTGGAGATCGACGTGGCCGATGTGGTGCGCAGCGCGGCTGCGGGCGACCTGTCCAAGCGCATCGACAGCGCCGGCAAGCAGGGCTTTTTCCTGCAGCTGGCGCAGCAACTCAATGCCTTGCTCGACGCCAACGCCGGCAGCATCGCAGCAATCTCGCGCCTGCTCAGCGCCCTGGCCGACGGCGACCTGAGCGTACGCATGCAGGGCGATTTCCACGGTGTGTTCGCCAGCATGCGCGACGATGCCAACACCACGGCCGAACACCTGGCACTGGTGATCGGGCGTATCCAGCAGGCGGCCGGCAGCATCCACACCGCATCCAGCGAAATCGCCGCCGGCAACAACGATCTGTCGCAACGCACCGAGCAACAGGCGGCCAACCTGGAAGAAACCGCCGCCTCGATGGAAGAACTCACCTCCACCGTCAAGCAGACCGCAGAGCGCGCGCACCAGGCCAATCAGCTCGTCATCGGCGCGGCCGGTGTCGCCTCGCAAGGCGGTGCGGTCGTGGCCAAGGTGGTGACCACCATGTCCGGCATCGAAGTGTCGTCGAAGAAGATCGCTGAAATCATCAGCGTCATCGACGGGATTGCGTTCCAGACCAACATCCTGGCCTTGAACGCGGCGGTGGAAGCGGCGCGGGCCGGTGAGCAGGGTCGCGGTTTTGCGGTCGTCGCCAGTGAAGTGCGGATGCTCGCGCAACGCTCCGCCGGTGCGGCCAAGGAGATCAAGCACCTGATCGACGACTCGGTCAGCAAGGTCGCCGAAGGCTCGCTGCTGGTGCACCAGGCCGGCACCACCATGGCCGATATCGTGGCCAGCGTGCAGCGTGTCACCGGCATCATGGGCGAGATCGCTGCGGCCTCGCAGGAACAGTCCTCCGGCATCGAGCAAGTCAATCGCACCATCACCCAGATGGATGAGGCGACCCAGCAGAACGCTGCATTGGTGGAAGAAGCCACCGCTGCCGCACGCACGATGGAAGACCAGGCCGGCCAATTGGCGCAGGCGGTGTCGCGCTTCACGCTGGCCGATGCGCCTGGCGCCACCGCGTCGGCGCGCACACCGACGGCACCTGCCGTCACCCGCGTCGGCGGCATGGCCACGCGCACAGCCGCCTCTCCCTAGCGCTGCCAGCCCGCCTGCGATCGCCACGCGCAATCATGGTCGACTGCAGGATGCTGGAAGTGCGCAGGCCTGCAGGCGCGCACGTGCGCGTGCAGGCTGATGCGTCATGCGAGCAAAGGGTGGCCTAGCGCAGCAACATGTTTCTTGCATGATTTTTGCGGGTTGCGGCGCACTATTGCTAACCAGTCATCCGTGCAGCGTAAAGAATCAAACCGGCGGGCCGTTAGCGAGCTGGACTCTCCCTGTGCGATACCCAAGGTAACTGATGAATAAGTTCAACGATTGGCCGATCCGCCGCAAACTGATGGCGGCCTTCTGCCTGAGTGCAGTCCTGACCGCGTTGCTGGGCGGCTTGGGCCTGTGGCGTATGAACCAGATGCAGCAGCAAACCACCCTGATCAACCAGGACGTGGTGCCCGTGTTGAGCCGGCTCTCCGAGCTACGTGGGTTTGCCGGCGAATTCCGTGTCTATGAGGTGGGCCAGTTTCTCAATCTCGAAGACCCGGAACGCTATGCGATGTTCCTCAAGCGCATGGACGAGATCCAGGCCAAGTATGTCGAAACGCAAAAGGCGCTCGATAGCAAGATCGGCCCCACGTCTGCGTTGAAGGACGACTACGCCGCGCTCACCGATGCCAGCACGCGTTACTTCGCTGCCAATCAGCAGCTGCGCCCACTTTATCTGCAGCCCGATCGCACGGCTGCCAGGGAATTTTCGCGCAGCCAGTCCGGCGAGCTGCGCAAGACGCTGTTTGCTGCGGTGGATAAATTGTATGCGCGGCAGTCCAAGGCCTTGGGCGACATGGTCGCTGCCAGCGCTGCCTCGTCCAAGCTGACCAGCGCCGTGCTGCTGATCGGTACGCTGTTGATGGCCGCACTGTCGGTGACCTTCGGCTGGCTGATCGCACGCAGCATCACCAACCCGCTGTCCAAGGCGCTGGGGGCGATCCGGGCAGTCTCGCGCGGCGATCTGAGCGTGCAGGTGAACAAGACCGGCAACGACGAAATCGGGCAGATGCTGGATGCCACCGGCAGCATGACGCAGATGCTGCGCCGCTTCTCCGACGAGACCGCGCGCATGTCGCATCTGCATGCGGCCGAGGACATCACCCACCGCATGCCGGAAGACTTCCCCGGCGTGTACGGCACGCTGGCCAGCGGCATCAATACGATGATCTTTGAGCATCTGGATGCCATCACCGACTCCGTACGCATCCTCAACCAGTACGCACAAGGCGACCTGACCCAGGACGCACGCCGTCTGCCGGCCAGCCGCGCGATCCTGCACGAGGCGATGGATGCGGCCAAGGCCAGCCTGTTGTCGATCAACACCGAGATCAAGCAGCTGGCGCAAGCCGCTGCCGCCGGCGACTTCAGTGCGCGTGGCGATGCGGCACGCTTCAAGTACGACTTCGCCGTGATGGTGTCGGATCTGAATTCGATGATGGACGTCAGCGATCGCAATCTTGGCAAGCTCTCGCAGTTGCTCGGTGCCGTGGCCGACGGCGACCTGACCGCGCGCATGGATGGGGAGTTCCACGGCGTGTTCGCGCGCCTGCGCGACGATGCCAATGCCACCACCCAGCGGTTGACCGACATCGTCGGCCGCATCAAGCACTCCACCCTGACCATCAACACCGCAGCAGGCGAAATCGCTGCCGGCAACAACGACCTGTCGCAGCGCACCGAACAACAGGCGGCCAACCTGGAAGAGACCGCCGCCTCGATGGAAGAGCTCACCTCCACCGTCAAGCAGAACGCCGAACACGCCCGCCAGGCCAACCAGTTGGCGATCGGCGCGGCAGATGTGGCGTCGCACGGCGGCAACGTCGTCGGCCAGGTGGTCACCACCATGTCGGGCATCGAAACGTCATCGAAGAAAATCGCCGAAATCATCAGCGTCATCGACGGCATCGCGTTCCAGACCAACATCCTGGCCTTGAATGCAGCGGTGGAAGCGGCGCGTGCCGGCGAACAGGGGCGCGGCTTTGCCGTGGTCGCCTCCGAAGTACGCACCCTGGCGCAGCGCTCGGCTGCTGCCGCTAAGGAGATCAAGGGACTGATCGACGACTCGGTGAGCAAGGTCGCCGAAGGGTCGGCGCTGGTCAGCCAGGCCGGCACCACCATGAGCGAGATCGTGTCGTCGGTGCAGCGCGTCACCGACATCATGAGCGAGATCTCCGCTGCCTCGCAGGAGCAGTCGGCCGGCATCGAGCAGGTCAACCAGACCGTCACCCAGATGGACGAAGCCACCCAGCAGAACGCGGCTCTGGTGGAAGAAGCCACCGCCGCTGCCCGTTCGATGGAAGAACAGGCCCAGCAACTCACCGAAGCGGTGGCCTTGTTCCGCCTGTCCGCCGAACTGGAAGCGGTGACCCGTGCCACGCCGGTGGTGCGCCACATCGCCGCCAAATCGCGCGCTGCGTCTTCCAGCACACCGCCGACTGCCAGGTCGCCGGCAGCACGGCCTGCTGTTGCCGCACGGGGCGCACTGGCCGTGGCATCGTCCAGTGAATCGGACTGGGCCGAGTTCTAAACCACCGTATCGGCGATGTAGCGGCCGATGCAGTCAAAGTCGCGCTCTTCAGGAGCGCGGCTTTTTTATTGGTTTAGAGCGGCTAACAAAACGACTTCGCGTCAGCCTACTGCAGGCCGGCTGATGTGCGGCCTGGCTGCAGGGCCCTTGCCCGCCCAGCGTCGCGGGACACGCTGCAAGTACGTCCTTGTAAGCGCTTACGCGGCATCCATGCCGCGTAAGGTCCCGCGACGCTGGGCGGGCAAGGACCAGTCAAGATGGTCGGCATGCATGGGTTTAAACAAAGCAACCAGCTGAGTCTCTGGTGCGGTGTCCTTGCCGCTTGCGGGACCGTGTGGCGGCATGGATGCCGCCACCGAGCCTCCAGGGATGGATTCACGGCGTGTCCCGCCAGCGGTGAGGGCACCGCGCATTCGACCCACTCCGTGTTTGATCTGGACTTCTGACCGCATCCACCAAGATACGGCCGACAAAACCACTGCACTCCCTGACAGGCGCTCGCCAGGTTTTGTTAGCTGCTCTTCCTCTCGAAGACACCGCCAGCGCCATGGGCACTGAAAAAAATAGTTTTCCGAAAATATACTGCAGAGTCCACCATTCAAACAAGGTATTAAAATTATACTGAAGAGTCCGCTATATCTTTGAATGGCTGCCAGGAAAACATGTAGACCAGCATATATACTCGATGAACATCACAAGTATAAATAAGTTTATATATATATTGTTTTCAGACCATTCAGTGATATCCGTTACCTGCCGTTAAAGGCATAGCGACCTATTACCAAGCAGCCTGCCCGCGCTGCATCGTCGCTTCCTTTACCCGCACAACGCCACCAGGATTCGATTATGAATGCATTTCTCCAGCGCTATAATGTAGGTCGCCGCCTAGGCGCAGCTTTCGGCATCCTCATCCTGTTGTCGGGTCTGCTGGTAGCGGCTGGGCTCAGCGCCATGGTGGATGCGAGAGCGCAACTGGACACCATCGTCAAGGACCGTCTGGTCAAGATCCGCCTGAGCAACAACATGCGCTCGGCGAACGCGGACATTTTTATCGCACTGGGGACGTTGGCAGCGGTCACCGACCCGGCGTTGAATGCCGCAACACTTGAGGAGATCAACAAAAGCCGTGCGGTTTATGCACATGAGCGCAAAGCGCTCGATGCGTTTCCGGCCTCTGAGGCGGGGCGCAAGGTCCGTGCCAAGATCGACGCCGCACGCGACGTCGCCAAAGGGTTGAACGACCAGGTGATCGCACTGGCCGTGCAAAACCGCAATGAACAGGCGCAACAATTGATGGTCGACAAGGCGCGGCCGGCGATGATGACCTGGTTGGCCGCTATCGACGACAACGTCGGTTTGCAGGAAAAGCAGACCGCCGTCAGCTACGATACATCTGTCGAGGCCATGACACGCGGCAAAAACCTGTTGATTGCAGGCGGCCTGGCAGTGCTTTTGATCAGCGGTTTGCTGGCGTACGTGATCACCCGTAGCCTGACCCAGCCGCTGAGCCGCGCCACCCGCGCCGCAGAGGCGATTGCCGGCGGCAAGCTGGACAATGACGTCGATACGCATGCCAACGACGAAGCGGGCCGCCTGCTCAAGGCGATGAGCAAGATGCAGCTGCAGCTGCGCAACCTGCTCGCCGCGCAGGCCGATATGGCCAAGCGTCACGACGACGGCCAGATCAGCTTCCGTATCGACGCCGATGCCTTCCCCGGCGAATACGGCCGCATGGCGCACGACACCAACACGCTGGTGGGCTCGCATATCGCAGTGAAGATGCGCCTGGCGCAGATCATGGGCCGTTACGCGATCGGCGACCTGTCCGACGATATGGACAAGCTGCCCGGCGAAAAAGCCGTGCTCAGCGACACCATGGCGCAGGTCAAGGTCAACCTCGGCGCCATGAATACCGAGATCAAGCACCTGGCGCAGTCGGCCGCCAATGGCGACTTCAGTGCGCGCGGCGATGCCGACAGCTTCCAGTACGACTTCCGCGTCATGGTGGACAGCCTCAACAACCTGATGGCCACCGCCGACGGCAACCTGCAATCGCTGTCGGGCATCCTGCAGGCCATTGCTGCCGGCGATCTCACTGTACGCATGGAGGGGGAATTCAAGGGCGTGTTCGCACAGATGCGTGACGACGCCAACGCCACTGCCACGCAGCTGGCCCAGATCGTCAGCGGGATCCAGCAATCGGCGATCTCGATCAAGAGCGCCGCCAGCGAAATCGCCGCCGGCAACCAGGACCTGTCGCAGCGCACCGAGCAACAGGCCGCCAACCTGGAAGAAACCGCTGCCTCGATGGAAGAGCTCACCTCCACCGTCAAGCAGAATGCCGAAAGCGCGCGCCAGGCCAACCAGCTCGCCATCGGCGCGGCCGGTGTCGCCTCGCAGGGCGGCGAGATCGTCAGCAAGGTCGTGCAGACCATGAGCGGCATCGAAGCCTCGTCCAAGAAGATCGCCGACATCATCTCCGTCATCGACGGCATCTCCTTCCAGACCAACATCCTGGCCTTGAACGCGGCCGTGGAAGCGGCGCGTGCCGGCGAACAGGGCCGTGGCTTTGCGGTGGTCGCAAGTGAAGTGCGCACCCTCGCCCAGCGTTCGACTGCGGCGGCCAAGGAGATCAAGAGCCTGATCGACGACTCCGTGCAACGCGTCACCGATGGCTCGGTGCTGGTGCACAGCGCCGGCACCACCATGGGCGAGATCGTCTCCAGCGTGCAGCGCGTCACCGACATCATGGGCGAGATCTCCGCCGCATCGCAGGAGCAGTCCTCCGGCATCGAGCAGGTCAACCAGACCGTCACCCAGATGGACGAAACCACCCAGCAGAACGCCGCATTGGTGGAAGAAGCCACCGCTGCCGCACGCTCGCTGGAAGATCAGGCCATCCAGCTCACCGAAGCGGTTGCGGTGTTCAAGACCGAGGCCGGGCATGCCCGCACACCGGTGCGCGCCGTCACCCGCACTACGCAGGCGGCGCCGCCTGCGCACAAGCCCAAACTGGTTGCAGCAGCCCACAAGCCCAAGGTAGTCGGTAAACCGGTAGCGGTCGCCTCCAATGGAACGGATTGGGCCGAGTTCTAAACGCCGCCTGCATCCTTGTTGCCACGCACATGCGGCGCTGTCATCAGCGCCGCATTTTTTTGTTGCATCAGGCCAGCCGGGTCGCGCATGGCCCGCCAACGCGCTCCATTGGTTGAGATACCAGTGATGCTAACGCCTTGGCACAGCCCCGGATCGAGGGCATTCCGGCCCGTGCATCGTTAAAAATCCGGGAAAAATCGCCTCGGCAAACCTTGCTGGTCATACCAGCCAGCACGCTGCGGTTTTACGAAGTTAAACGCCGACGAAACTGCGTGACTGATCTGTGATGAAGAACTTAAGTCTCGCGTGACTACGCCGTTAGTTAGTTCAGCAATCAGGTGACACCAGACGCAACTCATCTGAGACGCACCGTGGCCCAACCACGGTTGTTCCCCGGAGCGCGGTGTCTGCCGCTCCGACTACTCCACGTCTTACCAGCTCAAGGCTCATTCGATGAAACAGCTAAGTCTTTCGACACAACTGGCACTGGGATTCGGCACAGTGGTCCTTGTGCTCTTGATCGTTGCAACGGTAGGCCTGCGAGGGCAGTCGGAGTTGGGTAAGGCAGTGGCCATGAACGACCACACCTATCAGGTCATCGCGACCGGCCGCGCGATGTCGATTGCCACGGTCAATATCGAAACCGGTGCGCGCGGCTTCTTGCTGTCCGGCCAGCAGGCCCATCTGGATCCGTACAAGAACGGCAAGGAGCAGTTTGAAAAGGACTTCACCCGCGCCAAGACGTTGACCGCCGACAACCCGGTCCAGCAGGAACGCCTGCAGCGCCTGCATGCCGCCTACGATCAGTTCATGGGCCACGAAGACCGCCTGATCGCGCTGCGCGGCGAAAGCAGCGAGACCGATCTGGCCGAATTGCTGACGCAGTTCAAGGCCGGCCATGAACGCGTGGCGATGGGCGAGATCCGTAAGCTGCTGGTCGATTTCGAAGGGCAGGAAAACGAGTTGCTGGTCAAGCGCAGCGCGGCATTGACCGCCGCCAAGAACAGCAGCCGCTGGTCGATGATCATCGGTAGCGGCATCGCCGTGCTGGTGGCAGGGGTGAGCGGCTGGTTGATTCGTCGCCGCCTGGTCAATCGCCTGGGCACCGCCTCGCATGTGGCCGACTCCATCGCGGCCGGCAACGTCTCGATCGTGGTGGACAGCACCGGGACCGACGAAACCGGCCGCCTGCTCGCCAGCATGAGCAAGATGCAGCAGCAGTTGCAGAAGGTGTTGCACGCCCAGCTGGAAATGAAGCGCCGGCACGACCAGGGCGAATTGAACTATCGCGTCAATGAAGCCGAGTTCCCTGGCGACTACGCCACGATCGTGCGTGGCAACAACGACCTGGCCGCTTCGCATGTCGCAGTGATGATGCGCCTGGCGCAGATCATGGGGCAGTACGCCGTCGGCGACCTGCGCGAAGACATGGAAGCCCTGCCTGGCGACAAGGCCGTGCTCAGCGACACCATGGCCAAGGTCAAGGGCAATCTGTCTGCGGTCAATCACGAAATCAAGCATCTTTCGCAATGTGCCGCCAATGGCGACTTCAGTGCGCGTGGCGATGCCGACAGCTTCCAGTACGACTTCCGCGTGATGGTGGACAGCCTCAACAACCTGATGGCCACCGCCGACGGCAACCTGCAGTCGCTGTCCGGTTTGCTGCAGTCGATCGCTGCCGGTGACCTCACTGCCCGCATGAGCGGCGAGTTCCACGGCGTGTTCGCTCAGATGCGCGATGACGCCAATGCCACTGCCACGCAGCTGGCCCAGATCGTCAGCGGTATCAAGCAGTCGGCCATCTCGATCAAGGGCGCCGCCAGCGAAATCGCCGCCGGCAACCAGGACCTGTCGCAGCGCACCGAGCAGCAGGCCGCCAATCTGGAAGAAACCGCTGCCTCGATGGAAGAGCTCACCTCCACCGTCAAGCAGAACGCCGAAAGCGCACGCCAGGCCAACCAGCTCGCCATCGGCGCAGCCGGTGTCGCCTCGCAGGGCGGCGAGATCGTCAGCAAGGTCGTGCAGACCATGAGCGGCATCGAAGCCTCGTCCAAGAAGATCGCCGACATCATCTCCGTCATCGACGGCATCTCCTTCCAGACCAACATCCTGGCCTTGAACGCGGCCGTGGAAGCCGCGCGTGCCGGCGAACAGGGCCGTGGCTTTGCGGTGGTCGCCAGTGAAGTGCGCACCCTCGCCCAGCGCTCGACCGCGGCGGCCAAGGAGATCAAGAGCCTGATCGACGACTCCGTGCAACGCGTCACCGACGGCTCGGTGCTGGTGCACAGCGCCGGCAAGACCATGGGCGAGATCGTCTCCAGCGTGCAGCGCGTCACCGACATCATGGGCGAGATCTCCGCCGCATCGCAGGAGCAGTCCTCCGGCATCGAGCAGGTCAACCAGACCGTCACCCAGATGGACGAAACCACCCAGCAGAACGCCGCATTGGTGGAAGAAGCCACCGCTGCAGCACGCTCGCTGGAAGATCAGGCCATCCAGCTCACCGAAGCGGTTGCGGTGTTCAAGACCGATGCAACACAGGCGCCCACGCCGCAGCGTCCCGCTGCATCGCATCCGTCGGTGTCTTCGACGGTGAAGGCCAAGGTCGCCGCTGCCGGCCGCACTGCCGCCTCCAAGCCGCGTGCGGTGGCCACTGCGCCCAGCAACGACAGCAGCTGGCAGGAGTTCTGACTGAACGGAGCCGACCGGCACAGTTGCCGGTCGGCTCAAGCCGTAGCGGGTGCCGCCGATACGCTGCGTACGCCCATGAGACATATCGATGACCACGTCCCCCGCGCTATTGGCGCAGACCACCCCACCTGCTCCGCGCCGCTGGAATAGCCGCTGGGATAACCTGGCCATCGCCAAGAAGCTCGGTGCGATCGGTGTGCTCGCCTTGATCGGCATCGTCATTCCGGTGCTGCTCTACAGCGGCAAGCTCAACGAAAGCGTCTCCATCAGCAGCAACGAACTGCGCAGCTATGCGCCGCTCGCGCAGATGCTGGGCCTGATCACCGACCTGCACGCAGCCCATGTGGACAGCGGCAGCGCCGCGACGACCGCCGCAGAGCGCGCCGAGCGCGATCTGACCCAACTGCTTGCCACCACCGCCACCATGCCTGGCTTCGAACGCAGCCAGAAAGAATTGCTCGCCCTGCAGCAACGCCACATCGCTGGCACCACTGCAGACCGCTATACCGCGCTCAGCGAGCAGGCGTTTGCCGCGCTCGACGCCCTGCGCGACGACAGCCAACTGGTCTACACCCCGTATATCGAGAGCTACCACCTGGTGGTTGCCACGCTGATCTACGGCCCCGATGCCACCGAATCGTTGACCCGCCTGGACGCAGCCAGCGACCCATCGCAGGCCGCCGACAGCCGCGCCATGCTGCGCGAACAACTCGGCCAGCTGACGCGCAGCCACGTACGTTTCCGGCATGAGCTGGACAAGGCGATGGGTTTGCTGGAACAGCCCGACCCTGCCCTGGCCGACGCCGCCAAGACCGAAGCCACCCGCGCAAGCGCTGCACTGGCCGAACTCGGCGCCGCGCTGGAAGGCAGCGACGCGCAGGCCGACAAACGCTGGAACGCCGCGCTCGACAGCCTGGCCACCACCATGCGCGCGCTCAGCGGCGTGTCGTTGCACGCCTTGCAGCAGCAGTCCGAGCGGCACCTGGTCGATGCACGCAGCGCGATGTGGCAGGCCATTGCCGGGCTGTCGCTGCTGGCGGTGCTGATCGCCGCACTCGGCTGGTACACCTTGTCCAGATTGATCCGCAATGTGCGCCGCGCCGCCGCAGTGGCTGCCGACATCGCACAAGGCAGGCTGGACGAGCGCATCGTGCCGCCCAGCCGCGATGAAACCGGGCAACTGCTGGACAACATGCGCAAGATGCAGGAGCAATTGCAGCACGTCCTGGCGGCCCAGAGCGAGATGGCCCAGCGTCACGATGCCGGCGAGATCAGCTATCGCATGCAGGCCGACAGCTTCCCCGGCGCGTACGCCACCATGGTGCGCGATACCAACACGCTGGTCGGCGCGCATATCGCGCTGAAGATGCACATGGCGCAGATCATGTCGCGCTATGCCATCGGCGACCTGAGCCAGGACATGGACCGCCTGCCCGGCGAAAAGGCCGTCATCAGCGACACCATGCAGACCGTCAAGACCAACCTGTCGGCGATGAACGGCGAAATCAAGCTGCTGGTGCAGGCCGCCGCCCAGGGCGATTTCAGCGTGCGCGGCGATACCCAGCGCTTCCAGTACGACTTCCGGGCGATGGTCGAAGGCCTCAACCAGTTGATGGCCACCGCCGATGGCAATCTGGCTGCGTTATCCACCGTGCTGCAGGCCATTGCCGCAGGCGATCTGACCCTGCGCATGCAGGGCGATTTCCACGGCGTGTTTGCGCGCATGCGCGACGACGCCAACGCCACCGTCGCGCAGCTCGCCGACATCGTCGGACGCATCCAGCACTCCACCGATACCATCAACGATGCCGCCAGCGAGATCGCCTCCGGCAACCAGGACCTGTCGCAGCGCACCGAACAACAGGCCGCCAATCTCGAAGAGACCGCCGCCTCGATGGAGGAACTCACATCCACCGTGCGCAATAACGCCGAACATGCCCGCCGCGCCAATCAATTGGTGGTGGGCGCAGCCACGGTGGCTTCGCAGGGAGGAACGGTGGTCGGCCAGGTCGTGGACACCATGGCCGACATCCAGGCCGCTTCCAGCAAGATCGCCGACATCATCGGGGTCATCGACGGCATCGCCTTCCAGACCAATATCCTGGCACTGAATGCAGCGGTGGAAGCCGCACGCGCCGGCGAACAAGGGCGCGGGTTTGCCGTGGTGGCTTCCGAAGTACGCACCCTGGCCCAGCGGTCGGCCGCTGCTGCCAAGGAGATCAAGCAGCTGATCGCCGATTCGGTGAGCCGGGTCGAACATGGCAACCAGTTGGTCGGCCAGGCCGGACGCACCATGCAGGACATCGTCGATTCGGTGCACAGCGTCGCCACCATCATGCAGGAGATCAGCGAAGCCTCGCAGCAGCAGTCGCAGGGCATCGAACAGGTCGGCCAGACCATCGCGCAGATGGACCAGGCCACCCAGCAGAATGCCGCGCTGGTGGAAGAAGCCACTGCCGCCGCACACGCGATGGAAGAACAGGCGCAGCAACTGCGCGATGCGGTGGCGGTCTTCCGCTTGCAGGCGGCCGCCCCCTCCCTGGGTCGGGCTGCCTGAGACCGGCGCACGCGCTTGCTCCGCGATGTGGCCGCGCGGCAACGCATGGCTGATGGTGGGCCGATCCGAATCGGCCGATCGGCGTGCCGTGCCGTGATCGGCCCGACATGGACCAGCGAACCGGCCACTGGAGCCGCTGCGCAGGCAGCCCCTTAAGTAGCGGGTACGACGCCACGTGCGAAGACGCAGCGCCGGCCAGGCGACGCAGCAGGAGCGTTGGCCGATGACGTTGCGCAGCCAATACGCAGCCAAATTGGCCTGTTCGCCACCGGCTCAGGCAGCCGTCGCTGCTGTTGGCGCGCATCCGCCCGCGTCAGCGTCGCGTGAGGACGGCGTCGCTCCGGCGCTGTTTGGCAGACAGCCAGCATGCATTGACGGGCCGCGTATGCACACCGACGTCACTTCGATGACGGTTTCCCATACGCAGCCGCATTTGGCTGGTTCAGTCGTGGAAATCCTGGCCGTTAAGAACCTTGTCATGCATACCTGCTCTGCAATCGTTTGCGTCGTGATCGAACATCACCCGCAGCGGAGGCTGGATTGGGTGCTGCCATTGCCGGTTCCACGACATCCCCTTCCAGATGCGCACCAACCACGCGCGTCATCTTTCCGCCCTCGCCTTGAGATCCCAACATGATCGCTTTTCTACAACGGTATAACGTCGGCAAGCGCCTGACCTTTGCCTTCGGCACGCTGATTCTGCTGTCGTGCGGTCTGGTCGCCGCCGGCCTTTACACGCTGGGGCAGGCGCGCGACCGCATGGATACCGTGGTCAACCGCCAGGTCACGATCATGCAGCACCTGCAGGACATGACCAACACCACCTCAGTCATCGCCGTGCAACTACGCAACATCGTGATGCCGACCTCGCAGGAAGACAATCTGCGCTTTGCCGGCATCATCAAGAACCAGCTGAAGTCCTATGAGGACAGCCGCCGCACCTTGTACGTGTTCTCGGCATCGCCTGAAGCCACCGCGATCCGGCAACGGATCGACCAGGCCAGCGAAGAGGCCGGCAAGGCCAATGCCCAGGTCGCCGATCTGGGATTGAATGGCAAGTCCGACGAAGCGCTCGCACTGCTGCTGCAAAAGGCCGCACCGGCGACCGAACGCTGGCAGCAGGGCATCGCCGACTATGCCCAGCTGCAGCGCAAGCGCGCGACCGAAAATTATGCCGAGACCAACGCCGCGATGGCGCGTGGCCGTGCACTGTTGATCGGTGGCGGCCTGGCGGTGGTACTGGTCAGCGGCCTGCTGGGCCTGTTGATTACCCGCAGCCTGGTCCGTCCGCTGACCCAGGCCACCCGCGCCGCCGAAGCGATTGCCAACGGCAATCTCGACAACGACGTGCGCACCCAGTCCAACGACGAAACCGGCCGCCTGTTGCAGGCGATGGACCGCATGCAGGGCCAGGTGCGTAACCTCATCGCCGCCCAGCTGGACATGGCCAAGCGCCACGATGCCGGCGAGATCAGCTTTCGCATGGATGCCAGCGCATTCCCCGGCGATTTCGGCCGCATGACCCAGGACACCAACGAGCTGGTGGCCGCGCACATCAAGGTCAAGATGCAGACCATCCACCTGGTGGAGCGTTATGCGATCGGCGATCTGTCCGAAGACATGCCGCAATTGCCGGGCGAAAAGGCCGCCATCACCGCCGCGATGAATCAGGTCAAGGTGAACCTGATGACGATGAACACCGAGATCAAGCAGCTGGCGCAGGCCGCCGCCAACGGCGACTTCAGCGCACGCGGCAATGCCGAACAGTTCCAGTTCGACTTCCGCATCATGGTGGAAAGCCTCAACCACCTGATGGCCACCGCCGACGGCAATCTGCAGTCGTTGTCCGGCCTGTTGCAGTCGATCGCCGCCGGCGATCTCACCGCCCGCATGAGCGGCCAGTACCAGGGCGTGTTCGCGCAGATGCGCGACGACGCCAACGCCACCGCCGAACAACTGGCCAACATCGTGGGCCGCATCCAGACCGCCGCCGACGCGATCGGCCTGGCATCGGGCGAGATCGCCTCCGGCAACCAGGACCTGTCGCAGCGCACCGAACAACAGGCCGCCAATCTGGAAGAAACCGCCGCCTCGATGGAAGAGCTCACCTCCACCGTCAAGCAGAACGCCGAACACGCCAGCCAGGCCAATCAGCTCGCCATCGGCGCCGCTGCCGTGGCCTCGCAAGGCGGCGATGTGGTGGCCAAGGTGGTCACCACCATGTCCGACATCCAGACCTCCTCGAAGAAGATCGCTGAGATCATCAGCGTCATCGACGGCATCGCCTTCCAGACCAATATCCTGGCGTTGAATGCGGCGGTGGAAGCCGCACGTGCCGGCGAACAGGGACGCGGTTTCGCCGTGGTCGCCTCCGAGGTGCGCACGCTGGCACAGCGTTCGGCCGGCGCGGCCAAGGAGATCAAGCACCTGATCGACGATTCGGTCGGCAAGGTCACCCAGGGCACCATCCTGGTCGATCAGGCCGGCACCACCATGGCCGAAATCGTGGCCAGCGTGCAGCGCGTGACCAACATCATGGGCGAGATCTCCTCGGCATCGCAGGAGCAGTACGCGGGCATCGAACAGGTCAATCAGACCGTGACCCAGATGGACGAAACCACCCAGCAGAACGCCGCGCTGGTGGAAGAAGCCACTGCCGCTGCACGTGCAATGGAAGAGCAGGCCCAGCAGCTCACCGCAGCGGTTGCGGTGTTCAAGGTCGCCGAGAGCGCCCCGGCTGCACGTGCCACCGCTCGCCCCCGCAGCGTCAACGCGGTAGCGCCGGCCCGCGCGCCGCAGCTGCGTGCGACCAGGCATCCGTCCGCTCCCCTGGTTGCTGCCACGGGCACCGACAACTGGCGCGAGTTCTGAGCCATCACCAGCCGGTGCGCGCGCACCGGTCCTTGCTTGCCTCACGGCCGGTCCGGCATTGCCTGACCGGCCGTTTGCGTTCCAGGCTGCGCACCAGCGGGCGTGTGCGCAAGCCTTCTTGCTGCCTGCAGCCGGGTTCATCGGCTGCCTGGCTGCGCACTCGCAGGCCAGCGCGGGCATCGCTCCGACAAAACACGCTGCCGCCTCGCATTGCATATTGCCTAACCAACGGTCTGCGTGTGCGCAAGCGTCCTCACCACCCCCAAAACGACGTGAAATCGCACTTCACATGCGCAAGCAGATGCAGTGCCGATGGCGCCAGAAACGCCGCTTCCCGACAGCGTATGCAGGGCGATTCCTGACACCTCGCCACCAATCCCCTACCCGTTCCACACATGGGCATCACCTGCCTGATTGGCAGGTTTACCCATAACTTCAGCCATCTCAAAGCCGCACCGGAAACGCCGTTACTGGATCACGCATCACGTACAGCAGTGCTCCAGCGCCGGTGTGCAGCGCATGCGCCTTCGTTCTTCCATTGCCCAGGCCATTCCATGAATTCCTTTTTGCTCCGCTTCAACGTCGGCAAGCGCCTTTCGCTGGCATTCGGCATCCTGATCCTGCTGTCGTGTGCGTTGGTAGCCGCCGGGCTGTATACGCTCAGCCAGGCACGCGGACGCCTGGATACCATCGTCAACCGCAATATGGCGATGATCCAGTACGCCACCGACATGCTCGATGCCAATGCCACCATCTCGTTGAACCTGCGCAATATCGTGCTTCCCACCACCGCCGAGCAGAATCGGCAGTTCGGCGACATCATCGATGCCCAGCGCGCCCGCTACAAGGAACTGCGCGACAAGCTGTACGCCTTTCCCGCCGATGCGCAGGACCAGAAACTGCGCGACGCGCTGGACCACACGCGCGAACAGGCGCTTGCACACAACCAGCAAGTGCGTGAACTAGGCATTGCCGGCAAGGTCGATGAGGCCATGCCGATCCTGCTCGAACGCGCCGCACCGGCCACGCAACGCTGGCAGGATGCGATCCGCACCTACTCAGAGGCGCAACGCGAGAGCAGCCAGGAAGCGTACACGCAGGCCAATGACGCGATGGCGCGCGGCCGCAGCATGCTGATTGGCGGCGGTGTCGGCGTGGTGGTGCTCAGCGCCCTGCTGGCGTGGATGATTACCCGCAGCCTCACCGGCCCGCTGTCCCGCGCCTCCCGCGCTGCCGAAGCCATCGCCCAGGGCAAGCTCGATAACGACGTGCACAGCGACGCCAGCGACGAAACCGGTCGCCTGCTGCAGGCCATGGACACCATGCAGTCGCAGGTGCGCAACCTGATCACCGCGCAGCTGGACATGGCCAAGCGCCACGATGCCGGCCAGATCAGTTTCCGTATGGATGCCAGCGCGTTTCCGGGCGACTACGGCCGCATGGCGGGCGATACCAACGCATTGGTCGCCAGCCACATCGACACCCAGACCCGCACCATCCAGCTGGTCGAGCGCTATGCCATCGGCGATCTGAGCGAAGACATGGCGCAGTTGCCGGGTGAGAAGGCCGCGTTCACCACCGCGATGAACCAGGTCAAGCACAACCTGTCCACGATGAACCAGCAGATCGGTCATCTCGCACGTTCTGCAGCCAACGGCGATTTCAGCGCCCGTGGCGATGCCGCGCAGTTCCAGTACGACTTCCGCGTCATGGTGGAAAGCCTCAATCAGCTGATGTCCACCGCCGACAGCAGCCTGCAGTCGCTGTCGGGCATCCTGCAGGCCATCGCTGCCGGCGATCTCACCGCGCGCATGGATGGCGAGTTCCGCGGCGTGTTCGCACAGATGCGCGACGACGCCAACGCCACCGCCACGCAATTGGCCGGCATTGTCGGCCACATCCAGCAATCGGCGGTGTCGATCAATGCCGCTGCCAGCGAAATTGCCGCAGGTAATCAGGATCTGTCGCAGCGCACCGAGCAACAAGCGGCCAACCTGGAAGAAACCGCCGCCTCGATGGAAGAACTCACCTCCACCGTCAAGCAAAACGCCGAAAGCGCACG
Source organism: Xanthomonas sp. 3058 (assembly GCF_014199765.1). Lineage (NCBI taxonomy): Bacteria > Pseudomonadati > Pseudomonadota > Gammaproteobacteria > Lysobacterales > Lysobacteraceae > Xanthomonas > Xanthomonas sp. 3058. The sequence goes on along the minus strand of NZ_JACHOF010000001.1, from coordinate 643,011 downwards.
CCAGGCCAACCAGCTCGCCATCGGCGCAGCCGGCGTTGCCTCACAAGGTGGCGAGGTGGTGGCCAAGGTGGTGGACACCATGAGCGGCATCGAAGCCTCGTCCAAGCGCATTGCCGACATCATCAGCGTCATCGACGGCATCGCCTTCCAGACCAATATCCTGGCGTTGAATGCAGCGGTGGAAGCGGCGCGTGCCGGCGACCAGGGCCGTGGCTTTGCGGTGGTGGCCAGCGAAGTGCGCACCCTGGCGCAGCGGTCCTCCAGCGCGGCCAAGGAGATCAAGGACCTGATCGACGACTCCGTGCAACGCGTGGCGGCCGGTTCGGCCTTGGTGCACACCGCCGGCAAGACCATGGACGAAGTGGTCGCCAGCGTGCAGCGCGTCACCGACATCATGGGCGAGATCTCCGCTGCCTCGCAGGAACAGTCGGCCGGCATCGAGCAGGTCAACCAGACCGTCACCCAGATGGACGAAACCACCCAGCAGAACGCCGCACTGGTGGAAGAAGCCACCGCTGCCGCGCGTGCGATGGAAGAACAGGCCCAGCAACTCACCGAAGCGGTGGCGGTGTTCAAGGTCGACGAGCACGCACAGGTCACGCGCCAGCTGTCGAAGATCGCCAAGGCCTCTGCCCCCGCCCGCCCCCTCCCGCGTCCGGCCGCAGGGCCACGCGCTGTCGTGCAGCCACGCCGCAGCACCACGACGGAGGCTGCCAACCACACCGACTGGCAGGAGTTCTAAGCACCGGCAGCCGAGAGAAACACATCGGCGCGCCATGCTGCATCGACACAGGGTCCGACCTCTCCATCAGAGGGCCGGACCCTGCTTTTTGTCTGCGCTGCGACGTATGACAGCCTCAGCCGCGTGGTGCCCGATACAGGTAAGCCGCCCGGCAACGGTCCCCGCGTCTATCGCGCTTTCGGCACCGCTGGCACGCCCGGGGCCCTCGCCGATTCGGTATCGCCCGCATGACAGACAAGCAGATCGCATGAACCGCCGACCAGCTGACCGCCATCAAATACGCCCAATTCGATTTGACATATTTGGTCGTAAAACCCACGGCTTTTTAAACATTTTATTCCCAGCCCTCACATCACCTTCACATCAGTTTATTCAGCTCATCCGATTTGACGTTTTTCTACAAAAACCCGCTATTTTTTCAACATTTCCCGAATCGATTTATTCGCGTGGCGCTCACACGCATCGCCTCGCCCAGGCGACACACCATGAAAATTCGGCGTAAAAATCGCCGCAATTGTACTATTCAAAAATAAATATTTTAAACTTACGCAAATTTCGTAGCCGCGTATATAAATTTCAGATTAACGCTGGTATGCAAACGCTAAATACATCGATTATTCCGCCGTTACCTGACGCAGGGCCGCGCACTTACCTTGTCCGCAAGGCCGATGTTTACACATCCCCATCACTCGTCCAGGTAATGCCATGAACTCTCTCCTGCTTCGCTTCAACGTCGGACCCCGATTGGCTGCAGCGTTCACCGTTCTTATTCTGCTGTCCTGCCTTATCGCTCTTATCGGTTATCGCGGCCTTCACTCGGCACGCACGCTGGTCGATAGCCTGGTTCACGAGAACATGCTGAAGATCCGCCTGTCCAATGACATGATGAATGCAAATTACATCATCGCCGCGCAGGTGCGGAATGTGGTGATTCCCACCAGCGACGAGGAAAATCGCAAGTTCATCCAGGCAATCAAGGATGCACGTGCCGACTACGGCAAAGCCCATGACGCGCTGTATGCGACCAAGTCTTCCGAACAGGGTAAACAGATCCGCGCAGACATCGATCGACAGAGCGGGAACGTTCGGAAGTTGAACGATCAGGTGATCGACTTGGTGATGTCCGGTCAGACGGACGCAGCGACGTCCTTGCTGCTGACCAAGGCCGGGCCGGCGATGGAGCACTGGCAGGACACGATTGCCAGCAACATCAACCTGCAGGACAAACTGGCCGCCGAGGCCGCCGAGGCCGCCCTGGCCTCGATGGACGATTCGCGCAAGCTGCTGGTCGGCGGTTCGCTGTTGGTGGTCCTGCTGAGCGGCGCCTTGGGCCTGCTGATCACCCGTAGCCTGACCGGCCCGCTGGGCCGCGCCACCCGCGCTGCCGAAGCCATTGCCAATGGCAAGCTGGATAATGCCGTGCACAGCGACGCCAGCGACGAAACCGGTCGCCTGCTGCAGGCCATGGACACCATGCAGTCGCAGGTGCGCAACCTGATCACTGCGCAGCTGAACATGGCCAAGCGCCACGATGCCGGCCAGATCAGCTTCCGCATGGATGCCAGCGCGTTTCCGGGCGACTACGGCCGCATGGCCGGCGATACCAATGCATTGGTCGCCAGCCACATCGACACCCAGACCCGCACCATCCAGCTGGTCGAGCGCTATGCCATCGGCGATCTGAGCGAAGACATGGCGCAGCTGCCCGGCGAGAAGGCCGCGTTCACCGCTGCGATGAACCAGGTCAAGCGCAACCTGTCGACGATGAACCAGCAGATCGGCCATCTGGCCCAGGCTGCGGCCAACGGCGATTTCAGCGCTCGCGGCGATGCGGCGCAGTTCCAGTACGACTTCCGCGTGATGGTGGAAAGCCTCAACCAGCTGATGTCCACCGCCGATGGCAGCCTGCAGTCGCTGTCGGGCATCCTGCAGGCCATCGCTGCCGGCGATCTCACCGCGCGCATGGATGGCGAGTTCCGCGGCGTGTTCGCGCAGATGCGCGACGATGCCAATGCCACCGCCACGCAATTGGCCGGCATTGTCGGACGCATCCAGCAGTCGGCCACCTCCATCAATGCGGCCGCCAGCGAAATCGCTGCCGGCAACCAGGACCTGTCGCAGCGCACCGAGCAGCAGGCTGCCAATCTGGAAGAAACCGCTGCCTCGATGGAAGAGCTCACCTCCACCGTCAAGCAGAATGCCGAAAGCGCACGCCAGGCCAACCAGCTCGCCATCGGCGCGGCCGGTGTCGCCTCGCAGGGCGGCGAGATCGTCAGCAAGGTCGTGCAGACCATGAGCGGCATCGAAGCCTCGTCCAAGAAGATCGCCGACATCATCTCCGTCATCGACGGCATCTCCTTCCAGACCAACATCCTGGCCTTGAACGCGGCCGTGGAAGCGGCGCGTGCCGGCGAACAGGGCCGTGGCTTTGCGGTGGTCGCCAGTGAAGTGCGCACCCTCGCCCAGCGCTCGACCGCGGCGGCCAAGGAGATCAAGAGCCTGATCGACGACTCCGTGCAACGCGTCACCGACGGCTCGGTGCTGGTGCACAGCGCCGGCAAGACCATGGGCGAGATCGTCTCCAGCGTGCAGCGCGTCACCGACATCATGGGCGAGATCTCCGCCGCATCGCAGGAGCAGTCCTCCGGCATCGAGCAGGTCAACCAGACCGTCACCCAGATGGACGAAACCACCCAGCAGAACGCCGCATTGGTGGAAGAAGCCACCGCTGCCGCACGTGCAATGGAAGAACAGGCCCAGCAACTCAGCGCGGCAGTGGCGGTGTTCAAGATCGACGACCACTCCCAGGTCGCACGCACCTTGTCGGTGATTGCCGCAGCATCCGCCAGGCCCCCCGTCGCCCCGCGCATGGCCGGGTATCCGCGTGGCGTGCCCCAGGCCGGCACGACGGGTTGGCAGGAGTTCTGATTTTTTCCGGAAAAATTTCCGGCAACTCCGCTGAAAAAGACCGCATTGCGCAAGCAATGCGGCCTTTTTTTACATGCGCGCTACGCTTCAGCCGGCGACCGCTATTGTGCATCGCAACACTTGCAGTGGCAGACTAGAGCTCGGTCTACATGCTGCGAAGGCGACAACGCACGGTGATACCCATCAGTGACGCGCTATGGGCACAAGTGGAGCCCCTGCTGCCGCCGCCACGCCGGGACAAACGCCCCTACCAGCGACAGCCGGGCGGCGGACGCAAGCGCCAACCCGCGCGCAAGACGTTTGAAGCCATCGTCTACGTGCTGCGCGAAGGATGTGCCTGGCAACGGTTGCCCGCACACATGGGCAGCGCCAGCACCGTGCACCGCTACTTCAACAAATGGCTGCAGGCCGGCGTGTTTCACGCCATCTGGGTCCGCGGGCTGGCCGATCACGCCGATCTGCGTGGGCTGCACTGGATCAGCACACCGCTCCACACCGCCCCCGGGCAGGTGCGCTGGAAGCCGGTAAAGGCGCCTCCTGCTGCACTTGCATGCGGCCCCCATTCGAACACCTCGGCGCAGACTCGCGGCCCGGCAGCCGGGCTGGCGCACACCATGCGGCAGTTTATTTCGGGATGCGATAGTTAAGTTCTATTTAATCAGCCGTTACCGGTAGCGGCTCATTACTCAGTCGACTCCCGAGACCCCCGCATATGAAATTCCTCCAATCCCTGAAGGTCGGCCAGCGCCTGGCGCTCGGCTTCGGCCTGTTATTGCTGTTGATCGGTACTTCAACTGCGTTGTCGCTATACCAATTCAACTCCGTCCAGAACAGCGTCACCAACATCCTGGACAACAACAACTACAAGACCGAATTGCTCAGCCAGATGCGCGAAGCGAGCCTGCTCAACGAGCGTTATCTGCGCGACCTGGTGCTCGCCGACCCAGATAAGCAAGAGGCGCTGAGCGCGATCATTCAAACGAACCGCGAGGCCTACAACAAGGCATGGGAAGCGCTGCAGCGCCTGCCCGGCACCGCAAAGGGCATGGCCGAACGCAAGGCAATCCTGCAGGCCCAGGTCCAGGGGCGCGCCAGCAGCAACAAGGTCATGGAGCTGGCCAAGGCCGGCGATAGCGCCCAGGCACGCATCGTGCTCAACGAACAGGCCGCGCCACTGGGCGAAAAACGTGCCGAAACCATCCGCCAGGCCGTGCAGACCCAGAAGGAACAGAACGCGATCGGCGCCGACGCGATCGACACGGCGATCACGCTGTCCAACCGCGCACTCACCGGTTTCGGCGTCCTGGCTGCGCTGATCGGCGTGACGCTGGCCTGGCTGATCACCCGTAGCCTGACCCGCCCACTGTCCAAGGCCACCGCCGTCGCCGACGCGATCGCACGCGGCAAGCTGGACAGCGTGATCGAGCCACAACCCCAGGACGAAACCGGGCACCTGCTGCGGACCATGCAAAGCATGCAGCAGCAGGTCAGTCAGCTGATCGCTGCGCAGCTGGACATGGCCAAGCGTCACGATGCCGGCCAGATCAGTTTCCGCATGGATGCCAGCGCGTTTCCGGGCGAATTCGGCCGCATGGCCGGCGACACCAATGCATTGGTCGCCAGCCACATCGACACCCAGACCCGCACCATCCAGCTGGTCGAGCGCTATGCCATCGGCGACCTCAGCGAGGACATGGTGCAGCTGCCGGGCGAAAAGGCTGCCTTCACTGCGGCCATGAACCAGGTCAAGCACAACCTGTCGACGATGAACCTGCAGATCGGCGATCTGGCACGTGCGGCCGCTAATGGCGACTTCAGCGCACGCGGCGACGCCGAACTTTTCCAATACGATTTCCGCGTGATGGTGGAAAGCCTCAACCAGTTGATGTCCACCGCAGACGGTAATCTGCAGTCGCTGTCTGCCTTGTTGCAGGCCATCGCCGCCGGCGACCTGACCGCGCGCATGAGTGGCGAGTTCCGCGGTGTGTTCGCGCAAATGCGCGACGACGCCAATGCCACCGCCGAGCAGTTGGCCAGCATCGTCGGACATATCCAGCAATCTGCAGTGTCGATCAAGAGCGCCGCCAGCGAGATCGCCGCCGGTAACCAGGACCTGTCGCAGCGCACCGAGCAGCAGGCGGCCAACCTGGAAGAAACTGCCGCTTCGATGGAAGAGCTCACCTCCACCGTCCGGCAGAACGCCGAAGGCGCCCGCCAGGCCAACCAGCTCGCGATCGGCGCCGCCAGCGTGGCGTCGGAAGGCGGCGCGGTGGTCGGCAAGGTCGTCGAGACCATGGCCGGCATCGAAGCCTCATCCAAGCGCATTGCCGACATCATCAGCGTCATCGACGGCATTTCCTTCCAGACCAACATCCTGGCCTTGAACGCGGCCGTGGAAGCGGCACGCGCCGGCGAACAGGGCCGTGGCTTTGCGGTGGTCGCCAGCGAAGTGCGCACCCTCGCCCAGCGCTCGACCGCAGCAGCCAAGGAGATCAAGGGTCTGATCGACGATTCGGTGCAGCGTGTGGCGGCCGGTTCGGCCTTGGTGCACACCGCCGGCAAGACCATGGACGAAGTGGTCGCCAGCGTGCAGCGCGTCACCGACATCATGGGCGAGATCTCCGCCGCCTCGCAGGAACAGTCGGCCGGCATCGAGCAGGTCAACCAGACCGTCACCCAGATGGACGAAACCACCCAGCAGAACGCCGCACTGGTGGAAGAAGCCACCGCTGCCGCGCGTGCGATGGAAGAACAGGCAACCCAGCTTACCGACGCGGTTGCGGTGTTCAAGATCGACGACCACGCACAGGTCACACCCGCGTTGTCGGTGGTCGCCAGCGCATCTACCAAGGCATTCCCGGTGCATCGCGCGGCTGCACGTTCCAGCAGCATCACCCCGCCGCGTCGCCGCGTCGCAGGCGTGGCGGCCGATGCCGGCGGTTGGCAGGAGTTCTGAGGACCGCCAGCTGCGCGATCACGCGATTGCGCGGCTGGCGGGCGCTGCGCTCGGCGTCGGCCTGTAGACCTGGATTCGGGTTCCGAACGCCGGCCACCCCAACCGCATCGGCGCCCGTGGTGTTCTGTCGCCGCTCATGCACCATCGCCAGGCACCACAGTCACATCGGGCGCCGAGGCGTCACCGCCGGAGCGCATTGAGGACATTTGATCCGCTGCTGGCGGATGTTGAGGGTCGCGTCCTTGCGAGGGGACGCGGCCCTTTCTTTTTTAGCGTGTGATCGATGGGTCAGCGCACCACGAGCGTCCGAAGCCCTCCTTATATTTCACGTTTTCATAACTTTCATCCATCTCACGGCGGCAAGAGACAACCCCGGCTGAAACCGCTTACAGGTCAGAAAAACTCCGATCAGCGCATATTTTGTGACTTTGCCTGCGAAAAACGATCAATTTCGCACTTAAGCAGCCGCTACTGACCTCACGCATTCGTAACGCCCTCCCCCGGGCAAGGTCGACTCCCTCATGCACTCTTTCAACCGGCTCTCGGTCGGCACCCGACTGTCCGCGCTTCTCACGCTGGTCATTGCCCTCTCCCTTGGCCTGCTGGCCATGACCATCTATCGCCAGTCCGCCAGCGGTATCGAATCCCAGGTCAAGGCCGAACTACGCTCCAGCACGCGGCTGATGCAGCAGTCGGTGGCGATGTACGACGTCACCCTCACCGAAGGCACCCAGCGCCTGGGCAGCGTGTTCGACGACATGCTTCCCGCCGGCGCACGCGAACTCGACACTGCCACCACCGTGACCATCGGCGAGCAGAACACGCCGTCGCTACGTGCCGGAACGCAGACGCTCAACCTCAACTTCAACGTGGTGGACCGCTTTGCGCAGGCCACCGGCGGTGTCGCGACGATCTTCGCGCGTACCGGCGACGACTTCGTGCGCATCACCACCTCGCTGCGCAACAAGCAGAACGAGCGCGTGATCGGCACCCTGCTCGACCGCAAGGGCAAGGCCTATGCAGCACTGGCCGCAGGCAAGGCCTTCACCGGTCAGGCGCAGCTGTTCGGCGAGCAGTACATGACCCACTATCAGCCGCTGCGCAATGCCGCCGGCGACGTGATCGGCGCGCTGTTCGTCGGCCGCAACTACACCCAGGGACTGGCCGCGCTCAAGTCGCAGGTCAGCACCACCACGCTGGGCCAGGACGGTTACTTCGTCATCGTGGATATGGCCCCCGGCGAGCATCAAGGCCAGGTCATCGCCGCGCCGCCGGGCACGCCCGCCACGCTGGCGACCCTGGTGCCGGCCAACCAGCAGGCACTGCTGCAATCGGTGCTGGACGGCAAGTTGCCCAGCGCCAGCCTGCAGTTGCGCGACGCCAAGGGCAACAGCCAGGCATTCGAAGTCACTGCGCAGCGCTACGCAGCGTGGCAATGGGCGGTGATCGGCGCCCAGCCGCGCAGCGCCATCGACGGTCCGCTGGATGCGTTGATGGGCAGCATGCTGCTGTTCTCGCTGGTGGTGCTGATGCTGTGCATCGCGGTGGTGTTCATCGCCGCACGCAAGATGATCACCCGGCCATTGCTGGCGGTGGAGCGCGTGCTTGGCGACGTCGCCGCCGGGCGCCTGGACAACCCGATCGAGATCGACCGGCACGACGAACTCGGTCGCCTGCTGGGCAGCGCCCGCACCATGCGCGACGATCTGCGCGCGCGCCTGCAGCGCGACCATCTGATCGCCAGCGAGGCACTGCGCGTGCGCACCGCGCTGGACGACGTCAGCACCAACGTGATGATCGCCGACGCCGACCGCCGCATCGTGTATGCCAACCGTCCGTTGCAGCGCATGCTCACCAGCGTGCAGGATGCGCTGCGCCGCGACCTGCCCAGCTTCGATGTCGATGCCCTCAGCGATACCCGCATCGATCAGTTCCACCGCAACGCCGCGCAACACGCCGACATGCTGGCACGGCTCAGCGGCGCGCATACCGCACAGATCGAGGTCGGTGGCCGCATCCTGCGCGAAGTGGTCAGCCCGGTCCTGGACGCGGCCGGCGAACGCATGGGCTATGTGGTCGAGTGGGCCGACCGCACCCAGGAAGTACAGGTCGAACATGAAGTCGCACGCATTGTCCAGGCGGCCGCCGCAGGCGACCTGAGCGAGCGTGTCGGCCTGGAAGGCAAGCACGGCTTCCTGCTGCTGCTCGCCCAGCAGCTCAACGCGCTGCTGGACAACAACGCCGACGGTCTGTCGCGCGTGTCGTCGCTGCTCTCGTCGCTGTCGCAAGGCGATCTGACCGCGCGCATGGAAGGCGACCTGCAAGGCGTGTTCGCCACCATTCGCGACGATGCCAACGCCACTGCCGACCAGCTCGCCGGCATCGTGCGCCGGATCAAGGACTCGTCGCTGGCGATCAACTCGGCCGCCACCGAAATCGCCACCGGCAATGGCGACCTGTCGCGGCGCACCGAACAGCAAGCCGCCGCACTGGAAGAAACCGCCGCCTCGATGGAAGAGCTCACCGCCACCGTCAAGCAGAACGCCGACAACGCCGACCAGGCCAACCGGTTGGTGCTGGATGCCGCCGGCGTGGCGGCCCAGGGCGGCGATGTGGTCGACCGCGTGGTCACCACCATGGCCGAGATCGACGCCTCGTCCAAGAAGATCGCCGAGATCATCAGCGTGATCGATGGCATCGCTTTCCAGACCAATATCCTGGCCTTGAACGCCGCAGTGGAAGCCGCTCGCGCCGGCGAACAGGGGCGTGGCTTTGCCGTGGTGGCGTCGGAAGTCCGCACGCTGGCACAGCGCTCGGCTGCCGCCGCCAAGGAGATCAAGCACCTGATCGAAGACTCGGTCACCCGCATCGGCAACGGTGCCACACTCGCCGCCGAAGCAGGCAGCACCATGCAGCAGGTGGTGAGCTCGGTGCAGCGCGTCACCGGCATCATGGGCGAGATCACCAGCGCCTCGCGCGAGCAGGCCGCCGGCATCACCCAGGTCAATCAGACCGTGACCCAGATGGACGAAACCACCCAGCAGAACGCCGCATTGGTGGAGGAAGCCACCGCAGCGGCACGTGCGATGGAAGACCAGGCCGCGCAGTTGGTGGACGCGGTGGCGGTGTTCCGCCTGGAGCAGCAGGATCGCCTGAGCACCTTGCTGGCCAGCGCACGCCAGTGCTACAGCTGATGTAACGGCCAGGCCGATGACGCACCCAGTGCGCGCCGTCGGCCAGGGACGAGGCAGGCGAGGCGCCGCCATGCGCAATGCGGCGCACGCCGCCGCGTCGTAGCGCGGTGACGCGTCACCCACCCATTGCCCAAGGTCGGCCGGCGCCTCGCCCAGGCGAAGCGCCGGCAAGGACCAGGCTGTCACACAACTTAAAGATTTGATATTGCCGCCGATATCTAGGCGTCGCCGGGAAACCATCCGGGCGCAATCCCGCTGCCACTGTGCCTGTGCCCATGTCCCAAGGCGATACCTCAGAGCTGGACCAAGACGCCGACGATCTCGCCAACGGTGACGAGCGCTATCTGCTGCAAAACAGGCGCCAGATCCGCGGCCTGCTGCGCCAGCTGCTCGACCAGCGCGCCATCGTGACCATGCACGTGGCCGGCCGCGACATGGCCGTGCCTACCGCCGTGCTGGAGGTGGACGAGGACGACGACTGCGTGATCCTGGACGGCAGCCACAACGACACCTCCAACCGCGCCATCGAAGACGCCAAGTTCCTGCTCTGCTACGCCCAGCTGGAGCGGATCAACATCCGCTTCCGGCTGGAAACCGTGCAACGGATCGAACGCGACACGCACGTCGCCTTCCGCGCCGACCTGCCCTCCACGATGTATCACATGCAGCGGCGCGAATCGTACCGGCTGGCAACCCCGATCACCGACTCGCCCATCTGCACCATTCGCCAGGACGACGCCCAGGGCGAGACGCTGAATCTGCAGGTGCGCGTGATCGACATCAGCAGTGGCGGATTGGCCGTCGCACTGACCGATGGCATGCCGCTGCTGGAACCGCAACGCACCTACCGAAACTGCACGCTGCAACTGCCCGACACCGCACCCATCGCGCTGCCCCTGACGGTGTGCAGCCAGTACAAGCAGGCGCTGCCCAACGGCAGCGAAGGATTTCGCATCGGCATGAAATTCAGCGACTTGCCGCGTGGTGCGGACGAAACCATCCAGCGCTACATCTTCCGGATCGACCGCCAGCGCAACGCGCGCAAGAGCGGCGTGTTCTGAACTGACCCGCACCGGATGCCGTACATACCTAAAGTTGCTGCGCACCTCGCCGATGTAGCTAAGGCATCGCTTTCTTGCTGCAGCTTTCTGCCGCACCCTCACACTCAGCCGCAACGCCCGGAGTTTCCATGAACGATAAAAGCACTGCCACCGGCACAGGTGGTGAATTCCTCAGCTTCGCCCTGGGCGAAGAACACTACGGCGTGGACATCCTGAAGGTGCAGGAAATCCGCGGCTACGATTCGGTCACCCGTCTGCCGGACGCGCCCGACTACATCAAGGGTGTGATCAACCTGCGCGGCACCATCGTGCCGGTGATCGACCTGCGCCTGAAGCTGCGCCTGAAAGAAGCGCGCTACGACGCCTTCACCGTGATGATCGTGCTCAATGTCGAAGACCGCGTGGTCGGCATCGTGGTGGACAGCGTCTCCGACGTGATCCCGCTCAACGACGACCAGATCCGCCCGACGCCCGAATTCGGCGCTTCGGTCGATACCCGCTTCATCTCCGGCATCGGCACCCAGGACGATCGGATGCTGATCCTGCTGGATATCGAAACCCTGCTGGACAGCGCCGAACTCGGCCAGCAGCACCTGGCGGAAGAAGCTGCGTGATGCAGCGTCACTGACAACCGCCGTACCGGCCTGACCGCGTCTGCGGCGCCTGGCGATTGCAGCTAAGACCATCTGGTGTCGGGAGCGCCCTGACACCAGATGCACCACACGCTTGATTTGTGACTTAAATCACATTCTTTGGATTCAAGTTGAACGCCGGCTAGCCGATAGCTGAATAGAAGCCCGCGAACACAAACGGGTCAACGTTCGACTTTTGATTCTGGAGAATCCCAATGAAGTTCCTGCTCTCGCTCCTCCCCGTTGCTGCGCTCGTCATCGTTGCTCCCACGTTGTCGGCCCAGTCGCAGGAAATGATTCCGCCGGAAATGGCGACCCGTTTCGTCGGCAAGGACGGCATGGTATGCGGCAAGGTCGAAAAGGCCAAGTACGCGCAGAGCTCGGAAGGCGAACCCACCTTCCTGTACATGGGTGGCATGTTCCCGCGCCACACCTTCTCGGCCCGCATCAATGGCGCCAACCGCGGCAAGTTCAGCTTCGCCCCGGAAACCCTGGAAGGCAAGGACGTCTGCGTCCTCGGCAAGATCCAGCGCGACAGCTCGCGTGCCGAAATCGAAGTCAGCTCGCCGGCCAGCCTGAAGCTCGCCACCATCAAGTAATTGCATGGTGCATCGCCACGCCTTGCGCGTGGCGTTGTGCTGTCTGCGTTATGCGCACTGACCTTCTATGGGAATCGTGTCAATGCAATGGATCAACAATCTGAAATTGATGCCCAAGCTGATGCTTGCATTCGGCATTGTGCTGCTGATCTTGCTGGTGCAGGGCGTCATCGCCTACTCGGGCCTGGCCTCGCTCAACAACGTCACCAGTGACCTGGCTGGCAACACCATGTCCAGCGTGCGCGAAGCAGGCGACCTGCGCGGCATGCTTGGCGAATTCCGCAACTCGTCCTATCAGGGGCTGGTCCGCGCCAGCGACACGGTCAAGGCCGAAGCCAAGGCCCGTGCCACCGAGCTGGACGGCCAGATCCAGGCAACGATCAAGGACTATCCCCGCCTGATCGAAAGCCCGGAGCAGAAGAAGCTGTTCGCCAACTTTGTTGCGGACTGGAAGAAGGCTTCGGCCTCCTACGCCAGCGTCAACGAAATGCTGGAACTGAATCTGCCCGACGATGCCGTGGATACCTTCGTCGGCGAGACGCGCACGCTGCACGCCAAGGCGCAGGCATCGCTGGCTGCATTGATCGCCGAAGACAACCGTCTGGCGCAGGCAGCCAAAAGCAAGGCCGAAAACGTCCATGCGACCTCGGTCACCCTGACCGTGGTGGTGCTGCTGATCGGCGTCGCCGGTGGCTTGGGCCTGGCCTTCCTGTTCGCACGTTCCATCGTGCGCAGCATGCGCGGCGCGGTCAGCACCGCCACCGAGATTGCCGGCGGCAAGCTGGATGGCCAGATCAATGTGCAGGGCAAGGATGAAGTGGGCGAGTTGATGCGCTCCATGCAGCGCATGCAGCGGGATCTGAAGGAGCGCATCGAACGCGATCAGAAGATCGCCGACGAGAACCTGCGTATCCGCACTGCGCTGGACAAGTCCTCCACCGGCACCTTCATCACCGATACCGATCGGACCATCATCTACGCCAACGAGGCGTTCCTGAAGCTGGTGACGCATTACGAAGGCAGCATCCGTCTGTCCGCGCCCGAGTTCGATGCCGGCAATGTCATCGGCCAGCACATCAGCTACCTCGGCCTGCCCGAAGCGACTGTGCGCAACGCCATTGCTACGCTGGAACGCGACGGCATCACCAGCTTCGAAGAGCGCTACGGCGAGTTCGTGGTGATGCAGACCGTCACCGTCATCAAGAACGAGCAAGGCGAAGCGAGCGGCGATGTCTGCGAATGGCGCGACCGCACCATCGAAGTCCAGGTCGAAGACGAAGTGGCCCGCATCGTGCGCGCCGCTGCCAGCGGCGACATGAGCGGCCGGGTGGAAACCGACGGCAAGCAGGGCTTCTTCCTGCAGCTGGCCCAGCAGCTCAACGGCTTGCTGGACGCCAATGCCGGCAGCCTGCAACAGATCTCCGCCCTGCTCTCTGCGCTGTCGCGTGGCGACCTGACCGTACGCATGGAAGGCGAGTTCAGCGGCGTGTTCGCGCAGATGCGCGACGATGCCAATGCCACCGCCACCCAGCTTGCCGACATTGTCGGGCGCATCAAGGTCTCGTCCACCGCGATCAATTCGGCGGCCGGCGAAATCGCCTCGGGCAATAGCGACCTGTCGCATCGCACCGAGCAGCAGGCCGCCAACCTGGAAGAAACCGCTGCCTCGATGGAAGAGCTCACCTCCACCGTCAGGCAGAACGCCGAAAGCGCACGTCAGGCCAATCAACTGGCCATCGGCGCTACCGGTGTGGCCTCGCAGGGCGGCGACGTGGTCTCGCAGGTGGTCACCACCATGTCGGGCATCGAAGCTTCGTCCAAGAAGATCGCAGACATCATCTCGGTCATCGACGGGATCGCGTTCCAGACCAACATCCTGGCCCTGAACGCTGCGGTGGAAGCCGCACGTGCCGGCGAACAGGGACGCGGCTTTGCCGTGGTCGCCTCGGAAGTGCGGACCCTGGCACAGCGCTCGGCCGCAGCGGCCAAGGAGATCAAGGGCTTGATCGACGACTCCGTGCACAAGGTGGCCGAAGGCTCGGCATTGGTGCGCAAGGCCGGCACCACCATGGCCGAGATCGTTGCCAGCGTGCAGCGCGTCACCGACATCATGGGCGAGATCTCCGCTGCCTCGCAGGAGCAGTCGGCCGGCATCGAGCAGGTCAACCAGACCATCACCCAGATGGACGAGACCACCCAGCAGAATGCCGCCCTGGTGGAAGAAGCCATGGCTGCCGCCCGCTCGATGGAAGAGCAGGCCGGTCATCTGGCCGAAGCGGTCTCGGTGTTCAAGCTGGACGAGCCGGCCGCGCACGTCGCCCCGCCCGCACGCCTGCAGGCGGTCGCCTCGCGCCCGGTCGCAGTGAAGAGCGCAGCCAAACCGGTAGCGCATGCAACGGCAGCGACGCCGCACGCCAAGCCAAAGGCCGCACTGGCCGACGGTAACTGGCAGGAGTTCTGATCCACCGCTGTCTCCCACAACGCCCCGGCACTGCCGGGGCGTTGTGTTTGTGCGCCGCCTTCGCCGCACACCGGACCGGCCCCACAGCGCCGCAGCCCTGGCCTGGTGACAAAGCACAATCGGATCTAACCGTACGCCATCACTGCATTGGCGCTTCAGTTGTATGGCTATATGGCCGATATCCAGTGTCAGCTAACGACGCGTACGGATATGACGACCACCACGACTTCGGCTTCAGACACACGCGAATTTGATTTTGGCGACCGCGATTTCAAGCGCGTTTGCGATCTGATCTATCAGCGTGTCGGCATCGCTCTGGCTCCGGCCAAGCGCGACATGGTGTATGGCCGGCTATCGCGTCGTCTGCGCGTGCTCGGCCTGCGCTCCTTCCGCGACTATCTGGACCAGCTGGAAGCAGGTAACGACGAAGAAGAATGGCAGGCGTTCACCAATGCGCTGACCACCAATCTGACTTCGTTCTTCCGCGAGCCGCATCACTTCGACAAGCTGCGCGAAGAACTGCAAAAGCGCGCCTCGCAGGCACCGTTGAAGATCTGGTCGTGTGCGGCCTCCACCGGCGAGGAGCCCTACTCCATCGCCATCACCGCCTGCGAAGCCTTCGGCTCGCTGACGCCGCCGGTGAGCATCATCGCCACCGACGTCGATACCCAGGTGCTGGAAACCGCCTCGCGCGGCGTCTATGCCATCGACCGCGTCGCCTCGCTGGATGCATCGATCAAGCGCAAGTATTTCCAGCGCGGCAGCGGCCCCAACGAAGGCAAGTGCCGGGTGATTCCGGCGCTGCGCCAGCTCATCGAATACAAACAGTTGAATCTGCTGGCCCCGCGCTACGACGTCGGCGGCCCGTATGCGGCGCTGTTCTGCCGCAACGTGATGATCTATTTCGACAAGCCCACCCAGCGCGGCATCCTGTCGCGTCTGGTCAGCCACATGGGCGACGACGGCCTG
Source organism: Xanthomonas sp. 3058 (assembly GCF_014199765.1). Classification (NCBI taxonomy): domain Bacteria; kingdom Pseudomonadati; phylum Pseudomonadota; class Gammaproteobacteria; order Lysobacterales; family Lysobacteraceae; genus Xanthomonas; species Xanthomonas sp. 3058. The sequence continues at coordinate 627,469 of NZ_JACHOF010000001.1, read as the reverse complement.
CTGTACACCGGGCACTCGGAGAACTACCTGCACGCGTCCGACCTGATCCAGCCGTGCGGGCGCACGCTGTATCGGCGCTCCCCGCGCGCGGGAGCGGCCAAATGAGTACGGCCGTGCAAGTGGACGATGTCATGCGCTACCGCGACTCGCGGTTCCAGACCATCACCGCCAAGCTGCTGCCCACCCAGTACCTGGTGGTGGACGACGACACCGCATTGACGACCACCTTGGGATCGTGTGTTGCCGCCTGTCTGCGCGACCCGGTCCTGAAGATCGGCGGCATGAACCACTTCCTGCTGCCGGAAGGCCAGGTCGGCGATGGCGCACCCGCGCGCTACGGCAGTTATGCGATGGAGTTGCTGATCAACGATATGCTCAAGCGCGGCGCGCATCGCAAGCGGATCGAGGCCAAGGTCTTCGGTGGCGCCAACGTGCTCAAAGGCTTTACCAGCAACCCGGTCGGCACCCGCAACGCCGAGTTCGTGCGTCAGTACCTGATGGCAGAACACATTCCCATCATTGCCGAAGATCTGTGCGGCATCCATCCGCGCAAGGTGTGGTTCTTCCCGACGACCGGACGCGTCGTGGTGCAGCGCTTGCCGCATGCACACGAAGCCGAGGTCGCCGCCGCCGAATCGGCCGTGCGCGCCCGTCTGTCCAAAGCACCGGTCACCGGTGGAGTGGAGTTGTTCGAATGACGCTGGAAACTCCTGTGCGTGTATTGATCGTCGACGATTCGGCGGTCGTACGTCAGATGCTCACCGAAATCCTGTCGCGCGATCCCGGCATCGAAGTCATCGGCTCGGCCGCCGACCCGATCCTGGCGCGCGAAAAGATCAAACGCCTCAATCCGGACGTGATCACGCTGGATGTGGAAATGCCGCGCATGGACGGGCTGGTGTTCCTGGAAAACCTCATGCGTCTGCGCCCCACCCCGGTGGTGATGATCTCCTCGCTGACCGAACGTGGCGCCGACACCACCTTGCAGGCGTTGTCGTTGGGTGCGGTGGATTTCGTCTCCAAGCCCAAGATCGACGTCGCGCGCGGGCTGGAAGGCTATGCCGAAGAAATCGTCAGCAAGGTCAAGATGGCCGCCAAAGCCAAGGTCAGCGCGCTCAACCGTCCCAGCGCGCCCAAGCTCACCTTGGACATGCAATCGGCACCTGTCGCCGGTAGCGCGCTGCGCTTCCGCACCACCGACCGCCTGATCGCCATCGGCGCCTCGGCAGGCGGCACCGAAGCCCTGCGTGTGGTGCTGGAGCGCATGCCCGCAGACGCACCGGCCGTGGTGATGACCCAGCACCTGCCGGCCAGCTTCAGCACCGCATTCGCCGAACGCCTCGATCGCCACTCGGCCATGTCGGTGCGCGAAGCCAGCGATGGCGAAGCGATCCTGCCCGGCCATGCCTATCTGCCGCCGGGCGGCCAGCACCTGCGCATCATCCGCGACGGCGCCCGCTGGCGCTGCCGTATCGACGACGGCCCGCCGGTCAATCGCCACAAGCCGGCGGTCGACGTGTTGTTTCGTTCGGTCGCCGCCAATGCCGGCCCTAATGCGGTCGGCGCCATCCTCACCGGCATGGGCGACGACGGCGCACGCGGCTTGCTGGAAATGCTGCAGGCCGGCGCGCCTACCCTGGTGCAGGACGAGGCCACCAGCGTGGTCTGGGGCATGCCCGGTGCCGCCTACAAACTTGGTGCCGCGCAGGAAGTGCTGCCATTGGAACGTATCGCCGAACGCCTGATCGCGCTGTCGGCCCAGGCACGCTGATTCCCACATGACCGCGCTGCCGCCGCGTTCGACCGAGCAGGCGGAGGTGCCCCGCACAGCGGGGACCACCTCCGAGGGCGCTGCACATCCGCTGGCGGACAATCCCACGCATCTCAGTCAGATGGTGACCAGCCTGTCCGACAGCGGCTCGCTCAAATCCTGCCCGGTCACCGCGGGCATCGCCAAGGCTGGCGAACATCCGCAGGACCGACGTTCGCGCCTGCTCGCAGAAGCGCTGGATGGCAGCAGCAGCGCCATCCTCATCTGCGACCTGCAATCGTGCCTGCTCTACGCCAACGACGGCTTCGAGCGCATGTTCGGCTACACCGAAGCCGAACTGGTGGGCCGGCGCCCTTCCGATGTCCTCACCCGCGCGCAAAGCGACCAGAACGAAGTCGCTCGCGTGCGCGAACGCGCCGATGCCTTGCAGCACACCCAGGCCGACCTGCTGGTGTACCGCAAGGACGGCACGCCGCTGTGGATCTCGCTCAACTTCAACCCGATCTACGACGCCAGGCACAATCCATCGCATTACATCGCGGTGCTGACCGACATCACCGACACCAAGATGCACGAGGTGCTGCAGCATCGCGTGCTCGAAGCGCTGGTGCAGGAGCGGCCATTGGTCGAGGTGATGACGCTGATCTGCACCGAAGTCGAACGCATTGCACCAGACGTGGTGGCCACGGTGACGAGCGTCGACAATCAGGGCCGCCTGCATTCGCTGGCTGCGCCCAGCCTGCCATCCGAGTACGCCGAAGCACTCAACGGGCTGAAGATCTCGCCCAACGCCGGCGCCTGCGGTACCGCTGCCTGGCGCGGCCGCGCGGTGATGGTGGAGGACATCGCCACCGATCCGCTGTTCGCGCAGTATCGCGAACTGGTGCTGCCCATGGGCTTGCGCGCGTGCTGGAGCACCCCGATCCGGTCCAACAGCTCGCGCGTGCTCGGCACCTTTGCGTTGTATTACCGCAAGCCGCAGCGCGCCGACGCCTGGCATGTCCGCCTCACCGACCTGTGCCAGCAGTTGTGCACGCTGGCACTGGAACGCGAGCAGATCCGCCAACGCGTGCATCAACTCGCCTTCTACGATGGGCTGACCGGCCTGCCCAACCGCATCATGTTCAGCGCGCGCGCCGAGCAGGCGTTGACCCAGGCCGAGTACGCAGGCGAACCGGTTGCGCTGATGTTCGTCAATATCGATCGTTTCAAACTGATCAACGACAGCCAGGGGCATGCGGCCGGCGATGCGTTGTTGCGCGACATCGCGCTACGGATCAGCGAGCAATTGGCCGTTACCGCCATGCTGGCCCGCGTGGCCGGCGATGAATTTGCACTGGCCTTGCCGCAATGCAGTGCCGAGCAGGCCAGCGCCACCGCAGAGCGCCTGCTGAGCAGCATCGCCGGCCCGTTACCGGTGGGCCACATGACCGTGCATCCGTCTGCCAGCATCGGCGTGGCGATGTTTCCCGAAGACGGAAGCGACATCACCATCCTGCTGCGGCATGCCGACCTGGCGATGAATCGCGCCAAGCAGGAAGGCGGCGGACGTTTCCGCTTTTTCAGTTCCGACATGAATCGCATGGCGCAGGAGCGCGTGGCACTGGAAGCGGAGTTGCGTCAGGCGATCGAGCGCGACGAGCTGCAACTGCATTACCAACCGCAACTGCTTAGCGCCGCGCCGCACGCGTTGTATGGCGTGGAAGCACTGCTGCGCTGGAATCACCCGCACCTCGGCACCATCTCGCCTGCGCGCTTCCTGCAGGTTGCCGAAGAGCAAGGCATGATGCCGCAGCTCAACGATTGGGTGCTGCGCCGCGCCTGTCGGCAGATCGCCGACTGGCGCCAGCGCGACGTGCCGGTGACGCACGTGTCGGTGAATCTGTCGGCCAGCAGTTTCGAAAGCCCTCGCATGCTGCCCGACCTGCTTGGGCTGATTGCCGAAGAAGGCGTGCTGCCATCGGACCTCACCCTGGAAATGACCGAAAGCGTGATGTTGTCCGGCCAGCCAGGCGTGCTGGAAAATCTGCACGCGATTCGCGAAGCCGGCATCGCACTGTCGCTGGATGACTTCGGCACCGGCTATTCCAGCCTGAGCCATCTGCACCGTCTGCCGATCGACGAACTCAAGCTGGACATGAGCTTCGTCCGCGACATCGAACACAGCGAAGACGCTCGCGCCCTCACCACTTCGGTGCTGCGCATCGGCGCGCATCTGCGCAAGCATGTGGTCGCCGAAGGCGTCGAAAACGAAGCGCAGCGTCTGTTTCTCGCCGATCTGGGCTGCGAAGTGCTGCAGGGCTATCTGTTCTCACGGCCACTACCGGCTGCGGCGTTGGAAGCCTGGTTGGACGCACAGCCTTAAGTCGGCCAACGCAGCGACCCCGTCGCCATCAAGGCAGGCGCCGCTATCGGCAGGTGCGTGTGCATCACGCATACATGCTGCCCCTGAATTCACCGTCCCCAGTTACCTGCCGCGTTGATCGCGCGCTTTCTGGCTACGTTTGGACTACGGGATCGCGATTTTGTGGGGACGCGAGATCTCGATTTTTTCGCGAAGATTGGATGCCATGCATGCGGCGATCACAGGGCGGAAGCGCTGCTGCCTGGCTGCAGGGTCCTTGCCCGTCCGCCGGCGTGGGCACCCAGCTACACGACGATCGGCAATGATCCAGGCTCTCACGGTGGCCCACGTCGGCTCTCGACACCTAAACTGCCAGAATCCGAACAGATAAGGCTCTTACGCGGCATCCATGCCGCGTAAGGTCCCGCGACGGTGGGCGGGCAAGGACCACCGGAGATGGTCGGTGCGCAGAGTTACAAGATGCATGGTGTACTTCTGACTCGCTGGCTCAAATGCAGCTCTGCGACTGGCACCAGCAAGCCAACGCAAGTCGCGAAGTGGCCGGCTTTCATCTCGCTACCGACCAACTCTCTGGTGCGGTGTCCTTACCGCTTGCGGGACCGTGTGGCGGCATGGATGCCGCCACCGAGCCTCCACGGACGGATTCACGGCGTGTCCCGCGAGCGGTGAGGGCACCGCGCCCTCGATTAACCAGGCTGTTGACTTAAAGCACTCGGCTGCACCTAAACGATGCGACGACGACATCGGCTGCATGCGCGCCGCGCTAGGCTAATGCGTTGTCGAATGTCGGTCTGGTGGTCATGTCCAACGCAAACTCGTCGTCCTCTGGCCTGGTGCGTGTGCGCGGTGCGCGCGAGCACAACCTCAAGAACGTGGACGTGGACATCCCGCGCGATGCGCTGGTGGTGTTCACCGGGGTGTCCGGCTCGGGCAAGTCGTCGCTGGCGTTCGGCACCATTTTCGCTGAGGCGCAACGTCGATATCTGGATTCGATCTCGCCGTATGCGCGGCGCCTGATCGACCAGGTCGGCGTGCCGGAAGTGGATTCCATCGAAGGCCTGCCGCCGGCGGTGGCCTTGCAGCAGGCGCGCGGCGCGCCGAGTGCGCGCTCGTCGGTGGGCAGCGTCACCACCATCTCCAATTCCTTGCGCATGCTGTATTCGCGTGCGGGCAATTATCCACCGGGGCAGGAGATCATCTATGCCGATGGATTTTCGCCCAATACCCCGGCCGGTGCGTGCCCCACATGTCACGGGTTGGGGCGCATCTACGATGCCACCGAAGCGACGATGGTGCTCGATCGCACGCTGAGCATCCGCGATCGTGCGGTGGCCGCGTGGCCCGGTGCCTGGCATGGGCAGAACCAGCGCGACATCCTCACCACGCTGGGCCACGACGTCGATGTGCCCTGGCACACGCTGCCGAAGAAAACCCGCGACTGGATTCTCTACACCGACGAGCAACCGGTGGTGCCGGTGTACGCCGGTTACGACCTGGACGAGGTCAAGCGCGCGCTGCGTCGCAAGGAAGAGCCCAGTTACATGGGCACGTTCACCAGTGCGCGGCGCTATGTGCTGCACACCTTTGCCACCACTCAAAGCGCGCAGATGAAAAAGCGCGTGGCGCAGTACCTGATCAGCACGCAGTGCCCGCAGTGCGAGGGCAAGCGGCTGCGGCGCGAGGCGCTGTCTGTGACCTTTGCCGGGCTGGATATCGGCGAACTGTCGCGCCGGCCATTGGATGAGGTCGCCGAATTGCTGCGCCCCGCTGCCGAAGGTGGCGATGGCAAGCGCAAGCGCAACGACAGACGCACGCAGGCTGACGCGCATCCGGAACAGGCGATCGCCGCGCAACGCATCGCCGCCGATTTGCGTGCACGGATCGAGGTGGTGCAGGCGCTGGGTCTGGGCTATCTCAGCCTGGAGCGCAGTACGCCGACATTGTCGCCGGGCGAGCTGCAACGCCTGCGGCTCGCCACGCAGATCCGCTCGCAGCTGTTCGGTGTGGTGTACGTGATGGACGAACCCTCGGCGGGCCTGCATCCGGCCGATGCGCAGGCGCTGCTGGGCGCGCTGGATCAACTCAAGGCGGCGGGCAATTCGGTGTTCGTGGTCGAACACGAGGTGGATGTGATCCGCCATGCGGACTGGATCGTGGACGTCGGTCCTGCAGCAGGCGTGCATGGCGGGCAGGTGCTCTATAGCGGCCCGCCAGCGGGACTGGACGCTGTGGAGGCATCGTCCACGCGACGTTATCTGTTCGGCACGCCACCGGCGGTGCTAAGCCATGCGCGCGCCGCCACCGGTTGGCTGCAGCTGCGCGGCATCACCCGCAACAACGTGCGCGCGCTGGACGTGGATCTGCCGTTGGGTGTGTTCACCACGGTGACCGGCGTGTCCGGCTCGGGCAAGTCGTCGTTGGTGAGCCAGGCGTTGGTGGAATTGCTGGCCGCGCATCTGGGACAAACGCAGGCAGAAGACGAGGAGGCGGTCGATCCGCTGGAGCGTGGCACGCAGCTGCCGTTGGGCGGTGCGATCGTCGGCGGGCTCGACCAGGTGCGTCGCCTGGTGCGGGTGGATCAGAAACCGATCGGCCGCACGCCACGCTCCAATCTGGCCACCTACACGGGCCTGTTCGATCCGGTACGCAAGTTGTTTGCCGCAACGCCGGCCGCGCGCCGCCGCCGCTACGACCCTGGGCAGTTTTCGTTCAATGTCGCCAAGGGCCGCTGCGCCACCTGCGAGGGGGAGGGTTCGGTACACGTGGAGTTGCTGTTCATGCCCAGCGTCTACGCGCCGTGCCCCAGCTGCCACGGCGCGCGCTACAACGCCAAGACGCTGGAAATCGAACTGCGCGGGCACAGCATCGCGCAGGTGCTGGCGATGACGGTGGATCAGGCAGCAGCGTTTTTTGCCGACGACGCCAGCGTGCTGCGACCGCTGCAGGTATTGCGCGAAGTGGGGCTAGGCTATCTGCGCCTTGGGCAACCGGCCACCGAGCTATCCGGTGGCGAAGCGCAGCGCATCAAGCTGGCTACCGAACTGCAGCGTGCGCAACGGCGCGACACCGTATACGTGCTGGACGAGCCCACCACCGGCCTGCATCCGGCCGACGTGGATACCTTGATGACCCAGCTGCAAGGATTGGTGGACGCCGGAAATACGGTGGTCGTGGTCGAACACGATATGCGCGTGGCCGCCAGCAGCGATTGGGTGCTGGACATGGGGCCGGGCGCGGGCGGTGCGGGTGGCAACGTTGTTGTAGCTGGTACGCCTGATGTGGTTGCACGGCATCGCGGCAGCCGCACGGCCCCGTTCCTGGCGCAGGTGTTGCGCGGAAAATAAGCGGCTAACACACCCTCTCGAACGTTGTAGCGATGGCGGGAACGTGTTGGCTGGACGCGCCTTCGCTAACGAGTGAAGTGATGCCGGCATGGCAGCGAGATTGCTCGCATCGAAGAGAGCCGATCAGACCGCACTGCATCGCATCGCACGGCATGCACCGCTCGCAACCCTGCACACCGGCCCTCTCGACTGGCCCTTGCCCGCCCACCGTCGCGGGCGCTTACGCGGCATGGGTGCCGCGTAAGCGCCTGCACGGACATACTTGTGGCGTGTCCGGCGAGGGTGGGCGGAAGGGCCCTGCAGCCAAGCCGCAGATCCGCTGCTTTGCCCCGAGGCATCGGCACCGTTCGATGAGTTCTCAAGACGACCGAGAGCATGAGCGTCAGCGCAGTGTGGATGTTCCCAAGCCAACCTGGGTGCGATGCCCTCATCGCTAGCGGGACCTGCCGTACACCGATTGCACACTTGCATGCGCAATCGCGTAACCGCGTTCAGGGCAAACGCTGCTGGACGTGGAAACACGCGAGCGCCTCTACGAAATGCTGCGCCTTGGCAGGCCGTGGTGGGAGTTCGTGCTGCGTGCGGCCGCAGTCTATAGCGTGGTTTTGCTGTTAACGCGCATGACCGGCAAATGCACGCTAGGCCAGTCCACGCCGTTCGAGGTGCTGCGCCTCGTGCGCTGTTGGGAAGTGCGGTACAGAACGCCTTGATCGGAGAAGACGTCTGGCTGCCGGGCGGCATGATCCTGGCGGCAACCTCGTTGGTGTTGAACTGGCTGGTGGGCGTGCCGACCGCGCGCAGCCGCGGATCGCCAGCTGGGCGCAGGGCAAGCCCGCACTGCTGGCGCGTGGCGGCGAGATCTACTGGAAGGAGCTGGTCCGCCATAATGTCGGCTATGCAGATTTCGAGGTGGCAAAACGCAAGGCGGATCGCCGCGACGATGCCGGTAGCGACATGGCGATCCTGCAAACCTCCGGCGACATCAGTCTGCTGAAAAACGCTGGAGCGCAGGCGGGCCAGCGCGCGCTGGGCGTGCCGCGTTCTACAACCCCGATGCCTGCAGATCGATCACGAACCGATAGTGCACATCGTTGTCGTGGACGCGTGCGAAGGCGTCGTTGATGTCCTGCATGCGGATCAACTCGATATCGGCGACGATGCCGTGCTGCTGGCAGAACGCCAGCATCGCTTTGGTATCGGCGGTGCCGCCGGTGCCGGAGCTGGTGACCTTGCGCCGGCCCATCGCCAGCATCACCGGGCGAAAATCCAGCTGGTCGGGCAGGCCCAGCGTGCACAAGGTGCCGTCCAGGTTCAGTGCCTTGAGCATGTCGTTCATCGGATAGCTGCGCGAGACGGTGTCGAGAATGAAGTCGAAACGGAAGGCCTGTGCCTGCATCTGCGCCGTATCGGTGGACAGCACCACCTCGTGCGCGCCCAGGCGCTGCGCTTCTGCCGCTTTTTTCGGCGAGGTGGTGAAGGCCACCACGTGCGCGCCCATTGCACGCGCGAACTTGATGCCCAAGTGGCCAAGCCCGCCGATGCCGACCACGCCCACGGTGTGGCCGGGGCCGATCCCGTAGCGGTGCAGCGGCGCGAAGCTGGTGATGCCGGCGCATAGCAACGGCGCGGCGGCGGCCGGGTCCAGTCCCTCGGGAAGCGGATACACAAAGCGCGCGTCGGACACATAGAACTCCGCATAGCCGCCGCGTGTGCGGCTGCCGTCGACGCGGTCCAGGCCATCGAAGGTCAGCGTCGGAAACTCGCGGCAATACACTTCGTCGTGCGCCTGGCAAGGCGCGCAGTGCCGGCAGGAATCGACGATGGTGCCGATCATCACCTTCTGCCCCAGCGCCAACCCTTCGACGTCCGCACCGAGCTCGATGACTTCGCCGACGATTTCGTGGCCGGGGACCAGTGGGTACTCGCTGGCCCACTGGTTCACCGAATGCAGGTCCGAATGGCAGACGCCACAAAACAGCACCTTGATCGCAACATCATTGCCGCGCACGGCGCGTCGCTCGAACTGCCATGGCACCATCGCGCCCGCTTTTTCGAGGGCGGCATAGGCGCGGGTGGGGCGGCCGTGGCAGTCGGAAGGCGTGTGGGTCGAAGTCATGGGGTGGGTGCTTTACACTCTGCGGAACGTGTAAGGTTTACCTATTTACAAAAAATGTCAAGTGTAAAGTCCTCCGGGGTGCTGCCTGCGTCCGTCGCGCAGCCGGGCGCGAGCAAGGAGCAGCGTGTCATGGACGCGGCGCTGCAGCTGTTTCTGCGCCATGGCTACCGCAAGGTGAGCATGAGCGATATCGCGCAGGCCACGCAGATGTCGCGGCCGTCGCTGTACGCCGCGTTCGCCAACAAGGAAGCGATCTTCGCCGCGCAGGTGGCGCGCCAACGTGCGCTGTGCATGGCCGAAACCGCCCAGCGCGTGCGCGATACGCAGGACCTGCAGACCCAGTTGCGGCATCTGTTCGATATCTGGGTGCTGGAGCCGGTGGCGGCGGTGATCGACTCGGACAACGGCATCGATCTGGTGGCCAACTGCGGGGTGTATGCGCCCGCCGCGCTGGATGCGTTGTATCAGCAGATGGAAACCACGCTGGTGCAGTTGCTGAGTCCGCATGTACGCGACGACAGCGCGATGTCGGCTGCCGACATTGCCTACATCCTGCGCCTGGCCACGACCAGCCTCAAGGCCTCCGCCGACAATGTCATGGTGCTGCGGCGGTTGATCGCCGGGTTGATCCACATGGCATTGGCCACCGTGGGCGCGGGGCGGGATGCATCGCCCGCTGCCACCGCCGCACCGACCGACAAGAAAAAATCCGCGCGCCGTTGACGGCCGGCCAGGCGGCTGCGCGGTGATTGATTGTGGGTAACGACGAAGACGCACGGTCGTTCGCGCTGTTGCACCCGCGTGCGCACGGCGGTGCGCGCGGCGATGCGTAGGGCAACGCGTTTGCACGCCAGAACACGTATCGGGTACGCAGCGACGCGCTTCAACCAACGTCGGTTGAAACACCGACTCTGCGGCAAGACAACATGGCCGCCGCGTCGGCGCCGAACCTCTGCCGTAGCAGCAGGTCTGGCGCATGCGCGCCGCTGCCTGGCGACCGGCGGCTCAGCGAGCCTTGCAGAACAACGACAGGTCCACCGACTCGGCCATGCGTTGATACCCGGCATCGTTGGGATGCAGGAAGTCGCGGGTCAGGGCGGCGGGCAGCCACTCCGGCCTGGCGGGGTCGCGCAGCGCGGCGTCGAAGTCGATCACCGCATCGAATGCCTGCCCATCGCGGATGAAACCGTTGAGCGCCTGGCGTGTGGCCGCCGCCACCGGTTCGTAGCGATCGGAGTTGCCGAACGGCGTCAGCGTGGCGCCGATCACGGCGATGCCGTGTTGCTGCAGCCGGGTCACGATCTGGCGATACCCCAGCACCATGTCGGCGGCATTGCGGCCGGCAATCGCATCCGGCGGACCGCTGTGGCGGATGTCGTTGATGCCTTCGAACAGGATCACCTGGTCCACGCCGGGCAGCGCCAGCACGTCGCGGTCCAGCCGCGCCAGCGCGCTGGGGCTGCGGCCATCGTCGAGCAGCTTGTTGCCGCTGATGCCGGCGTTGAGCACCACCACGCTGCCGGGGCAACGCTGCTCCAACCGCCTGGCCAACAGGGCCGGCCAATCGCCATTGGCGCCGCGGGTGGCTGTGGCGCCTTCGGTGATCGAATCGCCCAGCGCCACCACCACGGTCTGGCGGGGATGCGGCGGTTGGACGTAAAGGGCGGAGATGACGTTCTGGCGATACGCCAAGGCCTTGCTGTCCGGCACCTCGGCCTGGCCCTTGACCACCCGCAATGCGGTACGGCGTACCGCCGGACGCGCCGGCGTGGGGAAATACAGGCTGACCGCCACCTCGCCCAATGCCGGTGCGCGCAACGGCACCGGGTCGCTGAGCAGCACGCCACCGGGCGGCACGGTCACGCTGGCGCGGCCATCGAAGCGCAGCGGTTGCGCGTCCCCGGCGCCGCCGAGCAGACGCGCGGTGCCCGCACCGATCGTCAGCGGTGCGGTGCCCAGCTCGTTGCTGATGCGCACGCGCAAGGCCACTGCCGCACTGCCCAGGCGCATGTCCTGGCGCACCGTTTCATCGGCAAAGTGCAGCGGCGTGTCGGCGCCGCCGTCGAGCCGGTCCGGCGTCGCCGAGGCGATCCAGGCCGGCACCCAGCGTGGTGCCGGGTGCGCAGTGGCCGGGCCCGCCAGCAAGACGCCCAGTGTCGCAGTCATCATCCATCGCCAGGCCATGCGCAAGACTCCGTTGTCGATCAGGAAAAGAACACGCCGCCGTTGACGTCCAGGTTGGCGCCATTGATGAAGCTGGCCGCATCCGATGCCAGGTACAGCGCCGCATCGGCGGCTTCGTCCGGGCGGCCTTCGCGTCGCAGCGGGGTGGCATTGGCAACGAAGGCCCGCACTTCCGGCTTGGTGAAGTCGTCATGGAAGCGGGTGGAGATCATGCCGCAGCACAGTGCGTTGACGCGGATGCCGCGCGGGCCCAGTTCCTTGGCCATCGCGCGCGAGAACGTCATCACCGCCGCCTTGGCGGTGGCGTAGATGGCCGCGCCCGGTCCGCCGCCATCGCGCCCGGCAAGCGAGGCGAAATTGACGATGGCGCCGCCTTCGCGCATATGCGGCGCCACCGCCTGGGTGGTCAGGTAGACCGATTTGAGGTTGAGGTCCATCACCTGATGGAAGAAGGCCTCGTCGATATCGGCCAGTGGCTTGCGTGCCAGCATGCCGCCGGCCACGTTGATCAGCACATCGATGTGCTGGCCGAAGGCGGTGCGGGTGGCGGTCAGCATGCCGGCCACGGCGGTGGCGTCGGTGACGTCGGCGCGGTGCAGGATGCCCTGGCCGCCGGCGGCCTGCAGTTGCGCCAGCGTGTCGCGCGCGCTGGCGTCGTCGTTGGCGTAGTTGATGCAGACCTTGGCGCCGGCCGCAGCCAGCTTGAGCGAGATGGCGCGGCCGATATCGCGGCCACCGCCGGTGACGATGGCGACCTTGTCGTGGAATTGCATGCGGGTATGTCCTGTTGGTGTGGGCAAAGCGGAGAAGGCAGCGGGCACGGTCAGGTGCCCGGTGCGTCGAGTCGGTGGATGCGGCCGGTGACCAGCCACAGCGCGGCCAGCGAGGCCGGCACCAGCGCAGCGACCAGGATGAACATCGGGGCGTACGAGGTCGCGGTCATCACCGGGACAAGCCAGGTGGTGATCAAGGTGCCGGCCACTGCGGCCATGCCGCCGATGCCGGCCAACGAGCCGACCGATTTGCCGGCAAACAGATCGCCGGGCAGGGTCTGGATATTGCCGATGGCGATCTGGAAGCCGAACAGCACGGCGGCAATCGTCAGCACCGCCATGCGCGGGTCGGCCGCCTGCACGGCGCCAAGCAGCGCCGGCGCCATGATCGCCCCGCCCAGGGTGATGGTCCATTTGCGCGCGCGGTCCACGCTCCAGCCGGCCGCGATCAGCCGCCCGGACAGCCAGCCGCCGCACAGGCTGCCCAGCATCGCGCCGACGAACGGCACCCAGGCGAACGCGCCGATCTGCTTGATGTCGAAGTGGAAGGTCTCGGCCAGGTAGATCGGCAGCCACGACACGAACAGCCACCAGATCGGGTCCAGGAAGAACCGCGCCAGCACGATCCCCCAGCTTTGCCGGTGCGACATCAGCTGGCGCAGCGTGGGCAGGTAGGTCGGCGGCGGCGCGCTGCCGGTCTCGGGCGCATCCAGGATCAACGCACGCTCGGCCGCGTTGACCCAGGGATGCCGGTCCGGCCCGGCGCGGTAGATCACCAGCCACGGCAGCAACCACAGCATGCCGAGCACGCCGATCAGCACGAACGTGCCCTTCCAGCCGAACGACAGGAACAGCAGCGCGATCAGCGGCGCCGAGACGATCGCGCCGATGGAGGCGCCGGCATTGAAGATGCCCTGCGCCAACGCACGCTCGCGCGCGGGAAACCATTCCGCATTGGCCTTGACCGCGCCCGGCCAGGCGCCGGCTTCGCTGATGCCCAGCAGTGCGCGCACCACCGAGAACGCCATGATGGAGTGGGTGACGGCATGCAGCGCGATGGAGATCGACCACACCGCGATGGACAAGGCAAAGCCGAGCCGGGTGCCGATGATGTCGAACAGCCTCCCGAACACGAACTGCCCGGCGGCATAGAACAGCATGAAGATGGTGACCAGCAGCGCGTAGTCTTCCTTGGTGGCGCCGATGTCGCGCGAGATCGCCGGCCACATCACCGCCAACGCATTGCGGTCGATGTAGTTGATCACCGTGGCCACCGCGATCAGCGCCACGATCAGCCAGCGCACCGCCGAGCGCTTGCCCGCAGGGCCCGTGCGGGTGGAGGTGGTGGCGGTGCTCATTGCGCACCTGCGGCGCGATCGAAGCGCGCGTAGCCGCCGCGCCAGCGGTAGCGCTGACCGGCCGCCTGCACCTGGTGGGTGCGTTGCGCATCGGCATCGTCGGCCACCGCCAGCGCGATGCGCTGGCCGCCGACCAGGGTGAGCACGATCACCTCGGCATCGTCGCCGCGCACGCGCTCGATGGCGCGGATGCGGCTGTTGGCGCCATGCACGTATTCGGCGGTGCCGTTGTATTCGCCATGCGGTTCCAGCACGCCGAAGAAGCTGACATTGGCCTGCCCATCGACGCGCTGGATCAGTGCTGGTTCGCGGCGCAGGTTGAAGTTCGGGTCGTTGGCGCCGCTTTCCACCAGCAACGCACGCGCAGGCGCGCTGCTGCCGAAGCGGTAGCTGTAGAAACGGCCGGCGAGCAGCCAGCTCAGGCTGCGCGTGTCGGTGCTCGCCTCGCTGGAGGCGTCGACCCACAGATGCTGATAGCCGTTGGCCTTGCCCAGCACCGCACGTTGCGTCAGTGCGCGCTCTGCGGTGAAGCCGACCTGCATGATCTGCCCGTCGAAGTGCAGCGGCAGGTCGTAACGTGCCGGAGCGCTGGCGGTGACGCGCAGCAGGTCGACCACCACCGGCAGGCGCAGCTCCGGGTGCGACAGCAAGGCCTGGGTGCGGGTAAAGGTGACTCCGTCGTAGGCCTGCTGCATGCGCGCCGACACGATCTGGGTGTCGGCATCGCTGGCGAACAGCAGCTGCGTCGGCGCGTGTTGCTCGCCCACTTTCCAGTCGCCGTTGAAGTGGCTGGTCTCGTTCACCACCAGCGTGTTGTGCGCAACGGTCTGCTTGGCCCAGCTGGTGTTTTCCGGCAGATAGATGCCGCCGGCCTTGGCTTCCACATTCAAGAAACGCGCCGCACCGTAGTCGGTGACCACGCGCTGGCCGTTGTCGTAGAACAGCCAGTTCAACTTGTCGAAGTGGCCGTGGCCCATGCCTTGCGAGGTGTTCTTCATCACCAGCGTCTGGCCGTCGTCGCCACCGCTGCGCAGGATCGCCAGCGCGCCCTGGTCGCCCTGCGCGCCATCGCGCAGCGACACGCTGCCGAAGGCGAACGGTTGGGCGCGGCCTTGCGCGAGCGCGGTGGCCACGGCCAGGCCTTCGGGCGTGAGCAGCACGCGGCGCTGGCGTTGTGCGATGGACAGCAGCTGCGCGTCGTGGGTCTGCGCGTAGGCGATGCCGATGCCGGCCACCAGTTCTTCGGTGTCCAGGCCCTTGTCGAGGATGGCGTCGTTGATCGGGAAGAAATAGCCGCCGTAGCTGCTCTGCACCAGGCTGTCCACGGCTTTGAGCAGCACGCCGTCGCGGCGCTGGAAGATGCGCTGCTGCGGCTGGTTGCGCGCGATCGCGTTGGCGAACAGCACGAACGGCGCCAACGCATAGCGTTGGTAATACGGGCCTTCGGCGTAGTAGCCGTCCGGCGAGAACAGCTGGTCCACCTGCGCCAGGAAGCCGGCCTTGCCATCGCGCTTGCTGCCGCGCAGCGCCTTGTCCACCAAGGCCTGATCGCGCAACACATAGCCGGTCATGCCGACCGCGGCCACCGCCCAGGTGGCGTGGTTGTGGATCTTGTCGAAGTTGTCGGCGCTTTCGTCGCACAGAAAGTGCGCCATGCGCGCGAACACATCGCGGTCGATGGTGGCGCGGTCCTGCGCGCTGAGCGTGTCGCGGATGGCGTCGTAGCCCTGGCTTGCGTAGACCAGCCACACCGAGTCGTTCAAGGACTGCCAGAACAGCCGCCCCGGTACCTGGCCGCGCCCGGCGGGGTGTGCGCCCAGCGTGGGATACAGGCGTGCGTAGGCCAGCAGCACGTCGCGCGCATAGTCGGCATAGGCGCGATCGCCGGTGAGCCGGTACAGCGCGCCGGCCGCCTGGATGGCCTGGTAGTTGCGTTTGTGCTGCTCGTGGCTGGCACCGCCGCCGGGATCCCTGGGCACCGGCACGTCCACGCCGGCCTTCATCGCCGCGCGCACGCTGGCTTGTGCGCGCGCCTGTTCGCGGGCGAACAGCGGCAGTTTGGCGCCATCGCTGGCCATGTCGCGCCATTGCTGGGCGCTCACCAGCACCGGCGCGGCGTCGGTCGCGCGCTGTTGCGGCTGCGCCGCTTGCTCGGCCGCAGGTGACGGGGCGGCGATGCAGGGCAGGGCGCTGCCGGCGCCGACCAGGACCAGCAGCAACAGGCGGGTGGAACGGGTCATAGCAGGGGCTCCGCTGCGTCGGCGCGCAACGCCGGGGTGCCGACGAACTGGTTGCCGCTGGCGATGAGGTGGGGCGTGCCGGTGGTGCGCTGCGCCAGGATCGCGGCGCTGTCGACGAAGCGGTTGTTGCGCAGCGCAATGCGTTGCACGCCGTGCAGGCGCAGCGACGCATCCGCAGCGCGGCCGACCTGCGTGAAGTGCGAGTCGCTCACCTGCAGCACCGGGCCGAAGGTGCTTTCGTCGCGGCCACCGCGATACAGGTCCAGCACCGGCCCGGCGACGCGGTGGAACTGCGACTGCCGCACCGTCACCTGTTCGACGTTGTAGGTGCCACGGTCGTCGGTTTCGGCGCGCGCGGACAGCACCCGGCCGGAGACGTCTTCGACCAGCAATCTGTCCAGCAGGATGTGGTCGGCCAGGCTGCCCTTGCCGAGTGCGATCACATCGAAGCCGGGGTGCGCGTCCAGATGATGCAGGTGCGTGTCGCGCAGCGTGAGCTGGTACTGCGCCACCGCGGTGCCGGGCTTGGTGCGGATCACCGCGTTGCCCGGCCGCGCGGGCGCGGCGCGGCCGTCGATCTCGAGCCGGGCCAGGCTGAGCGAGCCGCCGGGTGCGATCTGGAATAGCGCCGGTTGCGAAAAGCGGATCTGTGCGCGGCCGCGTGGCGGGCCTTCCAGCGTCAGCGGCCGGTCCACGTCGAGGATGTCATCGACCTGGTAGCGCCCTGCGTCCAGTTGCAGGCGATCGCCGGGGCTGGCCTGCGCCACGGCGTCGGTCAGGCTGGCCGGGCCCGGTCGCACGCGCGTGCGGCGGCCGCTGTCGGTCACTGCCTGCGCTGCCTGCTTGGGGTACCAGCTCACGCCCACCTGCGCGCGCGCGATGTAGCTCAGCGCCGGGTCGGCGCCGACGCCAGTGGCGTTGTCGGCGACCAGCAGGCCGGTGCTGGCGCGGGTCATCGTCACCTGGCGGCTGTTGACGCCGCCGGGCAGGCGGGTGGAGGCCAGCGGGCTTTGCAGGTTGCTGGCGAAGGCGATGCCGGAGAGATCGCCCAGCACGCGCACCGGGTCGTTGGCGGCCACGATCAGGTTGCCGGCAAAGCGGCTGTTGATCGGCGCGGCGGTGCGCTCGGCATCCATGCCGGCACCGAAGTACAGCTGGTTGACGGTCACGAAGGTGTTGCGCTCGATGCGCGCCTGGTCCACCTGCACGTAGCGGTTGGCGGGCGAGTTGGGCACCCCGTACATGATGCTCAGCGCCGACGAATAGCCATCGCCGGCCAGGTTTTCCAGGTAGTTGTGGCGCACGGTCTGCTTGCGGTTGATCACGCGGATGCCGCCGGTGTCGGCCTTGCCGTCGCCGAAGAACACGTTGCGCTCGACCAGGTTGCCATCGCCATGCCGCAGTACCAGCGCGCCGCGCGATTGCTTGAACACATTGCCACGGTAGGTATTGCCGCCGGACTTGTTGGAGACCACCTCCACCTCGCCGTCGCAGCCTTCGAACCAGTTGTTGTCCACCAGCGAGTTGGAGGCGCTGTCGGCATCGCTGCTGGTGCCGATGCGTAGCGTCTCGCCACCATTGGCGCCCAGGTTGGGGCGTGGCCCGAACCAGTTGTGGTCGATGCGATGGCGATTGTCCAGGCCCTGGGTGGCATCGCGCACCACCACCAGGGTGGGGCCGGCATTGGTCTTGCCGACCAGCTGGTTGTGGTCGAAGCGGTTGTCGCTGTCGTACAGCGCCACCCAATTGTCCGAATCGCCGCGGGTGGGCTTGCTGAAGCCGTCCACCACCACCCCGGTGATGCGGCTGTGGCGCGCGCGTTCCTTGCTGGAGATGCGGTACGACAGCACCGCATCGCCCGGGCTGTGGCCGTCGCGGAACACCAGGTTGGACACCACCAGGTAGGTGCCGGCCATGCGCAGTTCGGAGGTGCCGCTGATGATTACCTTGCCGGGCGTCTGTGCGGTGAGGGTGATCGGCTGCTCGGCAGTGCCTTGCCCGCGCAGCACGATGGCGAAATCCCGCCACTGTCCATCGGCCAGCACGATGCGATCGCCGGCACGTAGCGCGGCCGCTGCCACGGCGTACTCGCTCTGGTCGTGTACCAGGTACTCGGTGGCCTTGGCCGAGCCGATCCAGGCAGGCGCACACAGCAGCAAAAGGCAGGCAAGGGACACGGGCGATCGCATCGGAGTGCTCCTGGACGCAGGCGCGTCGGTGATGGGCGAGAGTAGCAGTGCAGGCCGGGTCGTCAACCAAAATCGTAGTCCGGTTGGTATGCATTGAAGCCTGGAGTTCGCTCGATGTCATGCTGCGTACGCACAAAAAATCTAATGAAACTGGCCTGGTTAGGTGGCTTGTTCGGCAAATGAAAGAAATGGTTGACTTGACGTTAATCCGCATGGAGTCTCCGCATTGCTCGGTTTCGGGCATCCTTTGGGAGGAGGAATCGTGCGGTATCTGAAAGTAGTCCAATCATCTAGACCAGTAAGCCGTAACATATTGGCGCAGGCGCTGTTCGGCGCCCTGGCACTGGCCAGCGCACAGGCAGCCGTGGCCCAGCAGACCGATGCTGCCCCACCGGCGCCGGAACAAGCACCGACCACGCTGGACCAGGTCAAGGTCACCGGCATCCGCAGCTCGATCCAGTCGTCCATCGACAGCAAGCGCGAGCAGACAGTGGTGGCCGACGTGCTGTCGGCCGAGGACATTGGCGATCTGCCGGCGCTGTCGATCGGCGAGGCGATCGAGACCATCACCGGAGCGGCCACGCACCGCGAAAAGGGCGGTGCCTCGGAGATTTCCATCCGTGGCCTGGGGCCGTTCCTGGGCTCGGCCACCTTCAACGGGCGCGAGGCCAGCAACGGCAGCGGCGACCGCTCGGTGAACTTCAACCAGTTCCCCGCCGAACTCATCAACACCGTGGCGATCTACAAGACCCAGCGCGCCGACTTCGTCGAAGGCGGCATCGCCGGCACGGTCAACATGCAGACCGTGCGGCCGCTGGAATTCGGCAAGCGCCGCGTGCAGCTGGACGGGCGGGCGACCTATGCCGATGGCGACAGCAAGTTGCGCGACGCCGATGGCGTGGGTTGGCGCGGCACCGTCAGCTACCTGGACCAGTTCGACCTGCGCGGGGCCGGCAAGCTGGGCGTCTCGCTCGGCCTGCAGCGGCTGGAAGGCACCAACCCGGAAGAAGTGATGAGCAGCAGCTCTACCTGGACGGCCTGCAACGCCAATGAAGTGGTGGGCGCCAGCCGCAACTGCACCGCCGTGACCCCGGCGCAGGTGCAGGCTGGCACGCCGTACTACCTGGCGCCCGGCAGCCGCGTATACCGCCAGATCAGCGAACACGATCAACGCGACGCGGCCTTCGCCGCGCTGCAATGGCGGCCGTTCGACGGCCTGGATGTGGCACTGGATTACCAGGACTCGCAGCGCACCGTGACCGAAGACCGCGCCGAGCTCAATTTCTCCGAGACCTTGCGCAACCTCAACAACCGCCAGGTGGGCGACAACGGCGCCTTGCTCGGCCACACCGGCAGCAGCACGGTGGAATCGTCCACCGACTACAAGGTGCGCGACGAGCAATATCGCGGTGGCGGGCTGCGCGTGGAATGGCGCCCGAACGCGGCCTGGATGCTGTCCACCGACCTGTCGTATTCGCGCACCGAGCGCAGCGAGATCGACCGCCTGATGCGGCTGCGCTCCAATGCCACCGACATCAACGGCAACCGCGTGCCCGGGATCAACGGGCAACGCGTGGACTACACCTATACCTATGCCGGCGATGTGCCGGGGATCGTGGTCAATCCCGCGTTCGACCTGAACAACCCGGACAATTTCAGCGCGGCCGCACGCGCGCGCCGCGACGAGTTGCGCCGCGAGCACACCATCCGGGCCTGGCGTTTCGATGGCGCCTTCACCCCGGAAAGCGGGCTGCTCACCTCCATCAAGGGCGGCGTGCGCCTGTCCGAGGCGACCTACCGCGACCTGGACGACCGCGTCGAGCGCAATGTCACCGATCCGGCCACGATCCGCGCCGCCAACCTGGCCTGCCGGCAACCGTTTCCGCAGGAGGATTTCCTCTCCAGCGCCAGCGGCAACACCATCCAGCAGTGGGCCACCTTCGACAGCCGCTGTCTGTTTAGCGCCGTCACCGGCGTGGACGACACCGGCCGCAACGCCGACCCGCGCGGCACCGCCGACGCCGACGTGCAAGAAAAGACCCGCGCGCTGTACGTGATGGGCGAATTCGCCAGCACGCTGTTCGGGCTGCCGGTGGATGGCAACCTGGGCGTGCGCTGGGTGCGCACCGACGTGAGCTCGCTGGGATTGCGCGGCGAACTGGACGTGGTCGACAATCCCGACGGCACCATCCAGCTGGTGGAAACCGGGCGCTTCGCCGCGCAGACGGTGCGCGCGTCCAACCGCGTGTTTCTGCCCAGCTTCAATGCCAACATCGGCCTCACCGAGCAGACCCAGCTGCGCTTCGGGCTGTACCGGGCCATGGCGCGCCCGGATCTGGTGGCGCTGTCTGCCGGGCGCACCTTCATCCTGGAACCGGGGACCGAATTCACTACCGTGGGCGAGGCGATCGGCAGCATCACCGCCACCGGCAACCCGCGCACGCGGCCGCTGTTGTCGTCCAATGCGGACGTGTCGCTGGAGTGGTATCCCAATGCCGACTCCCTGCTCAGCGCTGCGCTGTACTACAAGCAGTTCACCGGTGGCGCGGTGCCCACGGTGGTGGACGAGCGCTTCGTCATCGACGGCACGTCGGTAGTGGTGCCGGTGGTGCAGGACGTCACCACCCGGCAAAAGAGCGATCTCACCGGGCTGGAGCTGACCGGCACCCACCGCTTCTCCTACCTGCCGGCGCCGTTCGACGGCCTGGGCGTCAAGCTGAGCTACAACTACGCCGATTCCAACTACAAGACCCAGGATCTGCGCCTGGGCGACCAGGTCGATCCGGCAACCGGCCTGGTGAGCAGCGGCATCGTCGCGCCGGCCAACATCTTCGGCCTGTCGCGGCACGTGTTCTCCGGCCAGCTGTATTACGCCATCGGCGCGCTCGACCTGCAGGCCATCTACAAGTACCGCTCCGAGTATTTCCAGAAGTTCGTCGGCGCCCCGGCGCAGAACCGCTACGTCCGCGACAGCGGCACCCTGGACCTGCGCGCCAGCTACCGCTTCAATGCGCAGCTGTCGGTGTCACTGGAGGCGTCCAACCTGACCAACGAGCCGCGCATCTCCGACATGCCGGTGCCCGGTAGCTTCCGTGAGTACAACACCTACGGGCGGCGCTATTATTTGGGAGTGCGCTACCGGTTCTAGCGTCGCCCACCGGTACGGCCTCCGTCGCGCCACCTGTCCGGCACCTGCGTGCCGGGCCGATCACCTTGAGGGTTTGAGTCGCCGATGTCCGAAAACCGCCTGTACCACTCCGTTGCCGCCAAGATCCGCGCGCTGATCGACACGGGCGAGTTCCCGGTCGGCTCGCGCCTGCCGGGCGAGCGCGAGTTGGCCGAGCGCTTCGGCGTCAGCCGCGTGACCGTGCGCGAGGCCGAGATCGCACTGGAGGCGCAGGGCCGCATCGTGATCAAGATCGGCTCGGGCGTGTACGTCAAGCCACGGCTGGCCTCGGACGAGGGCGCGTTGCCGGATGTCAGCGCGTTCGAGCTGACCGCCGCGCGCGCGGTGATCGAGGCGGAGGCGGCCGCATTGGCGGCCAGCCACATCACCGATGCGGAGCTGGACGAACTGCGCGGCATGATCCAGGCGCTGTCCGCACCGGGCCTGAGCGATGCGGCCGCTGGCGACTACGACCGCGCGTTTCACCTGGCGATTGCGCGGATCAGCGGCAACCCGGTGGTGGCGCACTGCGTGCAGCTGATCTGGCGCATGCGCAACGAATTGCCGCGCGTGCGCGAGGTGTACGCGCGGGTCTGCCACGACGACGGCGCCACCCGCGTGGACGAGCACACCGCCATCCTGCAGGCCCTGCAGCAACGTGACCCGGTGGCGGCCCGCACGGCGATGCGCAACCACTTCCAGCGCCTGTTCGAATCCATGCTGGAAGCGACCGAAAGCGATGCACTGGCGGAAATCCGCCGCCGCACCCAGCAGGACCGTGCGCACTTCATGGCGGCAACGCGCACCTGAGTGCGTGCAATGTTCGGTGAGACGAGACACGTCGATCGCCAGCGCGACACGTTTTTGTGCCGCTGACGATCGATCCTTCGGAGGACACACACTTCAACGTGAATAACGTGCTGCAGCGGCATGTCGCTGCAGCACGTCCGCCGTCAGGCAGATGGCTCCATCCGCTACGGCACGCGCCTGCAGTGCAGTGGCGTCAGTCCGCCATCACCTTGTCCGGCGTCATCGGCGTGCTGCGGATGCGTTTTCCGGTGGCATGGAAGATCGCATTGCAGATCGCCGCCGAAACACCGACCAGCCCGATTTCGCCCACGCCTTTTGCACCCAGGCTGCTGACGATGCGGTCGTCCTCGTCGGCAAAGATCACATCGATGTCGTGGATGTCGGCGTTGGCCGAGACGTGGTACATCGCAAAATCGTGATTCATAAAACGGCCGAAACGGTGATCGGACTGGGTATGTTCGTGCAGCGCCTGGCCGATGCCCCAGACCACGCCGCCCACGATCTGGCTGCGCGCGGTGATCGGGTTGAGGATGCGCCCGGCGGCCACCGCGCTGACCACGCGCGTCACCCGCACCGTGCCCAGTTCTTCGTCCACGCGCACTTCCACGAACACCGCACCGTGGGTGGCGCGGGTGTATTTGCGTTGCTTGAGCACGTTGGGCAATAGCAGGAACTTGTCTTCGATCTGTTCCAGCTGAGCGGCACGCAGCAGCTCGGTCAAGGCGATGGTGGTGCCGGCATCGCCGCGCAATGCCAGCGTGCCATCGGCGAAGACCACCTCGTCCAGCTTGGCCTTGGTAAAGCGCGAATTCGGTAAGGACTGGGCCAGCCGCAGCAGCCGGGCGCGCAGCTTCGCGCAGGCACCATCCACCGCCGAACCCACCGTGGTCACATGCGACGAGCCGCCTTCGATCGGTGCAACCGGCAGGGTCGAATCGCCAAGCTGGAAGGTGACCTGTTCCAGCGGCAGGCCCAGCGCTTCGGCGGCGATCATCGCCATCACCGTATAGGTGCCGGTGCCGATATCGCTGGCGGCGCTGCTCACCACCAGCCGACCGTCGGCATGCAGCACGGCGTGGGCGCGCGCAAACATCTGCATCGCATCCCATTGCCCGCTGGCCATGCCCCAGCCGACCCATTCATTGCCTTCCTTGCGCGCACGCGGTTGCAACGGGCGCTGCGCCCAGCCGAAACGCTCGGCACCTTGCGTGTAGCATGCGCGCAGCGCCTTGGTGGAATAGGGCTTGTCGTCGGCCGGATTGACCTCGGCGTAGTTCTTCAAACGTAGCGCCAGTGGATCCATGCCGAGCGCATAGGACAGCTCGTCCATCGCCACTTCCAGCGCATGCACGCCGTGTGCGGCGCCGGGTGCGCGCATGTCCATGGGGCTGAACTGATCCAGGCGCACCAGGTTGTAGCCCAGATGCACGTTGTCGCAGGCATACAACTGCCCGCTCCAGTTGACGACTACCTCGACGTAATCTTCGATGCGTGAGGTTTCGGCAATGGCTTCGTGCCAGATCGCACGCAAGGTGCCGTCGCGGTCTGCACCGAGCTTGAGCCGCTGCAATGTCTCCGGGCGATGGCCGAAGGTGAACATCTGTTGCCGCGTCAGCACCACCCGCACCGAGCGGTCGAGCAGAATCGAGGCCATGACAGCAAGCGGCAATTGATACTGCGGCCGCAGCCCCGAGCCAAACGCACCGCCGACATACGGATTGCGCACGGTGACCTTGCGCTTGCTCAAACCGAACACGTGCGAGACATACCAACGGCTGTTCTGCGAGCCCTGGGTCTTGTCGTAGATGGTGAAGTGACCATCGGCGTCGCGGATCACGGTGGAGGCGAACAACTCCATCGGATTGTGGTGCTCCACACCGCTGTAATACTCGGCCTGGATCTGCACGGCAGCATCGGCGAACGCGGTGTCCGGTTTGCCCTTGTCCTTGGGCGGCGGCGAGAAACCGGCCTTCATGGCCTTGGGCTTGTGCGCACGGTCCAGGTTGGTCATCAGGTTGGTGTCGTGCGGGTCCTGCAGCAGTTCCACCTCCACCAGATGCGCCGCATGGCGCGCCGCTTCGAAGGTGTCGGCAACGACCAGGGCAATCGGCTGGCCGCTGTACAAGATCTTGTTGTCGTACAGGGGGCGGAACGGCGAGCCGGCGGGTGCGGTCATGTCCTTGTAGAACAGGTCCATGCCGCGCATATGCGGGCGGTTTTCATGGGTGACGATCTCCAGCACGCCGGGCACCGCGCGTGCGGCCGCGAGATGGAAGGCAACGATCTCGCCTTTGGCGATGCTGCTGTTGACCACCACGCCATAGGCCAGATCCGCGACCGGCCATTCGGCGGCATAGCGCGCCTGGCCGGTGACCTTGGCACGCCCGTCGATGCGGGTGACGCCGGTGCCGGTGGGGCGATAGCCGGTGCCGCTGTCGGCAACCGGCGGGGTCAGCTCGTTGTCGGGCACATCGGTGCTGCGTGCATTCATGGCGCTTGCTCCAGCGCGCTGGTATGCCCGCGGTTGTCGATGGTGCCCTCGCGGGCAACGCTCAGTGCGCGCACGATGCTGCGGCGTGCCAGCGGAATCTTGAACGCGTTGTTGCCCTGCGGCTGCGCACCTTGCAGCAGCGCATCGGCCAGGATGCCGAAACTGTCTGCGGTGGCCGGCTTGCCCACCAACTGCGCTTCGGCGTCGGGATGGCGCCACGGTTTGTGGGCCACGCCGCCCAGTGCGACGCGCACCTCGCGGATGCTGCCGTCGTCGGCCAGATCCAGTGCCGCGGCCACCGACACCAGCGCGAAGGCGTACGACAGACGCTCGCGGATTTTCAGGTAGGCGCTGTGTGCGACGAAGCGCTGCGCATCGGGCAGATCGATATGCACGATCAGCTCGTCCGGGGCCAAGGTGCTGTCCCGTTCCGGGTGTTCGCCGGGCAGACGATGGAATTGCGCAAACGCGATGTCACGCTCGCCATCGGGGCCCTGCACGTGCACCACCGCGTCCAATGCGGCCAATGCGACGCACATGTCCGATGGATGCGTGGCGATGCACTGCGCGCTGGCGCCGAGAATGGCGTTGTACGTGGTGAGCCCGCCGATGGCCGAGCAGCCGGTACCGGGCGCACGCTTGTTGCACGGGGTGGCGTGGTCGTAGAAATACAGGCAGCGCGTACGCTGCAGCAGATTGCCGCCATTGCTGGCCATATTGCGGATCTGCGGCGAGGCACCGGCCAGAATCGCCGCGCTCAGCAAGGGGTAACGCGTTTCCACGTCCGGGTGATAAGCGGTGTCGGCATTGCGCGCGAGCGCGCCCAGGCGCAGCCCGCCATCGGGCTGGGTGGTGATGCTGTCCAGCGGCAGCCGATTGATATCGACCAGGCGGCTGGGCCGCATCAGCTGCAGCTTCATCAAGTCAGTGAGGTTGGTGCCACCGGCGATCAGGCGCACGGGAGCTTCGACAGGCAGCGGGTGCGGGTCGTTGCCGCGTATCGCCAGTGCGGTGAGCGTCGCATCGACGCTATCGGGGCGCGTATAGCTGAGCGGAATCATGCCGGCACCGTCCCGGGCGTCCACGCTGTGGCAGCGCTCTGGCTGCTGTCGCTGGGCTTGCCCATGACCTGCATCACCGCATCGGTGATCTGCGGGTAGGCGCCGCAGCGGCACAGATTGCCACTCATCAACTCGCGCACCTGGTCGCGGTCGTGTGCCTTGCCTTCGTTGAGCAGGCCCACTGCCGAACACAACTGCCCGGGCGTGCAATAGCCGCACTGGAAGGCGTCTTTTTCGATGAACGCGCGTTGCAAGGGATGCAGCTGGTCGCCGTCGGCCAGGCCTTCGACGGTGGTGATCTCGGCACCGTCCTGCATGACGGCAAGCGTCAGGCAGCTGTTGATACGGCGTCCATCGATCAGCACGGTGCAGGCGCCGCACTGGCCGTGGTCGCAGCCCTTCTTGGTGCCGGTGAGATCGAGCCGGTCGCGCAATAGATCGAGCAGGCTGACCCAGGCTTCCAGTTGCAGTTTGTATGGCTGACCGTTGATGCGCAGGGTGACCGGATAGGTCGGCGCAGCGGTAGCGGTTGCCGGCGCCGTGTGATCGGCAGTGGCGGGCGTGGCATTCATGCGAACCCCGTGGCGATGGCTGAGAGGAAGACCCTCACCTTGACGCGCGTTGGGTCAAGGTGCGGTGTAGGTACGGTGTAGATATAGAGATGCTCGATCGCGCTTGCGCGCGCCACTAGCAGCGCTGTGGCGCTCGCTCAGCTGCATCGCGGTGGCGTGCAATGGGCAATGGCTTGCGCAACGCAGCGGCCTGCAGTGCAGGTGCGTGCATTGCGCGTCATCGTGGTGTCACCTGAATTGGCCAGGCTATCGCGCCCAGCGCAAGGGGAGCGCGCACGATGAAAGCCAATGCCACCCGCGCGTGGACGCAGGTGTTCACGCAGCACGGATCCGTGCTGCGCGGTTTCTTCGTGCGCCGCGGCGCCAAGGAGGACGCCGAGGACCTGGTGCAGGAAACCTATCTGCGCCTGTTGCGCGCGCAGCAGGACCAGGGCGAAGGAATCGCCAACCCGGAAGCCTATCTGTACACGGTGGCGCTGAATCTGGCGCGCGAGCAGGCGGCGCGCCGCAAGCAGGCGCCGTTGCAGATCGAAGAGATGGAGCAGTTTTCGCAATTGCTGGCCGCGGCCGAGGATGTGGAGGACGCCGCGCACCGTCAGCAGCGCCAGCAACGTCTGCAGGCCTTGCTGGCCACCTTGCCGGAGCGCACCTGCGCGGTGCTGGTGATGCAGTACCGCGATGGCCTCAGCTACAAGCAGATCGCCGAGCGCATGGGCGTGTCTGCGCATATGGTCAAGAAACATGTGGTACGTGGGTTGTCGGCGTGCAGGCAGGCAGTTGCCGACAGCGGAGACAGCTGGTGAGTACGCGCATCTGGGCCGCCCGCAGCGCCGCCGGCGAGGCCGCGCACTGGCATGCACTGCAGCGCATGCAGGCGCTGGACGCACAGCAGCAAGCCAGCTTCATGCAATGGCTGACCGCATCGCCGCTGCATGTGCGCGAATACATGGCCGTGCTGCGCGTTGCTGGCGAGCTGGGCGATGCGTTGCGTGGCATGGCGCTGGATGTGGATGCCTTGCTCGATGGCGATCGCCACATGCGTGCGGTTGCAGCCTCGCGCAATGTGATCGCGTTGCCGTTGCCGTTGCGATTGCCGCAACCACAACCACAACCACAACCACAACAGCCTAGACATGCGGCGCCGCCGGGCCGCAACGATGGCCAGCGCAGTGCGCGTGTACGCGGTTGGAGCCTGGGCCTTGCGGCGGCGCTGTGCGGCGTGGCGGTCTTGACCGGCTGGGCATGGCCGCGCACGCAGACCTATGCCACCGCGCATGGCGAGCAGCGCCGCGTGCAACTGGCCGATCGCAGCGTGGTGCATCTGAATGCGCTCAGCAGCGTGCGCGCGACCATGACGCCGTGGAGCCGCCGCCTGCAATTGCTGCAGGGTCAGGCCAGCTTTGAAGTGGCCCCGGACCGCCGTCGGTTGCAGGTGTATGCGGGCCACCTGCGTGTGGAAGATATCGGCACCACGTTCGATATCGCCTTGTATCGGCAGCAGGCACGCATCGAGGTCACCGAGGGCCGCGTGCACGTGTGGCGCGATGACCGCAAGCAGCAGCCGATGCTGGCGAACCTGGGCGCCGGGCAGAGCGCACGGATCGACGCGGCGTCCGGCCGGGTCGACGTGTCCAACGAGGATGTCGCTGCCATGCACGCGTGGTGGCAGCGGCGCATCGTGTTCCGCGATGCACCGCTGACCACCGTGGCCGAGGATTTCAATCGGCTCAATCGCACCCGCCTGCTCATCGACGATGCGGCCGCCGGCGCGTTGCGGCTCACCGGTAACCTGCGCGGCGACGATGTCGCCTCGCTGCGCGCGTTTCTCGACGACCAACCCAACCTGCGCGTGGTCGATGCGCCGGGCGTATTGCGCGTGAGTAGCCGGCCGGTGCAGGGCGCCGCTGCGCACTGACGACAGCGGCGGGGGTCTGGTGCGCTGGTCGGTGCCGTGCTGCCCGGGTGACATACCGGGCACAGGTGCGTACGGCTGGGCGGCGTGGTGCGCACGCCGCGCGCCGGAATCAGCCATGCAGCTCTCAAGACTGGATAGCCGCGCACGCGCCTGCTGATGCGCCCGCATCGCGCCCGCAACCTCGTCCGCTTGCTTACCTGCGCGTGCCACCACTGCGCACGTGTCACAGAAAATTCATCAAAAAACGGTGCCCGATCGTCGCTGTCGTCCCTCGTAGTCCGGGTACAACGCAGCATTCCCACCCGTGGGTGGTGCTGCGCATTGCTTCCTCCCCCTACTGGATTCCACGATGCGCCGTACGTTGGTTCTTTCGATTGCTCTTGCCTTGCATGCCGGTACTGCCGGTGCCCAGACCACGCCCGTGGCAGTGTCGGTCGATGCAATTCCCGCCCAGCCGTTGGCGCGTGCACTCAACGCCTTGTCGCGTCAGACCGGCCTGCAATTCGTGTATGCCGCAGGTGTTGCCGGCAACCCGCAGACCCGCGCCACCAGCGCCGGTCTCGCGCCGGAGCAGGCCTTGCAGCAATTGCTTGCCGGCACCGGCCTGCGTTATCGCTACCTCAACCCGACCACGGTGACCATCGAGACGGCCCAGGACCCGGCTGGTGCGCAGCCTCAGGTGTCCCCGACGTCGGCGGCAGTGGCGAATGCGCCAGCACCGCGCGCAGACGCACCGGTGCAGGAGCTGGACAGCATCCAGGTACTCGGCAGTTATGCCGGTAGCCTCAGCGCTGCGTTGCGCCAGAAGCGCTACGCCGACAGCGTGGTGGATGTGATCGCCGCAGAGGATATCGGCAAGCTGCCGGCGCAGAACGTGGCCGAGGCGCTGCAGCGCGTGCCCGGCGTGTCGATCGTGCGCGACCGCGGCGAAGGCGTGTACGTGCGCGTGCGCGGTCTGGGCCCGAACTTCCAGGTGACCACGCTCAACGGCCAGACCATGGCGGTCAACGAGAACGTGCGCACCTCCGGCCAGACCGGGCGCCAGTTCCGCTACGACACGCTGCCTGCCGAACTGGTCTCCGGCCTGGACGTGATCAAGAGTCCCACCGCCGATCTGGACGAAGGCGCCATCGGTGGCATCGTCAACGTGCGCACGTTCCGCCCGCTGGAACTGGGCAAGACCCTGACCAACGTATCGCTGGAATCGAGCCAGGCCCAGCGCACCCAGTCCAACGATCCGCGCGTTTCCGGCCTGTTCAATTGGGTCAATGCCGAAGGTACCTTCGGCATGCTGATTTCCGGCGCGTATGCGCAACGCAGCTTGCGCCAGGACCGCGTCAACGAGGTGAGCTGGGACTACTACCGCAACGGCGTGCCGGGCGTGCCCGGTGCTACTTACGTGCCGACCGGCCTGCGCCCGACGCTGGAACTGGAAGAGCGCGAGCGCACCGGCGTGGCGGCCTCGCTGCAGTGGAAGCCGAGCGCGGCGTGGGAGACCAATCTGGATCTGCTCTACGCCAAGCAGACCGTGCATTACGACGAATACAGCATGGGTGTGGGTTTCGACAGCCTGGCCAAGCTGAGCAATCTGCGGGTGGAAAACGGCGGTATCACCGGCTTCGATTATCGCAACGGCCAGGTGCAGATCTCGCGTGAAACCTCCGGCATCACCGACGACAATCGCAGTGCACGCCTTTCCAGCACCTGGAGCGGCGACCAATGGACGCTCGGCGCAGTGGCTTTCCACTCGCAGGCGCACAGCTACGATTCGGATCCGATCCGCCGCACGCGCCTGCGCAGCGGCACCAACCTGTCGATGCGTGTGGACATGCCGCAGGCCGATGGCGAGAACGTGCCGGACTGGAGCTTCACCAACGGCTTCGATCCGACCAACCCGGCCACCGTGGCAGGACGCCGGCTGGAATGGCGCGAGATCGATGCACGCGACAAGGAAGACGCACTGCAGTTCGATGCCAAGCGTGCGCTCGACGGCAGCTTCTTCCGCGACTTCAAGGTGGGCGCCAAGTATCGCCAGCGCTCGCGCACCTATGACCGCGCCGACCTGCTGCTCAACAGCATCGCCGGGGTGCGCTTCCCGGCCAGCAACTTCACCGCATTGCCGGTGAGCGACATGCTGGCCGACGCCAACGGCAACATGCCGCGACAGTGGCTGGCGCCGATCGAATCCACGTTCTGGGGTAATTGGCCGACCAGCGCCGATCTGCGCAATACGCCCAATAGCGCGGACTTGCAGAATTCCTATGAGGTGCAGGAGAAGATCGCCTCGGCCTACGCCATGACCAATTTCGGTACCGAGCTGGCCGGCCGCGAGCTGCGCGGCAACCTCGGTGCGCGCGTGGTGCGCACCGAGCAGGCCACCGATGGTCATGCCGACGTCAACGGCACGGCGCAGCCGGTGCATTTCGAGCGCAGCTACACCAACGTGCTGCCCTCGTTCAACGCGGCCTGGGATGTGCGCGATGACATGGTGCTGCGGACCTCCGCAGCGAAGGTCATCACACGCCCGGACCTTACCGATCTGTCGTCCAAGCTCACCTTCAATTCCAGCGGCGAAATCCTCACCGCCAGCGGCGGCAATCCCGCGCTGCAGCCGTTCGAAGCATGGCAGTACGACCTGACCTTCGAGTGGTATATCGATGGCACCTCGGCCCTGACCGGCGGGGTGTTCTACAAGGATATTTCCAGCTTCATCCAGACCCAGATGTCCAACCTGGTCTACGAAGGCCAGACCTATCTGCTGTCGTCCAAGACCAACGGCAGCAAGGCGATGGTGCAGGGCGCGGAGGTGGCCTACCAGCAGGTGTTTACCGGTTTGCCGTCGCCGCTGGATGGCCTGGGCATGCAGCTCAACTACACCTGGACCGACAGCAAGGCGACCTACCACGACGGCAACAGCAGCTTCACCGACAGCCTGGAAGGCGTGGCCAAGAATACCTACAACGCCGTGCTGTTCTACGAGAAGGGCCCGCTGATGGCGCGTGTCAGTTACAGCTGGAGCGACGACATTCTCAATGCCGTCGGCACCGCCAATGTGGCCACGCTCAACAGCGACAAGTTCGGCAGCCTGGATGCCAACGTGGCCTACAAGGTCAACGACACGCTGTCGGTGTTCGTCAACGCGATCAACCTCACCGGCGAAGTGCAACGCCAGTTCGTCGGCGATCACCTGTTCGGTGGCTATACCGATTACGGCCGTACCTGGTCGGTGGGGCTGCGCGCGCGCTTTTGAGAGTAGCTGAGACCACCTGGCGAGCGGTTGTCAGGTGGGTACGGACGGCGCGCTCAGAATCTGAGTGGAGGAGTGGTACACGCCGCTCCAGCATCGGCCACGCCCGCCTGACAACTGTGCAGTTGAGTAGATCGCCGCTCCACTTTTCTGGCTGCAGCCAATGCCGCTACCGGGCGTCTGTCTGCAAGGTGCCATCTGCAATGGCGACAGCGCCCGCGATGGCGCTGTTGCCAACTGCACGTTGCGACGTATCGCGTCGTGCAGTGCATGCACCACGTTTTGAGACCATCTTCATGTCATCACTCAGTCGTATCTGTTTCGCATGTGTTGTTTCTATCATTGCCGTCGTTGCCTCGTTGCAAGCAGCCGATGCCGCTACAGCGCCGGAGACACTTGAAAAAGTCGTGGTTCTCAAACGCCACGGCGTGCGTGCAGCGATGTCCAGCCCGGAACAATTGGGTCGCTACTCCTTGCGCACCTGGCCGCGCTTCGATGTGCCGGCCGGCCACCTGACCGCGAACGGTGCACGCCTGGAAGCGCTGTTCGGCAGTTATTACCGCGCCCGTTACGCACCGCTCGGCCTGTTCGATGGCGATGGTTGCGACAAGGTGTATTACTGGGCCAACCGTACCCAGCGCACCATCGCCTCGGCACAGGCGCTGGCAAGCACGCTCACGCCGGGGTGCACGAACACGGTGCACCACGTTGCCGATGGCGCGTCCGACCCGCTGTTCGATGGCGCGCCGGCATTGCGCCAACCCGCCGCCGTCGACTTGATGCGCGCGGCCATCGCCGGCCGCGTCGGCGGCGATGTCGCGGCCTGGAATGCGGCGCAACACGATGCGATCGACACCCTGCAGCAACTGCTGTTGCAGTGCGCGCAACGGCCGTGCCCGGCGCAGGCCGGTGCCGGCAAGCAGCGTCTGGATGCAGTGCCCGCACGCATGGGCGATGCACATGACGGCATCGCCGGAGTCGAAGGCCCGGCATCGGCCGCATCGGGCATCAGCGAGAGCCTGCTGATGGGCTGGGCCGACGGCCAGGACTTTGCCGCACTGGGTTGGCAAGGCCTGGACGAAGCCAGCCTGCTGCGCGCGTTCGCACCGCACCAGGCCGAGTTCGCATTGCGCCTGCGTGCGCCGACGGTGGCGCGGATGGCCAGTTCGCCATTGGCGGCGCGGTTGTTGGCAACCTTGCAGCAAGGCAGCGACACCAACCGCAGTGCAAACGCCAATGCAGCGCACGCCACGCCAATCGGTGGGGGTGCACGGCTGGTGGTGCTGTCCGGTCACGACGGCACGCTGACCTTGCTGGCCGGCATGCTCGATCTGCATTGGCAGCTGCCGGGGTATCAGCCCGACCAGACCGTACCCGGTGGTGCGCTGGTGTTCGAGCGCTGGCGGCGTGCCGACGGGCAACGCGTGATCCGCTTGCGCTACACCGCGCAGACCCTGGCGCAACTGCGCGAACGCCGCACGCTGACACTGCAGGCGCCACCGCCATCCTCGCCGGTGTTCATTCCCGGCTGCAGCAATGCCACGCCGGAGTACGACTGCCCGCTACCGACCTTGGCGACAGTGATCGATGCGGCGATCGACCCGCATTACCTGAGCGAATGACGCTGCGCGCGCCGGCCGATGGCCGGCGCACGTGGTCGCATCGGCGTCGTGGACGCCGCTTTTCTGGCCGCCGTGCCAGCCGTTTTTCCTTTCACTGCAAGAGGTGATTCATGCTCCCGCATCTACGCACGCTCGTCAGTTTCGGAATCGCGCTAAGCCTTGCCTGTGCCAGCACTGCGCAAGCGCAGACAGACGTCGGCGTGCTCGACGTGCTGACCTACAACATCGCCGGCCTGCCCGAAGGGCTGTCCAGCGGAACGCCGGCGACCAACACCGCACTGCTGGCACCAAAACTGGCGCCTTACGGCCTGGTCCATGTGCAGGAGGACTTCAACTACCACGCCACGCTGTACGCAGGCGACGCGCATCCGTACCGCACCGCCACCAGTGGTGGTGCCGCGTTCGGCGACGGGCTCAACACGCTCAGCAACTATCCCTTCAGCGACTTCACGCGGGTCAAGTGGAATCAGTGCAATGGCACCGACTGCCTGACCCCGAAGGGTTTCAGTTACATGCGTCTACGCCTGGCCGATGGCGTGTTGCTGGACGTCTACAACGCGCACCCCAATGCCGGTGTCGAAGCGGGCGATCTGTCCGCACGGCGTGCCAATATCGGCCAGCTCTCGCAGTTCATCCAGACCTGGTCGGCCGGCAACGCAGTGCTGGTGATGATGGATTCCAACACGCGCTACACCCGCAGCGACGACAACATCCGCGACCTGATCGCCTCCAATGGGCTCACCGATGCGTGGGTGGAATTGATCAAGGGCAGCGCACCGGCGGCCGGCGCTGCGCCGCTGCTCTGCGGCACGCCGCCCACCAATAGCTGCGAGGTGGTCGACAAGATGTTGTACCGCGATGCACCGCAACTGACCCTGGTGGCCAATCGCTATCAGCTCGATGGCGGCGGCTTCTACGACAGCGCCGGCAAGCCCTTGTCCGATCATTATCCGGTGTCTGCGCAGTTCGGTTGGGCGGTGGGCGATCAACTGCGCACCAGCGACCAGTTCGGCGGCCCGCACGGTATTCCGTTCAATGACCTCGCCGGCAATCCCGGAGGCCGCCCGCTCAGTGGCGTGACCTTGCGCGGCGGTGCGCGCCTGGATGGCGTGGGTGTGATCCTGGACAGCGGCAAACTGCTGGCGCATGGCGGCAGCGGCGGGCAGGCGACGACCTTGTCGCTGGGCGCCAACGAAACGCTGTCTTCGGCCACCGTCAGTGTGGGCAAGTACAACGACCGCACCCGCGTGTTTTCGCTGAGCCTGCGCACCAACACCGGCCGCAGCGTGCAGGTGGGGACCCCGGGCAGCGAGCGCTATACGCTGACTGCGCCCAGCGGCTGGCATATCGCCGGGTTCACCGGCCGCGCCGGTGATGAGATCGACAAGTTGGGTGTGGTGTATGCGAAGGACTGAGCGCGGAAGTTCGCTGACCGCCATGCAGCTCGCGCGCCGTTTTCGGTAAGAGCGTTAGGCAGTGATGTCTGGCCATGGATGGCCATTGCGTGGAATTGTTCTGACGAACGAATCACCCGTACGTTGCCGCTGATTCGTGCACGCGGTCCTGATATCGCAATTGCAGGCGCGGGCGCAGCCACGCGGCGCACGCTGTCTCATCGAGTGAGCCATCGGCCAGGCCGATGTAGAAGCCGTAGAGCTCCAGATCATCGGCCAGCAAGGTCGCACCGTTGAGTACGATGAAGGTTTCGCAGGCGACCGCCGCAGTGCGTTTGTTGCCGTCGACAAACGGATGATTGCGGGCCAACCCATAGGCAAGACTGGCCGCTAACGCAGCCAGGTCCGGTGGTGGCTCGCCGTAGGACAGCAGTTGTTTTGGTCTGGCAAGCGCCGCGTCGAGCAGGGCGTCGTCGCGCACGCCACTTCCGCCGCCATGTTCGGCCAATTGACGATCGTGGATGGCCAGGACGAGTGGCCGTTCGATCCAGATGATCATGGTCGCGCCCTATTGCGCCAGCTTGTGCAGCAACGCGCGGCGGTTGCGCATCACCTGCTCGGCCACCTCCATCTGCGCGGCCAGGGTCGGGTCGAACACGGTGAGCTTGATGCCGTCGGGCGTTTCCAGCGCATAGAGTTCGTCGCCCTTGCCCAGGCGTAGGCGAGCGAGCAGTTCCTTGGGCAGGATGACGCCGGCGGAATTGCCGATGGCAGTGATCTTGAGCTTCATTGCGGATCTCTCGCGTTATTACGTAAGTTATAACTCCTTGGCCGGATGGTCGCAAGCTGGCCATGGCTGAGCGACTCAGCAAGCCAATCTCGCCTGCTGCGACCGATAAGTGTACAAATGTACACCTTGTCCTACGTGGTCCCCGTCTTCCATGACGTCCTTGTCCCCCAAACGTGCTGCGGTGCTGGCCTTCCTGCAGCAGCAGGCCCAGGCCGGGGTGTCGCCCAGCCTGGCCGAGATTGCGCAGGCGTTCGGCTTTGCCTCGCGCAATGCCGCGCAAAAGCATGTGCAGGCGCTGGCCGAGGCCGGGTTGATCGAGCTGCAGCCCAATCAGAAGCGTGGCATCCGCATGCCGGGCGGGGCCGCGCGCGATGCGTTGCTGGCCTTGCCGGTGCTGGGGCGGGTGGCGGCCGGTGTGCCGATCGGCGCGGATATCGGCCTGGATCGCCAACTCTGGCTGGACCGCACGCTGTTCTCGCTGCGCCCGGACTATCTGTTGCAGGTGCAAGGCGATTCGATGATCGACGACGGCATCCTGGATGGCGACCTGGTCGGCGTGCACCGTAGCAACGATGCGCGCAATGGGCAGATCGTGGTGGCGCGGGTGGATGGCGAGATCACCATCAAACGCCTGGAACGCGGCGACGCGCGCATCCGCCTGCTGCCGCGCAATCGCGCGCATGCGCCGATCGTGGTGGCGGCCGATGCCGACTTCGCGATCGAAGGGCTGTACTGCGGTCTGATCCGGCAGGGCTGAGATGAGCCAGGAGCCCGCGCGCATCAGGCAGGACGGCAACGCAGCAGTGGCCTTGCCGCTGGATGCCTTGCTGGCCGCACGCACGGTGTGGCGGGCGGGGCAGGGCACCGCTGTGGCCAACGGCGGCGAATCCACCGGGCATCCCGCATTGGATGCGCTGCTGCCCGATGGTGGCTGGCCACGGCGTGCGCTCACCGAGTTGCTGCTGCCCGCGCACGGTGTGGGCGAGATCGCCTTGCTACTGCCCACGCTGGCGCGCATGACCAGCGCCAGTAGCCGGGTGGTGCTGGTGGCCCCGCCCTGCATTCCTTACGCACCGGCCTGGCAGGCGGGCGGGGTGGTGCTGGAACATCTGGAAGTGGTACAGGCCGAACCGCGCGACGCCTTGTGGGCGTTCGAACAATGCCTGCGCAGCGGTGCCTGCGCGGCGGTATTGGGCTGGCCGCAGACCGGCGATGCGCGCGCCTTGCGGCGGCTGCAAGTCGCCGCCGACAGCGGCAACTGCTGCGCGTTCGCATTGCGCGATCGCAAGCATGCGGTCAACGCATCGCCGGCGGCGTTGCGGCTGGAATTTCTGCCCGAGCGCGATGCCTGGCAGGTGCGCAAGTGCCGCGGCGGCCAGGTGCCTTCGCAGCCGTTGCGGCTGGCGCATTGAGGCGCGCATGTTGTGGGCCTGCATCTTGCTGCCGCAGCTGGCGCTGGACGCCGTCCTTCGGCGTCTGGAAGAGCCGGACGCACCGCTGGTATTGGTGGAAGGGCCGGCGCAGTTACGCAGCCTGCATTCGGTCAATGCAGCGGCAGCAGATGCAGGGTTGAAAGCCGGCATGCGGCTGTCGGCCGCGCATGCCTTGATGGCGCAAGTACGCACCATCGATTACGACCCGCAGAACGAGGCGCGGACGCAGCGGTTTCTCGCAGCCTGGGCATACCGGCACAGTTCGTTGGTGAGCCAGCAATGGTCGCGCGCCATCGTGCTGGAAGCGGGTGCCAGCTTTCGGTTGTTCGGTCCGTGGCCGCGTTTCGAGCGCCATCTGCGCGATGAGCTGCAGGCGCTAGGCTTCCAGCACCGGCTTGCACTGGCACCTACACCCCGCGCCGCGCGCGTGCTGGCCGGTCTGCGCGATGGCATGGTGGTGACGCAGTTGCCGGCCTTGCACACCACGCTCGACAAGGTGCCGGTACGCCGCGCGGCATTGCCGGGCGATGTCGGCGAGCGCCTGCAACACATGGGCGTGCGCACGCTCGCTGCGGTACGTGCGTTGCCGCGCGACGGGCTGCGCCGGCGGTTTGGTGCCGGCCTGCTCGAGCATCTGGACCGCCTCTACGGCCAGGTCGACGACCCCCTGGAGTGTTATGCACCACCAGACCACTTCGACCAGCGTGTGGAGCTTGGCTACGAGGTGGAAATGCATCCGGCATTGCTGTTCCCGCTGCGGCGTCTGATCGGTGATCTGTGCACCTACCTCTCCATCCGCGATGGCGGCGTGCAACGTTTCTTGCTGCGGCTGGAACACGAACAAGGCGCTACCGATGTCGAGATCGGCCTGCTGACGCCGGAGCGTGCGCCGACGCTGTTGTTCGAGCTTGCGCGCAACCGGCTGGAGCGGGTGGAGATCCCACGGCCGGTGGTGGCGATGCGCCTGCTGGCGCGGCAGTTGCCGCCGTTCGTGCCGGCCATGCGCGATCTGTTCGACCAACGTGCGCAGCAATCGGTGGAGTGGCCGCAGCTACGTGAGCGCTTGCGCGCGCGGCTGGGCGATGACGCGGTATACCGCGTGCTGCCGGCCGACGACCCGCGGCCCGAACGCGCCTGGCGGCGTGCCATCGGCGACGCCATACGCGAAACCGCTGCGCCACCGCGTCCTCCGCGCCCGACCTGGCTGTTGCCGCAACCGGTGCCGTTGCACGCGACGCAGCTGCGCATCATCTCCGGCCCGGAGCGGCTGGAAAGCGGCTGGTGGGACGACGACGAGGCACGTCGCGACTATTACGTGGTGGAAACCGCACGCGGCCGACGCGGCTGGGCGTTCGCCGCGCCCGGTCGTGTGGATGGCTGGATGTTGCATGGGTGGTTTGCATGATCCGGCGCATGCCCACGCAGCATCGGACTGCTTGCCGGGCTGGTCATCGCAGCGGTGGCGCACGCGCTCGATGCCACGCAGCGAAGGCGCAGCTGCAACGAGGTGATCGGCCGAACATTTTGCCGGCAACACGAGGTTGAAGAGATGCGCCCATGAGCTGGGATGACGCCACCGACGGCGTGGACCGCGATACGCCCGGTGGACGCATGCCGCGCGCCTGGAACGTGGCAACACGCCTGCGTGCGGCCAATGACGACATTGCCCATGCGGCGGTCAGCGATGGCTTGCCTGCGTATGCCGAGCTGCATTGCCTGTCGGACTTCTCGTTCCTGCGTGGCGCCTCCAGTGCCGAGCAGTTGTTCGCGCGTGCGCAACACTGCGGCTACAGCGCACTGGCCATCACCGACGAATGCTCGCTGGCGGGCATCGTGCGTGGCCTGGAAGCGGCGCGCGCCACCGGCGTGCGCCTGATCGTCGGCAGCGAATTCACCTTGGTCGATGGCACCCGCTTGGTACTGCTGGTGGAAAACGCGCAGGGTTATCCGCAGTTGTGCGCGCTGATCACCACCGCGCGGCGTGCGGCGAGCAAGGGCGCGTATCGGCTGGGGCGTCCCGAGGTGGAAGCGCAGTTTCGCGATGTTGCACCGGGCGTGTTCGCGGTGTGGTTGCCCGGTGCGCAGCCGCAGGTCGAGCAGGGCGCCTGGTTGCAGCAGGTGTTCGGCGAGCGCGCCTTCCTGGCGGTGGAACTGCATCGCGAGCAGGACGATGCGGCACGGCTGCTTGCCTTGCAACTGCTGGCGCAACAGCTGGGCATGAGCGCACTGGCCAGCGGCGATGTGCATATGGCGCAGCGGCGCGAGCGCATCGTGCAGGACACCCTGACCGCCATCCGCCATACCTTGCCATTGGCCGAGTGCGGCGCGCACCTGTTCCGTAACGGCGAGCGCCATCTGCGCACGCGGCGGGCCTTGGGCAACATCTACCCGGATGCGTTGTTGCAGGCGGCCGTCGAGTTGGCGCAGCGCTGCACCTTCGATATTTCCAAGCTTGAATACACCTATCCGCGCGAACTGGTGCCGGAAGGACATACGCCGGCGAGTTATCTGCGACAGCTCACCGAAACGGGCATGCGTGAGCGGTGGCCCAATGGAACGCCGGCAAAGGTACGTGCCGACATCGAAAAGGAATTGGCGCTGATCGCGCTCAAACAGTACGAGGCCTTCTTTCTCACCGTGCAAGACGTGGTGCGATTCGCGCGCTCGCAGCACATCCTTTGCCAGGGGCGCGGTTCGTCGGCCAATTCGGCGGTGTGTTATGCGCTGGGTATCACCGCAGTCAATCCGGATGAAACCCGTTTGCTGATGGCAAGATTTCTATCCGAAAAACGCGACGAGCCACCGGACATCGACGTCGATTTCGAACACGAACGCCGGGAGGAGGTGCTGCAGTACGTCTACAGCAAGTATGGTCGTGAACGTGCGGCGCTGGCGGCGACGGTGATCTGTTATCGCGGCAAAAGCGCGGTACGCGACGTGGCCAAGGCGTTCGGCCTGCCGCCGGACCAGACCGCGCTACTGGCCAATTGCTATGGCTGGGGCAATGGCGACACGCCGATGGAGCAGCGCATCGAAGAAGCCGGGTTCGATCTGGCCAACCCGCTGATCAACAAGATTCTTGCAGTCACCGAGCACTTGCGCGATCACCCGCGCCATCTTTCGCAGCATGTCGGCGGCTTCGTGATTTCCGATGAGCCGTTATCGATGCTGGTGCCGGTGGAAAACGCGGCGATGGCCAACCGCACCATCATCCAGTGGGACAAGGACGATCTGGAAACCATGAAGCTGCTCAAGGTCGATTGCCTGGCGCTGGGCATGCTCACCTGCATCCGCAAGACGCTGGACCTGGTGCGCGGGCACCGTGGGCGCGATTACAGCATCGCCACGCTGCCGGGCGAGGATGCCGCAACCTACAAGATGATCCAGCGTGCCGACACGGTGGGCGTGTTCCAGATCGAGTCGCGCGCACAGATGGCGATGTTGCCGCGGCTCAAGCCTGCGGTGTTCTACGACCTGGTGATCGAGGTGGCGATCGTGCGGCCTGGTCCGATCCAGGGCGACATGGTGCATCCGTATCTGCGCCGGCGACAGGGCCGCGAAGAGGTCAACTATCCATCGGCGGAAGTGGAAGACATCCTCAAGCCGACCCTGGGTGTGCCGTTGTTCCAGGAACAGGTGATGGAGCTGCTGATGCATGCGGCCGATTACACCGAAAGCGAAGCCGATAACCTGCGCAGGTCGATGGCCGCCTGGCGTCGCGGCGGCGACATGGAGCAGCACCGCGCGCGGGTGCGCGAGCGCATGCAGGGCAAAGGCTACGCCTCCACCTTCATCGACCAGATCTTCGAACAGATCAAGGGCTTCGGCTCCTACGGGTTCCCGCAAAGCCATGCCGCCTCGTTCGCCAAACTTGTCTACGCCAGCTGCTGGCTCAAGCGCCACGAGCCGGCGGCATTTGCCTGCGGACTGCTCAATGCGCAGCCGATGGGCTTCTACTCGGCCAGCCAGATCGTGCAGGACGCGCGGCGCGGCAGTCCCGAGCGCGCGCGCGTGGAGGTGTTGCCGGTGGATGTGCTGCATAGCGGCTGGGACAACGCGCTGGTCGGTGGCCGGCCGTGGCACAGCGACGCAGATCCTGGCGAGCAGCCGGCGATCCGTCTGGGCATGCGTCAGGTCGCTGGATTATCGGAAGTGGTGGCAAACCGCATCGTCGCCGCGCGCGCGCAACGCGCCTTCGCCGATATCGGCGATTTATGCCTGCGCGCGGCGCTCGACGAAAAAGCGCGCCTGGCGTTGGCCGAAGCCGGCGCCTTGCAGGGCATGGTGGGCAACCGCAATGCCGCGCGCTGGGCCATGGCCGGCGTGGAAGCGCGCCGCCCGCTGTTGCCGGGCAGCCCGCAAGAGCGCGCGGTGGAGTTTGCAGCGCCACGTGCGGGCGAAGACATCCTGGCCGACTACCGCTCTGTCGGTCTGAGTCTGCGCCAGCATCCGATGGCATTGCTGCGCCCGCAGATGCGGCAGCGACGCATCCTGGGCCTGCATGAGTTGCAAGGCCGCCGTCACGGCAGCGGCGTGCATGTCGCCGGCCTGGTCACCCAGCGCCAGCGCCCGGCCACCGCCAAGGGCACCATCTTCGTCACCCTGGAAGACGAACACGGCATGATCAACGTCATCGTCTGGTCGCACCTGGCGCTGCGCCGTCGCCGCGCACTGCTGGAATCGCGCCTGCTGGCGGTACGCGGGCGCTGGGAACGCGTGGACGGCGTGGAGCATCTCATCGCCGGCGATCTACATGATCTCAGCGACCTGCTCGGCGAGATGCAGCTGCCCTCGCGCGATTTCCATTGAGGTACAGGGGGCGCAGCAAGCGTGTCGGCGTGCTCCCTGGTGCGCCCACGCCGTGACGTAGGCCTTGTCGCGCAGCAGTTCGGTTCGATGGCGCTGCGCAACGCACCACGCTCGACAGAGGGCGATGCCGTAAAGCCGCCGCCTCGTCGCGTCTTCGGTGGAAGCGCACTGTACGGGGCTGCAGGCGACCCACAAGCGCGGGTGAATAAGGCCTGCCATCTGCCACCGGCAGTCAACCGGTCTGTGCTACACCATGCAGGCCGGCGCGGCCGCGCTGGCCTATTTCTTCACCCGCGAGGCGACCATGAAGTTGGAGGCGTTGTTCGATCAGTTGCACACCTTGCCCACCGTGCCCAAGGTGGCGCAGGAGCTGATTGCCCGGTTCGACGATCCGGCAACCAACATCGACGTGCTGGCGCACAGCATCGAGCGCGATCCGGTCATTGCCGCCAAGGTGTTGCGGCTGGCGAATTCGGCACGCTTCCACGGCCTGCGTGATTCCACCAGCGTGGAAGACGCGGCCATGCGGCTGGGCTTCAACACGCTGCGCACCCTGGTGCTGGCGTCGGCAATGACCGGAGCGTTCCGCGCCGGCCCGGGTTTCGATCTCAAGGCCTTCTGGCGGCACAGTTTCGAGGTGGCCGGCATCTGCCGCTTGCTGGCGCGCCAGCACGGGCTCGATCCAGAGACTGCATTTACCTGCGGCATGATGCACAACATCGGCGAACTGCTGATCCAGTCCGGCGCACCGGACTACGCCAGCCGCATCAATCACGAAAGCTCCTCTGCCGCCCACGCCGCCGAAGAAACCCTCCAGCTGGGATTTGGGTATCCCGAAGTCGGGGCCGAGCTGGTGCGTCGCTGGCAGTTGCCAGCGGTCATCCAGGAAGCGATCGCCTATCAGGTCCGGCCCGCCGCCGCGCCGGAAGGCG
The DNA here is from genome assembly GCF_014199765.1 of Xanthomonas sp. 3058. Taxonomy (NCBI): domain Bacteria; kingdom Pseudomonadati; phylum Pseudomonadota; class Gammaproteobacteria; order Lysobacterales; family Lysobacteraceae; genus Xanthomonas; species Xanthomonas sp. 3058. Next base: position 584,887 of record NZ_JACHOF010000001.1, on the reverse strand, counting down.
CGCGGATGCCGCTGCTGGTTGCGCAGGCAGTGCAGGTGTCCGACGTGCTGCACGCGCATGGCGGCGACACTGCGGCGGCACAGGAGGCGGTACGTGGGCCGTTGATGGATGGCGTGGATCTGGATGCGCTGTTCGCGGCGCTGCCGGATGTCATCGAAGCCGATCGCGCGTTCGCCGAGTTACTTCATTGAGTAGTTGCGGTACCGGTCACCGAATGGGCGATGACCGGTACCGCTCTCGTGGTGCGGATCTGCTGCCAGCGGCCTGGCGATGTGAAGTAGCCGCCAGGTCAGTTGTCGATGCAGTTGGCAGCGCGGCGCGAGCTGGTGCCGACGCGGTATGTTGGAAGGTCGCGTGTCGCTGCTGCCTGCGCGTCTGTTGATAGCCGGAAGTGGCCGTGTGAGCGATGGCTGCGGGCGCCTCAGTGGTCCAGGCGCTGGCGAGGCTCGGCGCAAGTGCCATCTGCCGCGCACATCGCGTTATCGATCCAAGCGATGTATCGCGATACACGGACGTTGTATGCCATCTGACCATAGAAGCCAGCCTCCAGGGCGTGCTCCGGAACCGCAGAGATCCAAGACGCTAACCCGACGAGTTGCCAAGCGCTGTGGGCCCGCACAACGACTGGGCCACCGCTGTCGCCGCTTCCAAGCATGCCCTCCAGAGACAGGCCATGCGTGGGGGGATCGAATCGATACCATAGGTAACGGGCATTGGCTCCGGTGATGACGTTGTAGGCCCGCCTCAGCACGCCACGATGCGGACTGTCGGGAAGCTGCCCGTGGTCGCCGTTGCCGGTGGCCCCTTTCCCGACCAGCATGGCGACTTGGGTGACTTCGTCACTGCCGCGATAAAGCATCACTGGTGCAACCTGCTCTACCTGCGATTCCAGTTCAATCAAGGCGATGTCGTCCGAGTTCGCTAGAAAGGCATGAATCTTGGACGGGTCGCCGGACTTCAGGGCTTCCTGCGCTAGCGCATCCGGCATTGGCCTGTAGCCGGGGTGGACCACGACGTGCGCAACTTTGTAGGCATTCCCATTGACAGTCACCTCTGCAGCCATGCCTTCCATGGGAGCCGCGTGAGCTGCGGTGACGACCCATCTCGGCGCGATGAGAACACCATGCCCTTCGCCTGGCAGGTCTGCCAGTGCCGGAAATTCTGAGCCATCGATCCGATATTTCGAATCGTCAACATCGCCCCGGATAACAACGCCTTTCGCCGCAAATGACAGGCTGATAAAAGCAAGAAAAAGCCAGCGACCCATGTGCTACCACTCCCTTGATCCGTCGACTGATGTGCGTCCGCAACGTGCCGTGAATGCTTCCGCAAGATAGCGGTGCAGTTTTCAAACTGAAACCCGCGTCTGACCAAGCGAAGTGGGAGGCGACGAAACCCCGGAAACCAAGACTCAAAAGCCCTCAACCGAATGGTGCCGAGATATTGCCAGCGGCCGGGCAGTCGTCACTCAGCCTCGGCCAGGAGCAGACATCGCGGTGCGGCGCAAGGCCTTGTAGGGCCGGCGGGCCCGCCTCTCAACGGCGCCGGGCACGCCGACGGCGCAGCCACCACACCGGCACGCTGACCAGCGCCGCAAGCAACAGCACACCGACGCTCGCCAGCACGCTCATGCGCAGTGCGATGCCGTGCTGGAACACCAGGTCTGCGCCAGTGCCATCGAGGGTGTAAACCACCACCGCATCGCCAAGTTTGCCGAAATCCTCGCGCCCGCCTGCGGCAATGGCAACGTATTGCCTGCCTGCCACTGCATACACCGCCGGCGTCGCGTTGCCGCCGGCGGGGAGCTTGCTATCCCAGCGCGGCTTTCCCGTCGCGGTATCAAAAGCACGCAGGTGCGAATCTTCGGCAGCGGCGATAAAGGTCAGCCCGCTGGCGGTGGTCACCGCACCGCCCAGAAGCGGCATGCCGACGTTGAGGGGCAGCCACGGCAGCCGCTCTTCCAGCGAGCCCAACGGACGCTCCCAGGCCACGGTGCGCGTGCGCAGGTCCACCGCAACCAGCTTGCCCCACGGCGGCGCCACGCACGGCGTGCCATTGGGCGAGAGCAACGCGCCGCGACGCAAGCCATAGGGGGTGCCTTCCATGCCGTTGAAGTCCTGTCGCGGGAAGTTCTTCTCGTCCTTCCAGTCGAAGCGAGCACGCGGGATCAACGCCATCTGCATCGGCAGGTCCATTACCGGCAGAATCGCCAGCTGGCGCTGCGGGTCGATCGCGATGCCGCCCCAGTTCACCCCGCCAGCCCAGCCGGGCGAGGCAATCGTTCCGCGCACGCTGGGTGGAGTAAAGATGCCTTCTGAACGCAGGCCGCTCATCAATGCCTGGCAGGCCCTGCGTTCGCCTGGCGTCGGGCCCCACGCATCGGCCGCAGTCAGCGCGGCCATCTTGGCCAGGCGCAGCGCGGGCTCTGGCATGGGCTGGGTTGGCGATGCCTGTTCGCCGGGCACGTCGGAGGCCGGCACTGGCACTTCGCTGATCGGGAACACCGGCGCGCCGGTACGCCGGTCAAAGGCGAACAGGAACCCGGTCTTGGTCGCTTGCAGCACCGCATCGCGTGGACCCTGCGTGGTCTGCACCGTGGCCAGCGCCGGCTGCGAAGCCAGGTCGTAATCCCACATGTCGTGATGGACCAACTGTTGCGCCCAGATGCGGCGGCCGGTTTTCACTTCCAGCGCCACCAGCGAATTGGCATCGCGGTTGTCGCCAAGGCGCTGGCCGCCGTAGAAATCCGGGCTGGCCGAACCGGTGGGCACGTAGACCAGGCCCAGCGCCGGGTCCACCGACAGCGGAGGCCAGGCATTGGCCGCGCCGACGGTGGCCGCCTGCTCGGCCTGCCAGTCGCTGGCGCGCGGATCGTCCGGTCGGCGCGGCACCGGATCCCAGCGCCACAGCTCGCGGCCGCTACGCACGTCATAGCCGCGGACCACGCCCTGTTCCTCGTGGTGGGCGCGGTTGTCACCAATCGAACTGCCGGTCACCAGCACGCCGTCGGCGATCACCGGCGGCGAAGTCACCGCATAATTGCTCCAGTTCGAATCCTCCTGCGGAATGTAGATGCCCTGGCGCAGGTCAACGCTGCCGTTCTGGCCGAACGCGGCGCAGGGCTTGCCATCGCGCGCGTCCACCGCCAGTAACCGGGCATCCAGGGTGCCCAGCACGATGCGCTCGGCGCAGGCCGCGCCGGCCGGCGCCTGTGGGTCGCGCCAATAGCTGACCCCGCGCGAGGCGGGGTCGCCATAGCGTTTGTTGCGTGGAACTTTGGGGTCGAAGGTCCACAACTTGGCCCCGGTGGCCGCATCCAGGGCGAACACGATGTCAGTGCCGGTGGTCAGGTACATGCGCCCGTCGATGACCAGCGGATTGGCCTCGAACCGCATCCGATCCGGGTCAGGCAGCCCTGCGCCTTTTTCGCCGGTGTGGAAGGACCAGGCGACCTTAAGCCGGCCGACGTTGTGCGGAGTGATCTGGGTCAGCGGCGAATACTGGCCGCCCCCCGGCGCGCCGCCGTAGTGCGCCCAGTTGCCTTCGGCCGCCACGCTGGCACCCGCCAGCAGTGACAGCCACAGCGCCGTTACCACCATGCTCCATTCCCGCATATCTCGTTCCACAGGATCGTTGGACGCCAGTCTGGGCATCGCCATCCACTATTTGCCACCAGCAAGTGACCGTCCCCCGGATTTCTGGGACCAAACGCGGGAATTCGGGGGCGAACGCGGGGACGAACAGGCCGCCACGGCTACATGGCGGCCTGTTCGCGCGAAGCGAAAGCGACCGTGGAGCATGTGTTCGGCACGCTCAAGGCGTGGCTGGGCACGACGCCATTGCTGACCAAGACGCTTCCAAAGGTCAGGACGGAGATCCGCCTGGCCGTGTTGGCCTACAACATGAAGTGCATGATCAAAATTGCGGGGACGTTGTCGACACGGCGGGCGCCCTGTCACGCCGCGCCGCAGCTGGACTCGCGTAGGCGTAAGCGCTAGCGTGGTGCGGATTTTTTGCCTACAGGGGAATGCCCAATGCGCCACGACGCGCAACCGCGCCAGCTCACCTTCCGCGCCGTCGTGCTGGCCATCGTGCTGGCGGTGGTGCTTTCGGCCGCCAACGCCTATCTGGGCCTGTTCGCCGGCCTGACCATCGCCACCGCCATTCCGGCCGCGGTGGTGTCGATGGGCGTGCTGCGCCTGCTTGGCGGCGGCACCATCCTGGAAAACAACATCGTCCAGACCGGTGCCTCGGCCGGCTCGTCGATCGCCGCCGGGGTGATCTTCACCATCCCCGCGCTGGTGATCATGGGCTACTGGCCGGACTTCAAGTACTGGTGGGTGCTCGGCATCGCCGGCATGGGCGGCCTGCTCGGCGTGCTGTTCTCGGTGCCGCTGCGGCGCTCGATGATCGTCGAGGATCCGCTGCCGTTTCCCGAGGGCAAGGCCGCAGCCGAAGTGCTCAAGGCCGGCGACAACCCCGGCCCGGGTCTGAAGATCCTGGCCATGTCCGGCGCCATCGGTGCGCTGGTCAAGCTGGGCGCGGCCAGCGGCCTGCGGGTGATTCCCGATACCTGGGCGCAGGCCACATATCTGGGCAGCAGCCGGCTGGTCGGCTATCTGGGCACCAACCTGTCGCCGGCACTGCTGGGCGTGGGCTACATCGTCGGCTTGAACGTCGGCATCGTGGTGCTGTCCGGCTCGATCCTGTCCTGGCATATCGCCATTCCGCTATATCAGCAGTTTTTCATGGGCTCGGACCCGGCATTGGCGCAGAGCCTGGTGGGTGCGCCGGCAGCCGATGCGGCGTTCGGCATCTGGGGCGCGAAGATCCGCTACCTGGGTGTCGGCGCGATGCTGATCGGCGGCGTGTGGACGCTGTTCTCGCTGCGCAAGTCGCTGTTGTCCGGCGTCAAGAGCGGCTTCGCCGCCGCACGCAAGAGCGGTGGCGGTGTGGTCGCCGAGACCGAGCGCGACCTGCCGATGAAGTGGATGCTGGTGGCGCTGGTGCTGTGCACCTTGCCGCTGCTCGGCCTGTACCAGGCCATCGTGCAGCAGTGGCACGTGTCGATCCCGATGACCATCATCATGGTCGTGGCCGGCTTTCTGTTCGTGTCGGTGTCCGGCTATCTGGCCGGCTTGATCGGCTCGTCCAACAACCCGGTGTCGGGCATCACCATTTCCACCATCCTGTTCGCCTCGGCGGTGCTGGTGCTGTTGCTCGGCAAGGACGGGTTGGTGCCGGTCGGCATCGGCGCGGCGCCGTTGGGCGCGGTGGCGGCAATTATGATCGGCGCAGTGGTGTGCTGCGCGGCGGCGGTGGGCGGCGACAACCTGCAGGATCTCAAGGCCGGCTATCTGGTCGGGGCCACGCCGTGGAAGCAGCAGCTGATGCTGGCCATCGGTGCGTTCTCCTGCGCGCTGATCATGGCGCCGGTGTTGAACCTGCTCGCGCAGGCCTACGGCATTGGCCCGGCCACGCCGCAGCATCCCAACTCGCTCGCTGCGCCGCAGGCCACGTTGATGGCTTCGGTCGCCAAGGGGCTGTTCGGCGGCCAGCTGCCGTGGTCGATGATCGCCATCGGTGCCGGCGTCGGGGCGGCCATCATCGCGCTGGACGAGTGGTTGAAGGCCACCGGCAAGCGCTTCCGCGTGCCGGTGCTGGCTGCCGCGATCGGTATCTATCTGCCGTTGGAACTGATGGTGCCGATCTTTGTCGGTGGCCTGATCGCGCATCTGGTGGAGCGCTTCCACAAGATCCGTGCCGATGACGAAGACGGCCGCGACCGCGTGCATCGTCCGGGCGTGCTGTTTGCTGCCGGCCTGATCACTGGCGAGGCGTTGATGGGTATCGCGATCGCGGTGCCGATCGTGCTGTCCAGTCGTGCCGATGTGCTGGCGCTGCCGGCCAGCCTGCAGCTCAACCAATGGTTCGGCCTGGCCATTCTCGCCCTGGTCGGCTGGCTGCTGTATCGCGTCGGCAAGCGCGGCGAACAGGCGGCCTGAGCCTTTGACAGACACGGCGCATGCGATGCATGCGCCGTCCTGGCAGGCGCGCAAGGCGACCTGCCCGCAGCGCATGCCGCTGCCATCTGTCCCTACCCACGCACCGCCGCCGCAGACCCATCGACTGTCCCAGACCGCACTTCGTCGTCTGCAGCCTGTCTTTGCGCCGGCTTTATGCCAGATCCAGCGCTCATGCATAGCGCCTTTATGCCGCCGCTCCGTATCGTGCCGTCTCCCGCACGGATGATGCGTTACGGCTGCCGCATGCCTCGATCGACCCGCTGATCTCCGCGCCGTAGGCCATCGCGCCGCCGCTGCTGCCGACAAAAAACGTTAGCCCAATCACACTGCGTCTCTTCCAACGTGCGGTTGCGGCCGCTTTTTGTCTTGTGAGCTCGACAGTTCGATAGGATCGACCAGACGCTGCCATTCCGGCGTCGTGCAGTCGATCCACCTCTCCACGCGCACCCCCACCCACCCACTCACTGCTGGTTTGTCGTGTCATCGATCCAGCGCTCTGCCATGGAGTTACTGCAATGCTGACTGTTATTCCCCGTTCCTCTTCCCGCGCACCGCGCATCCCTGTGCTGGCCATCGCCATGGCCGGCGTGCTGTGCGGCCTGGCCACGCAAGCGCAGGCGCAAGACGCCACCGAAGCGGCGCTGTGCACCGACCGGCCGACCAAGGCCAATTCCACCTGTACCGTGCCGACCGGCGCCTGGCAGCTGGAAACCGACATCGGCAGCTACACCCGCGACAGCCAGCCCGGCACACGCATCGAAACCTCGGTGTTCACCAATCCCACGCTCAAATACGGCGTCAGCGACCGCATCGATCTGCAGCTCAACTGGGCGCCGCAGCTGCAGGTCAAGACCACCGATCGCGCCACCGGCGCACGCAGCAGCCTGAGCGGCGGTGGCGACATCTATCTGCGCATGAAGGCGCGGTTCTACGAGAGCGATACCGCCACCGTCGCGGTGCTGCCGTTCGTCAAGGCGCCTACCGCGCGCACCGGCCTGGGCAACGACGAGTGGGAAGGCGGCATCGCGCTGCCGATCAACTTCGCCTTGCCCAACAGCTTCTCGTTGACCTTCGGCCCGGAGGTCGACTGGCTGGCCGACAGCGATGGCAGCGGCAATCACATCGCGGTGATCAATGCGATCAACCTGGCGCGCCCGCTGACGCCCAAGCTGTCGATGGCGGTTGAAGTGTGGTCCTCGATCAATCGCGACCCTGCCGGAACCATCGAACAGTATTCGGCCGACATCGCCGCTGCGTATCTGATCAACCCGCTGTTGCAACTGGACGTGGGCGCCAACTTCGGCCTCAACGACCGCACCCCGGATGCACAGGTGTATGTAGGGTTGGCGCACCGCTTCTGATGCGTGTGGTGCGTCAGGGCAGGGTGAGTTGCCGGGACGTGCACACTGCTTGAGACGCATGGTCAAGGTTGCGAGGCGCCAGTTCGACTGGCGCCTCGCAACACCCGTACGCGGCACGCCGGCGCTGCCGATGCTTGAACAACGCCGAGCGGGAGCGGCCGCATGGGAAGCCCTTCTCAACGTAGTGGCGACTGTTGCAATCACCCATCCAACACAGCGCGCACGCGTCAAGCGTGCCTGGCTGGCGTCATCAGCTTGCTGGCCGCATGACCCATGCCGCCACGCGCGACGGCCATGCGCGTTCGACAGCACACGCCTTGGCTTCCGGTCGCGGCGCTGACGCGCGTGATTCCATGCACGAGGCGACGCCCACGCGACCGCGCAGGCAGACGCAAGCGCAAGTCTTTGCGCGTGCGCCGCAGCAACGCCTACCATCGACGTTTTGCCGTTGCAGGAACTCTCGATGAAGCTTCGTTACGCCGTGCTGCCCCTGTGTCTGTTGACTGCCTTGCCAAGCCTGGCCGCCGCGCGCGGTTTCGATGTGCGCGACATGGTGGCGATGGACCGGGTGTCCTCGCCCACGCTCAGCCCCGATGGCAGTGTGCTGGTGTTCGCCAAGCGCCAAGCCAAGAGCGGCAATGGCAAGCCGGCTACCGGCCTGTGGGTGCGCAACCTGCGCACCCGCGATGCGGCACCGCCCAAGCGGCTGACCCCCGAGGGCTGGAACGTCAACAGCCCGGCGCTGTCGCCGGACGGCAAGACGGTGTACTTCCTCAGCAGTAAATCCGGTACCCAGCAGCTGTACGCGCAGCCGCTGGCCGGCGGCACCCCGCAGCAGCTGACCGCCTTTGCGGTGGACCTGGACAGCTACAAGCTCGCGCCGGACGGCAAGCGCATCGCCTTCAGTGCCGCGGTGTTCCAGGACTGCGGCTCGGACCTGGGCTGCACCAAGACCAAGCTCGCTAGCGTCAAGAACGCCAAGGCCAGCGGGGTGGTGTACGACCAGTTATTCGTGCGGCATTGGGATACCTGGAACGACGGCCGCCGCAACACGCTGTTTGTCGCCGACCTGCCCGTTGCCGGTGCCAAGCCGGTCGTCGGTGCCTCGGCGATCAGCGCCACGCTGGCCGGCGATGCGCCGTCCAAGCCGTTCGGCGGCAACGACGATTACGCCTGGTCGCCGGATGGCAGCAGCGTGGTCGCCAGCGTGCGCGTGCCGCAGGCATTCGGCCCCGGCACCTCGAAGAAGGCCCAGGCCGGCGACAAGGCCACCGGCAACGACGAGTCGTGGCAGACCAACTTCGACCTGTACCGCCTGGATGCCGGCGGCAAGGCTGCCCCGGTCAATCTGACCGCGTCCAACCCGGCCTGGGATGCCGGCCCGGTGTTCAGTGCCGACGGCAAGACGCTGTACTACCGCGCGATGAAGCGCCCCGGTTTCGAAGCCGACCGCTTCGGCCTGATGGCGATGGAGCTGGCCAGCGGCAAGACCCGCGAGATCGCGCCCAAGTGGGACCGTTCGGCCGGCGAGATCGTGTTGAGCGACGATGGCGCCAGTCTCTACACCAGTGCCGACGACCTGGGCGAGCATCCGCTGTTCAAGATCGATATCGCCAGCGGCGAGGCGACCAAGCTGGTGGGCGAGGGCAGCGTGCATGCGCCGACCCTGGTCGGCAATACGCTGGCGTTTACGCGCAATTCGCTCAAGAGCGGCGACCAGGTCTTTGTCAGCGATGTGCAGGGCCAGGGCCTGCGTGCGATCACCCAGAGCGCGAGCGAACTGCTGCCGGACGTGCAGTTCGGCGACTACGAGCAATTCCAGTTCAAGGGCTGGAACAACGACACCGTGCACGGCTACGTGGTCAAGCCGTACAACTACCAGGAAGGCAAGACCTACCCGGTGGCGTTCCTGATCCACGGCGGGCCGCAGGGCAGCTTCGGCAACGGCTGGAGCAATCGCTGGAATCCGCAGACCTATGCCGGGCAGGGCTACGCGGTGGTGATGATCGACTTCCACGGCTCCACCGGCTACGGCCAGGACTTCACCGATGCGATCAGCCAGCATTGGGGCGACCGCCCGCTGGAAGACCTGCAAAAAGGCTGGGCCGCCGCGCAGAAACAATACGGCTTCCTCAACGGCGACAAGGCCTGTGCGCTGGGCGCCAGCTACGGCGGCTACATGGTCTATTGGATGGCCGGCAACTGGAACCAGCCGTGGAAGTGCCTGGTCGATCACGACGGCGTGTTCGACAACCGCACCATGGGCTACGCCACCGAGGAACTGTGGTTCAGCGAATGGGAAAACGGCGGCACGCCGTGGCAGAACCCGGCCGGCTACGAGAAGTTCAACCCGGTGCTGCACGTGGACAAGTGGAAGGTGCCGATGCTGGTGATCCACGGCCAGCAGGATTTCCGCATCCCGGTCGAGCAGGGCCTTGCCGCCTTCACCGCGCTGCAGCGCAAGGGCATCGACTCCAAGTTCCTGTACTTCCCGGACGAGAACCACTGGGTGCTCAAGCCGGACAACAGCGTGCTGTGGCACGACACCGTCAACAGCTGGCTGAAGCAGCATATCGGTCAGTGAGGCCATGATCGGCACGTCGCCCGGAGCGGCGTGCCGATGGGTGAGCTTATGACGCGTGACGGCCTGGTCTGTACTGCGTGTCGCAAGGCGTTCGTTCGGCTTGCTCAGTTCGGCAGCTGATCGCGTTTGGCTAACTGGCCTTCCACGATGTGCAGGATCTCCGCCACGGCGATCCCGAACGAGCCGGCATTGCCGGCGTCGAAGGCGGCTTCCCATTCTGCATGGCCCGGCAGGTAATCCTGATTGGGCGCGGCATTGCCGACGTGTTCGGCAGCGCTGCGCTCCAGGGCCTGCGCGATCATCGGGATGTGCGGCAGCGTGTCGAGAATCCCATCGGGCAATCCTGCGTGACGCACCTGGATGTCGCTGATACTCACGTGCAGGATCTGGCCGCCGTGGGGATGCACATCGATCTGGTTGATCAGCACCAGCGGCATCTCCGTCGCGGTACGCCCACGGCAGCGCCAGAGCTGGCCGACCGCATATGCGGGAGAGGTGGTATCGAGCATCGGGTACTCCACGGTCAAACCACAAGGATGCAACGCGCCTGCGGAGATGGCGACTCTGCGCTGTGTCAGCCTTGGATCGGGATGGTTCGGACTTCGACCTGGGGCATGCGCCAGGTAGTCGTGCATTGCCCGCCAGACGATGTTCGGAGGGACAGGTGCGCTGAGGTCGACGGCGCCTTTTAAAGCATGCGTCCGCTTGCGGCAGGCCGAGGTGGCCTGGTTCAACGCATCTGGCTGAATGCCCGCAGGAGACAGCAGTGCCGCAGCAAGCAAGCCATGTCAAAATAGCGATTCCTTAACTTCCTCAGTTCCCTGCCAGGATCGCAAGGACCGTTTGCATGCGCATGTTGTTCCGCCCCTCATTGTGGGCGCTCGCCCTAATCTGTAGTCCTGCCCTGAATGCCGCATCGCGGCCCACGGCCGTTGCTGCGCGTGCCCCCGTGTCTGCGGCTGCCGCTGTCGGCACCGATGCGGCGGTCAGCGATCCGGGGGTGCCGCTGCCGGCTACGCTGAAGTCCGGCATGGGCTACCGCGCGTTCGCGCAGGCGGTGATGGAGCAAGGCTGGCAGCTCGTGGATCCGCTCGCCGCCGACAGCTGCATGGCCGCCGGCGATTGCGCCATCGAGTTCATTGCGCCCGGCGGCAGTGCGCGCCTGCAGGTGCAGATCGGCTCACAGTCCGGTGCGGCGGTTGTCAGTGGCTGGCGCGCGCAGCAGGTGCCGTTGGATCGCATCGGCAACACCACTGCAGCGGCGGTGGACAGCAAGGCTGCGCCGGCTGCGTCCAACGTGGCCGACAACCCGCGCTGAGGCAGTGCGCCGGCGTCTGCCGCGCGCGGCGTATCATGGCGCTGCGGCCTGCATCGGTGGCGCGCGTCATCGCCAGCTGCGTCTTTCCTGATCCCGAGTCCCGTCCTGCATGACCTCCTGCATGAAGAGCATCGACCCTGCCGATCTGGAAGCGTTGTTCGATGCCGTGCCGGACGTGCTGTTCTTCGTCAAGGATCGCGAGGGCCGCTATACCCACGTCAACCAGACCATGCTGCGGCGGTTGGGGCTGAAGTCGCGCAAGGAGTTGATCGGCAAGCGCGTTGCCGAGGTGTATCCCAGCGGCCTGGGCGCCAATTACGCCAATCAGGACGAGCAGGTGCTGGCCGGTGCGGTCATCGACAACCTGTTGGAGCTGCACCTGTTCGCCAACCGCGAACCGGGCTGGTGCCTGACCTGCAAACGTCCGCTGCTGGTCGACGGCAAGGTGCAGGGCATCATCGGCATCTCGCGCGATCTGGGGCCGCAGGACGGGCACGCATCGCAGTATGAAAAACTGCGGCTTGCGCTGGCGTACCTCAACGCCAACTACGCGCAGAACGTACGCATGCAGGTGCTGGTGGAAATCACCGGGTTTTCGATGTCCAAGCTGCAGCGCTCGTTCCGCAAGGTGTTCCAGCTGACTCCGCAACAGGTGCTGGCCAAGCTGCGCCTGCAGATGGCGATGCATCTGCTGCACGGGAACAAGAGTCTCACCGAGATCGGGCATGCCTGCGGTTTCAGCGACCAGAGCGCCTTTGCGCGGCAATTCAAGCTGGCGGCGGGCATGACGCCGCGCGAGTACCGCGCGCTGGCGAACGCTGCGCAGTTTCCTGCAGAACCGGCTTAGCTTGTCTGACAAGACGACTGCTCAGCAGCTGAGTTAGTCGAGCACGCGGTCCTCTTACCGCTTGCCGAGCACTGCGTGAATCCATCGAGATTCCAGGTTGCACTCTCGTTTGGTGGATGCAGCCAAAAGCCTGGTTCGTCGAGTGTGCGGTGCCCCCACCGCTTGCGGGACACGCCGTGAATCCGTCCGTGGAGGCTCGGTGGCGGCATCCATGCCGCCACACGGTCCCGCAAGCGGCGAGGACACCGCACCAGACAGTTGGTCGGCTGTTTTCCTGAAAGCTTGTTGCTCAGCCTGGCAGATGAAAAGTTGAGAGGTCACGTGTTGAAGGTCTGTCGGCTATTCCGCTGCAATGGGAAGGCAGTAAGAAGCCAGTCGGTCCCAGAGTGATCCGCCCAGCGCACCTCATGCTCTTGCTTGCAACCTTGCAAACCGACCATCTTGACTGGTCCTTGCCCGCCCACCGGCGCGGGACCTTACGCGGCATGGATGCCGCGTAAGAGCCTACAAGGACGTACTTGCGGCGTGTCCCGCGACGGTGGGCGGGGAAGGGCCTTGCAGCCGAGTCGCAGCCCGCTGCTCTACAGCTGGCCTATCCGCGCGTGCCAACACCCCAAAGACAAGAAGGCGCAACGACGTAAAGGCAGCCAGGATTCCAAATCGCAGCGTCGTTTATTAGACGCGGCCAAGAGAATGGCTGAAGGCTGGCCGTTGCATAGGACGCGTTGGTCTACTGCTGAAGATGAGTTGCTGCCCGCATAAACGACTTGGGCGCGAACGACGTAGAATCGTTCGCGCCCAAGCCTGTGCAGCCTCTGCGGATACGGTTACGCCAGCATGCGCACCTTCGGCTCGCGTGCCCACTGGCGGGTCTTGGCGGCAGTGATGAAGGCCTTGGTATCGGCCGCTGCAATCACGCCCGCGTCCTTGCCGACATTGCCGGCCTTCAGCAGTAGCTGCGCGCCATCGTCGTATGCAATCGCCTTCAGATGGGCCCAGGCATGGCTGACGAAGTCCAGTGCTGCCGATTCGCGTGTCAGCGCCTTGGCTGCTTCCGAGGACAACAGCACCGCCACCGCATCGAACACCACCGAGGGTGTGCCTGCCAATTGGCCGTCGGCGGCCAGTTGCTTGCCGTCGCTGAGCTTGGCGCCGCCCACTTTCGGCGCGACGATTTTCACTGTGGCACCCGCAGCTTCGGCAGCCTTGCGCACCGCCTTGATCGCCGCTGCGTCGGATCCATCGTGAATGAGGATGCCCACCGTGCGGCCCTGCAAGGTGTCCTTCATCTTGCCGATCAGCTGCAAGGCCGGCGACAACGGCATATCGGTCGGCGCAACCGCAGCCGGCGGCGCCGGCGGCAACGTGGTCATGCCCATGCCATCGGCCACGCGCTGCGCCAGCGTCGGGTCGATGTGGCGCAGGTGGCCAACGATGGCTTCGCGCACGTGCGCGGTCTCCACCTTGGACAACTCAAACACCAGCGCCGATGCCATATGGGCCTGTTCCGGTGCGCTCTGGCTGCGGAAGAACATCCGCGCCTGGCTGTAGTGATCGGCAAAACTTTCTGCGCGCACGCGGCCCTTGGCGCCGTCTTCGGCCGGCGTTGCATGGCTGGGGAATCCACGCAGCGCCTCACGGGGTGCATCGGCCTGCAGCGAGCTTGGCTCGTAGGCGACACGGCCCTTGGGGACGCCCATCTGCATATGCCCATCGCGCTGATTATTGGCGAACGGGCACTTGGGCGCGTTGACCGGAATCTGATGGAAGTTGGGTCCACCCAGGCGGCTCAACTGCGTATCCAGATACGAGAACAGGCGACCCTGCAGCAGCGGGTCGTTGCTGAAGTCGATGCCGGGCACGATGTTGGCCGGGCAATAGGCCACCTGCTCGGTTTCGGCGAAGAAGTTGTCCGGCCAGCGGTCCAGCACCATGCGGCCGACGATCTGCAGCGGTACCAATTCTTCGGGAATGACCTTGGTCGAATCCAGATGGTCGAACGGGAACGCCTCGGCCTGCGCCTCGGTAAACAACTGCACGCCCAGTTCCCATTCGGGGAAATCGCCGTTCTGGATCGATTCGAACAGATCACGACGATGGAAGTCCTGGTCTGCGCCGGCGATCTTGACTGCCTCGTCCCAGATCGTGGACTGCAGACCCAGCTTGGGACGCCAATGGAACTTGACGAAGGTGCTGTCGCCGGCTTCGTTGAGGAAGCGGAAGCTGTGGATGCCGAAGCCTTCGATCATGCGTAGCGAACGCGGAATCGTGCGGTCGCTCATCGCCCACATGATCATGTGCATCGATTCGGGGGTGAGCGAGATGAAATCCCAGAACGTGTCATGCGCGCTGGCTGCCTGCGGAAAACCGCGGTCCGGTTCCATCTTCACCGCATGGATCAGGTCCGGGAACTTCATCGCATCCTGGATGAAGAACACCGGGATGTTATTGCCGACAAGATCCCAGTTGCCTTCCTTGGTATAGAACTTGACCGCGAATCCGCGCACGTCGCGCGGCGTGTCCACCGAGCCGGCGCCACCTGCAACGGTGGAAAAGCGCGTAAACAGCGGGGTTTTTTCGCCAACCTCGGTAAAGATCTTGGCGGTGGTGTACTGGCTCAACGACTTGGTCAGCTCGAAATAGCCATGCGCCGCGCTGCCGCGTGCATGCACGATGCGCTCGGGGATGCGCTCGTGATCGAAGTGGGTGATCTTCTCGCGCAGGATGAAGTCTTCCAGCAACGTCGGCCCACGCGGCGTGGCGCGCAGCGAGTTCTGGTTATCGCCAACCGGGATGCCCTGGTTGGTGGTCAATTGCGGATGCGAGCCGCCGGCTTTCTGGTGCAGTTCGTCGCCGGTGCCGCGCAACTCTTGCGCGCTGGCGGAACTGCCGACAGAAGGAACCTGTGCGGGTTTGCTTGGGGACTTGGCCATGGGGGACTCCACGTTGGCGGGCTGGGATGCGAGCTATCCAACCGAGCCTGGGAGCGGCGCTGTTAAACGGATGTGTCTACATGCGAGCAAACACTCACATGCTTGCGTCACGACGCAAAGCGTGCGCTACCGCGCGCTGTGCAATGCCAACACACCACGCGCATGATGCGAACACCGCCACATGCACGGTCTGCGTGACCCAGCGTGCGGTGTTTGATCTACAGCAGATCCAGCGGCTGCTTGCGCGTTGGCGGCGGGAACGCGCTATCGAGTGCGGCAAGATCCTGCGCATCCAGCTGCAATGTGCATGCTGCGGCGTTTTCACGCACGTGTGCGGGCGTGCCCGATTCGGGGATGGCGATCACCTGGCCGCTGCGGATTGCCCAGGCCAATGCCACCGCAGTGGCTGCAACGCCACGCCGTGCACCGATGGCATGCAGCACTGGATGATCGAGCAAGGCGCGGCTCCCCAGTGGCGAGTACGCCATGACCGTCACCTCATGGTCGGCGCACCACGGCAGCAGATCGAATTCGATACCGCGGCTGCCGGCGTGATAGAGCACTTGATTGACCAGGCAGCGCTGCCCGCCATCGATGCGCCACAGATCCTGCATATCGTCGACATCGAAATTCGACACGCCCCAATCGCGGATCTTGCCAGCATCGCGCAGCGCCTCGAACGCGTCGACCACCTCGGCAAGATCGCTGCCGCCGCGCCAATGCAGCAGATACAGATCCAGCGTGCGCACGCCAAGCCGCTGCAGGCTGGCTTCGCAGGCACGCGCAATGCCGCGCGCGCTCGCATTGCTCGGCAATACCTTCGACACCAGGTACGGTGCCTGTGCGCTGTCGATGGTCTGGCCGATCAACTGCTCGGAACGGCCGTTGCCGTACATCTCGGCGGTGTCGATCAGGCGCATGCCTAGCTGCTGGCCGGTCTGCAACGCGTCGATCTCCTGCTGCGGCGGATGCCGGCCCTGGCCCAGATTCCACGAGCCCTGGCCCAGCGCGGGCACGCTGCGCCCGTTGCGTAGCGGCACCATGAGGCAGGGGAAGGAAGTGGCGACAGACATGCGTAACTCCTGTGGAGGTGTGGATCATTGCGAGGTTGGATGCGCGGCGGTAGCGGACGCCGGCGTGTGTGTGGCAGCGTGCGCTTGTGCATCCCAGAACGCACAACGATGACGCTGCACGAAGTCGGGCGTCGCGCCGATCCTGCCGGGCGAGAGCGTCAATGGGGTGTTTCCATCGAAACGTGGCCAGTGTGGCCGGCCTGCGCCATTGGGATCGCCGGTACGTGCAAACGCGCCCCAGTAATCCTGCAGCGTGTCGGCAAATGCGTGCTGCGACGGACTGAACTGCGGCTCGCCGCTGAGTGCCCAAGGACGCTGGAACAGATACACCAGTTCGGCGGCGTGATAGGCGCCCAGCGGATGCGAGAACGGCAGACGCAACAGGCCGTAGGGCGCGTGCGGGTCGTCGAATTCGTAGGCATACACCGGCATCTGGTCGCGCAACAAGTGGCCGAGCCGGCGGGTGGGGCAGGCGAAGACGCCATCGGTGACGATGTCGGCGTAGGCGCTCCAGCGCGAGCGCGCGGCGACGTCCGCGTACTGCGCAAGCACCGCCGCCGGATCGTCGTGCATCCCCTGCACGCGCGAGCGGTAGCTGCTGCGCAACACGAAGCCGCCCACATAGGAGGCCAGTTGCGCAAACAGACGTCCTTCATTGCGGTTGCTGCCCAGCAGCAGCGGCACGCGTGCGTGGCTTGCGTTGGCGATCGCCGTTTCCGGCGGCTCGGGCAGGACGTCGCCGCCGACCATCGGTGCCCAGGCATCTCCGCCGGTCAGGCCGCGGCGTTGCGGCTTGGCATCCAGCAAGGCGTCGGCCGGCAGTGCGCGCAGGCAACCGGCAACGTCGGCCGCGCCATCGCAGCCGAGCGCCTGCGCCATGCGCACACCGCCGCGTTCGGCCTCGACGCGCGGCAGGCCCGAATCGCCGGCCAGGCAGCTGCCGCTCTGCAGGATCGCGCGCTGGAACAAGCCGGTGGCGCCCGGCGAGGTGAGATGGGAGCAGATGCTCCAGGCGCCGGCGGATTCGCCGAATACGGTGACATTGCGCGCATCGCCACCGAATGCGCCGATGTTGCGTTGTACCCAGCGCAAGGCGGCCTGTTGATCGAGCAGCGCGTAGGCACCTTCGCCTTCGCCACGCAGGGCCGGATGCGCGAGGAAGCCGAAGACGCCAAGTCGATAATTGGGCGCGACCACGATCACATCCTGGCGTGCCGCCAGCGCGCTCAGGTCGTAGTCGGCGTTGCTGCCCAGTTGCATCGCGCCGCCGTAGATCCACACCATGACTGCGCGCGGATGCGCGGGGGCAGGGCCGGGCGGCGTGTAGATGTTGAGCGTCAGGCAGTCTTCGGACAGCTCCTTCTGGCCGAACCGATAGCGCGGCAGGCAGGCCGGTCCCACACGGGTAGCGTCGCGCACGCCGCTCCATTGGGGCGCTGGCTGCGGCGCGCGGAAGCGCAGCGCGCCGACCGGGGGCGCTGCAAACGGGATGCCCAGATAGGCGCCGCCCTGCGCGTTGTGCACACCACGTACCGCACCGGTATCGGTGCGCACCACGGTTTGCTGCGTGTCCGGTGCCTCCACCAAGGCCGGCACCGCGCCGGGCCGGCGGGGCGTGCAACCGGCGACGCTGCAGCCCACCAGCAGCAGGCAGGTCAGCGTGCGTATGCGCCTGGTCATCTCGAGCTTGATCACTGCGTGCCCTACCATGTGTCGAGGCGTGCCAGCATCGCAAGTGCGTGCTTAGGGAAGAGTCAACGCGCGATGGCGCGGCGATGACGTCGCGCGCGATGCAATGCGTAGACGCGGGCATGCACGGCCGGCTGCGGCATGGCGATGCTGCGGGTAGCGAAGGCGCATGTGCTATATGTCCGACCTGGACGACAGCGCGTGCAGGGACGGTCGGCATGACACGATTGAAGCGAATCCTCCTGTGGGCGGCGATCTGCGGGGGCTGCGCCCTGGTCGCCTTCAATCTTGCCTATTGGTGGGCCTTGAGCGGCCAATTCGACTGCATCGAAGGCGGCTGCGGACTGCTGGCCGAACTGGTGCTGTGGCCTGTCCTCACCATCTTTCTGGTAGGCATCGCGGCGATGCTGGCGTGGGTGGTACGCCGCAGGCACGCACGCCGCTAGCGCTTGCCGCATGTGGTCTTGCGACGGCCAACATCACCGACGGAGCGCACTGCAGGGTGGCGCCATGCAAGAAAAAACCCGGCCGCAACGTACGCGGCCGGGTTTGAGTCGAGCGAAGGGCCGCGTTGCGGCGCTTACGCTTCCACGTCGTCCTTGTACGCATCCACCGGGATGCAGGCGCACATCACGTTCTTGTCGCCATAGACGTTGTCCACGCGTGCCACCGGCGGCCAATACTTCTGCTGCTTGAGGCTGGGCAGCGGGAAGGCGGCCAGTTCGCGCGGGTAGGCATGCGTCCACTCGCTGGCCGACACCTGGGTGGCGGTATGCGGGGCGTGCTTGAGCGGGTTGTCGTCGCGGTCCAGGCGGCCGTCTTCGATGGCGCGGATCTCTTCGCGGATCTGGATCATCGCGTCGATGAAGCGGTCCAGTTCGTGCTGTGATTCGCTTTCGGTCGGCTCCACCATCAAGGTGCCGGCGACCGGGAAGCTCAACGTCGGTGCGTGGAAGCCGAAGTCGATCAGGCGCTTGGCGATGTCTTCGGCGCCGATGCCGCTGGTCTTCTCCAGCGGCCGCACATCCAGGATGCATTCGTGCGCCACCAGGCCATTACGGCCGGTGTACAGCGTCTTGTAATGCGGCGCCAGGCGCTTGGCGATGTAGTTGGCGTTGAGCAACGCCACCTGGGTCGCCTTGCGCAACCCGCCACTGCCCATCATGGTCACGTACATCCAGCTGATCGGCAGGATGGAGGCGGAGCCGTAGCTGGCCGCGCTGACCATGCCGACGTCGCCTTCGCCGCCCAGCGTGCGGGGCAAGAAGGGCGCGAGGTGCGACTTCACCGCACACGGGCCCACGCCCGGGCCGCCGCCGCCGTGCGGAATGCAGAAGGTCTTGTGCAGGTTGAGGTGCGACACGTCCGAGCCCCACTTGCCGGGCTTGGCCACACCGACCAGTGCATTCATGTTGGCGCCGTCGGTATAGACCTGGCCACCATGCGCATGCACCACTTCGCAGATCGCCACCACGTCTTCTTCGAACACGCCGTGCGTTGATGGATAAGTGATCATCAACGCGGCCAGACGCTCGGAATATTTTTCCGCCTTGGCGCGGATGTCGTCGACGTCGACATTGCCGTTGGCATCGCACTTGGTCACGACGACCGTCATGCCACACATCTGCGCGGAAGCCGGGTTGGTGCCGTGCGCGGATTCGGGAATCAGACAGATATCGCGATGTGCTTCACCACGCGAACGGTGATAGGCGCGGATCGCCAGCAGGCCGGCGTATTCGCCTTGCGCGCCGGAATTGGGCTGCAGGCTCACCGCGTCGTAGCCGGTGCACTCGACCAGCATCGCTTCCAGCTCGTCGATCAGCTGCGCGTAACCGGCCGACTGCTCGGCCGGAGCCAGCGGATGGATCGCGCCGAACTCGGGCCAGGTCACCGGGATCATTTCGGCGGTGGCGTTGAGCTTCATGGTGCAGCTGCCCAGCGGGATCATGGTGCGATCCATCGCCAGATCCTTGTCGGCCAGCGAGCGCATGTAGCGCAGCAGTTCGTGTTCGCTGTGGTGGGTGTTGAACACCGGATGCGTCAAAAACGCACTGGTCCGCAGCAGGTCTGGCGGCAATGCGTCGGCGGTGGCGGCATCGAGTGCATCCACATCTGCCTGCGTGCCGAACACCTGGGCCAGCGCCACCACATCGGCGCGCGTGCTGGTTTCATCCAGGCTGATGCCCACCGCTTCGCTGTCGATCGCGCGCAGGTTGATGCCGGCCGCACGGGCCTTGGCGTGGATGGTATCGGCATCGATCGCCTTGACGTGCAAGGTGTCGAAGAAATGCTCGCCTACATTGACGCCGGCACCGCGCAACGCGGCGGCCAGGATCGCGGCAAGACGATGGGTGCGGCGCGCGATGCGGGTCAGGCCCTCGGGGCCGTGGTAGACGGCGTACATCGAGGCCATCACCGCCAGCAGCACCTGCGCGGTGCAGATGTTGGAGGTGGCCTTCTCGCGGCGGATATGTTGCTCGCGCGTCTGCAGCGTCAAACGGTAGGCAGGGTTGCCGGCGGCATCGATCGACACGCCGATCAACCGGCCCGGCATCGACCGCTTGTAGGCATCGCGGCAGGCCATGAAGGCCGCATGCGGGCCGCCAAAGCCGAACGGCACGCCAAAGCGCTGCGAGTTGCCGACCACGATATCCGCGCCCCATTCGCCGGGCGCGGCGATCAGGGTCAGCGCGAGCAGGTCGGTGGCCACCGCGACCAGGCCGCCTTGCGCATGCACCGCATCGGCCAGCGCGGCGTGGTCGCCGATGTGACCGAAGCTGTCCGGGTATTGCAGCAGCACGCCGAAGCATTCGGCCTGCAGCGCTTCTTCCGGCGTGCCGACGCGCAGCACGATGCCCAGCGGCTCGGCGCGGGTGCGCAGCAGTTCCAGCGTTTGCGGATGCACCGCGTCGTGCACGAAGAAGGTCTCCGACTTCGACTTGGCCGAACGCTTGGCCAGCGTCATCGCTTCGGCCGCGGCGGTGGCTTCGTCCAGCAGCGAGGCGTTGGCGATCTGCATGCCGGTCAGATCTGCGCACAGGGTCTGGAAGTTGATCAACGCTTCCATGCGGCCCTGCGAAATCTCTGCCTGGTACGGCGTGTAGGCGGTGTACCAGGCCGGGTTTTCCAGGATGTTGCGCAGGATCACCTTGGGCGTGTGGGTGCCGTAATAGCCCTGGCCGATAAAGGTGCGCTGCACCTGGTTCTTGCTGGCGATGGCGCGGATCTTGGCCAGCGCTTCTTCTTCGGTGATCGCCTCGGGCAGCGCCAGCGCCGCAGGCGACTTGATGTTGCCGGGCACGATCGCATCGGTCAGCGCATCCAGCGAGGCGTGGCCGACTACGTCCAGCATCTGCGCGATTTCTGCGTCGTTGGGGCCGATGTGGCGTTCGACGAACGCGCTGTGGTGTTCGAGGTCGCGCAGGGAAGACGAGGTCGGGGACATGGCGGGCATCCGGGGCAGGGGGCAGACGAATGGTCGACACGTCCTCCGACCGGCCCGGCGCGCACGCGCACCACGACCCGTCGCAGCGACGGTCTTCCTCGCGCCCCTCTGTCCTTTTGCCTGAGAGTTTAAGAACGCGGCCTGGCCATTGGCCTGCCTGCGTTCCGTGCCCCTTCGGCGCCGGCATCGGCCGGTCTCTCCAGAGTTGTACTGCGGATGGTATCGGGCCTGAGCGATTACGGGCTGTTGCGCCTTCGGCAGCGGCAGTGCCGCTTCTCCCACCGTGTTGCAGGCCGATTATAGCGTGGGTGCGCAGCAGCGGGCGGACTCGCCGGACCAGTGGCGCGCTCCCCCTACTTGGGCTTGCTTAACCTTGTATCTACGAGCGCCTATCATCTCGGCCTTGTGCTCATTCCGGCGGCGCAGCGAGCGCCCATCGGCGTGGTGCGCCTTCGATGCACCACGTTTCGGATTCCTGCATGCCCCCCATCACGCCTTCCACCCGTCGCATGGCGCTGCTGCTCGCCGGGCTGGCGATGTTCGGCCCGTTTTCCATCGACACCATTTTCCCGGCGTTCTCGCGGCTCAGCCGCAGCCTGGCGGTGGACGAGGTGGCGATCCAGCAGACTATCAGCGTCTATCTGCTCGCCTACGGGCTGATGAGCATCGCGCACGGTCCGCTGTCCGACGCCTGGGGCCGTAAGCGGGTGATCCTGGGCGGGCTGGTGCTGTTCGTCGCCGGCTCGGTGGGCTGCGCGCTGTCGCAGGACCTGCCGACCTTGCTGGCGTTCCGCGCGTTGCAGGGGCTGTCGGCTGGGGTGGGCATGATCGTCGGGCGGGCGGTGATCCGCGATCTGTTCCAGGGCGCGGATGCGCAGCGGCTGATGAGTCAGGTGTCGATGATCTTCGGTATCGCACCAGCGATCGCGCCGATCATTGGCGGCTGGATCCTGCTCAGCGGCGCTGGCTGGCCGCTGATTTTCTGGTTTCTGGTGGCCTTCGGGCTGGTGCTGCTGGTCGCGACCATGACCTGGTTGCCGGAAACCCATCCGCTGGACGCGCGCACGCCGCTGCAGCCCAAGCGCCTGCTGCACGACTACGTGCGGATCGGCTTCAATCCACGCTTCCAACGTTTGGCGGCGGCCGGTGCGTTCAACTTCGCCGGCATCTTTCTGTATATCGCCTCGGCGCCGGTGCTGATCATGCGCCACCTGCACCTGGGCGAAGGCGACTTTGCCTGGCTCTTCATCCCCACCATCGGCGGCATGACGCTGGGCTCGTTCCTGTCCGGGCGCATGGCCGGCAGCATGGACCCGGTGCGGCAGGTCCGCATCGGCTTCATCTGCTGCGGCGTGGCGGCGTTGGCGAACCTGGGCTACACCATGACGGCGGCGCAGATCGCCCTGCCATGGGCAGTGTTGCCGATCTTCCTGGCCGGCATGGGGATGGCGCTGATCTTCCCGATCCTGGCGCTGGCGGTGCTGGACATGTACCCGCAGCAGCGCGGCCTGGCGTCCTCGCTGCAGGCCTTCACCCAGCTGATGACCAACACGCTGGTGGCCGGGGTGCTGTCGCCGCTGCTGAGTGAACACCCGCGCCATCTGGCGATCGGCATGACCGGTTTTTTCTTGCTGGGCTGGCTATTCTGGCGCTGGGAGCGCCGCAGCGGCCGCCGTCTACGCCGCCGCCAGGCCGAAGAGGCACTGCCTCTGGAGCCGGCCGACCACCTTTGACCCTACAGGAGCCCGCATGTCCACCGATTCCAAGTTGCGCCGCGATGCCCGCAAGCGCGCCACCGAGCGCCAGCGCAACCAGGCCGCCGCCAAGGCCACGGCCGACTCGCCGATCGAGGCGCATGCCGAACTGCGCGACCAGCAACGCACGCTGCTGGCCGGCATCGTGCGCCGCGACGGCGAATGGGTGCTGGGCATGGATGGCCGCATCGCTGGCGAAAGCACCAGCGCCGCGCAGGTGTTGACGCTGATCATGCGCGCGGCCGAGTTGCACGAGCGCCAGGGCACGCCGGTGCGGCTGACCTACTCGGACGCGCTGAAAGATGCCGCGCATGCCGAGGCCCAGGCCGATGGCATGGAGTTCGAGCAGTTCAAGGCCCGCTTGAGCGAACGCTTGCAGGGTGGCGCGAAGCTCAATTGAGTCACCCTCGCTGTGTGCCTTTGCTGGCACGGTGAGGTCTGCGGCGTTCAGGACGGATCACCGGGTTGCTGCGCCTGCTGCAAGGGTGTGCAGCCGGCCGGTTCTAGGTCTGGTGCGTAGGCGCTGCCTTGCAGGTGTGTCGCGCGGCATCACTGGCTAGCCAGCCGAGCATCGTTCTCGCTCCAGCGCACGGGGCCAACACCGTGGTTGGCCACACATGTGATCGAAGTTCTTCGATCTGGGCATTCAGGTGCAACTCCCCGGCGCGCTGTCTCAGCGCGCCTGTGCCTGTCGCTGCGTTTCCTGCTGCGACTGCGCAGCGGCGTCGCGCTCGGTGCCGGGTTCCAGCGCCTGCAGACGCTGCAGGCTGGCTGCCACAGGCGCCTCCTGCACCGCCTTGGCATCGAAGCTGCCCCGCAGATGCGCTGGCGAGTCGAGTGCTCCCTGCACCACGAAACCGCGTGCAGGATCGTTGCCGAGCAGCACGTGATCGACCCGCTGCAAGCCATTTTCGCGTGCGGCCACCACCGACCCCAAGGCCAGGCGTTCGCTATCCATCCCGGCTGCGGGGCCGGGTGCCGCTTGCAGGCGCTCCACGGCCGCGGTGCATTGCTGCAGCAAGGCATGATCCGGGTGCGCTGCATCGCGCGGGTCCGGGAGCGTCGGGGTGGCGTCCGTCGGCCGCGGCAGTACGGTGGCATCGACACGCTGCAGCTGGCCGTCGTATGTCCCGTCGGCGCCGTCGGCGATGCGCTGCAGCCGTTCGGCGAACGCATAAGGCGATCCACCCACGTTGCGGGCCATCGCGATGGCGAACTGCTCGGGCGACTGCGTCGGGGCGTTGCGGTCGCCGACCAGCGCGGTCAGCGTGCTGCCTCCGATCTTGCCGGCGTCGGCGCTGGCGCGGGTCTGCTCCAGCAGCGCCTGCATCTGCACCTCGTTGAATTCCAGCGTGGTCTTCTGCCCTGGCGCGATTGCGCCGGTGCCCGTCATCTTGCCGCTCAACGCGCTGTTGAGGGTCTGCGCGATCGCCTTTTCCTCGCTGGCCTCGTTGCGCCCGCCCAGGCGCTGCAACAAGCCCGGGGCGGCGACGTCGCCATCGATCTCGAAACGGTAGCTGCGTTCCTGCACGCGTTCGGCATCGTTGCCGTCGTACTGGCGCACGATCGTCAGCGGCACGTTGTCGGCGTATTGCAGTTGCTGCACTACCGTGTAGCCGTCCTGGCCCGGCGTGCTGATGCGCACCTGGCTGCCCTGGTTGCGGTTGCCGGCAACATCGGCGCTGAGCGGGCCCAGTTCCAGCTGCAAGCGCTGCTGTGAGCTGAAATTGATCCGCTCCAGCGTCTGCATCTCGTCGACGCCGGGCACGCCCGGGGCCATCTTGCCCTCGCGCACGAACTCGCCCATGGCCGCGCGCGCACGCGGATCGGACAGGTCGAACTGCGCGCTCTGCACCCGCGAATGGCCCAGTGAGTCGGCGACTCCGAGCAGGGCCTGCGCCGTTCCCACCTTGAAGCCAACCGCGTTCACTGCCTCGATGGCTGCGTTAGGCCCGGTCACTACACGCACGTGGCGCTCGTCCACACGCTCGATCAGGTAACTGCGGCCGCTGGCTTCGGTGATCTCGCTCTGCATGGCGAGGTGTTGCAGACTCGCCGAGGCATCGCGCTGGGTGTAGGTCTGCGTGTCCATCACCGCGCGCGCGCCGATCGGCAGGCTCTCCGGCTGCAGCGGATTGACGCGTGTGGCAGCCTCTGCAGGCTGGTCGACGCCGGGCAGCGTCAGTGAATAGCGCATGCGCTGCCCGGCACTGACGCTGGCTTCGATGTCCAGCTTGCCGTTGCCGAGCTTGGTCTGCAGGCTTTGCTGCTGGCCGGTGCGTGCGTCGGCCTCGAGGTTGAAGGTGGTGGTCTTCGCGTCGGGATCGCTGAGCTTGCCCAGGGCTAGCGCGCTGCTGGTGCGCAGGCTGTTCTCACCCAACGACTGGGTTTTACTGCCGTTGCTCTGCTCGCTGGTCTGCGAATACTTGACCGACTGCTCTGCCGGGGTGGCCGTGACCGTGCCGCTAGCCAGTTTCGTCGCGTATTCGCTGTTGGGGCTGCTATAGGTCGGGTCGAACGCGCGATCGTTCGCGTCGTCGATAAACTGCTTGTTGCGGTCCACGTCGCGCGGGTCCGGGCCGGTGGAGGCGTTGTTCATTGGATGCGTCCTGCATGCTGCGCCGATGCAGCGGGTGCGCAGTATATCGCCGGTGTTTTATGCGGTTATCAAATCGATGTTATGTGGCGGCCAATGGTGACGGCCGTCGCATGCGGCAGCGAAAGCGGCGCGTCAGTGCGTCGCGGCAGGCGCGGGCGCGTTGCTGGTGGCAGCGGGCGTACTCGCCTGCCAGCCGCACAATTTGCCCTGGTTCTGCTGCTTCAACCACTCGCTCATCGGTGCGAAATATTCCAGCATCGGGCCGGCATCCAGTCGCTCGTTGCCGGTGAGTTCCTTCAGCGTGGTCTGCCAGGGTTGGCTGGAACCACGTTGCAGCATCGACCAGAACTTCTGCCCGGCGTCCTTGTTGCCGTAGAAACTGCACTCGTACAACGGGCCTTGATGGCCGGCGGCTTCGCACAGGCCCTTGTAGAACTGGAACTGCAGGATATGCGCCAGAAAATAGCGCGTGTATGGCGTGTTGCCCGGCACGTGGTACTTGGCGCCGGCATCGAAGAAATCTTCGCCGCGCGCGGTCACCGGCGCTACGCCCTGGTATTTGGCTTTGAGCTGCCACCAGGCCTGGTTGTAATGCTCGGGAGGAATCGAGCCGTCAAACACACCCCAGCGCCAGCGGTCGATCATCAAGCCGAACGGCAGAAAAGCGACCTTGCTCAGCGCCATGCGCATCTGCGAATTGATCAGCGCTTCGCGGCCGGTCTGCTGTTCGCCCACCATGCCGATGGACTGCAGATACTTGGGCGTCATCGCCAGCACGATGGTGTCGCCGATCGCTTCGTGGAAGCCATCGTTGGCGCCGTTTTGAAACAGCGGCGGCAGCGGGTTGTAGGCCAGGTCGTAGTAGAGGTGGCCGAGCTCGTGATAGATGGTGGTGAAGTCTTCCTCGGTCGGCTTGATGCACATCTTGGTGCGCACGTCGGCGCCGATGTTCTGGTTCGGCTCGCCACCCATGTTCATGTCCCACGCGCTGGCATGGCAGACCACGTCGCGGTCCAGCGGCTTGATGAACTGCGAGCGCTGCCAATAGGTGTCGGGCAGTTTGGGCATGCCCAGCGAGGTGTAGAAGTCCTGCGCGCGCTCGGTCATCTGTTTTGCGCTGCGCAGCTGGGCTTCGCGTTCGGCGTTGAAGCGTGCCGCGGCGTCGCCGTCGCTGCCGTTAGCGGCCACGTTGCGGGCCAGTACTGCGCTCAGATTGCCCTGGTACTGTTTTTCCAGCGCGGAGGTGATGTCCAGATCGCCGGCACCCGGGTATGGCTGCAGCAGATCCCATAGATTGCTCCAGTCCTGCTGCCACATATTGCCCATCAGATGCGCCGGCAGCATGCCGCCGGCAACCTCGCCCTTGTCCTTGCCGTACTGCGTATCGAGCTTGCCGCGTGCGTAGCACTGCAATTGCGCGTATAGCGGTTTGACCTGTTCCCACAGGCGGTCGGTCTCGCTGACCAGTTGTGCCGGCGGCATGTCGTAACCGCTGCGCCACAGCACGCCGACATCGGCAAACCCCAGCGCGCGCGCGCCCTCGTTGGCGAGCTCGACAAAGCGCTGGTAGTCCTTGCGCATCGGCTGGGCGGTGCCATGCCAGCCCTGCCAGGCGTCGAGTTGTTCGTTGTAGTCGCGGCTGCTGGCCAGCACCTGTTCCAGTTCGCCGAGTTGGCGGCAACGGCGTTGTTCGCCATCGCCCACGCAATACCGGCCCGCGCCGTAGTCGCCTTCCATCTTGGCCGCGATCCGGGTCAACTCGGCCAGCTTGGCCGGGTCGCGCGGCGCCGGCAGGGCGCTCATCAATTTCAGCAGTTGCAGCGCACGCGCGCTGTCGGCGGACATCGGGGTGCCGGCGTACTGCGCGGATTGTTCGATCCAGCGATCCAGCTGCGCCATCGAACGCTCGTTGGCCTTGGCCGCCAGAAGCTGCGAGTCGCCGTTGATATAGGTCGACGACAGCCACTGCGCCGCAGTGACTTCCGGGTAGGCGGCCTTGTACTCGGCGCTGATACGCGCAACGAATTGGTCGGCGCTTTCGGCAGGCGCGGTCTTGGTCGCGGCCGGTGTGGCCGGCGGCGCGGCGTCCTTGCGGCAGGCCGACAGCGATAGCGTGCCGGCGGCGACAGCCAGTGCCAGCAACAGCAGACGAGGATTCACGGGTGGTCCTTGCAGTGAAGTCCGGCGAAGGCTAGAGCGCGCGAGGCTTCAGGGCAAGCAGCGCTTCACGGCAAGCGCTGCCGCTGCCGATGCCACTCAGCGGCGGACAATCCCGCCGCTGGCGGTGCAAAACGCTCAGCCTTTCCCCGTGCACTGCGCGAACACATCGCGTTCGCGCGCATACACGCTGGTCTTGACCTGCATCAGGCCGAGCACCGAGGGAAACAGCGCGTCCTGGTCGGTGTACTGGCCGGCACGGTGGCGCAGGCAGGCCTGGTCCAGGCCGCGGTCGCGCGCAAACTCCGGCGAGAACCACATCACCATCGGCACGTGGGTCTGCTCGCTGGGGGCGATCGCATACGGCACGCCATGCAGATACAGGCCCTTCTCGCCCAGCGATTCGCCGTGATCGGACAGATAGATCATCGCGGTGTCGTAATCGGACAAACTGCGCAGGGTGTGGATGGCCTGATTGAGGAAATGGTCGGTATAGCCGATGGAATTGTCGTAGGCGTTGACGATGTCCTGACGGCTGCAACTGCCCAGGTCGGCAGTCCTGCACACCGGCTTGAAGCGCTCGAACTGCGCCGGATACCGCTCGAAATAGCTGGGGCCGTGGCTGCCGAGTTGATGCACCACCACCACGCGGTCGCCGGGCTTGGCACGCACTTGCGCGGCCAGATCGCGGAGCAGGATCTCGTCCATGCAGCGGCCATCGGCGCACAGGCCCGGGGTGGTGGCGTCATCCAGCTTCTGGATCTCCAGGCCATCGCACACGCCCTTGCAGCCGGACTGGTTGTCGCGCCACAGCGTGGAAATGCCGGCGTGTTCAAGCACGTGCAGGAACGATTGGTGGCCGCGGATCATGTCTTCGTTGTAATCGCGGCGGCCGAACGGCGAGAACATGCACGGCACCGACACTTCGGTGCTGGTGCCGCACGAATGCATGTCCGGGAAATTGATCACGCCCGCCTGCGCCAGCTCCGGCGTGGTCTGGCGTGCATAGCCATTGAGGCCCCAGTTCTGCGCACGTGCGGTTTCGCCCAGCACCAGCAGCAACAGGCGTGGACGGCTGCCAGCAGCGCGCGGCGTTGCGGTGGCATCGTGTTCGACCGGTTGCTTGGGCGCATGCTTGATCGGCGAATCGGATTTGAGGTCCTGCCGCAACGCGACGATGTAATTGATCGGCGTGGCCAGATAACGCACCTCGCGGTGATTGCGCATCAATGCGGAAATATCCTGGAACGACAGCATCGTGCCGGCTGCGCCGACCGCTGCGACGGCCAGCAGGAAGCCTGCGCGGATCGCCAGCGCCTTGCCGGTGCTGCGTGCGCGCAAACGTATGCGCCACACCAATGTCGTCGGAATCAGGAAGTAGCACACCATCGGCAGGATCAAGCCGGGCGTCAGCAATTCGCGCGATTCCTTGTGGTCGGTATGCAGCACGTTGCGCAGCATGTCCGCATCCAGATAGACGTTGTAGCTGTTCATGTAGTGCGCGGCCAGCGCGGTGGTGAACAGCAGCAGGGTCAACAGCGGTTTGGCGTTCCAGCGCCACACCAGCAGACCCAACAACAGTGCGTGCACGGCGACCAGCAGCGCCAACAACGACATGGCAAACCCGACACTGCCCGGGTGCGTGGCCATTGCCGAGCGCCAGAACAGCTGATTGCATACCAGTGCGAAGAACAGGCTCGACAGCAATACCAGGATTTCGGTCGACAGCGTCGGCCGCGTACTCCATGCGCGCACGCGCAGCCCGCTACGTCC
Source organism: Xanthomonas sp. 3058 (assembly GCF_014199765.1). Classification (NCBI taxonomy): domain Bacteria; kingdom Pseudomonadati; phylum Pseudomonadota; class Gammaproteobacteria; order Lysobacterales; family Lysobacteraceae; genus Xanthomonas; species Xanthomonas sp. 3058. The sequence goes on along the minus strand of NZ_JACHOF010000001.1, from coordinate 555,328 downwards.
GCGCGGTTGCGGTTCCGGTAGCCAGGTGCTCATGCTGCATCCCCCGATGGCAACATCGCATCAGACGCACGATGCGGACGAGCCAGCATCACGCAGTACAACGCCAGTGCCGTCAGCCAGCACACTGCCAACGACCACACATCGTGCGAGACAAAATGCGCGCCACGCAGTTGCTGCGCAACGCCGAAAATGAGACCTGCCACCAAGCCTACGCACAAACCTGGAACGCGCCACGCAGGACGCAGCGACAACGCACAGAAATACAGCGCAACCCACGCATATCCGGCACTGGCATGTCCGGCCGGAAAACAACCGGACGCGGCCATGCCGTGGCGTGATTCGAACAAGCCGATCATTGCCTGCGTGCCGCCATACCGGCTCAGATCCCACGGGCAATCCATCGCCGTCCACGACTTGAGCAACGACACCAGCGAGGTCGACAAGGCGACCGATGCGGCCAGATAGGTGAGCGGCCAACGCAGCACGCGCAAACGCGGCCTGCACCAGGCAGCCACCGCCAGAATCACGACGCTGACACCCGCCGCCGTGCTCAAGCCTCTACCGATGCGATGAATCACGCCGCTGGTGAACCAGTGGTCCTTGAGCAGCCAGTGGCCGCCTTCCATCCGGTACAGCGCATCGGCAATCCATTGGTCGCCGCTGGCGCCCATCAACAACGCGCTGAGCAACAGCACACCCGTCAGCGGCATCCACAGATGGCGAACAAAAAAGCGCGCCCGCACATCAGGGGCGGTGCGCGCCAGAACTGGCGCATGGACGGGAAGCGTGCTCATCGGGATGTCGGCCTGTGTCATTGCCCGGCATCTTCGAAACCCGGATGTCGGAGAGCGGTCGGACCGGAGTTGCCCAGCCGTTAACCCGACACCAAGCGTTCAGTCTGTATCGCCGTCGCTACCGGTTTGTTCGGTGTCGGACGCAGTGGCGATGCAACCGGCATGCCATGCGGTGCCCGGCACCAATTGCCATTGATTGCGATTGGATTCGCCGATGTCGATGCGTTGCGCCGGATCGATACACGCCGGTACAGCCTGCCTGAGCACGAACAACCAGCGCTTTTCCGGCGCCTGCGCAAGCCACGGGCCTGCCTTGTCCCATTGCTGCTGCCAACTCGCCTTGAAGCCGAAGTCGGTCACTGCGCGGTCGGCCTGCAGCAGGTTCTGCTCGCGCCAGGCCAGCATGCCCAACTCGGCATCCGGGCCGATACGCTGGCCGACGCGCTGCATCAGCCGCGCGGACGAACTGTAAGGGTCCAGTGCCGGCATCAAGCCCAGGCCGTACACGATCCACAGCGCCGCCGTCATGGCCACCACCGCGGTGCCCGCGCGGCGGCCGCGCGACCACGCCAACACGGCAAGGCCAACGATGCCAAGACCGATCAGCCAGAACCCTACCGACTGCAACGACGCAAGCGCCATGCCGCGTTTTAGCGCGGTGTTTTCCGCCCAATGCAGATGCAGCGCGATGCCGCTGCCCAGACTCAGGCCGGCAAGTGCAAGCAGCAGCACATAGCCATTGAGCAGCGCACGCACACCGCGTCGGCGCAACAGCCCGGCCAGCAGCGGCGCTGCCGCCATGCACAGCGCGGGCAGCATCGGGAAGAGATAGACCTCGCGCTTGCCCGGGCTGGCGCTGAAGAACAGCAGCACCAACACGCTCCACGCCAGCAACAGCACATAACGCGGGTCGCCGCGGCGCAACCGGCGCCACCATGCCGGCAGCAGCCACGGCAACAACAGGCAGCCCGGCAACCACAGCGTGGCGATCACCTGCAGGTAGTACCAGGCCGGTTTGACGTGATGCCATGCGTGCGCATACCGCGTGCCGGTCTGCTTGAACAACAACTCGTGCGCGTACGCGTGCAGTTGCGGGTTATCGCCATGCAGCAGCGCGATGCCCAGCGGTCCCAGCCACACCGCGGTGCCAGCCAGGAATGCCGGCAGCACCAGCAACCAGCTGCGCCCGGCCTGCGCACGCGCCGGCAGCACGCTCCAATGCCGGCGCGGCAACGCCATCCATGGCAGCAACAGCAGCAGCGGCAGGAAACCGACGCCCTTGGTCACCGTGCCGACGCCGGCGGCGAACACCCCCAGCGTCCACGCGCGCCAATCCGGCCCGCGCAGCACATGCCGCAGCAGCCCCCACAGCGACAGCGTGGTCAGCGCCACCAGCACCATGTCGATCTGCGCGCGCTTGGCCATCAGGCCGAACTGCAGCACCGCAAACAACGCCAGCACCGCATATCCCGCCACGCGCCGATTCCACAGCCGGCGGGTCATGTCCCAGGTCAGCCACAGCGTTGCCAGCGCGGCCAGCAGCGAGGGCAGCAGAAACGCAACCGGCCAGTGCGGCACCAGCGCATGGCTCGCCGCCTGCAGCCACATGAACACCGGCGGCTTTTCCGCGTACAGCTCGCTGCCACGGTGCGGCAGCAGCCAATGGCCGCTGTCGACCATGGTGCGTGCGGCCAGCACAAAGCGCGGCTCGTCCGGCGGATTGGGTTGGCGTAGCCCGAGCCCGGCCAGCAGGCTGACAACGATCAGCAGCAATGCGGCAAGCAGCGCGCGCCGACGCGGGACAGAGGCAGAGCTGGCAGGCGACACGCGCACGCCCCGATCAAAAGGGGCAGAACGATAGCTGGCAAGCAGGTCGGAATGTTGTCGGAATGCGTGCCAGCCCGCCTGGAGCGGTCGGGTTTGGCTCGCCTCGGTTAGGATGCGCACACCGTCCCTGTCGGGGCGCTCTGGAAACGCGCTCATGCGGCTGCTGGTCATCGAAGACAACCGCAATATGGTTGCCAACCTGTTCGACTATTTCGAAGCACGCGGGCACACCCTGGACGCGGCGCCCGATGGCGTCACTGGCCTGCATCTGGCCACCACCCAGCAGTACGACGTGCTGGTGCTGGACTGGATGATGCCGCGCATGGACGGACCGGAAGTGCTGCGTCGGCTGCGCGAACAGCACCAGTCCGAGTTGCCGGTGATCATGCTCACCGCGCGCGACGAACTGCCCGACAAGATCGCCGGCTTCCGTGCCGGTGCCGACGATTACCTGACCAAACCGTTCGCGCTGCCCGAGCTGGAAGTGCGCATCGAGGCCTTGCTGGCGCGTGCGCAAGGTCGCCGTCGCCGCAAGCTGCTGCAGGTGGCCGACCTGCGTCTGGATCTGGCGACGCTGGAAGCCACCCGCGCCGGGCAGGCACTGCATCTGTATCCGGCCTGCCGCAAGTTGCTGGAAGTGCTGATGCAGGCCAGCCCCGCTGCCGTCACCCGGCAACGGTTGGAGCAATCGCTCTGGGGCGACGAGCCGCCCGATGGCGACATGCTGCGCTCCCACATCTACGAATTACGCCGTAGCGTGGATGGCCCGTTTGCGCAGAAGTTGATCCACACGCTGCCGCGCCTGGGGTATCGCCTGGCGGCGCTGGAGGATGGCGGCGAGCCTGCCAATGGCGACTGCAACGATGGCTAGGCAGCGCCCGTTGGGTCGTCGCGTCGTGGCGTGGTTGTTTGGCTATACGCTGTTGATGACGCTGGCGGTGTTCGGCACTGCGCAGTATCTGCACGAACGCGCCGAACACGGGGTCTGGCGCTCGCTGTTGAATTCGGAACTGAACAGCATCCTGGACCGCAGCGCGCAGAATCCGGACTACCGTTGGCAGGATTCGGACACCTTGCGGCTGTACCGCGTCGACGACAGCGCGGCGGTGCCGCCGGTGCTGCGCACCTTGCATCCGGGGTTGCACGACGGGCTGTCAATCGCCGGTCGCCGGAGCGCGGTGATGGTGCGCGACACGGCGCACGCCGGGCGGCTGGCATTGGTGCTGGACATCACCGACTTCGAGGCGCTGGAACACTTCATCACCCGCTGGATGCTGGCCGCAGGCGTTGCCTTGATCGGTGTCACCTTGTTGATGGGCACCTATGCGATGGCGCGGCTGGTGCGCCCGCTGGTCGAGCTGGCGCGCGATATCGGCGCGCTGCGCCCGGAGCGGCGCTCGCAACGCATTGCAGTCGGCGCGCAGGGCAGCGCCGAGCTGTACGTGATTGCCGATGCGCTCAACGACTACCTGGATCGCAACGGGCAGTTCGTCGAGCGCGAGCGCGCCTTCATCGACAGCGCCAGCCACGAGTTGCGCACCCCGATCGCGGTGATCGGCAATGCCGCCGAACTGGCGCTGGAGCAACCCGGCACACCGCAGGCGGTACGCCATCAGCTGGAGCGCATTGCGCAGACCAGCGGTGCGGTAGAACAGCTGATCACCTTGTTGCTGGTATTGGCCAAGGATCCCGGCCGGCTGACGCGCAACAGCGATGCCGTGCGCCTGGACCAGCTGCTGCCGGACATCGTCGCCGACCACGCGCACCTGTGCGCAGACAAGGATCTGCAGGTGGTCATCGACACGCTGCCGCCGTGCAGCCTGACCGCACCGGTGGCGATCGTGCAGACCGCCATCGGCAATCTTCTGCGCAATGCGATCGAAAACAGCGATCGCGGCATCATCCATGTCTCGCTCAGTGCACCCGGCGTGGTGCGCATCGCCGACCCGGGCCACGGCATGACGCCGGAGGAAATCAGTGCGATCTATGCGCGCCTGGCGCGCGGCAATGCGCGTCAGGGCAACGGCATCGGGTTGGAGCTGATCGGGCGGCTCTGCGAGCACCTGGGCTGGCATCTGAACCTGGATTCCAATGCAGGGCAGGGCACGGTGGCCACGCTGGATCTGTCTGGCGCGATGGCTGCGACGCGGCTGGTGCAGGACTAGGCGCGCCTGGCGCTTTGGGCGCTGCGCTGGATCGTCCAGCCGACGATCAGGCTGGCAACAACCCGCGCTCGCGCAGCCAGCTGCGCGCATTTTCCGCGTCCTGTTCGAACCATGCGCGTGTGGACCCGAGCCGATAGGTGTAGCCCCAGGTGTCCATGTCGGCCATCAGGCGTGCGCTGCCTACGCCCGGCAACTGATCGGCCAGCAAGATCTGCAGGTAACAGGTGGCATCTTCTTCATCCACCGAGTCGGTGGCATCGGTATGCACCGCAGCGCGCTTTTCTGCCGGCAAGACGATCAGATGCCCGGCCTCGTGCAGCAGCGAATGCACCGGCGTGTCGTCGCGCACGTACACGTCGCAGCCGATGATGCCCGCTTCCGGCTCGCCCCAGAAACTGCCCGGTATCGGTGCCCCGGTCTCCACGCGATGCAGGCGCAGGCCATAACGGGCGAGCAGGGCGTTGGGTGCGTCCAGGCCGATATCGCCCACGCATAACACGGCGGCAGACCCGGAGCTGGAAGAAGAGTCGATGGTCACGCGGGAGAGCTCGCGGTCGATGGACGCCGCAGCGCTGCGGCAGGGCAGACACGATGACGGCACTGGACGAACCGCGTGCCATCAGAATGCATTGAGTTCACTGACACCAGGCAGCAGGCAATCGCTTGCACGGACAGGTGCGTAGACATCCAGGGTGGCATGGCCGTTTCGCTTCCCAACCCGCAGCGCATCAACCGGCGTTCGCGCAAGCATGGATGTTGCCAGCGGTAAAAACGGCACCGTGCGTAGACGGTGCCGTCGAAGACGCTTACTTGTCGCCGTCTTCCGGCAAGGCGACCGAGATATCCAGCACGTCGTGCTCGCCATCCTTGACCAGATCCACCCGCACCGCATCGGCGTCGATGTTGACGTACTTCTTGATCACTTCCAGCAATTCGCGCTGCATCAGCGGCAGGTAATCCGGCCCGCCGCGGTGGTTGCGCTCTTGCGCAATGATGATCTGCAGGCGGTTCTTGGCCGTCTCGGCGGTGTTCTTCTTGCTCTTGAGAAAATCGAGCAGGCCCATGCTTACCCTCCGAACAGCTTGCTGAAGAAGCCTTTCTTCTCCACGGATATGAATCGCATCGGGCGCTCTTCGCCCATGATGCGGGCGACTGCGTCGTCATACGCCTGGCCGGCCGGGGACTCGGCATCCAGGATCACCGGCTCGCCCTTGTTGGAGGCATTGAGCACGTCGCCGGATTCGGGAATCACGCCGATGGCCTTCAGGCCAAGCACTTCTTCCACGTCGGTGATGCTGAGCATCTCGCCGCCTTCCACGCGGCCCGGGCTGTAGCGGGTCAGCAGCAGGAACGCCGGCACGGTCTTGCCTTCCTCGGCCTTGCGGGTCTTGGAATCGAGCAGGCCGATGATGCGGTCCGAGTCGCGCACCGAGGACACCTCGGGGTTGACCACCACCACCGCGCGGTCAGCGAAGTACATCGACAGGAACGCGCCCTTTTCGATGCCGGCCGGCGAATCGCAGACGATGTACTCGAAGCCGTCGGCGGCAAGATCCTTGAGCACTTTTTCCACGCCGTCCTGGGTCAGCGCGTCCTTGTCGCGGGTCTGCGAGGCAGCCAGCACGTACAGGTTGTCGAAGCGCTTGTCCTTGATCAGCGATTGCTTGAGCGTTGCTTCGCCATGCACGACGTTGACGAAGTCGTACACCACGCGCCGCTCGCAGCCCATGATCAGGTCCAGGTTGCGCAGACCGACGTCGAAGTCGATGACGGCGACCTTCTTGCCGCGCCGTGCCAGCCCGCAGGCCAGGCTCGCGCTGGTGGTGGTCTTGCCGACGCCGCCCTTGCCGGAGGTGACTACGATGATTTCAGCCAAAGGATTTCTCCGAAATATTTCTGTGGTTGGGCTGCGTCAGTCCAGCGCAGCGATCTTGATCTGATCCTGCTCCAGCCAGACCTGGACGGCCTTGCCACGCAGGTCCATGGGAACATCGTCCAGCACCTTGTAGTGGCCAGCGATGGCGACCAGTTCGGCGTGGAAGTCGCGGCAGAAGATGCGCGCGTCAGGGTTGCCCTGCGCGCCGGCCAAAGCGCGGCCACGCAGGGTACCGTAGATATGGATGCTGCCGTCGGCGATGACCTCGGCCCCGGCACCCACCGTACTGAGTACGGTCAGGTCGCAGTTCTCCGCGTACAGCTGCTGGCCCGAGCGCACCGCGTTGCGTTGCATGCGGCCAGGTGCGGGCCGCGCGGCCGGCGTTGCAGGTTCGGCGCGCGCAGGGGGCGGCGGTGGAGGCGGCGGGCTGACTGCCGTCGGTTCGTATTGCGCACGGAACTTGGCCAGCAACGGCACGCCGAGCTGCTGCGAGAGCAGGTCGATCTCGCTGGTGCCGTAGGCCAGCGCCACCGGCAGCACGCCGGCATCGCGCAGGCCGTCCAGCAGCGCCTTGGCGGTGGTTACGTCCGGTAGCTGCGAGAGTCCGCCGAAATCCAGGATCACCGCCGCGCGCCCGAACAGCTTCGGCGCACGCGACACGCGCTCGCGCATCTCCTGCACCAGGCGCGGCACGTCCAGCGTGCGCACGCGCAGATTGGCGATGCCCACCTGGCCGATCTTCAGTTCGCCGGCTTGTTCAAAATCTACATTCACGCTAGCCACGCCTCAGCTCCCCGTCGACGGGTTGTCGGTGGTGGCGGCATGACGCGGCCGGCCGACCCACGGCAACTGCTCGGGCAACTTGCCGCCATAGGTCTCCTTGACCCACGGATAGCTGCACATGTCTTTCATCAGCATGCTGGCGCGCACGTCCACGTCGGCCATGGTGTTCTGGCCGACCTCGCGGAAGCCGAAGCTGCCATGGAACAGCAGCGCCGCGTCGGCGCCGTGGTCCAGGAACACCTCGCAAGCCAATTGCGGGTAACGCAGCTCGGTGTAGCTCTGCACGTCGGCATAGAACGCACGCCCGACGCCACCACCGCGACGGCGGCTGGCGACCACGATGCGGTCGATGTAGAAGAATTCCGGGTGACGGTCCCGGAACCAGGCGAAATTGCTGCTGTCATGGGCACTGCCACTGCCGAACCCGACCAGGAACCCGGCCAGGTTGCCGTCGCGCTCGGCGACGCGGAAATATTCGGCCTGCGCGTAGAAGCGTTGCAGCTTGGTTGCATCCAGCGGCAGGATTGCCAGTCCGGCATTGTTGTTCAGGGCCAGGACGGAATCGAGCTCGTGCTCGCGCACGTCGCGGATAACGATCGACATTAGGACTCCGTGGGGTAACGCTCTCGATCCGAAATCGGATCTGCGTCGGATTATTACATGCGGGGCCTGCAGCGGCGACCGGTGCGTGCTGTCCGACGCGCCTGCGTGCGAGACCGCCGTGCCTGCGCCGCCCGCATGGCGAGGTAGTGCATCGCCATGCGGCGGCCTTGCTGTGCGCCATGCATGACTTCCGGCAAGAGGGCAAGGCGGCGCGTTGCGCCTAAGATGCGTGCATGTTGGGACACCTCAGTCATACGCGCGTGCTGCGCTTCGCCGGCCTGTTTACCTGGGCGATGATCGCCATGCCGTTGGTATTCATCTATTGGACGCCGGCCGAGGAGGGGGGACACCGCAGCGTGGCCCAGGCCGTCCTGATGTCGGCGTTCTTCGTCGGCTTCGGCGCCAGTTACTTCTGGTTGACCCGTGGCCTGAGCAGCGGCGGGCACGCCCATTGGTATGACCGGCTGATCCTGCTGCTGCTCACCGTGTGCGCGCTGGCCGTCAGTTATCTGACCGGCACCGGGCTCGGCAGCATCCTGATGATGGTGGCGGCCGGTGTGATCCCCTGGCTGCTGCCGCTGCGCGTCGGTGTGGTGTGGCTGGTGCTGAGCCAGTTGGCGGTGCTGCCGGTCTATCACCTGCTGCTGGGCTTTCCGATCTCGGGTGCATTGATGCAGTCGCTGCTGTACGGCGGCTTTTCGATGTTCATCTTCGTCACCAGCCTGGTCGCGCGCCAGCAGACCGAGGCGCGCGAAGAACAGCGCCGGCTCAATGCCGAACTGCGCGCCACCCGCGCGCTGCTGGCCGAAAGCGCCCGCATCAACGAGCGCACCCGCATTTCGCGCGAATTGCACGACCTGCTCGGCCACCACCTCACCGCGCTGAGCCTGAATCTGGAAGTGGCCGGCCATATCACCGAGGGCCAGGCCCAGGAGCACGTGCGCCAGGCGCATACGCTGGCCAAGCTGCTGCTCACCGATGTGCGCGAAGCGGTCAGCCACCTGCGCGACAGCGGCGCGATCGACCTGGAAGCGGCGCTGCGCCCGCTGGTGACCCAGGTGCCGTCGCTGGACATTCATCTGGACATCGCCCAGCCGCTGACCCTGGACGACCCCGAACGCGCCCATGTGCTGTTGCGCTGCACGCAGGAAATCATCACCAACGCGGTGCGCCACGCCGGCGCGCGCAACCTGTGGATCCAGGTCCGCCGCGATGCCGAGACCGTGCTGATCGACGCGCGCGACGATGGCCACGGCGCCGAGACGGTGGCGCCCGGCAACGGGCTGCGCGGCATGCGCGAGCGACTGAGCCAGTATGGTGGTCAGCTCGAGATACAAACCCGGCGGGGTGACGGCTTCGGCCTGCGCATCTCCGTTCCAGGCGCGCCGGCACTGATGCCTGCGGCCGTGACCTAAGGAGTGTTCTGATGATCCGTGTGTGCCTGGTCGACGACCAAACCCTGGTACGCCAGGGCATCCGCTCGCTGCTGGCGCTGGATAACGGCATTGAGGTGGTCGCCGAGGCCTCGGACGGCAAGCAGGCGGTCGAGCAGATCCCGCAGATCCAGCCCGATGTGGTGCTGATGGATATGCGCATGCCGGTGATGTCCGGCCTGGAAGCGCTGCAGATGCTCTCGCGCAACGGCACGCTGCCGCCGACCATCATCCTGACCACCTTCGACGACGACCAGCTGGTGCTGGCCGGGCTCAAGGCCGGCGCCAAGGGCTATCTGCTCAAGGACGTGTCGCTGGAACAACTGGTCGGCGCGATCCGCACCGTCGCCGGCGGCGGCTCGTTGGTGCAGCCGGCGGTGACCCAGCGCCTGCTCTCGGGCCTGGAGCACATGCGCAACGAGTTCGTCAGCCTCGACCGGCCCGATCCGCTCACCGACCGCGAGACCGAGATCCTGCGGCTGATGGCCAGCGGCTTTTCCAACAAGGAGATCGCCAATTCGCTGGGCGTGGCCGAGGGCACGATCAAGAATCACGTGTCCAATATCCTGTCCAAGCTCGGCGTGCGCGACCGCACCCGCGCGGTGCTGAAGGCCTTCGAGTTGCAATTGGTCTGATCGGCGGAGCCGGGCCAGCGGCAGGTCCGGCGCTTGACGGTGTGCGCCGGGGCTGCACCAGACGCCGGATAGGCCACGGCGTGTGGTCTGGTCGCTTGCCGCGTGGCCGGGTGGGTGGCCGCACACTAAAATCGTGTCGCATAGCGATCGCATCACACGCACGCAGCGCGCGATATGCATGATGGCTGCGCGCAATCCGCCCAAAACCCTTGTGCAGGTTGGGATCGCGCAGTTCCGCACGGCGCGGTTGCGCAATGGATGACACTGCAAGACCGCGCTACCCGTCGCACAACTGAACATCTTTCTCGAAGCCTGCTAGGATGGCGGCTTCGCTTCACTCAACCCGGCCGTGGGATCGGCCCCGGAGACCTCCTGAATGACCCGTATTATCGAGTTCCTGATCGCCTTGGGGATCGTGGCTGGCTTGTTTGTCGTGGTGGGCTTGGTATTGCCCTCGGAGCGGCAGATGTCCGAGAGTGTTGAGACCAACCGCAGAATGACGATTGTTTACGACACCGTGAACAGCTTCCGTCGTTTCAAGGATTGGAACCCGCTTGTGCTGCGTGACCCGAAGATCCAGCTGAAGCTGGCCGGCCCGGAAGAGGGCAAGGGTGCACGCGTCGACTACAGCTCCGAAGAGGGCTATATCGGCAAGGGCAGCTGGGAAATCAAAAACACCGTCAAGAACGAGCGTGTTGAGATCGCGATCGAAGATCCCACCAAGGGCTACGACAAGGTCACCAATTTCACTCTGGCAACGACCGGCAAGAACAACAAGAACGTCAAGATCACCCAGGACTACAGCGTCAAGTACGGCTGGAACCTGTTCGGTCGCTATGCCGGCTTGTATGTCAGCCGCCATGTGGGCGACGACCTGAAGCTGGGTCTGTCGCGCCTGGCCACCGCCCTGGCCACCGTGCCGAATTTCGACTACCGCGCCGAGCTGGATGGCAAGCCGGTGTTGAGCGATCTCAAGATCGTCGATGTGCCCGCCGAGGACCTGCTGGTCGTCACCGCAGGCAACATCGATCGTGACAACGAGACGATCAAGAAGTCGATCAAGGACAACCAGGAGTGGATCAAGCGTGTGATGGAATCCAACGGCCTTGAGGCTGCTGGTCCCGTTCGCATCGTGACCACCGACTTCGCCAGCGACAAGTATGCGTTCGACGTCGTGCAGCCGGTGCGCAAGCGTGCCGGTGGCGCAGCCAAGACCGATGCCAAGGCCGATACCGCCAAGGCTGACGCCAAGGACGCCAAGAAGGACGACGCTGCCGCCGCACCTGTGGACGCAACCCCGGTTGCCGCAACGGGTGAGGAATTGAAGGTCAACATTCCGTCCGAAGCGCCGGTCAAGTACGAGCGTACCAAGGCACATCGTTCCGCCTTTGCGACCTATGCAGGTCACATGGCCGGCCTGGATGCAGTGCGTAACTCGCTGCGCGCCTGGGCCGCCACCAGCGGCAACGACGTGACCGAGCGTCCGTACGAAGCGTGGAAGGGCGGCGTGGACAAGGCGTTTACGCCGGAAGGCACCTACGACGTCTACTGGGCCATCAAGTAATCGTCTCACCACGATGATCTGATCCAGACGAAAACGCGCCGCAGTCTTGCGGCGCGTTTTTTTTTGCGCTGCGGCGCTGTAACGGGAGCCTGCTTTCATGTCTCTGCCTGAACGTCGTAAGAAACATCCCTCGTTGCTGGCGTTTTGCGGTGCATTGCTGGCCGCCGCCGCCGTGGGGGTGTCGGCCTATGCGTCGCACGGCGTAACCGATGCGCTGGTGCAATCGCGGCTGCAGTTGGCGTCGTTCTACGCCTTCGGCCATGGCGCCGTACTGACGGCGCTTGGCGCGACCGAAACGCGTGCGTTCGGCCGGGTCGGCCTGTATCTGCTGTTGCTCGGCACCTTGCTGTTCGCCGGCAGTCTGGTGGGCGGCGCGTTGTTGCACTGGTCGACCGGCCTGGCGCCGATCGGCGGCATCAGCCTGATGCTGGGCTGGGTGGTGCTGGCGCTCGGCGCGTTGCGGCGCTGAGCATGCCGCACCATGCACGCGGTTTCGATGTGGAGGCAGCGTTTACGTCCCTGGCCCGGCGCGACCGCGCGCTGGGTGCGTGGATGACGCGCATTGGCCCGATCGCCGCACAACCGGGCTGGCGCAAGCCGTTCGACCCGGTGGACGCGCTGGCGCGCGCAATCCTGTTTCAGCAACTGAGCGGCAAGGCCGCGTCGACGATCGTGGCGCGGGTGGAAGTGGCCATCGGTGCGCAGCGCTTGCATGCAGACACGCTCGCTCGTGTCGACGATGCGGCATTGCGTGCATGCGGCGTGTCAGGCAACAAGGCGCTGGCCTTGCGTGATCTGGCGCGGCGCGAGCTGGAGGGTGAGATTCCCTCGTTGCGCAGGCTGGCCTTCATGGACGAAGAGGCGATCGTCCAGGCACTGGTGCCGGTGCGCGGCATCGGCCGCTGGACGGTGGAAATGATGCTGATGTTTCGCCTGGGGCGCCCGGATCTGCTGCCCATCGACGACCTGGGCGTGCGCAAGGGCGCCCAGCGCGTGGACAAGCAGGAGCAGATGCCGACGCCGAAGGAACTGGCCGCACGTGGCGAGCGTTGGGGCCCGTATCGCACCTACGCCGCGTTCTATCTATGGAAGATCGCCGACTTCAGCGTCGCGACCAAAGTACCGACGCCGCGCTCGCAGGAATAGGCGCGCGCATCGATCCGCGCTTGGTTGCCGCACGCATCAGGCCGCGTGCCACCGCCAATGCCAAGGTTCGTAGACGATGCCATGCGGATTGTCGCGTGGATAACTCAGGCAATAGCCGAACTGGCCCGCGTGACTGCTCAGCCAGGCAAACGCAGTGGTGACCTCGAACGATTCTTCGGCCGGTGGTTCGCCCGGAGTGCCGATATCCAGCGCATCGCCGCTGTGGTGTTCGCTGAAGCCGGGCGCCGCGTTCACTGCCAGGATCTGCGTCAGGCTCAGCCCGCGTGCGAACTTGCGTTCGAAGATGCCCAGTTGGTAATCGTGGCTGCGATAGCCGGAGATCGCATCGAGCACGATCTCCGCACGCAGCGCGGCCGCATGCATCTGCCGCCAGGCACGCGCGGCGCCTGCGCTGAGCCAGAGCGGCCGGCCGAAGCGATCGCGCCCGGCGAACTGCAGCGTTGCCGGTTCGGCGATCAGGTGCAGTCCGGTGCGTTCTACATAGTCATCGGCGACAAGTCCGAGCTGTGTGAGGCGATGCTGCAAGCCGTCGACCGCAAGAACGCTCTCGTCGCCTTGGTGAAATCGCGCAGTGGCGTTCTGCAGCCGGTCCAGTGCCTCGTCCAGGCCTGGCTCGCGCGCCAGTCGCGGCACCAGCGGCATCAGCCCGTGCGGCAGCTGCGCGGCCAGATAGTGTCCATCGCGCTTGCGTCTTAGTAGCCAGTCGGCCTGCGCCAGCACGCGGGCGTCGGCATTGCTGCGGGCACGCAGGAGGGCGGCTGGCACCAGTTCGATGGCGGTGGTGTTGAGTAGCAGGGACGGCGTTGTGCGCATCGCGACAGGGTAGGGCTAAGCGCGTTGCGCGGCCAGTTGCTGTAGATCCTGCAGCAGCTGGCGCGGCTGTTCGGGACTGAGCACGAGCAGGCTGCCGCTCTTGAGTGGGAGGATCAGCACGCGGGCTGACTGGGTGATCAGATAGAACCCCGGGCCTGCCTGTCTGCTGCGGTAGTACCCGGAATGAAAGCCCGGGTAGCCAAAGCCCAAAGACTTTCGGCCTGGCTTGAAGGCTGTGTGCTCGGCCAGATCGACCACGCGCGCCGTGTCCAGCCGCATCTGGTCGACAGGCACCTGCTTGGTGAACAGTGTCGAGCGCACGATCAAGCGCTCGTCCTGCAGCCGGATACCGCGGCGCGCATGCGCGGCGGTGCAGCTCACTGCGATTGCCACCAGCAGTGCCAGGTGGGCATACAGGGCGGCAGGATGCCCGTTGCGGACATTGTCCGCATGCACCACGACGATCACGCACGCGACAGCCAGCAACGGGAGCCACAGCCACAGCGCGAGCCCCCAGGGCGCGACCGCAGCGACGGCGTAATCGCGCCGGTGCGGGCGGTGCCCGGTGCCTACCGTGTGCTGTGCAGCGTTGCCGGGGCGTTGGCCGGATCGCGTCGTCATCGGGCTTCCTTGGTGGGCAGTGGCGCTGCGGCACCTGGCGATACGTGTGGGTGCCTGATAACGCGCATGCCGGGGGTGTTTGGTGTGGCCGCCGCGAGCTGACTGTCATCGCCGTTGAAGGCTTTGAGACATGGCAGCGCTGTGGCGATGCTTCGCCGGCTGCAGCGCCTGCTCATGCCTGCGGTTCCTTGTCGTCGTGCGGCTTCGGCAGCCGGCCGGCCTTGCGCAGCGCATCGCGCAACACGTATTCGATCTGCGCGTTGAGGCTACGCAACTCGTCGTCGGACCAGCGCTGCATGGCAGCCAGCACATCGGCGTTGATGCGCAGCGGGTAGGCCTTTTTTTCGCTCACTCGCGCTCACCGCGGCCGCTGTGGCGGCGCAGGTGCATGACCATCGAAACGATCAATACGTTGACGCCGACGAGCATGCCGATCACCACCGCGTAGATACCGGCGCGGCTGTCGCCGGCCCAGTACAGGCAGGCGGCGCCGATCAGGATCACCAGGCTGATCAAGGCCCAGCGCAGGCCCAGCCCGCGCGCACGGTCGTCGTCGTCCGCCCCGATGGAGGCGGCGATCGCCAGCGCGGGCAAGCCGGAAAGAGCGACGACCAGCGGCACCATGACATTCATTGCATCACCTCAATACAGCGAGCCGGCGTTGACCACCGGCTGGGTGCCGCGATCAGAACACAGCACGGTAAGCAGGTTGCTGACCATGTGTGCCTTGCGCTCCTCGTCCAACTGCACCACGCCGTTCTTCTGCAGCTCGGCCAGCGCCATTTCGACCATGCCCACCGCACCGGCGACGATCCGCGTGCGTGCGGCGATCACTGCGTTGGCCTGCTGGCGCTGCAGCATGGCCTGGGCGATTTCCGGTGCGTAGGCGAGGTGGCTGATACGCGCTTCGATGACGTCCACGCCGGCCTGGGTCAGGCGCTCGTCCAGATGCCGCTTGAGCTGTTCGCTGATTTCGGCCGGGTGGCTGCGCAGCGAGATCTGCCCATCTTCGTGCTGGTCGTAGGGATAGCTGGTGGCCATCGCGCGCAGCGCCGCTTCGGACTGGATATGCACGAAGCTCTCATAGTCGTCGACGTTGTAGACGGCCTCCGAAGCATCCAGCACCTGCCAGACGATCACCGCAGCGATCTCGATCGGGCTGCCATCGAGCTCGTTGACCTTGAGTCGTCCGCTCTCGAAGTTGCGCACCCGCTGACTGACTCGGCGCTTGGCGTAGAAGGGGCTGTTCCAGCGCAGGCCGGAGTCCCGGGCCGTGCCGATGTACTTGCCGAACAGGCTGAGCACGGCGGCCTGGTTGGGTTCCAGGGTGTACAGGCCGGCCAGGAAAAAGATGCCGACCGCACCGATCACGATGGTGACGATCAGCGCTGCGGGCATGGCGTTGCCCGTCAGCAGCATCCAGGTGGCGGCAGCGAACGCTGCGCCGGCGACAACGACGACGGGGATGCCCGGCAGTGAACGGATCGGCTTCTCTTTCATCGTGCGGATATCCTTGGAGAGTGGAAAAAAGATATCAAAGTGATATCAGGTGGCGCAAGGGCCGCAGCCGGCGGTCTGAGTGACGGACCGCTAGAATGACGTCCCCCTTCGATCTGGACCGCGCCCATGACCACCCTCGGTACGCCGTTATCGCCTTCCGCCACCCGTGTATTGCTGCTGGGCTCGGGCGAACTGGGCAAGGAAGTGGCGATCGAATTGCAGCGCTTCGGGGTGGAGGTGATCGCTGCCGATCGCTACGCCAACGCACCCGCGATGCAGGTGGCGCACCGCTCGCACGTGCTGGACATGCTCGATCCTGCCGCGCTGCGCGCGCTGATCGCCGCCGAGCAGCCGCACCTGATCGTGCCGGAGATCGAAGCCATCCATACCGAAACCCTGGTGGTGCTGGAGCGCGATCAGGGCCAGCGCGTGATTCCCACCGCGCGCGCCGCGCGCCTGACCATGGACCGCGAAGGCATCCGCCGCCTGGCTGCCGAAACCCTGGGCCTGCCGACGTCACCGTATCGCTTTGTCGACACCGCCGCCCAGTATCGCGAGGCGATCGCTGCGGTGGGCCTGCCCTGCGTGGTCAAGCCGGTGATGTCGTCCTCGGGCAAGGGCCAGAGCACGTTGCGTAGCGAAGCCGACATCGACGCGGCCTGGGACTACGCACAAACTGGCGGACGCGCCGGCGCTGGCCGCTGCATCGTCGAGGGCTTCATTGATTTCGATTACGAGATCACCCTGCTGACCGTGCGGCATGCCGGCGGCACCTCGTACTGCGACCCGATCGGCCATTGGCAGCAGGACGGTGACTACCGCGAAAGCTGGCAGCCGCAGCCGATGTCGACCGCCGCCTTGCAACGCTCGCAGGAGATTGCGAAAGCCATCACCGACGATCTGGGCGGCTGGGGTTTGTTTGGGGTGGAGTTGTTCGTCAAGGGCGACGAGGTGTGGTTCAGCGAAGTGTCGCCGCGCCCGCACGACACCGGCCTGGTGACGCTGGTGTCGCAGGAACTGAGCGAATTCGCACTGCACGCACGCGCCATCCTCGGCTTGCCAGTCGGTGCTGAAAACGGCGGCGTGATCCGCCAGAGCGGCCCGTCGGCGTCCTGCGCGCTGCTCGCGCACGGCAATGGCGTGCCGGTATTCGACAACGTTGCCGCTGCATTGCGCGACCCGGACACCGCGCTGCGCTTGTTCGGCAAACCGCGCGTGGACGGCCACCGCCGTGTCGGTGTCACCCTGGCGCGTGCAGAGAGTATCGATGCGGCACGCGAGAAAGCGCGTGTCGCGGCTGCGGCGCTGACGATTCAGCTTCGCGACTAAATAACGGAGTTCTTGCGGGGGTTTTGTGGGCATCGGCCTGACCGTTGCCCGCGATTTTCAAGACTGCCTTGCTTGCAGATGGCGAGATTGGCATGCGGCTAACGTGCAGCAATCACGAAACATTGCTTAGTGAACCATGGTGGCTACACCCGCATTACATCCGTTGCGGGTGAGACCAGACCACGGTCAGACAGTGGATCTGATAGGCATCCGTGTGCTCCATCGAAGGCGTCGGACGCAAGGGCATGTAGACGCAAGGGCATGTATAAGCCGAACTGCAAGTTTCAGGTCAAAGCCCTTGCAGGGTGTGGTTGGCTCTGCTCTTGCTGTATCTGCCTTTGCTGTTCGCCGTGCGCGCGTTCCGCCGCAGCCTGGACCCAGCTCTGACTGCTCTGCTCCAGCGGTGTATTGAGTGCAGCGACAGTATCCACATGGGCACGCAACTGGTCGTGCGGTCCCAGTGAGTTGGGATTGTTCTGTACCGCAAACGCACGTGAGGCGTCCTCGCTTAGACGCACGTCGTCGATGCGGTCCATGCCCATTTTGCAGGATTGCACCGCCAGGCAACCAGCCAGGTTGTCACTGCGTACGTCCGATTGTCGGTTGTTTGCTTGATCCAGGGCTTGCACATGGGACTGCGCTTGTGCAAACAGCGGGTGCCCGGGATGATCGGGATTACGCAGTGAGGGCGGTTGCCGCTCATCACTCAAAATATGTTGTTGGATCGATCTGTCTGCGGGAAGCGGATGCCGAACTTCCTTGTTCAGGGGACTTTCTGGAAACGGTGCTTCAATGCTTTCCACGCCATGGATATTGCGTAAGGGGCGGTAAGCATCTTTCCCCTGGCCTTCGAGCGGTAAAGGGATGCGAACGTCAGGAAGCAGTTGCCCGACTCCAGCGGGGCCAAGCAACCCATTTACATCGATGCTCTGGTTGCGATGCAGACCGGCATGATTGAGTGCGGCCCAGGTAAAGTCGACACAGTTGTTGCGCACATCCTTGTACTCTTTGTCGAACCCCAATTTTTCCGGTTCTTGGCCGAAATTTTGGAGCTTGTCATACTGTTCCTTGCTTATTTCAAGCGTTCTAGAGTAAACAGGGGCATGATACTCATCTGCATCGGTATTGTAGATTAGTCCAGGGCCGTTCGTCTGTCCGTGGTTGATTGGAGCAAATCCATAACTTGTCGCTTGGTTCCCATCACTAGTTATAAAGAACATATGGCCTGGGCCAGATGTAACGGGCACTCCATCGATTATTTGCTGCTTACCTTCTTCATATAGAGGTGTGCCTGGTGCCGCTATAACGATAGTTACGGTGTAGCGTTGCTTGTCCATGATGCATTCCTTGTCGATTTCTTGACTATTTTGAGGATGTTAACTTTTTCTGGATTGTAATTGTTGCATTAGGGTTATTTAATATGATGCTGCCCGGTTTTGGCGATATATCTACACGGTATCGGCCATATTTGTTGAGGTGAAGATTGCAGACAATCCAGTTGCTCGAATCGGAGTCATACGCTCCGGAACTGATGTACTTAATTTCATCATTTCCCACGCGCCATCTAAGGAATTCTTCCTTTTGGGGTTCTTTGCGCAATGAGGCTTGAAAATTGTCTTCTGTGAATATTTTTTTGCAAATTCCTTCTTCCCACCTGCATGCGTTCACTTTGAGCGAATACCGCACGGGGGACTCGCTCTTGTTTAACGTGGTGACGGGGTCGATCGGTCCTTTGCGACTTAGGTTCAACCCGACGATGTAGGACTGGGTAAGGTTCACGTTGTCCGGTGTGGCTTCAAATTCAAAGCGCACATGTTCGTCCGTGGCATCTACGCGGAATGGTTTAATGAGAAAAAGGTCTTGCTTCTCGGACTGCGGCGCTTTGCTTGCGCTACAGGCAACCAGCATCGTAGCGATCACAAACGACGGCCACAAACTCCGCACGGGGGCACGCACATCCTGCAAGTGTGGTCTCATCCGGTTCTCATTGCAGACAGGGTTGCGTCAGAGTGTAAACCCGCGATCTGAAGCCAGCTAGGCCTGCCTTGTATATACTGGACGAGGTCATCTCTGGCGCCTGTACAAGCTGAAATGCCGAGCTTCGTCACGGCTGGCTGGCAGGCGGCAAACCATCAGCCAGCGTGCTGCCACTGTCGGCCCGGGCAGGCGCCGCCTGCTGTCGACGGGCATCATTCATAAAATCTCTCGAGTGCTGTTGACCTTTACTTGTCAACCACATCCACCCACACCGCATGATGGTCGCTGCCATCGGCAATCGCCGCTTCCGGGGCGGTGCTGGCCGGCCAGAAGATGCCGCTGCCGATTAGCGTGAACTGGTGCGATGGCAGCACGTAGTCCAGCCGCATGGTGCCGGCTTGCGGGCCGAAATCGCCGGTGACCTGGTGCGGGTCGCCCGTGTGCACGATGCCTTGTGCGGCGTATTCGGCGGTCTTTTGCGGGCCGCCTTCGCTGCGCGGGGTGGGGTAGTGCAGCACGCGCGGATGATGGATCAATGCGCGGATCGCTTCGTGGCGGCCTGCGCCATCGATCGGATCGTTGTTCAGATCGCCCAGGATCACGAAGTGCGCATCGGCCGCCAGACCGCCGCAGATTCCCTTGTCATCGCACAGCCAGCGCTTGCTGTCGGCCGCATTGTCCAGGTACGCACGCCATAGCGCGAGCTCGTCGTGGTTGCGTGCGGCGTTGCGTTTTTCCGCGCCATCGAACACCGGCGGCGTCGGGTGCGACACCAGCGCATGCACGACCCCGAGCGGCGTGCGTACCGGCACGTCCCAATGCGATTTGGACGACAGACGCAGCTGCGACCAGATCGCGTCGCTGTAGAACGCACGCCCGGTACCCGGATCCAGCGGCCGCAGCGCACCCGGCAGCGCGCTCCATTTCAGCAATTGAAAACTGCGTACGGCCTGCGCATCGATCGGATACCGCGACAGCACCAGCATGCCGTACTGGCCGGGGTGCAGCCCATAGCCCCAGGCATCGTTGCCACGCGAGCGGCCATCGCCACCGACGGTGCCGTTGCTGTCCAGGTCCAGGCCGCTCGGCACGCCGGTATTGACCGGTGCCAGATAGCGATACGGATAACGCAACGGTTCGCCGCCGCCCGGCTGGGCGACCTGCAGGTAGCGCTGCTGGAACAGATCGGCAGCGCGGTGGTCCGGGTCGAAATCGAATTCGTTGAGCAACACCAGGTCCGGGCGCACGCGCTGCAGCACGGCGGCGATCTTGCGTGCATGCGCGCTGTCGCCCTGCAGCTCGCGCACCAGGCCGCCTGCCTCGTCGGAGTACAGCGAGGTGTTGTAGGTGGCGATGCGTAGCTGTGTGGCCACGGGTTCGCCAGTGGCGCTATCGGAGGTGGCAGCCGATGCAGGCGTGCGATGGGTGCAGGCGGCGCAGAGCGCGGTCAGCGCGAGCAAAAGAAGAGGTCTGATCATCGCGCGATTCTCGCATGCCCGATGCGACAGCCCGATGTCGCGCGCTGCGATTCACGGTGCCGATGCGGTGGCGGGTAACCCGCGCCACTGGCGGCCGTCGTAGGCTTCCAGTGCGCTGAAACGACGCTTGTAATTCATCTTGGCATGGCCTTCGATCCAGTAGCCCAGGTACACATGCGCACGGCGCTCGCGGCGTGCCCATTGGATCTGCTGAAGGATCGCAAA
Organism: Xanthomonas sp. 3058; assembly: GCF_014199765.1. NCBI lineage: Bacteria > Pseudomonadati > Pseudomonadota > Gammaproteobacteria > Lysobacterales > Lysobacteraceae > Xanthomonas > Xanthomonas sp. 3058. Next base: position 534,538 of record NZ_JACHOF010000001.1, on the reverse strand, counting down.
CGTCCCCAGGCTGCGCGCTGCAGCCTCCGGCGCGTAGAACGTGTACACCGCCGACAACGCATGCTCGGTGACATCGGTGACCGCAACGGCGAGCAGCCGCCCCGGTGCATGCGCCACCGCCGGTTCGCGGATTTCCAGGAAGCGCCCGTGCGACCAGCCGCCGATCAGGAACTGGTCGAACTCGGTGGCGCCGTGCTCGTCCATACCGCCACCGGGGTGCCGGTGCTTGAGGTAGCGCCGATACAGCGCGAGTTGTTCGTCGGTGCGCTCGGCGGCAGCCACACGCACCACCAGATCTTCATTGCGCGCGAGACAACGGCGTTGACTGCGATCGGGGCGGAACGCGTCTACGGCAATGCGTACCGGTACACAGGCGCGGCACGTTTCGCAATGCGGCCGGTAGACCAGGTCGCCGGAGCGGCGAAATCCCCATGCCAATGCCTGCGGATAGATCGCGCCCAAGCGCGGGTCGTGCGGGTCCAGTACCAAGTCGCGCGCCTGGCGGTCGGACCAGTAGCCACAGGCATGCTCGCCGGTCTGGAACAGGCGCAGGTCATCGTGGGTGTCGGCGTGAATGGCCATGGTTTCAGGATAACGCCTGGGCGTCGCAACAGCGGCGACTGTCCGCCGGATGAATACGCCGGGCTGGCAGGTCAACGGGCGCGTCGATGGCTCGTTGATGTGGGTGTTGGTGGCAGCGCACGGTGAATCCGGGTGCGCCACCCACGCGATGCGGCCCATGCAGGTGCCGCGTGTGGTTTTCACATCCCAGGAGTTTCTCATGTCCCGCAAACCCTTTCTCGCACTTGCTGTGTTAGCCGCCCTGTCCACCGGCTCGGCGTTCGCCGCCACCCCGCCGGCCGCCGGCGATGCGCCGCGTCCTGCCAAGCTCGACACCAACGGCGATGGCATGATCGATCGCAGCGAAGCCGCGGCCGATCCGAAACTTGCCGCGCAGTTCGACACGCTGGACGCCAACAAGGACGGCAAGCTCTCGCGCGATGAGCGCCCGCATCACCGTGGCATGGGGCGTGGCGGACGTGGCGAATGGATGAGCAAGCTCGACACCAACAAGGACGGCCGCATCAGCCGCGAAGAAGCCAAGACCGACCCCAAGTTCGCTGCACGTTTCGATGCAATGGACCTTAACAAGGACGGCTTCGTCGATCGTGCCGACCGTGAGCTACGCATGCAACAGCATCGCGATGCGTGGTTTGCCAAGGCCGACACCGACAAGGACGGCAAGTTGAGCAAGGCCGAGTTCGATGCGGCATCCAAGCAACGCGGCGAGCATGGCCGCTGGGGACAGGGCGAGCATGGCGAACACGGCAAACGTGCGATGCCGGCCAAGCCTGCTGCGGGCAACTGAGCAGGTGTTGACGCGGCACGTGGCTGAACACGTGCTGCGTCAACGGTAGCGGTAAGGATTTCAGTCACACGGATGATGCAACAAGGCGCCGATCGACCCATGGCCTCCCGCAAGGGAGGCTTTTTGCATGGCGCTGCCGATGCGCTGCGATTACCTCACCCGTTGCTGGAAAAGCCGAGCTCATGCCGTAATGGCAGCTCGCCGGGTAGCGATAGCGCGATGTGCCAGTGTGTTCCGGCCGGTGCAGCATCACGGCCTGCCGTCAGGTTCCGGCGGCGTTGGAATACTCTCCGGCGACAACAACAGTGCCGATTCGGGCGCTCGACATCACCGTGCGACGCCAGCGCAGGTTGTCATTTGCTGTGCCACTGCTTGGGGACAGGATTGGCGAGCGTGTTCTTTTCCTGCGTGTAGGTGCCGTTCTGCTGTGCAATGGCTTCACCCGTTTCGACGACGGCGTTTTGAATGAAGACGTTTTCCTTGCTGCCGCGGATGAAGGTCAGCTGGTGGAAAGCGGTTTTGTTGCCCCAGTCTGGAGAGGGGAGTGAGATGAACTTCACCGTGCAGGTCTCGTCGTCGAAACTGCCTTGCAGGACGTAGACGCCATAGTGGTTCTCGCCCTGCGAAATGATCTTGTACATGCCGTTGGCGTAGTAATAAATCTCCGCATCGGGAAACGGCTTCTTCTCGTACATCTTGCGATAGTGGAGCACCTGTTTGACGGTGGGTTCTCCAAAGCTCACGGCCAGCGTCTGGCCGTCGGGCGAGGTTGTCAGTCCTTCCGCGTACGCGCCAGCGCTGCTCAGCAGCATCAGGCCTGCGGTCACGATCTTTTTCACTGCATTGCTCTCCTGGTCTTTTAAAGCGGCGTATGCCGAAACTGCACGGCTGCAGTCGCACAGCCGCTGGAATACTCGCAGAGAAGTAGTGGCAATGAAATTCATTGGGATACAGTCAAAAAGTGCGGTTCAGCCACGCTGTTACAGGGCCGTGCCGTTCAAGATCGCCGCGGTTCGCTGATCCATGTGTCTCACGCGATGACCGAGATCGCATCAACAAACGCGGCGAACAGCACGTAGAGCGCCGTTGCGCGTCTGTGAAGGGCATGGTGCATGCCGGTTGCAAGCGCCATGCGAGGATTCTGGATCGCTGCCTGTCTCGCTCGACCGCTGCGCAGGCTGATCGTGGCTTTCAAGTGCGTCATAACATCCCCGCCCTGATGGAGTGATGCAGGATTGGCAGCAGGACCGCCAGCGTGCTCACGAGCGTTGCGCCTGGACTGAACATGCAGCGGTGAAGCACTGGTGCCTGCGTGGTGCCGCGCCGTTGTGCATCACGTTCCAGCATGGGGCGCATCACCCGGGGCAGCACGCGGAGCATTTGATAGTTGATCACGACCATGCCTGCGCACAGCACCAGCAAGGCCGACCAGGGTTCGGTGCTGAGTCGATTCAGCAGCAACGTGCTGCCGCACACGATCACCGACGTCAGCGTGCTTGTGAGCATGAAGCGGCGGATACCTGCGGTTTCGCGAGCCGTCTCGGCAAAGCGCAGCAGATACCAGCCCGACCAGTAGGTTCCCAGTGCTGCAACCAGCACGCTGCCTGCAGCAAACAGCGCCGGCATGCCGAACCAGATGCTCAGCGCACCGGCCGCGCCGCCACCGCCAACGGCAGAGCCGGTCAAACCGCCCATGCCCAGCTTGCCCGCGCCACCGATGCCGCCCAATACGATGGCTGCACTTGCGGTTCCTGGCGCTGCCAGCATCGTTGCCGAGGTCACCGCAGTCGCGAAGGCGACGCTGGGCGCGCTGCTGCGCGCGAACTCGCCGAACCGGCACAGCAACTCGTGACGCACGCTGGCACGTGCCCGCGACAGGCGTTTGCGCACGGCGGCGTCGCTGAGGCCGAGCAGTGAGGCAACCTGCTGCGAACTCTGGCCTTCGCGGTAATACAGCAGCAGCGTCTCGCGGCTCTCTTCCGGCAGTGCAGAAATGATGTCGAGCGCGGCGATCTCTTCTTCCACCTGCAGCAGATGGTCGGCAGGCGAGGGGGCCGGGTCGGCGGCCATCGCCATCGCAAGCTCGGCCGCTTCGCCGCTGAGCGCACGATGCCGGTTGGCGCGTAGCCAGTCGCGCGCCAGGTTGCGGGTGATCTGCCGCAGCCACGGCAGGAAGCTGGCCGGCTGATGCAATTGCGCCAGCCGCTGCCAGGCACGCAGGAACGCTTCCTGGGCGATGTCTTCGCTGGCGGCGATATCGCGGGTGATCGCCAGTGCAATGGCGGTCACCGTATTCTGGCTGGCGCGCACAATGCGACCGTACGCCTGCTGGCAGCCGGCTGCGGCGTTGGGTAATTCGCGTTGCAACATCAGGTCCAGCGTGTCGGTGTGCATCGGCGCAATCCATGTCCTGTTCCCAGCATGACGCATGGTGGCGCTGGATGTGACCGATATGATGCGGTCTGGGCAGCGGTCCTCAGCGCGCCGGCTGGATCCGCACGCGCATTTCCTCATCCTCTGCTGCAGGCGGTTGTGTATCTGCAGGAGCTGTCGGTTGCGATGCCGGCTGTACCAGCGGCGCCGCATCAGGTGCGCTGCGATGGCGCATGACCACGAACATGGCCACTGCGCCGATCACCAACAGCAGCACCAGCCGGATGCGCCAGGCCCAGCTGCGCGCGCTGGAGCTCGATCCGTTCTCGCCTTCGCGGAAGGTGTATTCCACATTCGGCAGATCGCGGCGGGTGGTATCGAGCAGGCGGGCGTCGCGCAGCAGCTCGCGTGCGCGCGGCTGGTCGTCGGCGTGCACGATCCACACCGTGGGATAGGCCTGCGCATTGCCTTGTTCGAGATAGCTGAACTGGCCGGTGCGCTTGCTTTCATAGGAGCGGCCATTGCTCATGCGCACGTCGATACCGGCCTCGCGCAGCAGATTGGCCACGCCTTCGGCGGTTTCGATACGTTGACTGCTGAAGATCTTGCGCATGATTCAGGGTGTGCCGTTGGCTCCCGAACGGATCGCGCAGCAAATGCGCGTGTTCGAGGTGGAAAGAGAAGTTGGCGGGGACGTCGATCCATGCCAGAGCGTTGATGCACCGGTCGCCACGCCTGGGCGCGGCGAGTGCCATGAAGAAATCGACACGCCTATTCCTTGGCCGGCACGGCGACCGCGCTACCGTCGGGCACGACACGGATCAAGCCTTCCTGTGTGGTGCTGGCGACCAGCACGCCATCGCGGGTGAAGAACTGCCCACGTGCCAGCCCGCGCGCGCCTTGCGCGGTCGGGCTGTCGAGCGAATACAGCAGCCAGTCGTCGGCGCGGAACGGGCGGTGGAACCACAGCGCATGGTCGAGCGAGGCCATCTGCACATTCGGCGTGTAGTAGCTGATGCCGTGCGGAAAGGTGGAGGTGCCCAGCAGCTGGAAATCCGAGGCATAGGCGAGCAAGGCACGGTGCAGGCCGAGGTCGTCGCCGATCGAGTCGCTCAGGCGCAGCCACATCTGCTGGAACGGTGGGCGTTTGGGCGGCCGGAGTTCGTCGCGTGGAAACACGTGGCGAAATTCGAATGGCCCGCCGCGCGACAGCCAGCGCTGGACCTTGGCCGGCAGTTTCTCCAGCACCTCCTGTGCCAGTGGCGGGGTGGGTTCGATGTCTTCGGGTGGCGGCACCACCGGCATCACCGACTGGTGCTCGGCGCCGTCCTCGCTTTCCTGGAACGAGGCCGCGCAGAAAAAGATCACCTTGCCGTGCTGGATCGCGGTGACCCGGCGCACCGAAAAACTGCCGCCATCGCGGGTGCGATCGACCTCGTAGACGATCGGGTGGTCGATATTGCCGGCGCGCAGGAAATACGCATGCAGCGAGTGCGCCTGACGGCCGTTCTCCACCGTGGCCTGCGCCGCCGACAACGCCTGGCCCAGCACCTGTCCGCCGAACACGTATTTGGTGCCGATATCGCGGCTCTGGCCGCGAAAGAGGTTGTCCTCCAGCCGTTCCAGCGACAGCAGGCTGATCAATTCGGATGCGACGGGTTCGGCAGGGACGGACAAGGGGCGGGCCTGGGCGTGCGATGGACCACGATTATAGCGGCCGCCCTGTGCGCGCCGTGCCCGAGCGGGTTCAGCTCTTTTGCAGGCGCGCGACCAGGCCGTGCAAGGCGGCCTGCGCATCCGCCGCGTACCAACCGTCGATGAAACGCTCCAGCTGGATCAGCTCCGGCGCCAGTGCCGCGCGCAGATCGGCGCGGGCGATCGCGCGCGTGGTCAGCATCGGTTGGCGCGGCAGCTGCTGCAGGTCCTGCAGCCAGGCCACTGCGCGGGCGGTGACCAGATCACCATCGACCAACTCATCGACCAGGCCGATCGTGACCGCCTGTTCGGCGGGCAGCAACTGGCCGGAGATCAGCAGGCGCTCGGCACGGTGCGCCCCGACCACGCGGCGCAGCAGCCGCTGGATGCCTTCCGGCGCGGCCAGGCCGACCTGCACTTCGTTCAGGCCGATCGCATACGGTTTGGCGGTGTCGGCGCTGCGCGCCATCACCCGGTAGTCGCAGCACAGCGCCAGCACGCAGCCGCCGGCCGGCGCATGTCCGCCGATGGCGGCCACCACCGGCACGCGGCTGTTGGCCAGCGCTTGCGCGGCCTCGAAGAAGGCCGTCCAGCTGGCCAGCAACGCGGCGCGGTCGGTGCCGTGCGACAGCAGATGCGGTACGTCCATGCCACCGGAAAAAATGCGCTCGCTGCCCGACAGCACGATGCCATCGGTCTCATCGCCGGCCTGCTGCACCGCAACGCTCAGTGCCTGGCATAGCGCAGTGTCCAGCGCATTGACCGGCGGGCGCGCCAGCCGGATTTCGCGAAGACGGCCATGGTCTAAGATCTGGATGCTCATTCGGGGCTCCTGGAGATCGGATCATGATAGACGGCAGTCATAGCAGGCGGCGTATGCGTGGATGCGTGCTGTTCGGTGCGTTGTTGGCGGTGGCAAGTGCGGGCGTCGGCGCGCAGTGTCTGCCCGCGTTCAAGGACGGCTGGATCCGCCTTCCGCCGCCTGGCGGCATGGGCATGGCGGCGGGGTTCGGGCAATTCCACAACGGCTGCGCGCAACCGGTGACGGTGACCGCAGCCAAGAGCCGCGTGTTTGCCGATGTGTCCATCCACCAGACCACGCAGGCCGATGGGGTCAGCCGCATGCGAGCGGTGCCCGCGCTGGCATTGCCGGCCGGGAAGTCGGTCACGCTGGCGCCGGGCGGTGTGCATCTGATGCTGATGGACGCGACCGGGCCGCTACAGGAAGGCGCACAGGTGCCGGTGACCTTCACCTTGCAGGATGGCCGCAAGATCGAGGCCACGTTGCAGGCGCGCACGCGCGCGCCGGGCTCCTGATCGAGCGCTGCGCGGAGTGACACGCGACATTGCAGCATGCAGGCGGCAGTGTCGTCGAAGCCAGCGTGCATGCTGATGCCGATCGACACGTGCAGCGGTTCAGCAACGCAGTCGATCGACCAGGCAACGGCCTGAGGCGGCACCAACCGTTGCCGCGTCACCGGGTTCTTCCTGCGCCGACAATGCGGGCCAACCGCATTACGCAGTGACGATCACCCTATCGCCGAACACAAAAACGGCGGCTCCTACCAGAGCCGCCGTCGCCACCGAACGCTGAGAAACCCAGTGCTCGGGTCCGGGCAGTCAGCTGCTGGCCGTGCGCACCGCATCCGGCAGCGACGCGCTCTTGCCGGTCTGCGTATCGATCCACACCACCACCACGTTGCCGTCCGAATACAGCACGCTGTCGTCCTTCTGGTCGACGATGCGGTGGCCGATGGTGATGCTGCTGCTGCCCAGGCGCTCGACGAACAACTCCACCGTGATGTCGTTGGGCCACACCAGCGGGCGTTTGTAGTTGACGTTGGTGGCGGCGACGACCGGCGCGATACGGTCGGTCATCGCCACGCCTTGCACGCCCAGCATCCAGCGCACGCGCGCTTCTTCCAGGTACGAAATGTATTTGGCGTTGTTGACGTGACCCATGCTGTCCATGTCGCGCCAGCGCACGCTGATCGGGATACGTGCCAGGATCTTTTGCTCTTCGCTCATCAGCTCGCCTTCTTCTTTGCGGTTTTCTTGGTGGCGGACTTGGCGACCTTGGCCACCTTCTCCGGTTTGACCTTGCGCGGCGGGCGCGCATCGGGCTTGTTGGCCATCGCCGCCGGGCGGGTCTCGCGTGCCTTCACCGACGGCAGCATCTTGGCCAGGAACTGACCGGTGTAGGAGGCCTTGTGCGCAGCCACGTCTTCCGGCGTGCCGGACACCAGGATGGTGCCGCCGCGATGACCGCCTTCCGGGCCCAGGTCGACGATCCAGTCGGCGGTCTTGATGACGTCCAGATTGTGTTCGATCACCACCACCGTATTGCCCTCGTCGCGCAGCTTGTGCAGCACGCCGAGCAGCGCCTCGATGTCGTGGAAGTGCAGGCCGGTGGTCGGTTCGTCGAGGATGTACAGGGTGCGTCCGGTATCGCGACGCGACAATTCCTTGGACAGCTTGACGCGCTGCGCCTCGCCGCCGGACAACGTGGTCGCGCTCTGGCCCAGCTTGATATAGCTCAGGCCGACATCGATCAGGGTCTCCAGCTTGCGCGCGATGCTCGGCACCGGCTCGAACAGCTGCAGCGCATCTTCGACGGTCATTTCCAGCACGTCGCTGATGTTGTAACCCTTGTAGCGGATCTCCAGCGTTTCGCGGTTGTAGCGCTTGCCGTGGCACACATCGCACGGCACGTAGACGTCGGGCAGGAAGTGCATCTCCACCTTGATCATGCCATCGCCCTGGCAGGCCTCGCAGCGGCCGCCACGCACGTTGAAGCTGAAGCGTCCCGGCGAATAGCCGCGTGCGCGCGACTCCGGCACCTGCGCGTACAGCTCGCGCAACGGCGTGAACATGCCGGTGTAGGTCGCCGGGTTGGAGCGCGGGGTGCGCCCGATCGGCGATTGGTCGATGTCCACCACCTTGTCGAACAGGTCGAGATTCTCGACCTCGCGATGCGCGGCCACCGGATGCGAGGCGCCATTGATTTCGTTGGCGGCCAGCGAAAACAGCGTGTCGTTGATCAGCGTTGACTTGCCCGAGCCGGACACGCCGGTGATGCAGGTCAGCAGGCCGGCTGGAATGTCCAGGTCGACGTTCTTGAGGTTGTTGCCGGTCGCCCCGCGCAGATGCAGCATCATCTTCGGGTTGGGCTTGTGGCGCTGCTTGGGGATCTCGATACGGCGCTTGCCCGACAGGTATTGGCCGGTCAGCGAACGCGGCGCATCCAGGATGTCCTGTAGCGTGCCCTGGGCGCAGATTTCGCCGCCGTGCACGCCGGCGCCGGGGCCGATATCCAGCACGTGGTCGGCCAGGCGGATCGCGTCTTCGTCGTGTTCGACCACGATCACCGTATTGCCCAGGTCGCGCAGCCGCGTCAGCGTGCCGAGCAGGCGTTCGTTGTCGCGTTGGTGCAGGCCGATCGACGGTTCGTCCAGCACGTACATCACCCCGACCAGTCCGGCGCCGATCTGGCTGGCCAGGCGGATGCGCTGCGCCTCGCCGCCGGACAAGGTGTCGGCCTTGCGTTCCAGGGTCAGGTAATCCAGGCCCACATCGACCAGGAAGCCCAGCCGCTCGGCGATCTCCTTGACGATCTTGCCGGCGATCTCGCCGCGCCAACCGGGCAGCGACAGCCCGCGGAAAAACGCCAGCGCCTCGTTGACCGGCAACACCACCAGTTCGGGCAACGGGCGATCGGCCACGAAGACATTGCGTGCGGCGCGATTCAGGCGGGTGCCGTTACAGGCAGGGCAGGGCTGCTGGCTGACGTACTTGGTCAGCTCTTCGCGCACCGCCGGCGACTCGGTTTCGCGGTAACGGCGTTCCAGGTTCGGCAGGATGCCCTCGAAGCGATGCTTGCGGGTGGTGCGCCCGCCGGCATCGGTGAAGTAGGTGAAGCTGATCACCTCATCGCCGCTGCCGAACAGCACCGCCTGGCGCACCTTGGCCGGCAACGAATTCCACACCGCATCCACGTCGAACTTGTAGTGCTTTGCCAGTGAGGCGATCAGCTGAAAATAATAGGCATTGCGCCGATCCCAGCCGCGCACCGCGCCGGCCGACAGCGACAGCTCCGGATGCACCACGACGCGATCCGGATCAAAGAATTCGGCCACGCCCAGGCCATCGCAACTCGGGCAGGCACCGACCGGCGCATTGAACGAAAACAGCCGAGGTTCCAGCTCCGGCAGCGAGTAATCGCAGACCGGGCAGCTGTACTTGGACGAGAGCAGGTGCGGTGCGGCGGCCGGGTCGTCCAGCGACTGCACCGCGACCATGCCTTCGCCGAGCTTGAGCGCGGTCTCGAAACTTTCCGCCAGCCGCTGCTTGATGTCTTCGCGCGGGCGGAAACGGTCGATCACCGCTTCGATGGTGTGCTTCTGGCGCAGCGCCAATGCCGGCACCGCATCGATCTCGTACAGCTCGCCATCCACGCGCACGCGCACGAAACCCTGCGCACGCAGTTGCTCGAACACCTGCGCGTGCTCGCCCTTGCGGTCGCGGATCACCGGCGCCAGCAGCATGTAGCGTTGCTCGGCGTCCAACGTGAGCATGTGGTCGACCATCTGGCTGACGGTCTGCGCTTCCAGCGGGAACCCATGGTCCGGGCAACGCGGCTGACCGACCCGCGCGTACAGCAGGCGCAGATAGTCGTAGATCTCGGTGATCGTGCCGACCGTGGAGCGCGGATTGTGCGAGGTGGATTTCTGCTCGATCGAAATCGCCGGAGACAGACCTTCGATATGGTCCAGGTCGGGCTTTTCCATCACGCTGAGGAACTGGCGCGCATACGCCGACAGCGACTCGACGTAGCGGCGCTGGCCCTCCGCATAGATGGTGTCGAACGCCAACGACGACTTGCCCGAGCCGGACAGGCCGGTGATCACGATCAATTTGTCGCGAGGCAGGTCGAGATCGATGTTCTTGAGGTTGTGCGTCCGCGCGCCGCGGATGCGGATGAAATCCATCGCCATGGGGGATCCGATGTCGGGCCGGCGAACCGGCGGTGATGCGAGCGTGCTCAGCAGGAATGAGTGGCAGTCGATCAGCCTACCCGCCGACCTAGGTGAGGGCAATTGCCCGAAATGCCAGTCTGACCGGAGCGCTGTGGCGGCCGGATGATGCGTTGCATGGGTGTCGTTCGACGTGGGCTGGGGCAAGCCTGTATGCCGTCAATCGGAAACCGGCCGGCATCCCGCTTGCGGGTTGACCCAAAACCCGATAGGCCAGTACAATCCCGCTCCTGTCTGCCCTAGGGCACGTCAGTGCGACCATAATAACTACAGAGGAAAACCTGGTCATGTACGCAGTTCTGGTAACCGGCGGTAAGCAATACCGCGTCGCGCAGGGCGAAACGCTCCGCGTGGAAAAGCTCGAAGTCGAAGCAGGCGACGAGATCAAGTTCGACACCGTCCTGATGTTGGGCGATAGCGATGGCATCAAGCTGGGCGATGCGCTGAAGGGCGCCTCGGTCACCGCCAAGGTTGTGGCCCATGGCCGCGCCGACAAGGTGCGCATCATCAAGTTCCGTCGCCGCAAGCACCACATGAAGCGTCAGGGACACCGTCAGTACTACACCGAAATCGAGATCACCGGCATTGCCGGTGGCGATAAGAAGTAAGGAGAACCAGTCATGGCACATAAAAAGGGCGTAGGTTCCTCGCGCAACGGTCGCGATTCCAACCCGAAATACCTCGGCGTGAAGATCTTCGGTGGCCAGGCCATCGACGCCGGCAACATCATCGTGCGTCAGCGCGGCACCCAGTTCCACCCGGGTAGCGGCGTTGGCCTCGGCCGCGACCACACCCTGTTCGCCTTGGTGAACGGCAAGGTGGAGTTCTCGGTCAAGGGTGCGAAGAAGCGTCGTACCGTCAGCGTGGTTGCCGAGGCGTAATCGCCCGTTCCATGCAGGCCAGTTCGTAGCCGCGCCAGCGCGGTGACGAACGACACGGAGAGCCCCGCTTCGGCGGGGTTTTTCGTTTGAGAGCCGGGAGTGGTGATTCGGGAGTTGGGATTCGCAACAGCGGATTCCTGTGCGTTCCGATACGGTTGCTTCCTGCTTTTTCCGCGGCCGCCAAGTGGCGCCCTGCGGTGGTGTTACCAATCCCAAATTACGAATCCCAAATCTCATGAAGTTAGTCGACGAAGCAGAAATCCTGGTCACCGCCGGTAATGGCGGCAATGGCTGTGTCGGCTTTCGCCGCGAGAAGTTCATCCCGCTGGGTGGTCCCGACGGTGGTGATGGCGGCAGTGGCGGCAGCGTGTGGATCGTGTCCGACGAGAACGTCAACACGCTGGTCGACTTCCGGCATGAGCGCACCTTCAAGGCGCAGCGCGGCGAGAACGGCATGGGGCGTCAGGCCTATGGCAAGGGTGGCGAAGACCGCATCATCGTGGTGCCGGTCGGCACCGTGGTGATGAACGTGCAGACCGACGAGATCATCGGCGACCTGACCCAGCATGGCGATCGTCTGCTGGTGGCCAAAGGCGGCAAGGGCGGCCTGGGCAACATGCATTTCAAGAGCTCGGTCAACCGTGCGCCGCGCCAGTCCACCACTGGCGAGGAGGGCGAGGAGCGTCTGCTCAAGCTGGAGCTGAAGCTGCTGGCCGATGTCGGCCTGTTGGGCTTCCCCAATGCGGGCAAGAGCACCTTGATCCGCGCGGTGTCTTCGGCCACGCCGAAGGTGGCCGATTACCCGTTCACCACCTTGTATCCGAATCTGGGCGTGGTCAGTGTCGAGGCCTATCGCAGCTTCGTCATCGCCGACGTGCCGGGCCTGATCGAAGGTGCTGCCGACGGCGCCGGGCTGGGCACGCAGTTTCTGCGCCATCTGCAGCGCACCCGTCTGCTGCTGCATTTGGTGGATATTTCGCCGATGGACGGCGGTGTGGACGTGTCGCCGGTGGATCAGGTGCGCACCATCGAGCGCGAGCTGGAACGGCACGATCCCGAGCTGCTGAAAAAGCCGCGCTGGCTGGTGCTCAACAAGGCCGACCTGATGTTCGAGGACGAGGCGCGCGCCGCAGCCGAGACCATCGTGGCCGAACTCGGCTGGACCGCACCGTGGTATCTGGTTTCGGCGCTGGGTCGCGATGGCACCTTCCCGATCATGAAGGACGTCATGGCATTCTTCGACCGCCAGCGCGAGGACGAGCTCGAGGCGCGCAATGCCGGCTGAGCGCATGCGCAGGCACATAAAAAACCCGGCCGAGGCCGGGTTTTTCTATGCCACCGCAAGCCAGGCCTGCGGTGGTGCCAACACGGCTCGCTTACGCGGCCTTGATGGCCTTGATGCGAGCGGTCAGGCGGCTCTTGTGACGCGCAGCCTTGTTCTTGTGAATCAGGCCACGGGCGCTGAAACGGTCGAGGATGGGCTGGGCAACGGCGAAAGCGGCTTCGGCGCCTGCAGCATCGTTGGCGTCAAGGGCCTTGATCACCTTCTTGACGGCGGTGCGCAGCATCGAACGCTGGCCGGTGTTGCGCTCATTGCGCACGACGGTCTGCTTGGCGCGCTTCTTGGCGGACTTGATATTGGCCACGGTGGTGGGTTCCTGAAAAATCGGTATGGTGGAAAAAGCAAGCGGGAAAGTATGATGGACTTAGTTATGTACGTCAAGTCAGTTGTCAAGAGGGATACAGCGTGAGCAAGCCCGGCATGTTGAGAAGCCTGCTCTCATTTAGCAGCATGACCATGGTGTCGCGGGTGTTGGGGCTGGTGCGCGACCAGGTCATCACCACCACCTTCGGCACCAATGCGCTGACCGATGCGTTCTGGACGGCCTTCCGGGTCCCCAATTTCCTGCGTCGGCTATTTGCCGAAGGCTCCTTCGCCACCGCCTTCGTGCCGGTGTTCACCGAGGTCAAGGAAACCCGGCCGCATGACGATCTGCGTGAACTGATGTCGCGCGTGGCCGGTACCCTCGGGGGAGTGCTGCTGCTGGTCACCGCGCTGGCGCTGATCTTTGCGCCGCAGCTGGCCACGCTGTTCTCCAGCGGCGTCGATACCGACCCGGCCAAGCATGGCCTGCTGGTGGACCTGTTCCGTCTGACCTTCCCGTTCCTGCTGTTCGTCTCGCTGACCGCGCTGGCCGGCGGGGCACTGAACAGTTTCCAGAAGTTCGCCATGCCGGCGCTGACCCCGGTGATCCTCAACCTGTGCATGATCGCCGGGGCCGTGTGGCTGGCGCCGCGGCTGGGCGGAACTCCGGAGAAGCAGATCCTCGCACTGGGCTGGGCGGTGCTGGCGGCGGGCATGCTGCAGTTGCTGTTCCAGCTGCCTTCGCTGAAAGGGATCAACCTGCTGATCCTGCCGCGCTGGGGCTGGCGACATCCGGGCGTGCGCAAGGTGCTGACCCTGATGGTGCCGACCCTGTTCGGCTCATCGGTAGCGCAGATCAACCTGCTGTTGGACACGGTGATCGCCGCGCGGCTGGCCGATGGCTCGCAGTCGTGGTTGTCGCTGGCCGACCGGTTCCTGGAACTGCCGCTGGGCGTGTTCGGGATAGCGCTGGGCACGGTGATCCTGCCGGCGCTGGCGCGCCATCACGTCAAGACCGACCGCAGCGCGTTTTCCGGCGCGCTGGATTGGGGCTTTCGCACCACGCTATTGATCGCGATGCCGGCGATGCTGGGATTGCTGTTGCTGGCCGAACCGCTGGTGGCGACGTTGTTCCAGTACGGTCAGTTCACCGCCTTCGAGACGCGCATGACCGCAATGTCGGTCTACGGTCTGAGTTTCGGCCTGCCGGCCTACGCCATGCTCAAGGTGGTGCTGCCGGCGTTCTATGCCCGCCAGGACACCCGCACCCCGGTGCGCGCGGGCGTGGCAGCGCTGATCGCCAACATGGTGTTCAACTTCGCGCTGCTGGCGGTGGTCTACCAGATCATGGTGCCGCCGGAGCTCAAGGCGCAGGGCGTGATGCAGGCGCTGGGCAAGCAGCCGGGTCTGCATCTGGCGCTGGGCATCGCCAGTGCGCTGTCGAGTTATCTCAACCTGGGTTTGCTGTGGTACTGGCTGGGCAAGTCCGGCGTGTACCAGCGGCGGCCGGGTTGGGGCAGCTATGCGGCCCGTCTGCTGCTGGCGTGTGCGGCCATGGCAGTAGTGCTGTTGGGTCTGCTGTGGTGGCTGCCATCGTTCACCGTGATGGATAAGTGGGACCGCATCGGCTGGCTGGCGGTGCTGGTCGGCAGCGGTGGGGCGACCTATCTGGTGGCGCAAGTGGCACTGGGATTGCGGCCGCGGCATCTGCGCGAGGGCTAGTCGCCCGCCGAGCGGCTGAGCGGGTGCGGCACCATCCGTCACGCACGGAGGGGCCGATGCCGGGCCGGGGAGCCGCGCAATCGCCTGCCCGCTTCCGGGACGCAGCAGTGCGGCACCGGCCTGGGGCCGCGCCCATGCATATTGACAGGCACGGCTATACTTGCGGGTTATGCATCAACGAGGGTCGGCTGGCAGGCCGGCATCTGTTTGGATCGAGGAATGAGCAGGCTGTTTAGAGACGTCGAGGGCGGGACCCTGTTCCCGCACGGAAGCGTGGTCTGCATCGGCGCCTTCGATGGCCTGCACCTGGGGCATCGGACGTTGGTGCAGCACGCGGTCGCGCGCGCGCGCGCGCTGGGCGTGCCGGCGGTGGCGGTGAGTTTCGAGCCGCTGCCGCGCGAGTTTTTCGCCCCGGCCGCGCCGCCGCCGCGCCTGACCCTGGCCCGCGCCAAGGTCGAAGGGTTGCACCGTTTCGGTGCCGACAGCGTGGGCATGATCCGTTTCGATGGCCGCTTGTCGGCAATGAGCGCCGAAGACTTCGTACGGCTGGCGCTGGTCGGTCGGCTGTGCGCCAAAGAGGTGTGGATCGGCCCCGAGTTCCGTTTCGGCCATCGGCGTGGTGGCGATATCGCCTTGCTGCGTGCGTTGGGTGAGCAGCATGGATTTGTGGCTGGCGAAATCACCCCGGTGCACCTGCATGGCGAACGGATTTCTGCCACGCGCATCCGCGAGCTGCTGGGCATCGGCGAGTTCGTGCATGCCGGCGAGCTGCTCGGCCGCCCGTATGCGATCGGCGGGCGGGTGGTGCGCGGCAAACAACTGGGGCGCACGCTCGGCTATCCCACTGCGAATCTGCGTTTTCCGCGCACGCCTGCGCTATCGGGCATCTACGCGACCTGGGTGCATGGCGTGGCCGAGCGGCCATGGCCGTCGGTGTCGAGCTTTGGCACCCGACCCACCGTGGCCGGCGTGGAGCCGTTGCTGGAAGCGCACCTGTTCGATTTCCAGGGCGATCTGTATGGCCGGCATATCGAAGTCGAATTCGTCGCCAAGCTGCGCGACGAAGAAAAGTTCGACGGGCTCGATGCGTTGACCGTGCAGATGCACCGCGACGCCGAGCAGGCGCGCGCCGTGCTCAAGGCGAGTCCCTCGCGATTGCCTGCCGATGCGGACGTTGCTCGCTCCGTCGGTGTTTCCAGCGAGGGACAACACGGCAGTGCTTCGCGCCGCTCGGCAGACCCGGACGCCGTCGATGCCACTCCCTCGCAACATCCCCGTACATCACCTCACGCAGCGCAACGGTAGAGACCTGTGACCCAAGACTACAAAGCCACGCTCCATCTGCCCGCGACGGAATTCCCGATGCGCGGCGACCTGCCCAAGCGCGAGCCGGCGATGCTGGACCGCTGGGAGCGCGAGGGGCTGTACGCGCAGCTGCGCGCCAACGCGGCAGGGCGCCCGCTGTTCGTGCTGCACGACGGCCCGCCGTATGCAAACGGCCAGATCCACCTGGGTCATGCGGTCAACAAGATCCTCAAGGACATCATCGTCAAGTCGAAGTATCTGGCTGGCTTCGATGCGCCGTACATCCCGGGCTGGGACTGCCACGGCCTGCCGATCGAGATTGCGATCGAAAAGAAATACGGCAAGGTCGGGGTCAAGCTCGATGCCGCCGAGTTCCGCCAGAAGTGCCGCGAATACGCGACCGAGCAGATCGATCTGCAGCGGCGCGACTTCAAGCGCCTGGGCGTGATTGGCGATTGGGACAATCCGTACAAGACGCTGGACTTCCGCTTCGAAGCCAACGAAATCCGCGCGCTGGCCAAGGTGGTGGACAACGGCCACCTGACCCGCGGCGTCAAGCCGGTGCATTGGTGCTTCGATTGCGGCTCGGCGCTGGCCGAGGCCGAGATCGAATACGCCGACAAGGTCTCGCCGACCGTGGATGTGGCCTATCCGGCGCGCGATCCGGGGGCCGTGGCTGCCGCGTTCGGCGCCAGTCTGCCGGCCGGCACCAGCGTGGCGGTGCCGATCTGGACCACCACGCCGTGGACGCTGCCGGCATCGCTGGCGGTGAGCCTGGGTGCGGAGCTCGATTACGTGCTGGTCGAAGGGCCGGCCGACCGTGGCCAGCCACGTTGGCTGGTGGTGGCCGAAGCCTTGGCGGCCAGGGTGCTGGCGCGCTACGGCGTGGATGGAGTGGTAGTGCATGGCCATGCCAAGGGCGCCGTGCTGGACCAGATGCTGCTCGATCACCCGTTCTATGCCGAGCGCGAGATCCCGCTGCTGCTGGGCGAACATGTCTCGGCCGAAGAAGGCACCGGTGCCGTGCATACCGCGCCCGGTCATGGCCAGGAGGACTACCAGGTCTCCAAGCAGTACGGCCTGTTGGAGCGCTACACCGCCGCGCAGATCAATCCGGTGGACGGGCGTGGCGTGTATCTGCCCTCCACGCCGCCGCTGGGCGACACCGTGCTGGCCGGGCTGCATATCTGGAAAGCCAACGACGTCATCATCGACGCGCTGCGCGATACCGGCGTGTTGCTGGCTGCCAGCAAGATGGAGCACAGCTACCCGCATTGCTGGCGCCACAAGACGCCGATCGCGTTCCGCGCCACGCCGCAGTGGTTCATCTCGATGGAGCAGGCCAACCTGCGCGCCGATGCGCTCAAGGCGATCGAAAACGTCCATTGGTATCCGTCCTGGGGCCAGGCGCGCATCGCCGGCATGGTCGAGGGTCGCCCGGACTGGACCATCTCGCGCCAGCGCACCTGGGGCGTGCCGATCGCCTTGTTCGTGCATCGCGAAACCGGCGAGCCGCATCCGCGCAGCACCGAGTTGCTGCGCCAGGTCGCCGACCGGGTGGAACTGGGCGGTGTGGACGTGTGGTACACGTTGGACGCGGCCGAATTGCTGGGCGATGAAGCGGCCGATTACGACAAGATCACCGACATCCTGGATGTGTGGTTCGACTCCGGCGTGACGCATGAAGCGGTGCTGGTGGACCGCGGCCTGCCCAAGCCCGCCGATCTGTACCTGGAAGGCTCCGACCAGCATCGCGGCTGGTTCCAGTCCTCGCTGCTGAGCGGCGTGGCGATGGACAAGGCGGCGCCCTACAAGCAGTGCCTCACCCACGGGTTCACCGTGGACGAGCATGGCCGCAAGATGTCCAAGTCGTCCGGCAACGGCATCGAGCCGCAGGAGATCATGAAGACCCTCGGCGCGGACATCCTGCGCCTGTGGATCGCGTCGGCCGACTACAGCAACGAAATGTCGTTGTCGCAGGAGATTCTCAAGCGCAATGCCGATGCGTATCGCCGCCTGCGCAACACCGCGCGCTTCCTGCTCGGCAACCTGCATGGCTTCGACCCGCTGCAGCATCTGGTAGCGCTCGACGACATGGTGCTGCTGGACCGCTGGATCGTGCATCGCGCGCATGAGTTGCAGGAAAAGATCGTCGCCGCCTACGCGCGCTATGACTTTGCCGAGATCGTGCAGGCGCTGCTGAATTTCTGCAGCGTGGACCTGGGCTCGCTGTATCTGGACGTGACCAAGGACCGCCTGTACACGATGGCCGAGGATGCGCGCGGCCGCCGTTCGGCGCAGAGCGCGATGTATCACGTGGCCGAGGCGTTCGTACGCTGGATCGCGCCGGTGTTGAGCTTCACCGCCGAAGAACTGTGGGGGTATCTGCCGGGCAAGCACGCCGACAACGTGCTGTTCGCCACCTGGTACGACGGCCTGGCGCCGTTGTCGGCCGATGCCGCGCTGACCAGCGCCGACTTCGACAAGCTGCTGGCCTTGCGCGAGCAGGTGGCCAAGGTGCTGGAGCCGATGCGTGCCAATGGCGCGATCGGCGCGGCGCTGCAAGCGGAAATCACCATCGCCGTCGATGCGCAGACCGCCGCGCGCTGGCAGCCGCTGGCCGAGGAACTGCGCTTCCTGTTCATCAGCGGCGATGTCACCGTGACCGCGGCCAGCACCGACGACATCTTCGTCAGCGCGCAGCCGACCACCAAGGCCAAGTGCGTGCGTTGCTGGCACCACCAGGCCAGCGTGGGCAGCGACCCGCGCCATCCGGAACTGTGCAGCCGCTGCGTCAGCAATCTCGAAGGCCCGGGCGAGCAGCGTCGCTGGTTCTGATGTGGGGTTGTTGACCGCGCGTGGCGGGAAATGTCCGCCACGCGTTGCCGCTCCAGCGGTGTGAACCAGCTGCATGGCGTGGCGGGTTTTGCTGCCGCCGGCAGCAGCGCGCTGTCACGTTGCTGCGCTCGATGCCCAGCTGCGGAGGCTCGCTTGCTGAAGCGTCCGCACGCGGCAGCAGCAGGGGCGCGGATGGATTCGTCGCACGTGCCATGCTTGTACGTCTCATCGCCACGTCTGCTCTGCCATCCAGGCATCTTCTCCTTCGCAGGAGAAGCCACCCCAACTGCGATCTTTCGACATGAGTCAACGCCCCAAACCCTCCGCCTTGATCTGGCTCGTGCTATCGGCCGTCGTGGTCGGGCTGGACCAGTGGAGCAAGGCCTGGGTGCTGTCCAGCCTGCCCGAATACACGCCGGTGCCGGTGATCGACGGCTTCTGGAACTGGTACCGCACCTACAACACCGGCGCAGCCTTCAGCTTCCTGAGCGATGCCGGCGGCTGGCAGCTGTGGTTTTTCACCGCACTGGCGGTGGGTATCAGCGGCCTGCTGGCGTTCTGGCTGTCGCGCACTGCGCGCGGCGAATGGCGCAGCGCGTTGCCATATGCGCTGGTGATCGGCGGGGCGATCGGCAACGTGATCGACCGCCTGATGCACGGCCACGTGGTCGATTTCATCCAGTGGTACATCGGCAGCCACACCTGGCCGTCGTTCAACATCGCCGACTCGGCGATCGTGGGCGGCGCCATCGGGATTGCCCTGTTCGGGTTGTTCGACAAGGGCGGCAAGCGGGAATCGGGCACTCGTCACTAGGAATCGACGCTGAAGCCCGGGTGCCGATACCCGCCGCCTGATCCGACCCCTCTTTCCCCATTCCCGTAGAATGCCAGTCATGGATGTCCTGCTCGCCAATCCCCGTGGTTTCTGTGCCGGTGTCGACCGCGCGATCGAGATCGTCAAGCGCGCGATCGAAACGCTGGGCGCGCCGATCTACGTGCGCCATGAAGTCGTGCACAACCGCTTCGTGGTCGATGACCTCAAGCAGCGCGGCGCGATCTTCGTCGAAGAACTGGACGAGGTGCCCGACAACGCCACGGTGATCTTCAGCGCACATGGCGTCTCGCAGGCGGTGCGTCAGGAAGCCGAGCGCCGTGGACTCAAGGTGTTCGACGCCACCTGCCCGCTGGTGACCAAGGTGCATTTCGAGGTGGCGCGGCATTGCCGGGCCGGCCGCGACGTGGTGCTGATCGGCCATGCCGGACACCCGGAAGTGGAAGGCACGATGGGGCAGTGGAGCCGCGAGCGCGGCCCGGGCACGATCTATCTGGTCGAAGACATCGAGCAGGTCGCCACGCTGCAGATCCGTCAGCCCGACAACCTTGCCTACACCACCCAGACCACGCTGTCGGTGGACGACACCATGGGCATCATCGAGGCATTGCGGACGCGTTTCCCGGCGATGCAGGGGCCGCGCCACGACGATATCTGCTACGCCACCCAGAACCGCCAGGACGCGGTGCGCGATCTGGCGCGCCAGTGCGACCTGGTGTTGGTGGTCGGTTCGCCCAACAGCTCCAACTCCAACCGCCTCAGCGAGCTGGCCCGGCGCGACGGGGTGGAGTCCTATCTGATCGACAATGCCGGCGAGATCGATCCGGCCTGGATCGTCGGCAAGCAGCATATCGGCCTGACCGCCGGCGCCTCGGCGCCGCAGGTGCTGGTCGATGGCGTGCTGGCCCGGTTGCGCGAGTTGGGCGCACAGGGCGTGTCCGAGCTGGAGGGCGAGCCGGAATCGATGGTGTTCGCACTGCCCAAGGAACTGCGGCTGCGGCTGGTTAGCTGAAGGCGCGCGCCGCTGGTTGAGGGGCATCGAGTCGGTGTGGTACTTGGCGGTGGTGCATGGCTGCAGCTGACCAGGTTGGGTCGGTCGCAACCCAGCGCCTTGGCTTTCAATGCCCGCTCGTCGCTGCCGGCGATTGACCGCAAGCCGGCTGCGCTCCTACAATTCACGGCTCGCCGGAATAGCTCAGTTGGTAGAGCGGCGCATTCGTAATGCGTAGGTCGTAGGTTCGATTCCTATTTCCGGCACCATCGCTTCAACACTGGGTCGGCCATTGGTCGGCCCAGTTGCGTTTTGGGGGGGGTGCCCGTGCAGGCGTGGAATGCGCGCCCAATGCACTGCCTATCGCGCTGGTCGCAATCGACGCCTGCAGCGACGTATTTCCGGCGCCACGCTGCGCTGCGACAACATGTCGCATACTTTTGCGCGCTTTAATTGCGGCAGATCAGTGTCGATGGGTTTCGTGCAGGTGCAGCAAAGTCTAAAATTAGGGAGCTAACCCGTGTCTTCGGTCTGCACGGCGCCTTCCCTCACGAAGCGCACCGGCGGACACGTCCCCCAACGGATACGACGAACGAGGCTGGCGTTCCTCCGCACTTGGATCGACCGATGATTCCGTTGAAACATCTCGGGCGTGTACTTCGTCCAGGCCTGATGCTGCCGTTCCTGCTGTTGGCAGGCTGCAACTCGGCCATCCTCAATCCGAAAGGCCAGATCGGCCACGACGAGAAGCAACTGCTGATCACCTCGGTGGTGCTGATGCTGATCGTGGTCATCCCGGTGATCGTGATGACGATTGCGTTCGCGTGGAAATACCGCGCGTCCAACACGAAAGCGCGCTACGAGCCGGATTGGTCGCACTCCACCGCCATCGAAGTGGTGGTGTGGTCGATCCCGTGCGTGATCATCCTGGTGCTTGCCGTGCTGACCTGGCGCTCCTCGCACGCGCTGGACCCGTACCGGCCGCTGGATTCGGACGTCAAGCCGATCACCATCGAAGCGGTGTCGCTGGACTGGAAGTGGATGTTCATCTACCCGGACCAGAACATTGCCACGGTCAACGAAATCGCCTTCCCGGTGCACACGCCGCTGAACTTCAAGATCACCTCCGACACGGTGATGAACTCGTTCTTCATCCCGCATCTGGGCACCATGATCTACGCGATGGCCGGCATGGAAACCAAGCTGCATCTGGTCGCCGACGAGCCGGGCGAATACTTCGGCCTGTCGACCAACTACAGCGGCCACGGCTTCTCGAAGATGAGCTTCAAGGCGCACGCCGTCGATCAGGCCGGCTTCGATGCGTGGGTGGCCAAGGTCAAGGCATCGCCGACCGCGTTGAATGCCGCCGAGTACCAGGTGCTGGCCGCCAATCGCAACGATAAGGAACAGTATCCGGTCACCTACTACTCGTCGGTGCAGGACGGCATGTTCCGCTCGCTCGTCGACAAATACATGAATGGTCCGGGCCATAGCAAAGGCCATGGCGACCATCAGGCATCGGCTGCAGAGCCGGTCGCCATGTGCACTTCTGGAGACAAGTGATGCTAGGCAAACTTACGATCGAGGCGGTTCCGTACCACGAGCCGATCATCATGGTCGCTCTCGGTGGCGCCGGCCTGCTCGGCCTGCTCATCGCGGGCGCCATCACCAAGTACAAGCTGTGGGGCTACCTGTGGAACGAGTGGTTCACCTCGGTGGATCACAAGCGCATCGGTGTGATGTACATCATCGTGGCGCTGGTCATGCTGCTGCGCGGCTTTGCCGATGCGGCGATGATGCGCACCCAGCAGGCGCTGGCGGGTAACGGCGGCGAAGGTGTGCTGCCACCGCATCACTACGACCAGATCTTTACCGCGCACGGCGTGATCATGATCTTCTTCATGGCCATGCCGTTCATGACGGGCTTGTTGAATCTGATCGTGCCGCTGCAGATCGGTGCGCGCGACGTGGCGTTCCCGTTCCTGAACTCGCTGAGCTTCTGGCTGTTCGTGGCCGGTGCGGCGCTGATCAACATCTCGCTGGGTGTCGGTGAATTCGCGCAGACCGGCTGGTTGGCGTATCCGCCGTTGTCGGGGCTGGAATACAGTCCGGGGGTCGGCGTCGATTACTACATCTGGGCGTTGCAGGTCTCAGGCTTGGGCACGTTGCTGACAGGCATCAACTTCTTCGTGACGATCATGCGGATGCGCGCGCCGGGCATGACCCTGATGCGCATGCCGATCTTCACCTGGACCGCGCTGATCACCAACATCCTGATCATCGCCGCGTTCCCGATCCTGACCGTGGCGCTGGCGCTGCTGGGTGCCGACCGTTACCTGGGCACGCACTTCTTCACCAATGACGGTGGCGGCAACGCCATGATGTACGTCAACCTGATCTGGATCTGGGGTCACCCGGAAGTCTATATCCTGATCCTGCCGGCGTTCGGCATCTTCTCCGAGTTGATCGCCACCTACAGCCGCAAGCGGTTGTTCGGCTACACCTCGATGGTCTACGCCACTTCGTGCATCGGCGTGCTGTCGTTCGTGGTGTGGTTGCACCACTTCTTCACCATGGGCTCGGGTGCCAACGTCAATGCCTTCTTCGGCATCACGACGATGATCATCTCGATCCCGACCGGCGTGAAGATCTTCAACTGGCTGTTCACCATGTTCCGCGGTCGTGTGCACATGACCTCGCCGGTGCTGTGGACGATCGGCTTCATCATCACCTTCACCATCGGCGGCATGACCGGCGTGATGCTGGCGATCCCGGCCGTGGACTTCGTGCTGCACAACAGCCTGTTCCTGATCGCGCACTTCCATAACGTCATCATCGGCGGCGTGGTGTTCGGGTACCTGGCAGGTCTGACCTACTGGTTCCCGAAGGCGTTCGGCTTCAAGCTCAACGAGAAGATCGGCAAGGCCTCGTTCTGGTGCTGGATCATCGGCTTCTTCGTGGCCTTCATGCCGCTGTACGTGCTCGGCTTCATGGGCATGACCCGTCGCATGAACACCTACAACCACCCCGAGTGGGCGCCGTGGCTGTATGTCGCTGCGGTGGGTGCTGCGATCATCGGCATGGGCATCTTCCTGAATCTGGTGCAGATCGGTTACAGCGTGTGGAAGCGCAAGGAGCACATGGACTACACGGGCGATCCGTGGGATGGCCGTACGCTGGAGTGGGCAACCTCTTCGCCGCCGCCGTTCTACAACTTCGCCGTGCTGCCGCACATCGATGACCGCGATCAGTTCTGGGCCGACAAGCAGAACGGCAAGGGCTGGGTGCGTCCGTCCAAGTACGAGGCCATCCACATGCCGCGCAATACCGGCGCAGGTGTCTATATCGGTGCCTTCAGCGTGCTGTTGGGCTTCGGTCTGATCTGGCACATCTGGTGGCTGGCCATCATCGGCCTGGTCGGCATGATCGGCAGCTTCATCGCCCGCACCTTCGATGACGACATCGATTACTGGGTGCCGGCCGACGAAGTGGAGCGCATCGAAAACGCGCGCTTTGCCCTGCTCGAACAGCAACAGGCGGCGCAGGCCGCGAAGGTGGTATGACCATGTCTTCCTCGACCACGCTTGACCACGCCGCCCACGCGGGCGGCCACGACGACCACGAGCATCACGACGCCGGTGGCAACACCGTCTTCGGGTTCTGGGTCTACCTGATGAGCGACTGCCTGCTGTTCGCCGGTCTGTTCGCCACCTATGCGGTGCTCTCCGGCGCCACGGTGGACGGACCGACCGCCAAGGAGTTGTTCGACCTGAAGTTCGTGCTGGTGGAAACCTTCCTGCTGTTGTTCAGCAGCCTGAGCTTCGGCTTTGCGATGATCGCCGCGCACAAGCGCAAGATGGGTGGCCTGTACGGCTGGCTGGCGGTCACTGCACTGTTGGGTATCGGCTTCCTGTGCATGGAAGTCTACGAGTTCAACCACTTGATCCATGAAGGAGCCGGCCCGGGGCGCAGCGCGTTCCTGTCGGCCTTCTTCACCCTGGTGGGCACGCACGGCCTGCACGTCGCCTCCGGTCTGTTGTGGATGGCGGTGCTGGTGATCCAGATCTCCAAGAACGGCCTGACTGCGCGCAACAGCACGCGTCTGGCCTGCCTGAGCCTGTTCTGGCACTTCCTGGACATCATCTGGATCGGTGTGTTCACCGTTGTCTATCTGCTGGGAGCGCTGTAATGGCCAATCACCACGCGCATGAAACCGCCACCGACGCACATGCCGGCGGCTTGAAGTCCTATCTGATCGGCTTTGTGATGGCCGTGGTCCTCACCGTTATCCCGTTTGCGATGGTAATGAGCGGGGCGTTCTCCAAGGGCGTCACCGTCATCGTGATCTCGGTGATGGCCGCCGTGCAGATGCTGGTGCACATGGTGTACTTCCTGCACATGGATCGCTCGCCCGAGCAGCGCTCCAACGTACAGGTGGGCCTGTTCTCGCTGCTGATCATCGGCATCGTGATCGTCGGTTCGCTGTGGGTGCTGCACAACATGAACGTCAACATGATGCATTGACACCGCGCAGTGCCGGATCGCGGCACGTCGGATCGACGCATGCTGGGTTAAACAAGGCCGCCAAGTCATTGGCGGCTTTTTTTTGCGCATGAATTCGCCTGTGGCATGACCAATGGCATACGGGGAAGTGCTGGCGGGCGCTTAGCATCGGGGACTTGCCTGTTTCCAGGTCACCGCGGAGTTGCAATGAAGATCCCCACCGTCCTGTCCTTGTCGCTGCTGGCGGCGCTGTCGTTGCCTGCCGCCGCACAAACCGCACCACCGCAGGACGTGCCGTTCGACGGCACCGTGAAGATCGACGTCGACGCCACCGACCTGGCGCACCGCATCTTCAAGGTCAAGACCACCATGCCGGCCAAGCCGGGCCCGATGACGCTGCTGTATCCGCAGTGGATTCCCGGCAACCATTCGCCGACCGGGCCGATCGACAAGCTCGCCGGGCTGGTGATCAAGGTCGATGGCAAGGTGGTGCCGTGGAAGCGCGACCAGTTCGATGTGTACGCCTTCACCGTGGACGTGCCGCAGGGCGCCACCGAGCTGGTGGCCGAGTTCAAGTTTCTCTCGCCGCAGGCCCCTAACCAGGGCCGGGTGATGATGACCCCGGAGATGCTCAACCTGCAGTGGAACACCACCGCGCTGTATCCGGCCGGCGTGTTCGTACGCAACATCAAGGCGCAGGCCAGCGTCACGCTGCCGGCCGGCTGGAGCTATGCCACCGCGCTGGAAACCGACCGTCGCGTCGGCGACACGGTGACCTTCAAGCCGATCGATTTCGACGACCTGGTCGACTCGCCGATGTTCGCCGGCAAGTACTACAAGCGCGTGGAGTTGAGCGGCGGCAAGCAGCCGGTCTACCTCAACGTGTTCGCCGACGAGGCCAAGTCGCTGGAGGCCAAGCCCGAACAGATCAAGGCACATGCGTCGCTGGTGCAGCAGATGGACAAACTGTATGGCGCGCGCCATTTCGATCATTACGAATTCCTGCTGGCGCTGACCAAGAAGCTGGGCGGCATCGGCCTGGAGCATCACCGTTCCAGCGAGAATAGCGGCCCGCCGAACTACTTCACCGAGTGGGACAAGAGCTGGACCGGCCGCGACCTGCTCGCACACGAGTTCAACCATTCCTGGAACGGCAAGTACCGCCGCGGCGCGGATCTGGCGACGCCCAATTTCAATGTGCCGATGGGCGACAGCCTGCTGTGGTTGTACGAAGGCCAGACCCAGTTCTGGGGCGAAGTGATGGCCGCGCGTTCGGGCCTGTGGACGCAGGAGCAGGCGCGCGACATGCTGGCCGGCGTGGCGGCGACCTACGAGCGCGGGCGCCCCGGCATGGCCTGGCGCACCGTGCAGGACACCACCAACGACCCGACCATGTCGATGCGCCGGCCCAAGGCGTATCGCAGCTATCAGATGGCCGAAGACTATTACTCCGGCGGCCAGATGATGTGGCTGGAAGTGGACAGCAAGTTGCGCGCGCTGACCAACAACAAGCGCTCCATCGACGATTTCGGCAAGGCCTTCTTCGGCATGAAGAACGGCGATTGGGACGTCAATCCGTACACCTTCGACGACATCGTCGCCACGCTCAACGGCATCGCTGCCTACGACTGGGCGAGCCTGTTGCGCAGCCGAATGGACGGCCACGGCTCGTTGAACGGCGGCATCGAAGCCAATGGCTGGAAGCTGGTCTACAACGACGAGCCGAACCTGGCCACCAAGACCTACGAAAGCAACGAGAACGACGTCAGCCTCGGCCTGTCGCTGGGCGTGTCGCTGGAGAGCTCGGGTGAAATCAACGAAGTGCTGTGGGACAGCCCTGCATTCAATGCTGGCCTGATCGCCGGCAACACGATTGTTGCGGTCAACGGACGGGCCTTCAGTAGTGAGGTGATCAAGGACGCGATCAAGGCGGCCAAAGGCACCACCGCACCGATCGAACTGCTGGTCAAGCGCCTGGATCGCTACGACACCGTGCGCATCGATTACCACGGCGGTCTGCTGTATCCACATCTTGAGCGCATTCCCGGCAAGCCGGATCGCTTGAGCGAGTTGTACAAGGCGCGTTGAGTCGCGGTTGCCCGCTTGCAGGTGTGCGAGCGGGCAGTGGCAACACCTGGAGCGGCATGACCGGTTGCGATCGATCATGCAGCTCCAGACGTTGGTTTTCGTCGGCACCGGTGCAGACGGATCGATCGAGATCCAATACGCGATCTAGGTGTTCGACGCCGGCGATATGTCCCACGCAGAACGCCGTGGTGCAATGTTGCAGTTGCATGCCATCCGTCAGTGCCGTCAGCCTGGCCGATTCCCGACTCCCGACTCCCGACTCCCGATTCCCGACTCCCGACTCCCGACTCCCGATTCCCGATTCCCGATTCCCGACTCCCGATTCCCGATTCCCGATTCCCGATTCCCGATTCCCAAGCCCGCGTCGCGCATCCTGAGACCGCCGGCGACTATGCTGTGGCTCCGGAAACAAGTGGCTAGATGACGATGGCGAAGGCGAAAACGGCCTATGTCTGCGGCGAGTGCGGCGCCGAGTACACCAAGTGGCAAGGGCAATGCACCGAATGCGGGGTGTGGAATACGCTCAGCGAAATCGTGCTGGAAAGCGCCACGCCCGGCGGCAAGGCTTCGCCGGCGGCCTCGCGGCGTAGCGGCTGGGCCGGCAAGACCGAGGCACCCAAGATCACCGCGCTCAAGGACGTGCAGCAGTCCGAGCAGGCACGCGTGTCCACCGGCATCGGCGAGTTCGATCGGGTGCTGGGCGGTGGGCTGGTCGAAGGTGCGGTGGTGTTGATCGGCGGCGACCCCGGCATCGGCAAGTCGACGCTGTTGTTGCAGGCGCTGGCGAGCATGGCCAGCACGCTGCCGGTGTTGTACGTGACCGGCGAGGAATCGCTGGCGCAGGTGGCCGGGCGCGCGGTGCGTCTGGATCTGCCGTTGGACGGCTTGAATGCGCTGGCCGAAACCGGCATCGAAAACATCCTGCAGCACGCCAGCGTGGCGCGGCCGAAGCTGATCGTGGCCGACTCGGTGCAGACGCTGTGGACCGAGTCATTGACCGCAGCGCCGGGCTCGGTGAGCCAGGTGCGCGAGAGCGCCGCGCGGCTGGTGCGTTATGCCAAGGAAACCGGCACGGCGGTGTTTCTGGTCGGCCATGTGACCAAGGAAGGCGGCATCGCGGGGCCGCGCGTGCTGGAACATATGGTCGACGCGGTGCTGTATTTCGAAGGCGAGAGCGGTAGCCGGTTCCGGCTGTTGCGCGCGTTCAAGAACCGCTTCGGTGCGGTCAACGAGCTGGGCGTGTTCGCGATGGGCGAGAAGGGCCTCAAGGAGGTCTCCAACCCGTCGGCGATCTTCCTTTCTGGCGGGAGCACGCAGCAGCCCGGCAGTTGCGTGATGGTCACCCGCGAAGGCACCCGGCCGCTGATGGTGGAGGTGCAGGCGCTGGTGGATGCCTCGCCGCTGTCCAATCCGCGTCGTGTCGCGGTGGGCCTGGAACAGAACCGGTTGGCGATGTTGCTGGCGGTGCTGCATCGCCATGGCGGCATCGTGGTGGGCGATCAGGACGTGTTCGTCAACGTGGTCGGCGGCATCCGTGTGCAGGAAACCGCTGCCGATCTGCCGGTGCTGCTGGCGGTGCTGTCGTCGCTGCGCGACCGGCCATTGTCCGAGAAGACGATCGCGTTTGGCGAGGTCGGGTTGTCCGGCGAAATCCGTCCCGTTCCCAACGGCGAGGACCGATTGAAGGAAGCGGCCACGCATGGCTTCAAGCGTGCGATCGTGCCCAAGGCCAACGCACCCAAGACCACCAGCATCAAGGGCATGGAGATCGTCGCGGTGGAGCGTTTGAGCCAGGCCCTGGAGGCGGCGGCCGATTGAGCTTGGGATGGCGCGGGGTATGTGCGGGCAAGGGGCAGCCGGTCGTTGCCGTCGCGCCAGGTCTGGGTGCTGCGGGTGGGTCCGGCCCGCCCAGCTGCGGTGCTTGCTTGGGCTGACTGGTCGCAGGCCGTTTATCGGATAGCACCCGGCGATCTACGTTTTTCCCCGCAGAAAACGTTTTCACCGCGCTGCCGCTATGGCACCATGCGCGGCCCGTTGCGCTGTGCAGCGGATCACAGAGACCGCTCACGCCCCGTTTTCAGGAGAATCACAATGGAATGGATGTTGCTGCCGCTCAAGCGCTATGCCGACTTCACTGGTCGCTCGCGTCGCAAGGAATACTGGATGTTCGCGTTGTTGCAGGCGATCATTTTTCTGGTGCTGGGTGGCATTTTCGCCATCGCAGCGGCGTTGATGGGCGGCGACAATGGTCCGGGCGTGGTGGCGTGGCTGGTGCTTGCCGTCATGCTGATCGTTGGCCTGGCATTGATCGTGCCGGCCATTGCGGTGACCGTGCGTCGCTTCCATGACCAGGGTAAGTCTGGCTGGTTCTACCTGATCAACCTGGTGCCTTGCGTCGGCGCTTTGATCGTGCTGGTGTTCATGTGCATGGAAGGCACGCCAGGCCCGAACGAGTACGGCGAGAACCCCAAGCAGTAACGGTTCCGCACCAATCGATCGCACGACGGCGCAGGTCGATTCCTGCGCCGTTGTCGTTTATGCGGCATGGCTTTGCGGGCGAAGAGGTGGGCGACGGTCAGCGTTGAGGGATATCGCTCCTGATCGGAGCCGATTGCTGCCGTACCGCCAATTGACACCTCATCGATGTGCCGCAACGGGCACGCAGCCGTGCTGCGGTTCTCTCCAGGCGTTCTGCTCCGCGCTCGCTTGGTCAGCAGGCGGCGGCATGATGGACGATTGCCGGGTTTCCTGCCTTGCCAGGTGCCGATGTCTCCTTGTCCTGCAAGGCCAGCTCCAGTTTGTAGCCGTGCGAATAGATGGTTCGGATACGCACCGCACTGCTGTGACTGCTTAGCTGCAGTTTCTTGCGCAGCTTGTAGATGTGCTGTTCCATGGTGCGGTCGGTAAATTCGGTGTGGCTGCCCCATACCGCCTTGGCCAACTGGCAGCGACGAAAGCACACGCCAGGGCTGGAAAACAGCAGCCAGGCGATCGAAAATTCGCGCGCGGTCAAGGCAATCGGCTTGCCATGCAGGTAGACGGTGTTGTCCTCGCGGATCAATTGATAAGGGCCGACACTGAGTTGCCGGGATTCGGGGCATGCCTGGGCTGCCGGCGAAAGCGCCAGCGCTGCACGCACATGCAACTCGTGTGGATTGAACGGCAGGGCGAGCACATCGTGTGCGCCGGCGCGGTACCAGGCCAGGATGTCGTCGGCGCAATCGAAACGCCCCAGCACGATCAAGGGGGTGGGCTGGCCGCAGTGGCAGCGCTGCCAGGCCAGTAACGAGCTGTCATTGGAGGCGACACAGGTCGCATCGAACACCAGCAGCTCGCACGGCGAGTGCCGCAGCGAACGCAGAAGCTCCAGCTCGTCGGAAAACACCGCAAACATCGGCGCCAGCGATCCGAGGCTGGCATTGACCTGCGATGCCAGAAGCGCGTCCTGCGTCAACAGGAAAGCAGACCCTTGCTTGCCGGGAGGATTGCCGTGCATCAGCCGGCCTTCCCGCAGCAGCGCACGCCGCCCGTGGACGTTTGGTGTCTATCGCCGTCAGCGGTGGCCACAAGGAATTCTGCATATCTCGATGAGCGCATTGCCATACCGTTCTGCTACCAGGGGAATCCGACCCAGATCGGAGCAATGGTATGTACCATTGCAAAGCTGCAAAGTTTCACTGCTGCGGACTTTTCTTCGGGTTTGCGAGGGCTGGCTTTAGCGCGCGCTCATATAGTCCTAACAAAGTTCCGACATCGCCTGCACGCACCGGCTTCAAATAACGGGATTACGACATTTCGGGCTGCGTATGGCCTGGCTGAATTTGCGCACTTAATCGCGCAGATCGAGGTCGACCTATTACGATTGGTATATTGCAGGCGGTGCGGATGGAATATGTCGATCGTTTGTCGGTGCACTGCGGTGGCGTCGCAACCATTGCATCGCACCAACCGGAGCGACCACGCGGCCATCGCCGAGACATGCGATGGCACGCGCCAATGCCTTGGGCTGCCGGGCGTTCTGGGACATCGCACGGCTGCAAATAAGGCCGTGTTGCCTGCGACGCTGTCTTGCGTGCGTCTTCGCCTGGCTTGCGATGTCCTGTCCACGACACCGTTGGCGGTATGCCAGAAGTGCTCTGCATATGCGGAATGCACCGCGCGGGCAGTGCGGAACAGAGTGAGGTTTTTTGAATTTCTTGATGCCTGCGAGTAAGAAATTCCGTTGGATGCGCTGCATACAATCGTTTGCGCCAGCAGGTTCGGCGCATTTGTTGTTTTTTTAGCTCATCCCTACGAGAGAGCCCGGCATGATCCTTTCAACCTATTTTTCGGCGATCTCTGCGTTGTCGTACGCAGACCGTCTTCCTACCTACACAAGCAGGATGCTGGTTGGTGCCTGGCCGCAAGGTCTGCAACATCTTCAACAACGCCGGGACGGACAGATAGCGCAGGATGCTGCCGAGGATGAAGTCAGCCTGCTCGGCGCCAGTGGCGATGCACTGTTGATCCTCGAATATCAGGAAGATGCCGAAGACGCGTATCGCCAAGCCTTGAAGGCGATGCGGGGCCATCAGCGACAACTACGCCTGTTGTCGTGTCGCAACACCGCCTGGCTGATGCTGAGTCAGCGGCGCTTGAGTGCTGCGCTGAACTGCTTCGTGCAGCTGGCGATGGACCGGCAAACACCGGCCTGCCTGTGCGGCGAAAGCCTGCTCGGCATGGCGTTGACGCATTTCCATCTGGGCCAGAGCACGCTCGCGTTGCAAACCCTGGAGCGCGCGCATGAAGCGCTTGGCGAGCTGGATAGTGGCGCCACCGAATGGCTGCGCATCGCCACCGCACTGCGCCTGGACATGCTTGCGCAACTGCGTATCCGTCGCAGCGAGCGCATGAGCGATCACGTGTTCTGGCAGGCCACGCTGCGCCAGGAAGAGGCGGTGCATGCGTTCGAGCCCAACGAGCTGCGCGCCTGCATTGCCGATCTTGCCGAGAGCATGCCGGTACTCGCGCAACGCATGCGGCATGTGCGCAACCTGCTGCGCATTGCCGGCGGCGACACCTTCGGTTTCGATGCGCAGATCGATGCGTTGCCGGCCGCAGCGACCGGTTGCCCGCCGTGCGCCCGGCAGGATGCGCAGGTGGAGTTGGCGCTGGCGGCGCTGGCGGTGGGGCGGGCCGATCTGGCCGAGCGTGCGCTGGCAGGCGCCGGCCGGCATCACGCGCCACGCTGGAATCTGGAGTTCGAATACTGCCAGGCCAAGATCAGCCAGGCGTTGGGCAAGACCGAGCAGGCGCTGTTGCTGTACAACCGCTACGCGTTGGGCGCAGTGCAATGCCTGCGTAGCGAGGTGCAGGCGCCGCGCTTGCTCGAAAGCGGCACGCCGTCGCATGTCAGCGACGATATCTCCGCGCGCCTGCCGGCCAAGTACCGGCGTGCCTACACCTACATGATCGCCAACGCGCATCGCTCGGATCTGTCGATCAACGAAGTGGCAGCACAGGTTGGCGTCACCGGACGCGCGTTGCAGCAGGCGTTCAAGTCCGCCACCGGTCTGTCGCCGACTCAGGTGCTGCGGCGGTACCGGATGCAGAGTATCCGCGACGAGCTGCTGGCCGAGGGCGGATGCGGCAGTGTGCTGCAGGCGGCGAGTCGCTGGGGCGTGGGTAGCCGTTCGGCGCTGGCCAAGGGCTATCGCCAGCATTTCAACGAAGCACCGATGCAAACCTTGCAGCGCTGAGCGCTGCGCTGCACGTCACGGCCCGGAGATGACGGGGGCCGTGACGGGTTGTTTCCGATGCGCTGGCATAGCAGTTTTCGGCTGTACGCAGTGCAAGCGCAGCGGTGGTGCAGGCGTGCGCGCGAGAGGCCTTGCGGCTATGCTCTCCGGCTCGCATTGCCACCCAGGAAGGCACGTCCGAGGACGGGCGTGGCCGCCAAGGAAACGACAAGATCATGCAAGATCACACCTTCGAGGCGACGGACGCCTCCCAGATCCGCCGCGCTGGCGTCGATCTCAACGGGCTGATGTCCGTGCTCAGCAAACACCTGTATTCCACCCCGGTGGTCGCGCTGCGCGAACTGGTGCAAAACGCACACGATTCGATCCTGCGTCGCCGGCTGGAACAGCCCGACTGGCAGGACCAGGCACGCATCGACGTGCATGCCGACCCCGCCCAGGGCATCGTGCGGATCGTCGATACCGGCGCCGGGCTGACCCAGCAGGAAATCCACGACTACCTGGCCACCGTGGGCGTGGGCTATACGCGCGGGCTGCGTCAGGGCGGGCATGAGGACAGCGGCCTGATCGGGATGTTCGGCCTGGGCTTTCTGTCGGCCTTCGTGCTGGCCCGCCGCGTCACCGTGCGCACTACTTCCTACCAGACGCCAACGCTGGGTCATTGCTACGTCTCCAGCAATGCCGAACAGTACACGGTGACCCCGATCGCCGCGCGCGCGCAGGTCGGCACCGAAGTGGTGCTGGAACTGCACAACGACTATCTGTCGCTGGCCCAGGAAGGGCGGCTGCGCGAGATCCTGTCGCGCTATTGCGCGTTGCTGCGCGAGCCGATCTGGATCGGCGCCGATACACAGCCCATCAATCCCGAGCCGCCGCCGTGGCGCGTCAACGATGCGGTGCCGTTGCATCCGGTGCAGGCCTGGCGCCGTCAACGCGAGTTCGCTGCGCGCTTCGAGCGCAACTTCGAACCGCTGTGCTGCATGCCGGTGCAGGCGGGAGAGGACAGCGACGCGGTCGGCTTGCTCTGGGTACAGGATGGGGCGACCTACGGCACCAGCGACAACCGCAACCTGTCGGTGTTCCTGCGCGGCATGTTGCTGGACGACAACGCGCGCGAACTGCTGCCGCCGTGGGCAGGTTTCATCGGTGGCGTGATCGAATCCAATCGTTTGACGCCGACCGCAAGTCGCGAGGATCTGCAGCGCGATACGACCTACAGCTCGGTGCAGCACACGCTGTCCGAGGCCTTGGTGCAAGGTCTGGCCGATGTGGCGCGTCAGCAGCCCGAGGCGTGGCGCCGCATCCTGCTTCGCCACAACGAAGCATTGCTGGGCGCGGCGCTGTGCGACGAGCGCTTGTTCGCGTTGCTGATGGAGCATGTACGCGTACCGACCTCGCAGGGCGACCTGCCTGCACAGCAGTTGCCGGCACGCGGTGCGGTCCACGTGATCCTGGATAGCGACGGTGGCTTCGAAGAGATGCTGTTCCGCGCGATGGGCGTGCCGGTGGCCTACGGAAACCGCTATGCGGTGGTGCCGTTCCTGCGTCGTTGGGCGCAGGCCAAGGGCGTGCGCCTGGTCGAACTGGGCACCGAGCAAGGCAACCGGCAGCTGTTCCGGCTGGACACGTTGCCGGCCGACGAGCTGGCCTGGCTGGAACAGCACCTGGGCGACGGCGAAGCGCTGGTGCCGGCGCGTTTCAGCCCGGAGGCGTTGCCGCTGGTGGTGGTGCCCGACCGCGAGGCCGAACTCAAACGGCGCCTGGAGCAGGACGAGAACGACAAGCGCGTGTCCACCGCTGCGTTGCGTCTGGCGCGGCAGTTCACCGCACGCATCGAGGCGCGCCAGACCCAGCGGCTGTATCTCAATCTGGATAACCCGGCGCTGCAGGCGTTGCTGGCCGCACAGCGCGCCGGCAATGCGCAGGCGGCGGTGGCGGCGCGCTTGCTGCGCTCGCTCAAGGTGATCGTGTCGGCGCAGGGGCGTACGCAACCGCAGCCCGGCGGCAGCGAATCCGGTGGCGGCGATCTCAACAAGGCCTTCGGCGATCTCGCCGAGGCCGTGACCCAACTGCTGGCGCGCTGAGCGCTGCATCGAAGGAACAACTGCATGGAAATCTGGAACTGGGTAGAAAAGCTGCAGGACGATCTCGGCCAGGCCGGCCAGCCGCAGAACGCGCAATTGCTGACGCGCCTGACCGACCATATCTGCGATCTGCAGATCGAACGCGCCGAAGCGTTGCTGCCGGAAGCGCGTGCGCTGGGCAAGACGCTGGCCAATCCGTGGCTGGAGGTGTTCGTCGGGCATTGGGAAATGCGCAACCGGGTCGGCAACCTGTGCGAAGGCGAGCGTGCGCTGGGCGATGCGGTGGCGTTGTTCGAACGCGCACACCGGGCCGATGCGGTGGAGTGCCCGCAATCGGTATGCGTCACCCAGGATCTGGCCGCGTGCTACGCCAATATCGACGGTCCCGGCTGGGTGCAGGAACGCATCGAGGTTTGCGAAGAAACGTTGGGCCGCATCGACCCGAGTTGGTCGTGCTTCCAGTGCCTGAGTTGCGAGAAGGCCGACGCACTGCTCGATGACGGGCGCGGCGAGGCGGCGCTGAGTTATCTGGACCAGCAGGCGCAGACCATCGTTGCGCACGGCGGCCAGATCTATGACGGTGTGCCGGACATGCGCATCTCGATCCTGCTGGCGCTCGGCCGCGCAGAAGAAGCGCTGGCGCTGGTGGAAGAGCGCGAACGCGAGGCCGCGCGCGAGGGTGCCGAGTGGGCCAACTGCAGTCAGCCGCGTCGCCTGCAAAAGGCGCGCGCATTGGCGCTGCTCCATCGCGACGAAGAAGCCCTGGAAGCCTTTCTGCCGTGGCGTGAGGTCGCGCCGCGTTATCGTATGCATTGGTTGCGTGCGGTGGTGGTGCTGGTATCGCATGCACCGGAGCGCAACAACTGGCTGCTGGGCAGCCGCTTGCAGGTGATGCTCGACCATTACGCGCAGGTTGGTGCCCACCGCATCCTGATCGACACCGCCGAGATGGCGGTCGACCTTGCACTGCAGCGCGGCGCGGTCTGGACCGCGCGCCGGCATCTGGCGCTAGCGCGTGCGCATCTGCCCAAGTTGCAGCAGGACCGTGGTGCGACGCAGTTGCTGGAGCGGTTGGCCGTGCGCATCGACACCGCACCGGCCGGCGAGCCGGCGCCGGTGCCGACCGCGCAATTGCTGGAATGGCTGGACGGGCAGGCCGACGACGTGGTGCGTGACCCGGAGCGCGAGGCGCAGTGGTTGCTGCACGCAGTGGCCGAGCAGCCGGACGATGCCGACCTGGTGGATGCGACCGCGTCGGCCCTGAGCGCCTGCGCTGCGGACGATGAAGCGATCACGCTGCTGTGGGCATTCGTGCAACGGCATGCCGATCGCGAAACCAGCCCGACCTTCCGGCTGATGAATCTGCTGCTGGGCAGCGGCGACGATGCCGGCATGCGTCGCCTGGCGCAGCTGTATCGTCCGTTGGTGCCGGTGGCGGCGCTGTGGTGCGATGCCCAGCTGGCGCAGCGCCTGGCCGATTGGCCGGCGTTGGAGCAGGCCTGCGTCGCGTTGCTGGAACTGTCGCCTGGCTCGCATGGCGCGCGTGGCCTGCTGGCGCGCATGTATCTCAACACCGGCCGGTTTGCCGAGGCCGCCGCCGTGCAGCAGCAGCTGATCGCGTCGATGGAGGAACCGCGCGCTGCGTACTGGGATCACATGACCGCCGCCAGTGCTGCGCAGGACTGGGATGCGGTGCGTGCGTCGGCGCAGGCGATCGGGATGGAGCTGAGCAGTACCAGCGGCGTGGTCGAGGAAAACTGGGGCTGGGTGATCGTACGTTGCGTGGACGACGGCGAGATGGCCGAATACTATGCCCGCCGCACCGGCCCGGTGACTGCGCGTATCGTCGAAAACGCCCCCGCCCATCGACGTCAGCATGTCCGCGATTGGGTCGTGTTCGATGCCGAATTGCTCTATCCGCCGCCGGAGGATGAGGCCGAGCGCGAGCGCTTCGTGCCGACCTATGCGCAAGTGCATGTGCTGCAGCCCGGCGGCTACGGCAACAGCTGGCTGGTGGATGGCGTGCATCCTGGTGAGCAGGCGATCGATGCCTTGCGCGAAGACATCGAAGCGCGTGGCTGGACGCTGTGGCTGCATAGTCGTGACGACTACCGCGTGACCGACCCGCAACAGCCGGATGCGTTCGATGCCGAAGACGCGGGTTCGGGCCTGCCCGGCGTGTTGTTCACGGTGGCCTTGCCGGAAACGGTCGCTGCGCTGGAATTGCACCGCGCCTTGCTTGCCGCAACCGCGCAGTGGCCGCATCCGATGTGCTGGTTACGCCTGGCCGAAGCCTGCGATCAGGACACGCAGCCGCATCTGGACGCGGTGGAGCGATATCGGCTGTAAGGCGGCAATCGATGCCTGCGTGCAGCCGCTGTCGATGCGGTTGTCGCCGGGATCAGTGATTGGATATTCGGGATCGGCATGCATGGCCTGCATGCCAGACGCTCAGGCGGCGGTGGCGACCAGTGATGTGTTGCAAGGCCTGGTCTGCGCTGCAAGCACGTCGGCTCTCCACACCCAGCCTGACAGAAATCCGAACAGACAAGGCTCGGCGGCGGCCTGCATGCCGGCACGTGGTCTCGCCCCCGGCTGTGCCGCCGCGCTCCCACTCTTAGCGGCTGCTGAGATAAGAAATGCCGCGTTGCCGGCGTTGACGCTGCGAGTTCACCGCCATGGCGGTGATGCCGCGATTTGAGAGCCGTGCAGCGGGGTGATCCGGTAGCTGGCAAGCGCGCGCCGCAGCAGCGCGGTGATCCGCCGCAACGCACACGCTGCACCCGAGCCCCCTGCGGTGGTCGGGCCCGCCGTGCGGATTCCCAGCCAGCGCGACATGCAATGACGCGCATCTGCCCAGGCGTGGACCGGCTCACGTTCGACGCGTGCGCGGCAATGTCACACTGCGCTGGGCGGCAGCCTCTGACTGCTACAGGTTTGGCCGCTGGTTGCTGAATCTGAATTGCTTTACTCTGCTTCGCATCGGCGTGGGGGCGCCGCGCCGATCAAGGGGCGCAGTTCGGCCCGCATGCCCAGCCTTCTCATTAATTTTATTTCGGCGGGTGATCTCATGGTGGCATTGCAGCAGCGCTCGATTGATGCGATTCGTGGCCAGGAAGGTGCGTTGTTGACTGCGTGGCTGGACGCCAGCCTGGGCAGCGACGCGCGTATTTCCCGGCAGGAAGTCGAAACCCAGAGTGCGCAATTTCTGAGTTTGCTGGCCGCCGCGTTGAAGGACGGCAGCAGCAGCCTGGACAGTGCCGACTGGAGCGAGGTCCGTCGCTTCCTGGAGAACCTGTCGCGCGACCGCGCCACTCGTGGCTTCGATTCGCAGGAAACCGCCAACTTCATCTTCTCGCTCAAGCGGGTGTTGTTCGCGCTGGTGCAGCGCGAATATGCCGATACGCCGGAGGACCTGGGCCAGCAGCTGTGGGCGCTGTCGGAGTTGCTGGACCGACTGGGCCTTTACACCGTCAAGGCATTCCAGAAGACCCGCGAAGAAATCATCGTGCGTCAGCAGGAAGAAATGCTGGAGCTGTCCACCCCGGTGGTGAAGCTGTGGGACGGGGTGCTGGCGCTGCCGATGATCGGCACGCTGGATTCGCAGCGCACCCAGGTGGTGATGGAGTCGCTGCTGCAGCGCATTGTCGATACCGGTTCGGAGATCGCCATCATCGACATCACCGGCGTGCCGACCGTGGACACGCTGGTCGCCCAGCACTTGCTCAAGACGGTCACCGCGATCCGCCTGATGGGCGCCGATGCCATCATCAGCGGCGTACGCCCGCAGATTGCGCAGACCATCGTGCATCTGGGGCTGGACCTGCAGGGCATCGTCACCAAGGCCAACCTGTCCGATGCGCTGGCGCTGGCACTCAAGCGCATTGGCGTGGCCGTGAGCAAGGCGAGCTGACATGGAGCGCATCCCGATTCTGCGGATGGGCGATCTGTTGCTGGTCACCATCCAGGTGGACATGCACGACCAGCTCGCGTTGACCCTGCAGGAAGACCTGTCGGAAAAGATCAGCGCCATCTCCGCGCGTGGCGTGCTGATCGATATTTCCGGGCTGGATATCGTCGACTCGTTTATTGGCCGCATGATCAGCACCATTTCCGGGCTGGCGGCGGTCATGGATGCGAAAACGGTGGTGGTGGGCATGCAGCCGGCGGTGGCGATCACCTTGGTCGAGTTGGGCCTGACCTTGCCATCGGTGCGCACCGCACTCGATGTGGAGCGCGGCATGCGTCTGCTGCAGCAACCCGATCGCGCTCCATGACGACCGGCTCGCAACCGGTACGCACCGAACAGGATGTGGTGCTGGCCCGGCAGGTGGTGCGCAAGCTGGTGGTGCAGTGCGGCTTGCGTCTGGTCGACCAGACCAAACTGGTGACCGCCGCCAGCGAACTGGCGCGGAACACCGTGATCTACGGCGGTGGCGGCGACATGGATTGGGCAATGGTGGAAAGCGGCATCCGCAAGGGCGTGCAGCTGACCTTCCGCGACGAAGGTCCAGGCATCCCCAATCTGGATCTGGCACTCACCGATGGCTGGACCTCCGGCAGTGGACTGGGGTTGGGCCTGTCCGGCAGCCGTCGGCTGGTGGATGACTTCGTCCTGGACACTGCAGCCGGCAAGGGCACGCGCATCACCATCACCAAATGGAAGTGAACGTCGCTGGCGAGGTCACACGTGCGTTTCGTGTCGACGAAACCAGCCAGGTCGGCCAGGCACGTCGCGAGGCGGTCGCGTTGGCGCAGATCCTGACCTTCGATGAATCCGCCTGCGGCCGCGTCGCGCTGGTTGCCACCGAGCTTGCCACCAACCTGGTCAAGCATGGCGGTGGCGGCTGCCTGCAGCTGTCGGCGGTGGCCACGCGCGAGGGCATGGGGGTAGAGATCTGCGCCATCGACAACGGTCCGGGGTTCGCGCTCGAGAACGGTCTGCGCGATGGCTATTCCACCGCCGGCACGCCAGGCACCGGGCTGGGCGCGATCAAGCGCCAGGCGCAGGTGCTGGACGCCTATTCCGATGCCAAGGGTGCGATCGTGATGGCGCGACTGTTCGCCCAGCAACGCGCCGAACTGGACCTGCCGTATGGCGCCCTGCGCGTGCCGATGCACAACGAAGTGGTATGTGGCGATGCCTGGCATCTGGCGATCGGCGAGCAGCGGACGAGCGTGACCGTGATCGACGGCCTGGGCCATGGGCCCGGTGCGGCCGAGGCTGCCGATGCCGGCACCCGCGCCGCAGCCAAGGCCGGCGGCGCGCCCGGCGAGCGCATCGCCCAGCTGCATGCCGGTATGTCCGGCACACGGGGCGGTGCGGCGGCAGTGATGCAGTTCGACAGCAGCATCGGGCAGGTACGGTTTGCCGGTGTCGGCAATATCGTCGCCTCGTTGTGCGATGGCGATGGCGTGCGCGGCATGCCCTCGCACCCAGGCATTGTCGGCGTGCAGTTCCGCAAGGCGCAGCCGTTCGATTTCCCGCAGGCGGCCGGTAAACTGCTGGTGATGCATAGCGACGGCCTGCAGTCGCGCTGGAATCTGCGCGATCATCCGGGCCTGCTGTCGCGCCATGCACGTCTCGTGGCGGCGGTGCTGTTGCGCGATTACACGCGCGGCCGCGACGATTGCGGTGTGTTTGTGATGCGCTTGGGAGGCGTGCAATGAAGACGTCCGGCGACGCACCTGCCATCGATCCGATGGCCGAACTGGATGCACTGCGGCAACAGAATCAGGCCCTGCGCGAAGAGTTGGAAGAAACCAACCAGGGCGTGCTGGCGCTGTATGCCGAGCTCGACCAGCAGGCCGAGCAGCTGCGCGATGTGTCCGAGCTCAAGAGCCGGTTTCTGTCGTACATGAGCCACGAGTTCCGCACCCCGCTCAGTTCGATCCTGAGCATCACCCGGCTGCTCGAAGACGGCATGGACGGGCCGCTCAATGCCGAGCAGTCCAAGCAGGTGCGCTTTGTCAGCGCCTCGGCGCGCGAACTCACCGAGATGGTCGACGACCTGCTGGATCTGGCCAAGATCGAGGCTGGCCGCATCACCATCTCGCCGGGTTGGTTCGATCTGATGGACCTGTTTGCGGCGTTGCGCGGCATGTTTCGTCCGCTCACCGATACCGGCAGCACCAGCTTGATCTTCGAAGATCCACCCGTTCTGCCGATGCTCTACACCGACGACAAGAAGTTGGCGCAGATCCTGCGCAACTTCATCTCCAACGCGCTCAAGTTCACCCCACAAGGCCATGTGCGCGTGTTCGCGCAGCTGGAAGGCGTCGACCAGGTGCGCTTCAGCGTGCAGGACACCGGCATCGGCATTCCGGCCGAGCTTCACGAGGCCTTGTTCGAGGATTTCGTACAGGTGGACTCGCCGCTGCAGAAACGCCTCACCGGTACCGGCCTGGGGCTGTCGATCTGCAAGCGGTTCGCCGAATTGCTCGGCGGGCGGGTGGGGATCGAAAGCGTGGTCGGGCAGGGATCGGAATTTTTCGTGGTGCTGCCGGTGAAACTGGCGCCGGAGGACGCACGTGGGCAGTAGTCATCGCATTCTGGTGGTCGACGACAACGCGGTGACACGGTATTCGGTGCGGCGCGTGCTCGAACATCACCAGTTCGAGGTCGAAGAAGCCGGCACCGGCACCGACGGGCTGGCCAAACTGGCCACGCAGGCGTTTTCCGCAGTGGTGCTGGACGTCAACCTGCCAGACATGAGCGGCTTCGACATCGTGCGCACGCTGCGTGACGCGCCGCGTACCGCGTTGCTGCCGGTGGTGCATGTGTCGGCCGCATCGATCGCCACTGGTGACATGATCACCGGCCTGGAGGCCGGCGCCGATGCCTACCTGATTCATCCGGTCGATCCCAGCGTGCTGGTCGCCACGCTGCGCACCCTGTTGCGCGCGCGCCAGGCCGAAGAGGCCTTGCGCATCAGCGAGGCACGCTTCCGCGAGATCTTCGAGCACATCAGTGCGCCGATCGCGGTGGTGGATGCCAGCCTGCATACGCATCAAGCCAATGCGGCGTTCCAGCGCCTGATCGGCACCGCGACGCCGGGCGAAGCGATCGCCGTGCCTGGGGTGGACCAGGCCGCCACCGTGCTCGCGCTGACCAACGCGCTGGCGCAACGCGCGCGCTGGAGCGGTGCGTTGTCGATCCTGCGCGATGGCAAGGTGTGCGAAACCGAGTGGCGCGTGTCGCCGTATCGCGAGCCGGACCTGGGCTTGCTGCTGGTGGAGGACGTTACCGAGCAGCGCCTGCGCGAGCGCGAGCAGCGCCAGGAACTGGACACCGCCACCAGCGAGCTGGCCCACCAGATCGCCGAGCGCCAGCGCACCGAAATCCAGTTGCTGCAGGCGCAGAAGATGGAGGCGCTGGGCAAGCTCACCGGCGGTATCGCGCACGACTTCAACAACTTGCTGACCAGCATCATTTCCGGGCTGGACATGATCCAGCTGGCGGTGGAATCCAACCGCATCGAGCGGGTGCCGCGGCTGGCGGAAATCGCCACCGGCTCGGCGCATCGCGCCGCCGCGTTGACCCAGCGCATGCTCGCGTTTGCGCGTAAGCAATCGCTGGATGCGCAGCCTTTCGACGTCAATCAGCGTGTGCGCTCGCTGGAAGACATGCTGCACCGCTCGATCGGCGAAAACATCGTGCTGGAACTCGACCTGGCAGACACGCCGTTGGTCGCGGTGGCCGATGCCAACCAGCTCGAAAACGTGGTGCTCAATCTGGTGATCAATGCGCGCGATGCATTGAAGGGGCAGGGCACCATCCGCATCCAGAGCGCGGCCTATACCGCGCTCGACGATTCGGAGCTGGACGATGGCGACTACGTGGCAGTGAACGTGATCGACAACGGTAGCGGCATCGAGGCGGCGATCCTCAATCAGGTATTCGAGCCGTTTTTCACTACCAAGCCGATCGGCGAAGGCACCGGCCTGGGTTTGTCGATGACCTACGGGTTCGCGCGCCAGTCCGGCGGCACCGCACGCATCGCCAGCACCGTGGGGCGCGGCACGACGGTGACCTTGCTGTTGCCGCGCGGGCTGGCTGCAAGCGAGTTGCCGCTGGCGCCGGCACCAAGCGCGCAGCGCCCGCGCAACGAGCGCATCCTGCTGGTGGACGACACCGATGTGGTGCGCATCATGGTGAGCGAGGTACTCAGCGATGCCGGCTACCACGTGATCGAAGCCGAGGATGCCAATGGCGCGCTGAATCAATTGCGTGCCGGCGTGGAGGTGGACCTGGTGGTGTCCGACGTCGGCCTGCCTGGCATGAACGGGCGCGACATGGCCGATGTGGCGCGCGCGCTGCGGCCGGGCCTGCCGATCCTGTTCATCACCGGCTACGCCGAAAGCGCCGCCACCCGCCAGGAATTCCTGGCCGAAGGCATGGCGCTGTTGCCCAAGCCCTTCAGTCTCAACGATCTGCTCAACATGGTCGGGCAGATGCTCGATAGCAGCGTGTTGGCCACCCGCGCGTAGGGCGCGTCGATGCCCATGCGCGCCAGCGGCGAATGCCGCCGTATCGTGCGATCACGATGTCCTTGCGATCCCCGGTCGTGTTGAAGACACCCAAGCGCATCTACGTGCGCGCGCTTTCCCTCCCGTCACAAGCCGGTTTGCGCGCGAAGGTGCGTGGCCTGTTGTTCGATACCGATGCAGCGCACAGGGTGCGCGCGTTTGCTCGCGCTCAGCGCGAATACGCGTACGGGCTCAACGTAGCGCCCGGGAAACCACCGGCCGTGTCGGTGACGCGCATGCTGGCATCGCAGCGAACACTCCTCGGGTGAGTGCATCGTTGCCGTAGTTGATCTGGCCTGGATGATCGGTCGCGGTGCCGATCTGGTCGCAATGCACCAGATCGCTGCTCTTGAACGCCGGCAAGCGGGGAAGTAACCGAACGTGGAATTGACTAGGTCGAAGTCATTGTCCACGCGGATCGCGGACGGGTTCGGATAGAAACCGGCCAGCACCCGGTTGCGGTACTGCGCGGCAGTCGGCACCGGGCCGCCGTCATCGCGCTGGTAGTCGATTAGGCGATCACCGCGCTGCCGGCATGCGCCAGCGGACAGCTCAGTGCAGCCAGCAGGGCGGTCATCCACGCAAGTCGTTTCAAGGCATGTTTCTCTACGCTGAGTGCTTCCACACGGCGCCAGCATGGCAGCACTCGGCCAGTCCGGGCATGCCGTCTCGCCATGTCTGGTGTACGCAACGGCATGGCTGTGCATGTACGCGGCGACACGCGTGCCATGGCGCTGCAACATTGCTGACATATCGTGCGCGCGGCGCCACCTTGCGCCTTCGTCCGGCATGCCTGTGCCGATGGACGACACCTCGCGCTACCTACCCAAGGATCACCTCGCATGTCGTTGTACTTGTCTGTCTTCGCGTCCCTGACGTCCGCCGCTACGCACGCACCTGCACGCCGTCGCGCCACCTTGCAGCGCACGCCGCTTGCGCGCGCCTGCGCCGGCCTGTTGCTTGCTTCGATGGCCGCCGCCGCGTCGGCGCAGCAAGCGCCGACGACCCAGGGCGAGGGCAGCCCGACCGCGCTGGATACCGTCACCGT
Source organism: Xanthomonas sp. 3058 (assembly GCF_014199765.1). Classification (NCBI taxonomy): domain Bacteria; kingdom Pseudomonadati; phylum Pseudomonadota; class Gammaproteobacteria; order Lysobacterales; family Lysobacteraceae; genus Xanthomonas; species Xanthomonas sp. 3058. Next base: position 489,864 of record NZ_JACHOF010000001.1, on the reverse strand, counting down.
CACCGCCGAGCACCGCGAGCAGAACCTGCAGGAGGTGCCGGTGTCGGTGGGCGTGGTGCAGGGCGCAGCGATGCGCGAGTACACCGCCGGCGGCGACGACACGCTGCTGGCGCTGTCCGGACGCGTGCCGGGCTTCTATGCCGAGACCACTACCGGGCGCATCTTCCCGCGCTTCTATATCCGAGGCCTGGGCAATATCGATTTCTATCTCGGCGCTTCGCAGCCGGTGTCCATCATCCAGGACGACGTGGTGCTCGAGCACGTGGTGCTCAAGTCCAATCCCGTCTATGACCTGGACCAGGTCGAAGTGCTGCGCGGCCCGCAAGGCACCTTGTTCGGTCGCAACACCACCGCCGGCATCGTCAAGTTCGACACGGTCAAGCCCAGCGACACCTACACCGGCCGCGCCAACGCCAGCTACGGCAGCTACAACACGGTGTCGCTGGATGGCGGCTTCGGCGGCCCGATCAACGACGTGCTGTCCTTCCGCGTCTCGGCCTTGTACCAGCACCGCGAAGACTGGGTGGACAATACCTTTGCCGGTAGCAGCGCCGATGGCACGCGTACCCCGCGCAAGGACGCGATGGGCGGCTACAACGACCGCAATGCGCGCCTGCAGGTGCTGCTCAAGCCCAACGATGCGTTCTCGCTGCTGGGCTCGGTGCACACCCGCGATTACGACGGTACCTCCACGCTGTTCTTGCGCAATGCGGTGACGCGCGGCAGCGACAAGGTGGATGTGCCGCGCGACCGCGTGGCCTATGACGAGGCGCACGATAACCCGCAGGCGTATCAGACCGACGGCGGCTCGATCAGGGCGATCTACGACTTCGGCGGCGTGTCGCTGACCTCGATCACCGCCTACGAAACCACCTCCGGCTATAGCCGTGGCGACACAGATGGCGGCGCAGCGGCGAACTACCCGATCAACGGCGTGCCGAACGGCTTCGGTCAGTCGATGGGGCAGATCCGCGACCTGGATCAGTACACCCAGGAGCTGCGCCTGGCCAGCGAGGGCGACGACGCACTGCAATGGCAGGTGGGCGCGTTCTATTTCGATGGCCGCGACACCACAGATTTTTATCAGCGTGCGTATTTCCTGCGCACTGCCGCGCGCAATCCCAACAACTGGGTGCGCCTGCGCAACACCAATACCTCGTGGGCCGGCTTCGGCCAGCTCAGCTACAAGGCCACCGATGCGCTGACGCTGACCGCCGGCATCCGCCAGACCAAGGACAGCAAGGAAACCCGTCTGCTCAAGACCGCCGATACCGCGGCCGGTGCGGTGACCTATCGCGGCCGACGCGACGTGCGCATGTCCGACACCCAGCCCAGCTGGGATGTGAGCGCGATGTACGAACTCAACCCGGAGCTGAGCGTGTATGCGCGTGTGGCACGCGGTTTCCGTGGCCCCACCATCCAGGGCCGCAGCGCGGTGTTCAATTCGGACTTCACCACCGCCGATTCGGAAACCATCCTGTCGTGGGAAGCCGGCATCAAGAGCAGCCTGTTCGACAATCGCCTGCGTCTGAATGTCAGCGGCTTCACCTATACCGTCGACGACATCCAGCTCAACGGCAACGATTCCGATGGCAATGGCGTGCTGTTCAATGCCGACAAGGCCAAGGCCTACGGTCTGGAAGCGGACCTGGATTGGCGCCCGATCTCCAACCTGTCGCTGACCGCCGGCCTGAGCCTGCTGCATAGCGAAATTCAGGACAAGCGTGTGTTTGCGCAGGCCTGCGCGCTCAACGGCGTGGTGGTGTGCACGGTCAACGACCCGACCATTCGCGTCGGCGCCAATACCTTCGCGCAGATCGACGGTAACCCGCTGCCCAACGCGCCCAAGTACAACCTCAACCTGGCGGTGCGTTACGACATTCCCGTCGGCAACGAGGGTGCGTTCTTCGTCTCCACCGACTGGAACAAGCAGGGCCAGACCAGCTTCGTGCTGTACGACGCCACCGAGTTCCGCGCCGATGGCAATTTCGAAGGCGGCCTCAAGCTGGGCTACACCGGTGGTTACGGTGCGTGGGAAGTGGCGGCATTTGCGCGCAACATCACCAACGAAAAGAACGTCAAGGGTGTGATCGAAAACTACATGGCGGCGGTCTATAACGAGCCGCGCATCGTGGGCGTCTCGGTCAACGTCAACTGGCAGTGAGTTAGAGCACTACCGAAGGCATCGTTGCGGCGCGCGCGTCGCAGTGAGCCGATGGAATCGTGAGCCGGCTGCGTTTGCGCGCAGCCGGCCGGTTGTCGTTTCAACGATTGCGCAATACCGAGCCGACCCAACTGACGATCTGTGTGCTGCTCACTGCGCCGGAATGACGTCCAATCTCGTTGCCACCACGGATGACCAGCAGGGTGGGAATGCTGCGGATGCCGAAGCGCGTGCCCAGCGCCGGGTGCAGGTCGGTATCCACCTTTGCCAGCCGCACCTGCGGTTCGAGCAGCGGGGCGGCTGCCGCGAACTGCGGCGCCATGGTCAGGCACGGCCCACACCACGGCGCCCAGAAATCCACCACCAACGGCAGCTCGCTGCGCACCGCATGCTTGTCGAAATCGGCCGTGGACAGCGCCACCGGCGCACCCAGAAACAATGGCCGATGGCAGCTGCCGCAGTTGGGCGCATCGCGCAGGCGCGCGCGCGCGATGCGATTCATCGCAGTGCAGCTCGGGCAGGCCACCAGCAGCGGCGCAATGGTCATCGGTGATCTCCGCAGGCAAGAGAGACGGTGCATCGCAGGTTGCGCCGGTGGCGATCCGCGCGTGCGTGGGCGGTTGTCAGTGTAGCCAGGGTGACGCAAGGCCTGCGTGCGGAGGCGATGATTGCGGGGCTGCACGGCTGGTGGCAGGTGCGTCCATTCCTGCCGCCAGGCGGTGCACCGATCAGGCCGACCGGGCCAGGTCCAGCACCGGCACGAAGCCGCCGAAGATCATGCGCTTGCCGTCGTAAGGCATCGGATTGACCGCCGGGTCCATGCGCGGGTCGTCCATCATCTTCTGCATGCCGGCATCGCGCGTGGCCTTGTTCGGCCATTCGATCCAGGAGAACAGCACGGTTTCGTCCGCGGCTGCCTCGACCGCGCGATAAAAGTCGGTCTGCTGCCCGTGCGGTACGTCATCGCCCCAGCACTCCACCACGCGCAATGCGCCGTATTCCATGATCATGCTGTCGCCCATGCGGGCGTGTTCCAGGAACTTGTCCTTGTTGGCAGTGGGCACCGCAAGGACGAAACCATCGATGTACGACATGAACCACCTCCGCTGGCATGACGCACGGCGTGCGCCTTGTAGAAACGACGAACAGGCGGGGCCGGGAGCGATACGCAGATCGGCGCGTGGCGCCGTCTGCGTGAAAGCCTGCGTGCACGGATGGGCTCGTTCGTCGTCACCGCCATGGCTCGGACGATCCGTGTGCGCAACTGCCCGACGTGCTGTGTCCCCGCACCTGAGAGTGCCGACCCAGCATAGCGGGCCGACGTCCTCATGGCCGTTATGACGCAGCCAGGTGACGCCGTTGCAACGTCGCTTCGAACACCACCGCGTCGGCTTCGTTGCGCGCCTGCAGCGTGCCGCCATGCGCCTTGACGAACTGGTCGGCGATGAACAGCCCCAATCCCAGCCCCTGGCTGGTGTGAAAGCTGGCCTTGAACGGCTCGAACAGACGCGGCATCAGACTGTCCGGGATATGCCCGCTGTTGCGCACCGACAGACGCAGGGTGTCGCGCTCGCTGCCGTCCAGATGCACCTGCACCGGATGACGGCCGCCATGCAGCACCGCATTGCCGACCAGGTTGGACACCACCTGGGCCAGGCGGTCGCCATCGCCATCGCCGTCGAGATCGCCTTCGGTGCGCAGGTCGATGATGGTGTGCGGATTGGCCTGCGCCACTTCGCCCACCACGCTGTGGGCCACCTCACCAAGGTTGCAGGGGCCGAACTGCATCGACAGGCCGTCGCTGCGCAGACGCGAAAAATCCAGCAATTGCTCGACCATCCGGGCCATACGCCGTGCGCTGTTTTCCAGGTGGTCCAAGGTGCGCGCGGCCGGGCCGTCCTGCGGGACATCCAGGCCGAGCTTGTCGGCGCACAGCAGGATCACCGACAGCGGCGTGCGCAGGTCGTGGGTGAGCACCGCCATCATGGTTTCGTTGAGCGTGAGCGCCCGTTCCAGCGAGGCATTGCGCGTCTTGAGCAGGCGCCGCTGCTGATACAACTCGATGAACACGTTGACCTTGCTCAGGATCACGTGGGGCTCGATCGGCTTGTGCAGAAAATCCACCGCGCCGGTTTCATAGCCCTGAAACGCACGCATCGGATCGCTGGGCGATGCGGTCAAAAAAATGATCGGCACATGCCGGGTGCGCTGCGAGCCGCGCATCAGTTCGGCCAGCGAAAACCCGTCCATCTCCGGCATGTGCACGTCCAGCAGCGCCAGCGCCACGTCGTGTTCGAGCAGCAGTTCCAGCGCCTGCGCACCGGAAGAGGCACACAGCACACGGATGCCCTCGCGCTGCAGCAGTGCTTCCATCGCCACCAGGTTTTGCGGCACGTCATCGACGATCAGCAGCTTGGCCGGCTCGTCGTCGTTGCGGGTTGCAGCCAGGCCGGTCGCGGTGAGGTTCATGGGTGAAAGGCTTCCAATCGGCTGCAGATCGCCTGCAGGGTGAGGACCGCGTCGGCGCCGGCATGGGCAAGCGCGGAGGCGGGCATCAGGGGAGAGGCGGCATCGTCGGGATGCTGGATCCAGGCATTGCCGCCGGCCGCGCGCACCGCCGCCACACCGGCGCTGCCATCGGTGCTGGCACCGGTGAGCAGGATCGCCAGCAGGTGCGGCCCGAACACGTCGGCAGCCGACTCGAACAACGGATCGATCGCCGGGCGCGAGAACAGCACCGGCGCATCCATCGACAACGCCAGGCTGTCGCGGGTTTCCACCAGCAGGTGATAGTCGGGCGGGGCGATGGTCACGTTGCCGGCCAGCAGCGGCTGCTTGTCTTCGGCCTCGCGCACCGGCAAGGCGCAACGCGCATCCATCAGCTCGGCAAGATGGCTGGTGCGGTCGCGGGGCAGGTGCAATACCACCAGCACCGGCATCGGCAGCCCCGCAGGCAGGCTGGACATCAGCGTCTGCAGCGCGGCCACGCCACCGGCGGAGGCGCCGATCACGATCGCCTCGACGTGTTGCGCAGGGTTGTGCAGGACGTTCATGCCGCCGCCTTGCGGAACAGGCGCTGCTCGCGCGCCACCGACTCGAACGCTTGCGCATGCGCGCCGAACTGCAGCGATTCCTTGCTGCCCAGGCCCAGAAAACCGCGATGCACCAACGCATCGTGGAACAACCCAACCGCGCGATCCTGCAGGCTGCGGTTGAAATAGATCAGCACGTTACGGCACGACACCAGATGCACCTCGGAGAACACCGTGTCGGTGGCCAGGCTGTGATCGGCGAACACGATATTGCGCTTCAACCGGCGATCCAGCACCGCGCCGTCGTAAGCGGTGGTGTAGTAGTCCGACAGCGAGCCGCGGCCGCCGGCCTCCAGATAATTGCGGCTGAACTGTGCGATCCGGTCGATGCCGTAAGCGCCGGCTTCGGCCATGTTCAGCGCTTCGGGATTGATGTCGGTAGCGTAGATCACCGCCTTTTCCAGCAGGCCTTCTTCGTGCAGCAGGATCGCCAGCGACCAGACCTCTTCACCGGTACTGCAACCGGCCACCCACAGCTTGATCGACGGATAGGTGCGCAACACCGGTACCGCATGCTCGCGCAACACGCGGAAGTACGCCGGGTCGCGGAACATCTCCGACACCTGCACGGTGAAGAACTGCATGGCCTGCGCGAAGCTGTCCGGTTCGTGCAGCAGGCGATGCTGCAGGTCGGCCACGCGCGTGCATTCGAAGCGGGCCATCGCGTGGCGCATGCGCCGGCGCAACGAGCACACAGCGTAATCGCGGAAGTCGTAGTGATAGCGCTGGTAGACCGCTTCCAGCAGCACGCGCAACTCCAGGTCGAACAATTCCACTGCGTTCATTGCCGCGAGCACCACACCCGGCACAGCGACACCAGCTTGTCCACGTCGATGGGCTTGGCGATGTAGTCGTTGGCGCCGGCGTCCAGACAATGTTCGCGATCGTCGGCCATCGCCTTGGCGGTCAGTGCGATGATCGGCAGATCCTGCCACTGCCGGTTGGCGCGGATCTGGCGCATCGCGGTGATGCCGTCCATCTCCGGCATCATGATGTCCATCAGCACCAGATCCACCTCGCGCTCGGCCAGGCGCTCCAGCGCTTCGCGGCCATTGCGCGCGATTTCCAGCGTCACGCCGAGCGGCTCGAGCACGCTGGAGAGCGCGAAGATGTTGCGCACATCGTCTTCGGCCAGCAGCACGGTGGCGCCATCGAGCACGGCGTCGCGGCGGCGCGCTTCACGCAGCAGGCGTTGCTGGTCGGTCGGCAGCGAGGCTTCCACGCTGTGCAGGAACAGCGTCACTTCGTCGAGCAGGCGCTCCGGCGACCGCGCGCCCTTGATGATGATGCTCTTGGAATAACGCCGCAGACGCTGTTCTTCATCGCGCGTGAGTGCACGCCCGGTGTAGACGATCACCGGCGGGAAGGCCACCGCATCGTTGCCGGCCATGCGTTCGAGCAGGTCGTAACCGCTGCCGTCCGGCAATGCCAGATCGGTGACCATGCAGTCGAAGGTGGAGCCGGCCAGTTGCTGCATCGCATCGGCAATGCTGCCCACCGCAACGATCTCCAGTTGATCGCGCGCCAGCAGCAGTTCGAGATTGGCACGCAGCGCGCTGTCGTCTTCGACGATCAGCAGGCGGCGCACGGCGCGGGCATTGGTGTCTTCCAGCTGGCGGATTGCGCCGGCCAGCAGCTCGCGCGTGGCCGGCTTGATCAAATAGCCCACCGCACCGAGTTCCAGCGCAATCTGGCTGCGCTCCATGGCCGAGACCACATGCACCGGAATGTGGCGGGTGGCTGGGTCGCGCTTGAGACGCTCCAACACGCTCAGGCCGGATGCATCCGGCAAGCCGATGTCCAGCAGGATGCCACTGGGGCGCAGCTCGGCGGCCAGACGCAGCGCCTGTTCCGCAGTCGGGGCGACCACGCAATCGAAGTCCAGTTCATGCGCCAGGTCCACCAGCGCCTGCGCAAAGCGGGTGTCGTCTTCCACCGCCAGAATCAGCCGGCCGGGACGGCTGCGTTGATCGCGGTCGTCGTCGGCGGACTGGATCGGCGCCGCGCTGCGGGCCACCACGGGTGGAGGCGGTACGTCGAGCGCAGCGGCAGCGGGCTCGCCGAAGCGCGTGGTGGTGACGCCGCGCTGCTGCGCCGGTGCGGGCGTTGCCGGGGGCGCGCTGGTCGCCTCTGCGGGTGCGCCATCGGTCGGCAATTCCAACGTGAAGCAACTGCCACGGCCAGGCTCGCTGTCCACGCGGATGCTGCCGCCCATGCGTTGTGCCAGGTCGCGCGAAATCGACAGGCCCAATCCGGTGCCGCCATAGCGCCGCCGCGTGCTGCCATCGGCCTGGCGGAACGCTTCGAAGATCACGTCGCATTGTTCGCGCGCGATGCCGATGCCGGTGTCGTTGACCTTGAACACCACCCGGCCCGGTGCATGCGCCTGGATCGACAGACTCACCTCGCCGTGCTCGGTGAACTTGATTGCGTTGGCCAGCAGGTTCTTGAGGATCTGCTGCAGACGCTGGCCATCGACCACCAGTTGCGTTGGCGCCTCGGCATCGGCGGCGATGTCCAGCGCCAGACCTTTCTGTCGCGCCATCGGCTCGAAGGTTTCGCGCAGCCGTTGCATCACCGTGCCGGTGGCCACGGTTTCGTCGGCCAGTTCCACATGCCCGGCCTCGATCCGGGACAGATCCAGGATGTCGTTGATCAATGTCAGCAGGTCGTTGTTGGACGACAGGATCGCCTGCGCGTATTTGACCTGCTCCGCACTGAGCGTGCCGTCCTTGTTGTCTGCCAGCAGTTTGGCCAGGATCAGCGCGCTGTTGAGCGGCGTGCGCAACTCGTGCGACATGTTGGCCAGGAATTCGGACTTGTAGCGCGAAGCGGTGGACAACGCGTTGCTGTTGCGCACCAGCTGCGATTGCGCAACCAGCAAGGCCTGTTTCTGCGCCTCCAGCGCCTGGGTGCGTTCTTCCAGTTGCACATTGGTCTGTTCCAGCTCGGCCTGTTGCTGCTCCAGATCGCTCTGCGATTGCTGCAGGCTGCGGCTCTGTTCTTCCAGCTCTTCGTTGGCCACGCGTAGCTCTTCCTGCTGGGTCTGCAGTTCCTCGCTTTGGCGTTGGGTCTGTTCCAGCAAGGCCACCAGCTGCGCGCGCAGCAGCGCAGTGCGCAAGGCCAGGCCGATGTTTTCGCCGCAACGGGCGAGCAATTCTTCCTCGCGCGCGCCGCTCGTGCGCGGGTCTGCCACCCGGCCCAGTTCCACAATGCCGATCACCCGGCCATCGGCAGTGACTGGCGCCAGCCACAGTTCCAGGCAGCCGCTCTGGCCCAGGCCCGAGGCGACCTGCAGATGGCCGGCATCCACGCCACGTACGCGGCGCACCGTGCCACGTTGCAGGACTTCGCCCAACTGGCCGGCAGTGGTGGATAGTTTCCGGGGCAGGTCCGCCGGTAGCGCCGCGCCGCCGATCAGGCGCAAGTCCTGGCCGTCGATGCGATACAGCGCGCCGACCTGCGCGTTCAACGTGTCGCAAAGCGCACGCACTGCGGCATCGGCCAGCGCTTCGGGGCGTTGATCGCCGCGCAGACTGGCTTCGACGGTGTTTTCGGCCCGCTGTAGCCATAGCGCGAATTCGGCCTGGCGACGGGCGCGGATGGCCTGCATCACCACCAGCGCCATCGCCAGAAACGACACTCCGCCGATGCTGCGATTGATCGAAGAAAAACTCGAACTGGTACTGGTCGGCGCCCAATGGAAACCCAGTGCCAACAGCCCGCACGACAGCACGGCCACGATCAACGGGACCTGCGGCCGATTCTGAAACACCGTCACCCCGACCGCGACGAAGTAGGTCAGCCATACGGCGTAGCCGAGCGGAGTGACCAATTCTGCGCCAAGCGTTCCGGCCATCAACGCCCCCGCGATGACCCAGACCCAGCGGTCGCGTGTGGTCGAGATGTTCTGCATAGGCGCGCGAACCAAACTTGGAGGGCGGCCATGGTAGCCGATAAGTTTCAGGCGCAAATCGCCGGTATTTTGGCGCTTTGCAGTCGGGTTGGCTTGCACGTCACCTTCACGCGGCGCTGCCTATGGTCGCGCGCTTTTCCGGGGAAGCGCGCGTCATGGATGCGGAAACGGCCGTCGACAATGCGGGGCCGCTTTCTCACGACAGCCGGCAATGTCAGCTGTTGGTGCAAAGCGTGTCCGATTACGCCATGTATATGCTCGATACCGGTGGCCACGTGCGTAGCTGGAACCCCGGCGGCGAGCGTATCAAGGGCTATACGGCGGACGAAGTCCTGGGTGCGCATTTTTCGCGTTTCTACCTGCCCGAAGACGCGCAGCGTGGTGAGCCGGCGCACAATTTGGACATCGCAAGACGCGAAGGCCGCTTTGCTGCCGAAGGGTGGCGTGTGCGCAAGGATGGCAGCCGGTTCTGGGCCAGCGTGGTGATCGAACCGGTGCTGGAATTCGGCGTGCTGGTCGGCTTTGCCAAGATCACCCGCGATGTCACCGACCGGCATCAAGCGCAGCGCTTGTTGCAGCAGGCGCAGCACGCGTTGATGCAATCGCAGAAAGGCGATGCGCTGGGCCGGTTGACGCTGGGCATCGCGCACGATTTCAACAATCTGCTGACGGTGATGGTGACCAGCCTGGAGTTGATCGCGCTGCGCGCCGGCGATGACGCACGCACCCGCATGCTGGTGGAAACCGCGCAGACTGCGGTGGATCGCGGCACCCTGCTGACACGCCAGTTGCTCAGCTTTGCGCGTGGACAACGTCTGGTCCCGGAACGGCACCCGGCCAACGACGTGGTGGGGCGTGCGCTGGAATTGTTGCGGCGCTCCTGCCCGGCAGGGGTTGCACTGTCGTTCGACTTTGCGCAGGCCTTGCCGGACGTGCAAGTGGACCCCAGTCAACTGGAAGCGGCCTTGCTCAATCTTGTCTTCAACAGCTGCGATGCCATGCCCGCTGGCGGCAGCATCGTGGTGGCGACGGCATCGCAACAGCGGCTCGCGCCGTCGGATCCGTGCGGCCTGCCCCAACGGTACGTGAGTATCTCGGTGCGCGACGATGGCGCGGGCATGTCCGAGCACGTGGCGCAGCATGCCAACGAACCGTTTTTCACAACCAAGGATGTCGGCAAGGGCTCCGGCCTTGGCTTGAGCCAGGTATACGGCTTTGCTTCCCAGTCCGGCGGCTTTGTCGAGCTCGAAACTGCACCCGCCCGTGGCACCACCGTGACCCTGTTTCTCCCGGCCATCGAGGAGGCCGAGCATGACTGATTCCCTGCGCCTGCTGATGGTGGAAGATCAACAAGAACTGCGTGACTTGATTGGTGAAGCGCTCCGCGATGCCGGCATCAGCGTCGATACCGCCGACGACGGCCACAGTGCCTTGCGCATGCTGCGCGAGCAGGGTCCGTATGATGTGGTGTTCAGCGATATTCGCATGCCCAATGGCATGTCGGGAATCGAGTTGAGCGAGCAGGTAGCGCAATTACTGCCGCAGGCGCGCGTGATCCTGGCCTCGGGTTTTGCCAAGGCGCAGTTGCCGCCGTTGCCGGCACAGGTGGACTTCTTGCCCAAGCCCTACCGCCTGCGTCAGCTCATCGACATGTTGAAAGGCGCATCAGCCAGCGTGTAAGCGCTGGCTGCTTCAACGCCAGGCACTCATCAGCGACTTTGGTAGTGCACCTTGTCGATGGCGATCTCCACCGGTGCAGCCGGCGGGTCGGCCACCAGCATGAAGGCCTGTTTGACCGCCTGCAGATCCAGGTCGTAGAACGCACCGAGCGGAATGCTCACCTCGTGCCAGGCGCCATCGCGCACCAGGCCGTAATGATTGCCGCCAGCGACAAAGTCCACCCAGCTGTCGCCAAAACTGGTGTTGATGCCGATCTTGAAGGTCGAAGGCGTGCTGGTTTTCATGTGCAGCTTCAACGTGCCGCCCGCATACGCAGACAGATCGCGATAATCGGTCTGGATGCCCAATCCGTACCACGCGCCGGCGTTGGCGCGGTACGCCATCACGCTGCCTCCTTCGAACGGCGACTGCGCTATCGGTGTGAGGTTGTTCCACAGATACAGCTCGGCATCCTGACCGAAGGTCAGCCGCGCGCTGGTGTCGGTTTGTTCGGTGAACACACCAAAGCGCCCGGCGGGTGCGGCATGTTGCGCGCCCACGTACAACGCCGAGCCGGGATTCTGGTACAGGCGGATGTAATCGACCTCCATCTTGCCTGGCAATGGCGCGGTGACCGCAGCGGGTGAGCTGATGCCGGTGAACGTGCCACCGACGGCCAGATTGAGCAATAGATACTGCTGCTGATGGAATTCGTGCAGCGATGCGCCATCGATATTGGAGATCGCAAATTCGAAATATTGCTGGCCGTCGATCGACACGCGGATGAACTGCGGGTCCCAGGTCATGCGGTACACGTGGAAATCGGTATGCAGATCCACCGGGTGGGTGTAGCTGGTGTCGTAGTCGGCCTGCGCGCCGTTGTAATCCCAATGCACCGCCGCGCCGATGCGGCGGTTGACGGTGCCATTGGCGATCGCTGCGGCCATGCCGGCTTCCATCAGGTCGATCTCGCCACGCCCGGGCCAGACGCCGATGGTGCCCAGCATCCAGTACGCCGGCCACAGCCCGTTGCCGACCACCGGTGTCTTGATGCGTGCTTCCAGCGTGCCGTATTTGAAATGCATGCGGCCTTCGGTCTTGAGCCGCGCGGAGGTGAACGGCATGCCCTGAAACGTTTCGCGTCGCGCTTCGATCACCAAGCGCCCATTTTCGATGCGCGCGTTTTCCGGACGGCTGGTGTAGTACTGCAATTCGCCGTTTCCCCAGCCGCACAGGCCGATCTGGCAGCCGTTGCCGACGTCGTAAATCCATTTGTTGCCATCGATACTCGGGCCGTTGAAGTTGTCTTCCCACACCAGGGTCTGTGCGTGCGCGCCGGGTGCCAGCCCCACGCCAAGCAACACAGCGAACTGCACAGCAACACTGCGTAAGGTGTTCATTGCACGCCTCTCCAGGTGCGGACCTGAGTCCTTGGAGAAGCGACGCTGCGTAGCTGGCCCCGCACAGTCAACGCAATTTCCTGGTGTGTTTCAGTTTCGTGGTGTTCATTCCGAAATGAGTGCGTCGCGATATGACGCCGGTCGCAAACGTCGTCGGTTGCATGCTGCGTGGCAGCAGCGGCTTACCGCCGACGGCACGGCCCAATCAAGAGCGGCCAACAAAAACGACTGCGCAGGCGCCAGGCGGGCGCGGCCGTTGTTCGGGATCGGCATGTTGCTGTTCGTACGCTGCGCGTTCTCCGCGCCGTCCACGCCAGCGGAAGGGCTGCTCGCTAGGGTCTAACCGATGCAAGGCGAGTAGACGGAGGATTCAATACCTGTGGTGCGGTCGAGCAGGTAAGCAAGCCATTGACCGGTCGTCCGCCAGATGCGCGGGCTGCCTATCGTTGGCATGCAGTGACGCCTGCGGCAACGCACGTATCAGTGCAGTGTTCGCTGCCTGCCGACCAACCTGCGGTGACGCGCTGGCGCGGACAACCGGTAGCGTAGGCTATGCGTGAGAGCCGGAGCGAACGAGCGATGGTGAGCTGGATGACGGCTGCTCCTGCCGGGTGATCGGTCAGCGGCCCGGGTGTCTCTCAGTGGCCTGCGTGCACGGTCCATGCCACCAGCCGAATCACCAACGGCCGCACCACCAGCACGCAGCAGAACGCAGTGGGCATCGCGATGCGATAGGCATCCAGTACGCGCCACAGATAACCGGGCGCCAGGCCGGTGTTGGCGCCGGTGATCACCAGGCACATCAGCAGCGCCATGATCGTGGCCATGTAGAACGCGAAGACAAAGGGGGTGGCGCGGACGCCCGGCTTCCAGCGCGGACGCACCTTGGTCGAGGAGGGTGGCGATGACGACATGGGAGGTGCCCGGAATGCCGCAACACAGCGGCGTGGGCGGCACTGTAGAAGCGCCGCCGACATCGGGGTAGATCGCGTAGCCTTGCGGCTTACATAAGCAAATCTTACGAATCGTTCGGTAATGCTGTGCCTCATCCATGAATATTCTTCAGTCCATCCGTAGTTTTGTCGGCACGGTCGATGCCGGCAGCATTGCCGCAGGTGCCAAGTTGCTGGGGGTGAGCGCGGCGGCGGTCAGCCAGAACATCGCGCGCCTGGAACAGCACCTTGGCGTGCGTCTGCTGCACCGGACCACGCGTAGCCTGGCCCTGACCGAGCGCGGAGCGCTCTACTACGAGCAGGTGCGCCAGCTGGAGCGCGATCTGGAGCGCGCGCGGCAATCGGTTGCCGGGCCGCAACAGGCGCCGGCCGGACGCCTGCGCGTTGCCAGCACCGCCGGGTTCGCGCGCCATGTGCTGGCGCCGATGTTGCCCGCATTGCGCCAGCGCTACCCGCAACTGGACATCGAATTGCAATGCACCGACCGCGTGGTGCAGCACGCCAGGGAAAGCGTGGACGTCAGCTTGCGGATCGAGGCGCAGCTGGAGGATGGCCTGGTGGCGCGCTGCATTGCGCAGGTCCCGTTCGTGGTCTGCGCTGCGCCGGAGTATCTGGCCCGTCGCGGCACGCCGCAGACTGCGGACGAATTGAAGTACCACGACTGCCTGTTGCTGCGGTATCCGGTGGACGGACGGTTCCTGCGCTGGACCTTCGTACGCGACGGCGTGCGCTTCCAGCCGGAGTTGGGCCAGGCGATGGTCAGCGACGATGTCGATGCGCTCGCCACCATGGCCGCTGCCGGTGGCGGCATCACGCGACTGGCCGCCTTTGTCGTCGAACCTTATATGCAGCGCGGTCAGCTGCAGCCGCTGTTCGTCCCCGATGCGGGCAGGGCAGCCCAGGCCTTGCCCGAGCCATTGCGGATCTACCTGTGCGTTGCCGACCGCCGCGACTTCACCCCGAAGGTGCGCGCCTTCATGGACCACGTGCTCGAACGCCTGCCGGCGCAGTGGCGCTTCACCGAGCCGGCGTTGCTGGCCGCACCTGCGGAAGCGGTGACCGGTGTGTAGCCGACATGTTCAAGCCGTTTGTTGCGCCCTGGCAACAACGCGTACGCCGGCGTGATATGCCTGCGTGCAACCGGGTGTCGAACTGCCTGGTTGCCAAGCGGCTCCAGAACACGAAGTGCCCGACGTCATCGTCTTCGATGCATGACACCATCGATCACTACCCACGCCGCAGCACCCTGGCGCTCACTCCAGTTTGAGCATCACGATCGAGTGCGCCGGCAACGCCACGGTCAGTGCCTTGCCCTGTACGCGTGCACCGTTGAATGGCTTGGGCGCCACGTTACGCGGCTGTGCAAACGTGTTGTGTGCGGTGATTGCCGGAGCGGTCAGGATCTGTCCGGCCACGCCGCGCAGCGGCAGGCCGTCCACCTGCACGGCGACGGTTGCCGCTGCGGTGGCATCCAGATTGGTCAATGCCACATAGACGTGGCCGTCCTTGGCCTTGACGGCCGAACCGTGCACCGCAGGTACATGCGCATCGCCGTGGCGGTACTGCGGCGTCTGCAGTTGCAGCGGCAGGTGGGTGGCGTCCTGATACGGCTTGTACAGCGCGAACACATGGTAGGTGGGCGTCAGCACCATCTTGTCGCCGTCGGTGAGGATCATCGCCTGCAGCACGTTGACCATCTGCGCGATGTTGGCCATGCGCACGCGCTCGGCATGCGCGCTGAAGATGTCGATGTTCAACGACGCCACCAGCGCATCGCGCAGACTGTTCTGCTGATGCAGAAAACCGGGGTTGGCATCGTGCAGGCCGGCGTACCAGGTGCCCCATTCGTCCACGACCAAGGCCACTTTCTTGCCCGGGTCATAGCGATCCATGATCGCGCTGTGTTTGCTGATCAGCTCATCCATCACCAACGTGCGCGCCAGCGTATCGATCCACGCAGCCTCATCGAAATCGGTCGATGACGCGCGCGGCGGCCAGCCACCGGGCACGGTGTAGTAGTGCAGGCTCAGGCCGTCCATCAGCTTGCCGGCCTCGCGCATCATCACCTCGGTCCAGTGGTAATCGTCGTTGTTGGGGCCGGGCGCGATCTTGAGGATCTTCTGGTTGGCCGGTGCCTTGACGAAGGTCTGGTAGCGCCGATACACGTCGGCCGCGTATTCCACGCGCATGTTGCCGCCGCAGCCCCACAGCTCGTTGCCCACGCCGAAGTAGGGCACCTGCCACGGCGCATCGCGGCCATTGGCGCGGCGCTCGTTGGCCAACGTCGACCGGCTCGGCGCTGTCATGTATTCGGCCCATTGCGCGATTTCGTCCGGGGCCGCATTGCCCACGTTGCCGGCGACATAGGCCTGGGTGCCGAGCAGCTCGGTGAAGTCCATGAATTCGTGCGTGCCGAAGTGGTTGGATTCTTCCACGCCGCCCCAGTGCGTGTTGACGCTGATCGGGCGCTTGGCCGGCGCGCCGACGCCATCGCGCCAATGGTATTCATCGGCAAAGCAACCGCCCGGCCAGCGAATGTTCGGTACTGCAATGGCCTTCAACGCCGCCACCACATCGTTGCGATAGCCGCGTGTATTGGGGATGGGCGAGTCCTCGCCAACCCACACCCCGCCATAGATGCCGGTCCCCAGGTGCTCGGCAAACTGCCCGAACAGCTGCCGCGATACCTGCGCACCGGGCTGGTCCGCCTGCAGCGTGCCGGTCACCTTGACCTCGGTAGCGGAGCCGGCGAGCGCGCTGGTGGCCAGTGCGACTGCCACGATCGACCGCAACAGCTGGCTGAGTGATAGCCGCAACGCGAGGGGAATGCACTGCATCGGGTGGGTGCTCCTGTGCTGGTCGGTGGAGGTGGTCACGCACAGCCAGTGGGCAAGCGTGGCCCTAGCGTAGTGCGTGCACTGCCTGCTTGTATTGCTGCATTGCGACCAAGGCGAACACCGCCGCATGCAGACGGCGCGCGGTTGGAGCAATCGACATGCGTTGCGCCACGAGATGCGCAGCAGCATGGCCGGCAGCCACGTCGGGCGGCTATGCTCGCCAGCTTCCAGTATCGGCGGGACGATCATGCAGCGAGTGTTCGGGCGGTTGCCAGACGGGGTCGAGATCCATGCGCTGACGCTGCGCAGCGATGCCGGGCTGGAGGCGGAGATCCTCACCTACGGCGGCATTCTGCATGCGCTGCGGCTGACCACTGCGCAGGGCGTGGTGCCGCTGGTGTTGGCGTTGCCGGATCTGCCCGCGTACGCCGCCGATGGCGATAGCCTCAATATCCTGGTCGGGCGTTTTGGCAACCGCATCGGCGGTGCGCGTTACACGCTCGATGGCGTGACCCACACGCTGGTGGCCAACGAAGGGCGTAATCAGTTGCATGGCGGTCTGCACGGTTTCGGGCGGCGTGTGTGGAGCGTGCTGGAGCACGCGCCCGATCAGGTGTTGCTCGGCTACGACTCGCCCGATGGCGAAGAAGGCTACCCCGGCAATCTGCAGGTGCGCGCGCGGCTGCAACTGCGAGGGCTCGACCTGCAGTTGGACTTCAAGGCGCAGTGCGATGCCGCTACTCCGTTGAACCTCACCCATCACCCATATTTCAACCTGTCCGGCGACCCGCATCAGCGCGCCGCCGCGCAGGTGCTGCGGGTGCCGGCCGATCGTTATCTGCCGGTGGATGCCGAATCGATCCCGACCGGCGAGATCGCCCCGGTCGCCGGCACACCGTTCGATTTCCGCAACGCTGCCGCCTTGGCCGACAACCGCGATGCTGCGCATCCGCAGGTGATCCTTGGCAAAGGCTACGACCGGTGCCTGGTGCTGGCGGCAGACGCCGATTGCGTGGCCGAGCTGTACTCGCCGCACAGTGGCGTGGCGCTACGCATCACCAGCGATGCACCGGCAGTGCAACTGTACGAAGGCCAGCATCTGGACGACCACCATCCCGGCCTGGGGCGCGGGGTGTGCCTGGAGCCGCAGGACTACCCGGATGCACCGAATCATCCGCATTTCCCGTCGACGATCCTGCGTCCCGGCCAGACCTATCGCCGCCATATCGCCTATCGCTTCGCCAGCCTGGGACCGGATCGGCCGTGGGCGGAGGTCAGCGCTGCGCTGGATGCCTAGCTGCGGCGATCGCAACGGCCATGCGATCGTCGGGCGGGCAGGGCAGCGTTGCCGCCGTGCCGGCGACGGCTGGGCGCGGTGGTCGTCTACTTTGAGCTGAGCAGGGGCAGCGACGGTGCTAGCCCTGCGCGCACAGGCGCCTGGCGCTTACCGGGTGCATGGACGCACGCGCAGCCAGCGCGATCAGCGCGGCCCCAGCACCAGCTCGATCACGAACTTGCTGCCGAAGAACGACAACACCAGCAACGCCATCGCGGTCAGCGTCCAGTGCACCGCCTTGGTGCCGCGCCAACCGTTGCGCCAGCGGCCGATCAGCAGCGCACCGAACACGATCCACGACAGGATGCTGAGCACGGTCTTGTGCAGCAGCCGCTGCGCCAGGAAGTCCTGCACGAACAGCAGGCCGGTGAGCAGGGTCAGGCTCAGCAACACAAAGCCCACCGTGATCGTGCGGAACAGCAGCGTCTCCAGCTCGGTCAATGGTGGCAGCGCACGCAGCCAGGTATGGAAATCGCGCCTGCGCAATGCGCGCTCCTGCAGCCACAGCATGATCGCCAGCAGCGCGGCAATGCCCAGCGTGGCATAGGCCAACAGCGCCATCCATGCGTGCAGCTCCAGCCGCCAGCCCAGATCCGCGCTCGGCTCATGGCCGTAGGCGTGGTAGCAGACCAGCAGCAAGGCCGACAGCGGGAACACCACCACGCCCACTGCTGCCATGCGCCCGCGGGCGCCGAACACCGCCGTCAGCGCCGCCATGCCCAGCCCGCACAGCGACAGCGCGGCGAAGAAGTGCATGTCCGGCCCGCCAGCGGTACGGAACGCAACCATCGCGTGATAGCCGGCGTGCAGCGCCACTGCCGCCAATGCTGGCGCCAGCCAACGCGCGGGTGCCTGGTTGCCATCGCGCACTACCGCTCGGGTGAGCAGTGCCGTGGCCAGCAGATACAAGGCGGACGCGATGAGAATGAGTGTCATCGTGGAAGTTTCGCATATTGGTGGGGCCGGGATTCGGGAATCGTGAATCGGGAATCGGTGAAGCAGGAGCTGTGGGTCGCGAGAGTTGAGGGGACTGGCAGCGAGCAGTCGTGGGGCCGGGCATCGACCTGGCGCTTCGTTGGGCTGGCGGCGGCGGCGCGGCCGGCTTGGGCGAGCTGACCCTGTCGGGCGGGACAGGGCCGCGGGTGCCGGGCAGCGGCGCTGGCCGGGGCAGGCCGTCAGCCGGTGCCGCTATAATCGGTGCCCGTTTCCCTTTGCGGTCCCTTGCGCATGTTCGAGTCCCTTACCCAACGTCTCTCCGGCACCATGGAGCGCCTGCGCGGCCGCGGCCGCCTGACCGAGGAGAACATCCGGGAAGCCACCCGTGAAGTGCGCATCGCGCTGCTCGAAGCCGACGTCGCCCTGCCGGTGGTGCAGGCGCTGATCGAACGCATCAAGGTGCGTGCGGTCGGCCAGGAGGTGCTCAAGTCGCTGACCCCGGGCCAGGCGCTGATCAAGATCGTCCGCGACGAACTGACCGCGGTCATGGGCGCGGCCGCCACCGACCTCAACCTCAACGTGCCGGCGCCGGCGATCATCCTGATGGCCGGCCTGCAGGGCGCGGGCAAGACCACCACGGTCGGCAAGCTCGCCAAGCACCTGAAGGAAAAGCGCAAGAAAAAGGTCATGGTGGTCTCGGCCGACGTCTATCGCCCGGCCGCGATCGAGCAGCTCAAGACCCTGGCCGAACAGGTCGGCGTGCTGTTCTTCGCCTCCGATGCCTCGCAGAAGCCGGTCGATATCGTGCGTGCCGCCATCAGCGACGCGCGCAAGTCGTTCGTCGATGTGCTGCTGGTCGATACCGCCGGTCGCCTGGCGATCGATGCGGCGATGATGGACGAGATCAAGGCGCTGCACGCGGCGGTCAACCCGACCGAAACCCTGTTCGTGGTCGATGCGATGACCGGCCAGGACGCGGCCAACACCGCCAAGGCCTTCGGTGAGGCATTGCCGCTGACCGGGGTGGTGCTGACCAAGACCGACGGCGACGCCCGTGGCGGTGCGGCGCTGAGCGTGCGCTACATCACCGGCAAGCCGATCAAGTTCGTCGGTACCGGCGAAAAGACCGACGGCCTGGACGTGTTCCATCCCGACCGCGTCGCCAGCCGCATCCTGGACATGGGCGATGTGCTGTCGCTGGTGGAGCAGGTCGAGCACAGCGTCGACCAGGAAAAGGCTGCCAAGCTCGCCGCCAAGGTCGCCAAGGGCAAGAAGTTCGACCTCAACGACATGAAGGAGCAGCTCGAACAAATGCAGAACATGGGCGGCATCCATGGGCTGATGGACAAGCTGCCGGGCATGGGCCAGATCCCGGACAACGTCAAGCAGCAGGTCACCGGCAAGGAAGTGCCGCGCATGATCGCCATCATCAATTCGATGACCAAGAAAGAGCGCCGCAACCCGACATTGCTCAACGGTTCGCGCCGCGCCCGCATCGCACGCGGCTCGGGCATGCAGCCGGCCGACGTCAACAAGCTGATGAAGCAGTACCAGCAGATGGAAAAGATGATGGGCAAGCTGGCCGGCGGCGGCATGAAGGGCCTGATGCGCAACATGAAGGGCATGATGGGCGCCATGGGCGGCCGTGGCGGCATGCCGTTCCGTTGAGTTTCAAGCGGCAACGCGTGCCTCGACAGGCACGCGTTGCGTCGCACGCGCTGGCAATCATGCGGGCGCTGCAGTCGACCACTGGCTAGATCGTGCTGCTGCCGGCAGTGTCGGTGGCGTGGCTGGTGATGATGCGGATGGTCGGATCGATCAGCGTGCCGACGCACGCGCAAGCGTCGTCGATCAACACGCTGTCGATCAAGCTATGTCGCGTCCTGCCGTTGCCACTGCGGTAACTGACGGACGTTGGTCGATCGCCATGCTGCGCGCGCGCCGGATGCACCGGCGGTTACCATGACGTCTCATCATTCCAGGCCGCGCACGATGGGTTCGTTTTCGCATATCGACGCCTTCCAGCAGCGTTTCGGTTTAGGCCTGCCGATCCTGCTCAGCCCCATGGCCGGCGCCTGCCCGGTGCCGTTGTCGGTCGCTGTCGCCAACGCTGGCGGCATGGGCGCCATGGGCGCGGTGCTGTCGCAGCCGCAGGACATCGTGGCGTGGATGGCGGCGTTTCGTGACGCGAGTGCGGGGCCTGCACAGATCAATCTGTGGATTCCCGATCCGGCACCTGTACGCGATGCCGATGCCGAGGCGCGCGTGCGCGAGTTTCTATCGCAGTGGGGGCCGCCGGTTCCCGAGGCGGCGGGCGATGCAACACCGGCCGACTTCGATGCCCAGTTCGAGGCCTTGCTCGCCGCTCGTCCTGCGGTCGCATCTTCGATCATGGGCGTCTTTCGGCCCGATCAGGTGACACGCCTGAAGCGCGCCGGCATCGCCTGGTTCGCTTGCGCGACGACGCTGGACGAAGCGCGTGCGGCTCAGGCGGCCGGTGCCGATGCGGTGGTCGCGCAGGGCGCCGAAGCCGGCGGGCATCGCGGTGCGTTCGACGCCGGTCGTGCCGAGCGGCAGATGACCGGGCTGTTTGCCTTGTTGCCGCGATTGGTCGATCACCTGGATATCCCGGTGATCGCCGCAGGCGGCATCGCCGATGCGCGCGGCATTGCCGCAGCGCTGATGCTGGGTGCAAGCGCCGTACAGATCGGCACCGGCTTGCTGCGCACCCCCGAGGCGGCGCTGCCGAGCGCCTGGGCCGACGCCCTGGCCCAGGCCGAACCGGAACAGACCCAGCCGACCCGCGCATTTTCCGGCCGGCTGGGGCGTGCGCTCGCCACCCCGTATGTGCGTGCTGCCGCTGCTGCGGATTCGCCGCCACCAGCCCCGTATCCGGTACAGCGCGCAGTGACCGCGCCGATGCGTCAGGCCGCGACGCGCGACAACCGCCTGGACGCCATGCAGGCCTGGGCCGGGCAATCGGCCTGGATGGCGCCTGCACAGCCGGCCGCGCAATTGGTCGCCCAGTGGTGGGCGGAAGCACAGGTGCTGTCATGTCGCTGATCTTCTGCAACGGCGCTCCGGCGACGGCACAGCAATTGGGCGCTGCCGCGCTGATCAACTACGGCCACTTCACCACGCTGCAGGTGCGCGACGGTGCCACGCTGGGGCTGCACCTGCATCTGCATCGCCTGCAGGAAGATAGCCGCGCGCTGTTCGGCCAGGAACTGGAAACGGACCAGCTGCGGGTGCAGTTGCACGCCGCGCTGCTGGCATCGGCCATGGCCGATGCCAGCCTGCGCGTCACCGTGTTCGCGCCCGACTACGATTTCCGCGACCCATTGCGCGAGGTCGCACTGGATGTGCTGGTCGCCATCTCGCCGCCGGCGGATATGCCCGACACCGGGCTGCGCGTGCAGGTGACCGATTACGTACGCGAGCGGCCGGAACTCAAGCATGTCGGCACGTTTCCGCTGCTGCATCTGCGCCGGCTGGCCATGCAGGCCGACCACGACGATGTGGCGCTGCAGGACCGGCAGGGCAGGGTGCTGGAGGGCGCGTTCTGGAATCTGGGCCTGTGGGAGCGCGGCGGGCTGGTCTGGCCGCAGGGGCCGGCACTGCTGGGGACCCGGCAGCAGTTGCTGCAGTCCGGGCTGAACACGCTGGGTATCGCCCAGATCAGCCGCCCGGTGGAGCTGGGCGAGCTGGAGCGTTTCGATGGCGCATTCGCCTGCAATGCACGGGGGCAGCAGGCCATCGTGGCGCTGGGGCCGGCGCGTTGGGGGCCGCATGCCGCGCAGTTGCCGTTGCTGGAGCGGGCCCTGCAGACCCATGCCTGGCAAGCGATCTGAGCGATCTGCCGTGCGGGCGCCGGGTGGCTTGGCTTCGCCGCCGGAGCCCGCTATAATCGCCGGCTTACCGCGCCACTTCTGGCGACTGGGCAACTCAGGAAAACGACACCATGGTCAAGATTCGACTGACCCGCGGCGGCGCCAAGAAGCGTCCGTTCTACCACATCATCGTGACCGACGTGCGCAGCGCGCGCGACGGCCGCAACATCGAGCGTCTGGGTTACTACAACCCGGTTGCACAGGGCGCAGAACCGCGCGTCGTGCTGGACGTCGCACGCGTCGACCATTGGGTCGGCCAGGGTGCACAGCTGACCGACAAGGTGCGTAACCTGTATCGCGAAGCATCCAAGTCCCAGGCCGCTGCGGCCTGATCCGGGAGGGCCGGGCATGTATCGCCCGGCCTAGTTGACGCAGATGAAACCGACCGAGCGCCGTATCCTGCTGGGCAGGGTTGTCGGCGCTTTTGGTGTCAAGGGCGAGCTCAAGCTCGAATCCTGGACCGAGCCGCGTAGCGCGATCTTCCGGTACCAACCGTGGATCGTGCGGACGCCCTCGGGGCAGGAGTCGGTCGTCAGTGGCGTACGTGGACGCGATCAGGGCAAGAATCTGATTGCGGTGTTCCCCGACGTCAGTGACCGTGACACCGTCGAAGCCATGCACGGAACCGAGATTTACGTCTCGCGCAGCGTGCTGCCGCCGCCCAAGCCCGATGAATATTATTGGGTGGATCTGGAAGAGCTGCAGGTGGAAACCGTCGAGGGCGTCAAGCTCGGTACGGTCTCGCATCTGTTCTCCACCGGCTCCAACGACGTGATGGTGGTGCGCGGCGATCGCGAGCGGCTGGTGCCGTTCGTGCTGCCGGATTTCGTCAAGTCGGTCGACTTCGACGCCAACTTGATCGTGGTGGATTGGGACCCGGATTTCTGATCAAAGCGGTGCCCCGGCTCCGCTCTTGCTCTACCCATTCCCCAATCCCGATTCCCGATTCTCCAGTGCGCATCGACGTCATCAGCCTGTTCCCCGAGTTCATCGCGCAATGCGCGGCGTTCGGCGTGGTCGGGCGGGCGCAGGAGCGTGGCTTGCTGGACTTGCAGGGCTGGAATCCGCGCGATCATGCGCAGGGCAATTACCGCCGGGTGGACGATCGTCCGTTCGGTGGCGGGCCCGGCATGGTGATGTTGATCGAGCCGCTGCGGGCCTGTCTGGACGCGGTGCAGGCGGCAGACGCGCGTCCGGCGCCGGTGATCTATCTCAGCCCGCAGGGGCGGCCGTTGACCCAGCCGCTCGCTCGCGAGCTGGCGCAGTTGCCACGCATGGTGTTGCTGTGCGGGCGCTACGAAGGCGTGGACGAGCGGTTTCTGGCGCAGGCGGTGGATATGGAAATCTCCATCGGCGACTACGTGTTGTCCGGCGGCGAATTGGGCGCAGCGGTGCTGGTGGATGTGGTGACGCGGTTGCAGGAGGGGGTGTTGAACGACGCCGAATCCGCAGCCCAGGACAGTTTCGAAGGCCCGCAAGGGCTGCTCGACTGCCCGCACTACAGCCATCCGTCGACCCACGACTGGGGCGATGTGCCGGACGTGCTGCGCTCGGGCAACCACGGCGCGATTGCGCGCTGGCGCCGGCAGCAGTCGCTGGGCCGGACCTGGCTGCGTCGCCCGGACCTGTTCGATGAGGCCGGGTTGGACAAGAACGATCGCCGTCTGCTGGACGAGTTTCGCCGCGAACTCGCCCCGGACGACGAGAAATAAGGGCTCACCCCTAGCTCTTGCAAGATTGATTGGGGTACAATATGCGGCTTGCTGGCCAGCCCTGCGCTTGGCCCTCCTACGAACCTCGAGCAATCGCCGTGCGGCGACTGCCGGTCCAATATCACCAGACACGCGGTGCCCACCATGAGCAAACTCAACAAGACCATCCTGGCTGACTTCGAAGCCGCCCAGATCCAGCGCCAGCTGCCGGAGTTCAACCAGGGCGACACCGTCGTGGTGAACGTCAAGGTGAAGGAAGGCAACCGCGAGCGCGTGCAGGCCTATGAGGGCGTGGTGATCGGTACCAAGAATGCCGGCCTGAACTCCGCATTCACCGTGCGCAAGATTTCGCACGGCTTTGGCGTCGAGCGCGTGTTCCAGACCCACAGCGCCATCATCGACTCGGTCGAAGTGAAGCGTCGCGGTAAGGTGCGCGCCGGCAAGCTGTACTACCTGCGTGGTCTGGAAGGCAAGGCTGCCCGCATCAAGGAAGATCTGGCCGCCGCTGCACAGGCCAAGGCCGCTCGCCAGGCTGCTGCCAAGGCTGAGTAAGTCACTGGCAGGCTTGTCCTGCCATTGCCAAACGGCCGCCTTCGGGCGGCCGTTTGCGTTGTGGGAATCGGGATTAGGGAATCGAGATTGGGGATTGGGGATTTGACGGTGGTGCGTGCGTGAGGTGCGCGGGGTAGGCGAGCGCGTGGTTGTTGCTAGTGGGAAAGACCTCCTGGCAGCTGCCCGCTAGCGTTACCTGGGTCTGGCAGGTCGTCGATGAACCACCAAGCGCCTGTACGCTGCATCGATCATCTCAACAGGGCATCCTCCTGCTGCTTTCGACCAGGCGTGATGTCAGCCGTTGTGGCAGCGCCACGCTCGTGCTGCCAGCCGACGTCAGCGCTGGCGCGGCTGCGGCACATCCGTGATTGGCGCCGTATCTGCAATCGGTGACGCCGGATGCGCCGGCACTTCGGCGGCGGCAGCCAGTGCCGAAGGATCTGCAGGCGTGGCCAGCATGCGTGCCTTGCGCCAGCCGCCCCAGCGGTAATACGCCAGCGACAGCAGCATCGAGCACACCGAGCTGATCGGAAGGCTCCACCAGATGCCATCGGCTCCCAGATGCGGAATCAAGACGTTCGCCAGCGGTACGCGCACTCCCCACAGGCCGAACGCCAGAATCAGCAGTGGCGGGATCACCGCACCGGTGGCGCGCACCACGCCGGAAATCACAAAGCTCACGCCGAACAGCAGGAACGACCAGATACCGATGTGATTGAGATGCCGCGCGACCTCCAGCGTCGGGCTGTCGGCGGGCAGGAATAGCGCCAGCGTCCAGCGGTCGAACAGGATCAACAGTCCGATCAGCACGCCGGTCATCAGGACGTTGGCGACGATACCGGTACGCGCGGTCGCATCGACACGGTTCCAGAGACCGGCGCCCACGTTCTGCGCGGCCATCGTCGAGCACGCAGCGCCCAGCGCCATCGCCGGCATCTGCACATAGGTCCATAGCTGCAGCGCCGCGCCGTAAGCGGCTGCGGTGTCGGTACCGAAGCCATTGACCAGCGTCATCATCGCGATCATGGCCAAGGAAATCAGCACCATCTGCAGGCCCATCGGCACGCCTTTGACGATGAGCGCGCGTAGGATCGTCGGCGCGATGCGGAACAGGCGCAGATCGCCGCGCCCCAGCCACAGGACATGACGTTTGCTGCGCAGATACAGCAGCAAACCGCCCAGCGCCACCGCCTGCGCCAGCAACGTGGCCCAGGCCGCACCGGCGATGCCCAGCGCCGGAAACGGGCCCAGGCCGAAGATCAGCAGCGGGTTGAATACGATGTCCAGCACCACCGACACCAACAAAAAGCGGAACGGCGTGCGGGCATCGCCGGTGCCGCGCAGCGCCGCCGACAGGAACGCGAACACATAGATCAGCGGCATGGCCAGGAAGATCACCCGCAGGTACGCCTCGGCCAGCGTTTGCGATGCCGCCGGCGTGCCCATCGCGGTCAACAGATGCGGCGCCAGAAACCAGCCGAGCACCGCGATCACTGCCGACAGCCCGCCGAAGAAACTGGCGCTGGTGCCCATGACCTTGCGCGCCTGGGCGATGTCGCGCGCGCCCATCGCCTGGCCGATCAGGATGGTCGAGGCCATGCCGATACCGAACACCGAGCCGATCAGGAAGAACATGATGCTGTTGGCATTGGCGGCCGCAGTCAGCGCCGCCTCGCCGAGGTAGCGGCCCACCCAGATCGCATTGATCGAACCGTTGAGCGATTGGGCGATGTTTCCCGCCAGGATCGGCATCGCGAACAGCAGCAGATTCTTGCCGATCGGGCCTTCGGTCAGGACAGCGGATTTGGGCATCGCAGACACGCCGTGGTGCGGAAGCTGCGAACACTAGCATTGGCATGTGCGAGGTGTGCGGTCGCCTTGCGAATCTCAACAGCCATGGAAGAGCGAGCTCGCTAGGCCGATGCCACGGGCACCACACGCGCTATGCAGCTCTGCCTGTATCGGTCAGCCAGTGTGTGGCAGGCAGGCTTGGTCTGGCTGGCGGTGGCGCTTGAGTTTCGACGAGGTTGCCCAAATATTTTTCGCTCAGTGCAGCCCGTTATGACGCGCCGATGCAGCGGCGATGACCACACCGGCCTGCAGCCCATTGAACCCACGGCAAGCACAACCCGATGACTCAACTGGTGGAACAAGCGACGACGGTCAGGCTGGATGTCTGGCTGTGGGCGGCACGCTTCTTCAAGACGCGCAGCCTGGCCAAGACGGCGGTGGACAACGGCAAGGTGGATGTCGCCGGCCAGCGACCCAAGCCCTCGCGTACGTTGCGCAGCGGCGAGCAATTGCGCATCGACCGTGGCGGCGAGATCTTCGAGATCACCGTCGCGGCGTTGAGCGATGTGCGCGGCTCTGCACCGGTCGCACAGGCGCTGTACGTGGAAAGCGATGCCTCCCGAGAAGCCCGCTCGCAATGGCGGCTGCAGCGCGCCGCCGAACGCACCGGCTATCGCGCACCCGAGGGCAAGCCGGACAAGCGTGCCCGCCGGCTGATCAACGCGCTGGGCGATATCGACGCGCTGTAGCGGTGCGTGGTTGTTTTGCTGCGATTGGATGAGAGAAACAAAAATCTTGGGTGCTGGTCATGCTGTTCACTGAAGAAAAAATCGCGCTTCCCTAGCGCGATGGGAAGCGCCGATTTGTATTGCGCTCTGCGAATGCATGCAGTTGCGAAAACCATCGATCAGATGCTTGAGTGCTGCCAACAAAACCTGGCGAGCAGTCACGCAGGTTTTGTTGGCCACGTTTAGTGCCGGCTGGGGGGCCAAGCCGCGTTGGTCGAGGGCGCGGTGTCCTCACCGCTCGCGGGACACGCCGTGAATCCGTCCGTGGAGGCTCCGTGGCGGCATCCATGCCGCCACAGGGTCCCGCAAGCGGCGAGGACACCGCACCAGAGAGGTGGTCGATTGCTGGGCGGAAAGCGGCATCTGGCGGTTGCTTCGACCTGATGTGCAGGCCTACAACTCCATGAGTGCAAGCGAATAAAAGCCGTTGCTGCATTGCTTGCAGATGCGCACCGACCATCAAGGCCGGTCCTTGCCCGCCTACCGTTGCGGGCTCTTATGCGGCATGGATGCCGCATAAGAGCCCACAGAGACGTACTGGCGGCGTGTCCCGCGATGGTAGGCGGGCGCAAGAGCCATGCAGCCAAGCCGCAGATCAGCGGCTCTACCATTGAACTCTCCGCACCGACCAATCTCTTCAAGACCCGCGAGATCTCACGATCTTGAAGTGGCAGTGCCTGACAATGTGTTGCGAACAATGGACAGATAGGTGCCGCCGGCATACACAGAGGCGGCATGTGCGCGTTGCACACGCTGCATCTAGCGATGGCGGCGCCCGCCGGATGGTCACGAGATGGTTTCGTCAGCCGCTCCCCCGTGATCAGCATTGCCCAGCGCTCCGGGGCGTTTTTCAGTGCGCTGAGTCGATGTCTTTGCGTGGTTCACCAAAGCTGCAGGCGCACGCATGAAAGCGCGCACCTTGCGACTCACGCCAGATCGAAACGATCCAGCTGCATCACCTTGGTCCAGGCCGCGACGAAGTCGTGGACGAACTTCTCCTGTGCGTCGGCGCTTGCATAGACCTCGGCAACGGCGCGCAGGATCGAGTTGGAGCCGAACACCAGGTCCACACGCGTGCCGGTCCACTTCTGTTCGCCGGTGCTGCGGTCGCGGCCTTCGTAAAGATCCTTCGCTTCGGAAGTGGCCTTCCACTCGGTGCGCATGTCGAGCAGGTTGGCGAAGAAGTCGTTGCTCAGCACGCCGGGGCGGGTGGTGAACACGCCATGCGTGGAGTCGCCTACATTGGCGCCGAGCACGCGCAGGCCGCCGACCAGTACGGTCAGCTCCGGTGCGGTCAAGGTCAGCAGCTGCGCCTTGTCGATCAACAAGGCTTCCGCTGGCACGGCGTAGCGGCGCTTGGCGAAGTTGCGGAAGCCGTCGGCCACCGGTTCGAGTACGGCGAAGGAGTCGACATCGGTCTGTTCCTGCGAGGCATCGGTGCGGCCTGGCGCGAACGGCACGGTCACGCTGTGGCCGGCGGCGTGTGCAGCCTGTTCGACCGCGGCATTGCCGGCCAGCACGATCAGGTCGGCGAGCGAGACCTTCTTGCCGCCGGATTGGCTGCCGTTGAAATCGGCCTGGATGCGTTCCAACGCGGCCAACACCTTGGCGAGCTGCTCGGGCTGGTTGGCCTGCCAATCCTTTTGCGGTGCCAGGCGGATGCGTGCCCCGTTGGCACCGCCGCGCTTGTCCGAGCCACGGAAGGTCGACGCCGAGGCCCATGCAGTGGACACCAATTGCGCCACGCTCAAGCCGGAGGCGAGGATGGCCTGCTTGAGTGCGGCTGCGTCCTGCGCATCGATCAGAGCGTGGTCGACGGCCGGCACCGGGTCCTGCCACAGCAGTTCTTCGCTCGGTACATCCGCGCCCAGATAACGTGAGCGCGGGCCCATGTCGCGGTGAGTGAGCTTGAACCAGGCGCGGGCGAAGGCATCGGCGAACTGGTCGGGGTGTTGGTGGAAGCGACGCGAGATCGCCTCGTAGGCGGGATCGAAACGCAGCGCCAGATCGGTGGTCAGCATGGTCGGGCGATGCTTCTTCGACGCGTCGTGCGCATCGGGAATGATGGCGTCGGCGTTCTTGGCCACCCACTGGTGCGCGCCGGCCGGGCTCTTGCTCAGCTCCCACTCGAACTTGAACAGGTGGTCGAAGAAGTCGTTGCTCCACTGCGCGGGCGTGGTGGTCCAGGTGACTTCCAGGCCGCTGGTGATGGTGTCGGCGCCCTTGCCGCTGCCGTAGCGGTTGTGCCAGCCCAGGCCCTGGCTTTCCAGCTCGCCGGCTTCCGGCTCGGCGCCGACGTTGTCGGCCGGGCCTGCGCCGTGGGTCTTGCCGAAGGTGTGGCCGCCGGCGATCAGCGCCACGGTCTCTTCGTCGTTCATCGCCATGCGCGCGAAGGTGTCACGGATGTCGCGCGCGGCCGCGATCGGGTCGGGCTTGCCGTCCGGGCCTTCCGGATTGACGTAGATCAGGCCCATCTGCACGGCGGCCAGCGGGTTTTCCAGATCGCGGGTGTGCGGCACTTCGCTGTCGTCGTCCTTCACCAGCACGCCATGCGCTTCGTCCACACCGGGCGAGCCGTGCGCGTAGCGATCGTCGCCGCCCAACCACTTGGTTTCGCGGCCCCAGTACAGGTCCTGATCCGGTTCCCAGGTGTCTTCGCGGCCGCCGGCAAAGCCGAAGGTCTTGAAGCCCATGCTTTCCAGCGCGACGTTGCCGGTGAGGATCATCAGGTCGGCCCAGGAAATCGCCTGGCCGTATTTCTGCTTGATCGGCCACAACAGGCGGCGCGCCTTGTCCAGGCTGACGTTGTCCGGCCAGCTGTTGAGCGGCGCGAAACGCTGCTGGCCGCGACCGCCACCGCCACGCCCGTCGCCGATGCGGTAGGTGCCGGCGCTATGCCAGGCCATGCGCACGAACAGCGGGCCGTAATGGCCGAAGTCGGCCGGCCACCAGTCCTGCGAGTCGGTCATCAGCGCACGCAGTTCCTGCTTGAGTGCTGCCAGATCGATGCGCTTGAACGCTTCGGCGTAGTTGAAGGTTTGGCCCAGCGGGTTGGACTTGCTCGAATGCTGGCTGAGCAGGTCCACGCGCAGCTGCTTGGGCCACCAATCGCGGTTGGTGGTGCCGGTGCCGACGACGGCGTGGTTGAAGGGGCACTTTGCTTCGGTGGTCATGGCGGTTACCTGTGTGCGTGTGCACTTGGGGAGTGGCGCGCCGAGGCGGCTGGCGCATGCGGGCGAAGAGAGCGCTGGACGAATGGATCGAGATCAGCGGCGATGTGGTGAAGACGGGAAGGGCAGCGATCGGGCGGGTTGGCGCATCTGGCGGGCTCTTCTAGTCCATCTGGTCACCATAAAACGTCGCCTCGATTTGCGGAATTAGAATGATATTACTGCTTCGATAGTTTCTAGCTATGGATCTGCCTGCTTGGCGCGGCGCATTCGCAGCATCGACGTTGCATATTGCAGCACGTCGATTTGGTTCGATCCACTGCATGCCTTCACGAATCCGCACACCGGCGACGATCTGCAGCAAGGAATGGGCCTCTCCCTTCAGGGCGGCTGCGTGATGGAGCATGGCGCCGGTTCGGTGGGGAAAGCTGTCTGGCGCGTCGCAAAGGCGGGGATAGAACGAGTACGGCCGAGACGACACGGTTCCTCGCATCGCGCTCACGTCAAATTGTTATAATGTAACAATTGTATCCGGCGACTGCCGGCCGCCCCTGCCCTTGCTGCGAAAGGAACCACCGATGACCACCGATGCCGCCGTTGCCGACTTCCAACCCGCCGTTGCCGCACGCACTGCCGCCTTTTGCCTGACCGAGGCCGGAAAGGTGCTGCTGCGTTGGGCGGAAACCGTGGGCAGGCGCGATATCGATGCATTGCTCGCGCTCTACGCGGACGACGCCATCCTGGTCCCGACGCTGTCCGACGATATCCGCGGTCGTTACGAGGACCGCCGCGCCTATTTCGAATCCTTCCTGGCCGTCGATGGCTTGAGCTGTGGCATTACCGTGCAGAAGAAGCGGGTCAGCGCCAGATTGGGCACGGTGGTGATCGGCGGCCTGTATACCTTCGTGTTCGAACGCAATGGCGTGTCCGAACCGGTCAATGCCCGCTTTCTGTTTACCTTCGAGGAGATCGATGGCCAGTGGCTGATCACCGGTCACCACTCGTCGCGTGCGTCCGAAGGCGTCTAGTCAGTTCCCTTGCTGTCCCCGACGATCGTTCGGGGCAGTGGACGACCGCTGCTGTGCACACAAACGCAGCCTTTTGCAGGCCAGCACGATGCCGGTGATGCTCAGGCACCAGCCGATTGCCAGCAACGTGAGTTGCAACGCCAGGCGCAAGCGTGGATAGGCGATCAGTCCAGGTACCCGGGTGGTGTGCAGCGCGAAGTACAGCCATGCATACGCCTTGCGGCTTGCGTCCAGTTGCAGCAGCGGTCGGCCTGTCTGCGAATCGAAGTACAGCGCGGCGCCCTGCGGCGAGGCCAGTGCCACGCGCACGGCATCGTCAGCAATGGCATCGGCCTCCCGATAGAGCGTCTCGTTGGGCCGTGGCTGCCTGCCGCCTGGATCGGCCGTCAGCGGCCATGTTTGGGCCGCTGCGGCAACAATCGCCGCGCGCCGTGCCTGCGACGACAGGCGGTACGTGGCCGCCGGGGCAGAGGCGAGTCCCAGGGTGGCGTTGTCGCCGGCTCCACCACGGCCGCTTGCCCATGCATGCCCGCCGACGACGCTGAAAGCGATCTCGCCGCTGCCGTCCAGCGGTTGCAGTGCGTCAGGCGCGACGCCGGCCAGTGCGTGTTGCAACGAGTCGGCCGCATAGCGCCTCACTGCTTGCGGTGACGGTTGACCGCGCGAGAACAGCCTGCCGTGGTCCATCGACAGCCAGCCGCTGAAGATCCACACCAGCACGATCGCCGCACCGCCCAGGCCCAGGCCGTGGTGCCAGCGCAGCACGCCACCGAAGGCCGACCAGCCCGCGCGCCGCCGCATCCGGATCTGCCATGTCCGGTACAGGCCGAGCAGCGTGCCGGACGCCGCGCCGATCAGTGCGGCCAATGCCACCCACCAGACCGTGCGATCCCAGGCACCGAAGTCGTGGCGCAGCACGGTGAAATACAGCCAGTGCGGAATGGCGCCCAGCCAGTTCCAGCGACGTTCGCTGGCGCGGGTACGCTGCATCACCTCGCCGCTGCGTGCGGACACGTACAGCTCGGTGCCTGCGGCATCGTCCAGTTCTGCGCGGTAGAACGGACGCCAGGCATCGAAATGCTGGTGCACGCTCCATTGATCCACCTGCAGCGGGCCGACCAGCCGGCGGACCCGCGCATGGGCGAAGCGCGCGGCCACGGTGCGTGCCTGCGCGCTGTCCAGCATGCCGAGCAGGGCGCCGCTGCGCGCATCGATGCTGCGCACCAGTGTGGCCTGATCGATTACATAGCGCGGCCGTCCGGCGACCGAGATCAAGCGCATGCCGTCGCCACCGCCTCCGATGGACAGGGCCGTGGCCGGCGCGATATGCACCCGCGCCAGCGCCAATGGGTCGCTGCCGGCGCGACGGGCGCTATCGGGCAGGGCGGGGAACGGCACGAACAGCATCACGATGCCGCTGCTGAACCACACCGCAAACGCCAGGCACAGTGCGACGCCGAACCAACGGTGCAGCCATGCCAGCCACGCCCACAGGCGCCGGCTAGAACGTGCCACGCAGGCTGAGCGCGTAACTGCGCGGCTGGCCCAGCATCACCTGCTGCGGATAGGAGATGTCGGCCCACTGCACGTAGCGCTTGTCGAACAGATTGTCCGCTCGCAGGCTCAGCGCCAGCGCTGGCGTCAGCCGATAGGTGGCGTAAACATCGGTCAGTACGTAGCGCTCCAACTGCAATGTATTGGCGTTATCGCCATAGCGTGTGCCCACGCCATGCAGGCCCAGCCCGAGTTCCAGCGGCAACGCGCCGACCGCGTCCAGATGGGTCCACAGGTTGAACACGGTGCGTGGGACATTGGGCGGACGATTGCCGGAGACGTCGGTGCCGGTACTGCTGTCGATGAAGTCGCGGTAGCGGGCATCGGTATAGGCAACGTTGGCGTCCACTGCCCATTGCTCAGTGAGTTTGGCCGACGCCGAAAGCTCCACGCCGCGCGAGGTCTGGCTGCCGATGTTGCTGAGCACGTCCTGGGCGGTCAGGCTCAGGATGTTGTCGCGGCGAATGTCGTACAGCGCCAGGGTGGCGCTGGCGCGTTGATCGCTGCGCGCGGCCTTGACGCCGGCTTCGTACTGGCGCGAGGTGCTGAGTCCGAAATCTTCGCCGGCATTGACCAGCAGGATATTGGAACCGGGCGGATCGCTGCCGGTGGTGTAGGAGAGGTAGGGGGTCAACGCCGGGGTCAGCGCGTACACCAGCCCGACGCGGGCATTGTTGGGGCGGTAGCGCCGCGAAAAGCTGGTGGCGGCCTGGAACTGACCGTCGGCGGTGAAGTTGCGACGGTCCAGATCCAGCGATTCCCAGCGTCCGCCCAGCACCAGTTTCAGCTGGGCGTCCAGGTCCAGCGCGTCCTCCACGAACAGCGCGGTGTTGGTCCAGCGGGTCGGACTGCGCCGCGGCTGGCGCTCGCCGAAGAGACCGCTCGGCCCCAGCGTATCGGCATCGACGCTGTCGCCATCGGGAAAGCCGCGCTCGCGGACGAAGTGCATGCGGTTGTAGTCCAGCCCGACCACCAGGCGATTGGCGTGACCGCCCACCGGCTGGTCGATGGTCGCGCTGGTCTGGTTGCCCCACAGGTGTTGGCGATGGAAGACGAAGAAGCGGTCGCGGTCGATCCGCCCGCTGCTGGCGTTGTAGGCATAGTTCTCCGCGTTGATCCAACGGCGCGAGGCGTCGAAGGCATAGAGCAGACTGCGTACGCGGATGGCCTGGCTCGGCGACCATTCCAGCCAGGCCTGCGGCCAGAGTTGGCGCGAGGCGATGTCGGCATCCACGACGTTGTAGTTGTTGCGGCGCAGGGCTGCGTCCACGACCCGGCCGTCGGCGCTGCGCAGCGCATCGTGCAGCGGTGCGCGCGCAGCATCGGCGGGCAGCAATGGCGTTCCGAAATAGGTGCTGGGATGGTCGTTGGCGTAATCCACCGACAGCTGCGCGCGCAGCGTGGCGCTGGGCCGCCAAAGCAGTGCGGCGCTGAGATCGAGCGTGTCCGAGCCGGCGGCGTGCACGAAGCCGTCCGAGGACACGCGGCTGATATCGGCGCGATAGGCCAATGTATCGTCGAGCCGGCCGCCGCCGCCAAGGCCGGCCTCGCGGCCACCGAAGCGCGAGACGCCGGCGAGCAGATCGTAGCGGGGCGTATCGAAGACCGGTTGCTTGTCGATCACGTTGACCGCACCGCCGATCGCGCCCTGGCCGTAGATCACCGACGCCGGCCCCTTGAGCACTTCCACGCTTTGCAGGTTGAAACTGTTCTGCGGGCGCGTGGTCATGCTTGATGGTCCCAGGTACAGGCCGTTGTGCAGCATCGTGATCTGGCCGCCGCTGAAGCCACGCATCGACAGGCTGGACAGGTTGCCGGGCGAACCGCCGCTGGTGATGCCGGGCAGGGTGGTCACCGCCTGTTCGACGCTTTGCAGTCCGCGCGCCTGCATCGCCTCGGCATCGATCGCGTCGAGTGTGGCCGGCGTCTGCGCAGGCGAAAGGCCGAGTCTCCCGGCAGTGGGCAAAAACGGCATGGCTGGAGCATCGGCCTGGACCGTGATCGCATCCAGCGTACGCGCAGTGGTATCGGGCCCCTGTGCCGCGATGGCAGTGCAGGGCGGCAGGGCGATTGCAACGGCGAAGCAGACAATCCAGGCGGCGGGCAGCGCCGAGGCGTGTGCGCGGCGGGAACGGGGCGTCATAGGGGAGCTAGGCATGGGAGCGAGGGGATGAATGGGCCAGGCGATTGCGCGGGGCCAAGGCGGAGCGAGCGGGAAGGCGTGCCATGGCACCGTTGATCTGCAGATGGCGCTCATGGCGGCAGCAAGGGCATCCACAGCACCGAGCCGTCGGCGTGTGCAGCCAGCAGCCAGTACGGCTGCGGGAGGACCGCCAGCAGCGCCAGCGCGGTGCCGCCGGCATGGCGGAGCACATGCCATTGCTGCGGTGTGGTCGCCTCGCCGATCAGTATGCTGCCGTCGCTCTTGCCGGCGAGCACCGTGGGCCGGCCTGGGAGCGTGCACAAGGCGCTCACCAGGGCCTGGCCGTCGTCCTGGAACAGCGCCAGGGGCGTGCGCTGCAGCGGCCCGTGCTTGCCGTCGAAGGGCCACAGCAAGGCGGCGGTTGCGCTGCCGCTGGCCAACCATGGTGCGGGCTCGACCCAACTCCACTGCCTGACCTTGCCGGGGTAGCCGGCGATATGCAGCTGCATCCGATCTGCGACGCGCCACCCATGCACGGCCTGCTCCTGCATGCTGCTCAGCACGTACCTGTCGTCCGGCGACCAGATCACTCCGAGGTGGCTGCCACGGCACGGCAACGACGATGCGCTCCAGCCGGTGGCATTGCGCGTCCACAGCGTGAGCCCACCGTAATGGGCGACCGCCAGGCGTCGGCCGCTGCGATCGAAGGCCATGCCGCCTACCGTGGAGGGATGCTCCAGCACCTGGGTGTCGCCGGCGGCGTCCCACAGATGCACGCGGCGACCGACCGCGCACGCATGCCCGCCATCGGCGCTGGTGCCGACATGCTCGACCCACTGGCCGGGAAAACGCGCCAGCACCTGCATGCCGGCGGCATCCGTGCGTGCGAACACGCCATCGTCGCCACCGCTCAGCAGGCCGCCCGCGTCGTCTGCGGCCAAGGCCAGGATCGCGCCGTCGTGCACCTGCACGCAGTCCGGTGCCTGCTGCCTGGCGAAGCTGCGGATACAGCCGTCACCCCAGGCCGTCGCCAGGCGTCCACCGCTGACGGCAACGGCAACCGGGACCGCGGAGATGCGCAAGGACAGACCGGACGCCGATGTCCGTGCTTCCTGATCGGCGACCTGCGGTTGCAGCGGCGCGCTCATGCCGCCACGCAGGCGCTGAATCCTTCGCGCAGGCGCATGCGTTCCAGGTCACGGCCGATGAACACGAGCTTGGACACGCGCGCTTGTCCCGGCGGCCAGGCATCGAGAAAGTCGCCATCGGTCAGCATGTGCACGCCCTGGATGACGTAGCGGCGCGGCTCGCCGGCAAGATCCAGGATGCCCTTGGAGCGCAGGATATCGGTGCCGTGGTCGCGCAGCAGGGCACCAAACCATTGCTGGAAACGCATCGGGTCCAGCGGTTGCTGCAGTTGCAGCGAAACCGAGCCGATGTCGTCTTCGTGCGCGTGGGTCTTCGCTTCGTCGAGAAAATCCGGTTCGAGCTCCAGTACGCGTTCGAGGGTGAACGCGGCCAGCCCGAGCACCTCGTCCAGCGGGACGTCGCAGCGCTGGCTGCGCACGATGCGCGCATAGGGATTGATGCCGCGGATGCGCGCCTCGACCGTCTCCAGTTGCGCGGGCTGGACCAGATCGATCTTGTTGAGCAATACGACATCGGCGAAGGCGATCTGCTCGGCGGTCTCGTGCGCCTCGTCCAGGTGGGTGGCGAGATTGACTGCATCGACGACCGTCACGATTGCGTCCAGTCGGGTCCTGGCAGCGACGTCCGGGTCGACGTAGAAGGTCTGCGCCACCGGCGCGGGATCGGCCATGCCGGTGGTTTCGATCAGGATCGCATCGAAGTCGCGGCGCTTCATCAATCCATCGAGAATGCGGATCAGGTCGCCGCGCACGGTGCAGCAGATGCAACCGTTGTTCATTTCGAAGATTTCTTCGTCGGCATTGACCACCAGATCGTTGTCGATGCCGGTCTCGCCGAATTCGTTGATGATGACTGCGTAGCGGTGTCCGTGCGGCTCGGTGAGGATGCGGTTCAACAACGTGGTCTTGCCGGCGCCGAGGAAGCCGGTCAGCACGGTGACGGGAATCTGCGGGGCAGTCATGGCGAACTCCTGGAAGGATCGAGCGCTTGCAGCAGCGCGGTGAGGTTGTGATGCATCAAGTCCAGATAGGTGCTCGCCGGCCCGCCCGGATGCGATAGCGCATCCGAATACAAGGTGCCGCCGATACGGATGCCGGTTTCGCGCGCGATCTGCTGCAAGAGCCGTGGATCGGTGATGTCTTCGACGAACAAGGCCGCCGCGCCGTCGCGCCGAATCTGCGTGATCAATCGAGCCACGTCGTGGGCGGACGCCTCGGCCTCGGTGGACACGCCCTGCGGTGCCTCGAAACGCAGTCCGTAGGTGGCAGCGAAATAGCCGAAGGCATCGTGCGAGGTGACGATGGTGCGCCGCTGCGGCGGCAGCGCCGCGATGCTGCGCAGGATCTGCGCATGCAGTGCACGCAGGCGCAGCTGGTAGGCGGCAGCATTGGCGCGGTAAATCCGGGCACCGCCGGGGTCGGCCCTGGACAGTGCGTCGGCGATGTTGGTCACGTAGCGCTCCACGTTGGGCACGCTCTGCCAGGCGTGCGGGTCGAGTGCGGAATGCGCATGACCGGCGTGCGCGCCACTGGTGTCGAGCCGGCGCGGCGCCACGCCGTCGCTGGCCACCACAATGGTGCCGTGGTAACCGGAGGCGTGGACCAGTCGGTCCAGCCACCCTTCGAAGCCGAGCCCGTTGACGAAGACCAGGTCGCTGGTTCCCAGCGCGCGCGCATCGGCCGGGGTGGGCTGGTAGACATGTGCATCGCCTTCCGGGCCGACCAGCGTGGTCAGCGCGACGCGTGGGCCGCCGACCTGACGGACCAGGTCGCCCAGGATCGAAAAGCTGGCCACCACGCGCAGCGGTTGCGCGCCATGCGGCTGCGCGGTCGGTTCCTCGCGATTGGACAACGCGACGATCGCCGCCAGTACCAGCAGCACGCCGATGCCGAGCAAGGCATGCAGGCGCCGGCTCATGGCGCGCCTCCCGCGACAGCACGTCGCCCGCGCGGTCGCGCATTTGCGGCCAGACTGTCTTCCGGGCCGAGTAACAAGGACAGCAAATACAAGGTGCCTGCGGCCAGGATGATGGTGGGACCGGAGGGCAGGTCGAAGCGGTACGACAGCAGCAACCCGACCACCGAGGCCAGCAGCGCCACCGCCAGGGCGATCAACAGCATCGGCGCCAGACGCCGGGCCCAGAAGCGCGCGGTGGCTGCGGGCAGGATCATGATGCCGACCGCCATCAAGGTGCCCAGCGCCTGGAAGCCGGCCACCAGATTCAGCACCACCAGTGCCAGGAACAGCAGATGCGTGAGCAGACTGCTGCGGCCCACGGTGCGCAGGAACTGCGGGTCCACGCATTCGAGCACCAGCGGGCGATACAGCATGGACAGCACGATCAAGGTGAGCGTGGCGATCGTGCACAGCAGGAACAGCGCAGGGTCGTCCAGCGCCAGCACGCTGCCGAACAGCACGTGCATCAAGTCCACGTTGGAGCCCTTGAGCGAGACCAGCAGCACGCCCAGCGCCAGCGAGATCAGGTAGAACGCTGCCAGCGAGGCGTCCTCCTGCAGCCGCGTGGCCCGTGACACCGCACCGGTCAGCACCGCTACCAGCAGGCCGGCCACGATACCGCCCAGCGTCATCGCGCCCAGCGACAACCCGGACACCACGAAGCCCACCGCCGCGCCGGGCAGAATCGCATGCGCCATTGCATCGCCGATCAGGCTCATGCGACGCGCGATCAGGAACACGCCGATCGGGGTGGCGCCGAGCGCGATGGCCGTGCATCCCAGCAGCGCGCGCTGCATGAACACATAGTCCAGGAACGGTTGCCAGGGCAGGCTCACAGCGCGGTACTGTGTGGCTGCAACGGCGCTGGCGTTGCCCAG
Source organism: Xanthomonas sp. 3058 (assembly GCF_014199765.1). Lineage (NCBI taxonomy): Bacteria > Pseudomonadati > Pseudomonadota > Gammaproteobacteria > Lysobacterales > Lysobacteraceae > Xanthomonas > Xanthomonas sp. 3058. The sequence goes on along the minus strand of NZ_JACHOF010000001.1, from coordinate 450,960 downwards.
CACCCGGTCAAGGCGTCGGCGGCGCTACGCGCCTGCTCCAGGGTGTGTGCGCTCAGCGCGGTGGCGGTGGGGCCGTGCGCGATCTGGCGACCGGCGATCAACAAGGTCTCGGGAAAATGCCGCCGCACCATCTCCAGGTCGTGCAGCACCGCCAGCACGGTGCGCCCCTCGTGGTGCCAGCGATGCACCACTGCCAGCAGGTCGGCGGTGGTGTGGTTGTCGATCGCGGTGAACGGCTCGTCCAGCAGGATCAGCTCCGCGTCCTGCAGCAACAGTCTCGCGAACAGGGCGCGTTGCAGCTGACCGCCGGACAAGGTGCCGATCGGGCGGCTGCCAAGCGCGCCCAGACCCAGAACCGACAACGCCTGGTCCAGTTGCGCGGCGTCGGCCACTGTCAGTCCGCGCAGGGCGCCGATGCGTTGCCATAAGCCCATCGCGACGAAGCCGCGCACATCGATCGGGAACTGCGTATCCACTGCGGTGCGTTGTGGCAGCCAGGACATGCGACCGGCTGCGCGTTCGATGCGCCCGGCCAGCGGAGCCAGTTCCCCGGCGATGGCGCGCAGCAACGTCGTCTTGCCGGCGCCGTTGGGCCCGACCAGCGCCGTCAGGCTGCCGCGCGCGATGCGCGTGTTCAGGGCCTGCAGGGTGACCTGAGAGCCGTAGCCGAGACTGAGCGTGTGCAGGGCCAGCATGTCAGCAGGTCACCCAGGCATAGCCCAGCCACAACAACATCGCGGCCAGCAGCGCACAGCCCAGCCGCGTGGCCGCGCCGACCAGCAGCGGATCGGCGCAGGGCTTCATCGGCACGGAAAGAGCATGGCGGTTGCGTTGCACTGGAGCGGACGGAGCGGTTCGAAGACGGCGGAAATGGATGGGACAGGCATATGTAACGATATAACATAACTTTCAATGCGTGTGGACGAACGCTGCCGACCGGTGGCGTGCCGGGGCCGGGCACCACGAGCGTGCGGTGTTGCTGGTTGCTGTCTGGTGGTGCGCAGCGTGGGCTAGAGCAATGCCTTGAGGCGGTACAGCGCTTCCAGTGCCTGCTTGGGTGTGAGCTCGTCCGGGTCGAGCGCCTGCAGCGCTTCCTGTGCGGCGGAGGAAGGCGCGGTGAACAGGCCGAACTGCTGCGGCGCATCCAGTGCGGTCGGCGCCATCTGTGCGACATGGCTTTCGCCGCCGCGTTGTTCCAGTTCGGCCAGACGATGGCGCGCCTGCGTTACGGCAGCCTTGGGCAAGCCGGCGAGCGCGGCGACCTGCAGGCCGAAGCTGCGATTGGCCGGGCCGTCCTTGACCGCGTGCATGAACACCAGGCGCTCGCCGTGCTCGACCGCATCCAGGTGCACGTTCGCAATGCCGCTGCTACCGCCGGCATGCGATTCGTCGGCCAGGGCGGTGAGCTCGAAATAATGCGTGGCAAACAGCGTGTAGCAGCGATTGGTATGCGCCAGATGGCGTGCGACCGCATCGGCCAGTGCCAGGCCGTCGTAAGTGGAGGTGCCACGGCCGATCTCGTCCATCAGCACCAGCGAGTGCGGCGTGGCGTGATGCAGGATGTAGCTGGTTTCGGCCATCTCCACCATGAAGGTGGATTGCCCGCGCGCCAGGTCGTCGCCGGCGCCGATGCGGGTGAGGATGCGGTCGATCGGCCCGATCACCGCGCGGCTGGCCGGCACGTAGCTGCCGATATGCGCCAGCAGCACGATCAACGCGTTCTGGCGCATGTAGGTCGATTTACCGCCCATGTTCGGGCCGGTGATGACCAGCATGCGGCGGTCGGCGTGCAACTCCAGATCGTTGGGTTCGAATGGCTGGTCGCGCACCGCTTCCACCACCGGGTGGCGGCCGCGTTCGATGCGCAGGCACGCCGCGCTGTCCAGTTCCGGCTGCGACCAGTCCAGCACCTGCGCGCGTTCTGCGAAGGCGGCCAGCACGTCGAGTTCGCTCAATGCACTGGCGCAGCGCTTGAGGCCTTCCAGCTCGCCGCCGAGTGCGTCGAGCAGGCCTTCGTACAACAGTTTTTCGCGCGACAACGAGCGTTCGCGCGCCGACAGCACCTTGTCCTCGAAGCTCTTGAGTTCTTCGGTGATGTAGCGCTCGGCGTTGGTCAGCGTCTGCCGGCGACTGTAGTGCAGTGGCGCTTTCTCGGCCTGGCCCTTGCTGATCTCGATGTAATAGCCATGCACACGGTTGTAGCCGACCTTGAGCGTGGCGATGCCGCTGCTGGCACGTTCGCGTTGTTCCAGGTCGATCAGGAATTGATCGGCGTTGGTGGACAGGCGGCGCAACTCGTCCAGATCGGCGTCGTAACCGGTGGCGATGACGCCACCGTCGCTGAGCTTGAGCGGCGGTTGTTCGGCCACCGCGCTGAGCAACAGATGCGCGGTGGCATCGTGTTCGCCGAGTTCGGCAAACAAGGTCTGCAGGCGCGGCGAATCCAGTGGCGCGAGGAGTGTGCGCACTTTCGGCAGCAGCGCCAGACCGTCGCGCAAGGTGGAAAAATCGCGCGGACGCGCCGAGCGCAGCGCCACGCGGGTGAGGATGCGTTCCAGATCGCCGAGCGCGCGGAAGGCCTCGCGCACATCGACGTCGGCGCCGCTGTCGATCAGGCTACCGACCGCATGGTGACGTTGCACCAGCACCTCGCGCAGCCGCAGCGGGCGGTGCAGCCAGCGCCGCAGCAGGCGTCCGCCCATCGGCGTCACCGTGCTGTCCAGCACCCCGAGCAAGGTGTTGCGGGTGTCGCCGTCGACGCGCGTGTCCAGCTCCAGATGGCGGCGCGTGGCCGCGTTCATCGAGATCGCCTCGCTGGCCACTTCCATCGCGATGGAGGTCAGATGCGGCAGGCGCTGTTTCTGGGTTTCTTCGACATAGCCGAGCAGCGCGCCGGCCGCGGCAGTGGCGCAGGGCTTGTCGTCGATGCCGAAGCCGGACAGGTCATGCAACTTGAAGAACGCCAGCAGTTGACGCCGGCCGCTGTCGGCATCGAACAACCACGGTGGCCGCCGCCGCACGCCGACGCGGCTGCGCAGGAACTCCGGCCAGTTGTCTTCGTCGGGCACCAATAACTCGGCCGGTTCCAGGCGCGCGATTTCCGCTTCCAGCGCGTCCACGCTGTCCACTTCATTGACCAGAAAACGTCCGCCGGCCAGATCGGCCCAGGCCAGGCCGTAGCCTTGCTTGCTGCACGAGATCGCCATCAACAAGGTGTCGCGGCGTTCGTCCAGCAGCGCCTCGTCGGTGACCGTCCCCGGGGTGACGATGCGCACCACCTTGCGCTCGACCAGTCCCTTGGCCAGCGCCGGGTCGCCGATCTGCTCGCAGATCGCCACCGACTCGCCCAGCGCCACCAGTCGCGCCAGGTAGCCTTCGTAGGCATGCACCGGCACGCCGGCCATCGGAATCGGCGCACCACCGGAACTGCCGCGCTGGGTCAGGGTGATATCGAGCAGGCGCGCGGCCTTGCGCGCATCGTCGTAGAACAGCTCGTAGAAGTCGCCCATGCGGAAGAACAGCAGCAGGTCGGGGTAGTCCGACTTGGCGGCGAAGAATTGCTTCATCAGCGGGGTGTGCTCGACAGCCCCACCGGAGTTCTTGGTTTTTTCTTTTGGATCAGTGCTTTGCAAGAAATGTTCTTCCGGGATGTGGCGGTCAATCAGAGGCGGTAGCGTCGAGAGCGGTGATTTTTGTTGCGACGACCCTCGAAACGGGATGAATCAATGTCGCCATGAAACGGGCGAGTGGCTGACATGACGGAACCACGAGCCGCCCCACGCTGGCGCGGGCTCCAAGTTTAAGCCCACCCACCGAAAAATCCCTGAGCTATGGGTCGAGCGGGGGCCGGTCATGGGGCCCGGCGGGCGATCGACGATCGTGCCAAGCCCTCTGGACGAAGCGAAATCCCTACCGAATGCTGTCCTGCGATCAGCAGGCGCTCACTGGGGGGCCTTGATGTGGGAAAGCCGAGCATGACCGACGCAGTGTGGCGTGGCAGCAAGGTGTGCGTCGCTTCTCGCGGGGCAACGAAGGCTCAGTGACCTCACGGGCATCGCCCTGGTGGACCTGTGTGCGGTGCCTTGCCCAACCGTCTATTGCTTCGGCGTTAGGACTCTTCGACTTTGGAAAAGCTAAGATCGAAACTTGTGCAGAGTCGGAGGCGCTAATGATCGATCGTCGTAGTTTTCTTGCCACGGGTGTGGTAGCCGCTGCCGCCAGCTTCACTGCATCGGCAGCTCGGATCACACCTGCGCCGCGCGCCAGCGGGCCGGCGCCGTGGGGTGCGGTGCCCAGCGCGCGGCAACTGCGCTGGCATCGGTGGGAGCAATATGCGTTCGTGCATTTTGCGATGAACACCTTCACCGACAAGGAATGGGGCTACGGCGACGAGGATCCGCGCAAATTCGATCCCAGCGATTTTTCAGCCGATCAAATTGTTGCTGCTGCCAAGGCCGGCAATCTGAAAGGGCTTATTTTCACCGCCAAGCACCACGATGGGTTCTGTCTCTGGCCGACGCGTTTGACCGAGCATTGCATTCGCAACTCGCCCTACAAGAACGGCAAGGGCGACATCGTCGGGGAAATGGCCGCGGCGTGTCGACGCGCTGGCCTGGCGTTCGGCATCTACCTCTCGCCCTGGGATCGCAACCATGCCGAGTACGGTCGCCCCGGCTATCTCGACTATTTCCGCAAGCAGATCGTCGAACTCTGCACGGGCTACGGCGACCTGTTCGAGTTCTGGTTCGACGGCGCCAATGGCGGCGACGGCTACTACGGTGGAGCGCGCGAATCGCGCAAGATCGATGCGCCCGCGTACTACAACTGGCCACGGATGATCGAGCTGGTGCATCAGCATCAGCCGATGGCCTGCACCTTCGACCCGCTTGGCGCCGATATCCGCTGGGGCGGCAACGAGGACGGTATCGCCGGCGATCCCTCCTGGCCGACCATGCCCAATGCGCCGTATACCCAGGAAAACGGCAATTCCGGCGTGCGCGGGGCGGCGCTGTGGTGGCCGGCCGAAACCAACACGTCGATCCGCCCGGGCTGGTTCTACCATGCCGATGAAGACGGCAAGGTGCGTAGCCCGGAGAACCTGGTGCGCTATTTCGACACCTCGGTCGCGCGCGGCACCAACATGAACCTCAATCTTCCGCCCGACCGACGCGGCCGCATCCCCGACCACGACGTGGCGGTGCTGACGAGTTTTGGCGATGCGATCCGCGCCAGCTTCGCCATCGATCTGGCCAAGGGTGCCAAGGCCAGTGCCAGCGCGTCGCGCGGCCCTGGGTTCGAGCCGGCGCGCGTGCTCGACCGCCAGCCGGACAGCTACTGGTCCGCTCCGGACGATGTCACCACGCCGACGCTGACGCTGGAGCTGTCGGCGGCGCACAGTTTCGATTTGATCCGGCTGCGCGAATACCTGCCGCTGGGCGTGCGCGTCACCCGTTTCGCGGTCGAAGCCGAGGTCGATGGGCAATGGCGGCGGCTGGCCGAAGCGCAGTGCATCGGTGCACAGCGCATCGTGCGGCTGGATCGCCCGGTCGCCGCACGCCGGGTGCGCCTGGTCGTGCTTGAGGCGCCGGTGTGCCCGGCGATCAGCGAATTCGCGCTATTCCGTGCCGTTGCGCCAGTGCAGGTCGCGCGGCCGACGGCGAACGCGCCGGATGTGTTGTCCTCCGCTGGCTGGCGCATCGTCGAGGCCAGCGCGCCAGGGGCGGACAAGTTGCTCGACGACGATGCCAGCACGGTCTGGATCACGCCCGCGCCCACCCCCGGCCATCCCGCGCAGGCGACCATCGACCTCGGCGCGCTGCGTCAGGTTGCCGGTTTCAGCCTGACGCCTTCGCGCACGGTGATGAACGGGGCGGCGCCACCGAAGGGCTATCGCGCCGAAACCAGCGAAGATGGCCAGCGCTGGCAGCCGGCTGGTGCCGGCGAACTGTCCAATATCGCCTATGCGCTCTCGACCCAGCGGCTGAATTTCCCCGAGGTCCGCCAGATCCGCTACCTGCGGCTTTCGTTCGCGGAAACGGCGGTGCCCGCCGAGCGGCTGGCGATTGCCGGTATCGGTGCATTCTCGCGCTTGCGATGAACTTGCGATCCCACGCGGCCATGCGCCGCGTGGGGGCATCTTGGGTGACGGAGTGTCGCGGGCTTGAGACGCGTCAAGCGAAGCGATACAGGCAGAGTTCGCTGCATTCACATCACGTGGCGAACCTGAGTCTCGAACCGTCTTGCACACCGCCGTTCCGGATCACGCGCTATGGTGTGCGGCGCATCATGCAGGCGACCTGGTTGGATATGGAACAGAAACAGCACGAGTGGATGCAGTCCGTGACCGAGGCGCTTAGCGATCTGCTGGCCGCACGCGTGGCCCAGGCCACGTTATTGGAGGCGATGCTGGTTTCGCATCCAGATCCGGTCACGCTCAGGAAGGCGTGGGATGAGCTGTCGTCCCAGCGCATCGCCTTTGTGGCCCAGAAGAAAGCGCTGGCCGACGACCCGCGCCCGATGGACGCCTACACGTTGGAGCAATTCCAGGCGTGGGAAGAAAAACTCAATCGCTATTTTCCGCGCGATTCGGCTGCGGGGCATACAGAGATGTAGGGTTGCCGAACAGGCGAGCGCAAGCGCTGGCCTGGTCGGCAATGCCGAGCCTGTGCTGGCCACGGTTCAAGCCCTGCCCGCGATCTTCGGGTGGGATGATCTGCTCGGTGATGCAACGGCGTTAGCACAATGCCGACCGATGGCCTTCGACTGGCGTTTGGCAGCACGACAGCGCCGAGGCCAGTGCTGGCCCCGGCAATGCCGTCGTTCCATCGCGTCGCGCAGCGACTACCGCTTCCTCAAACCACCGACGCGCGCGATGTGGTGGCGTCTGCGTGCAGGCGCAGCGTGGACGAGGTCAGTCCAGGCGCGGTCGCCTGCAGCACGATGTCGCCGCTGCTGCGCGTGGTCTGCAACAGCGCTGCACACAGGCCGTTGAATGCCTTGCGCTGTGGCGCTTTGTCGTCCTCGTGACTGCTGGGGTCGCCGTTGCCGACGCCGATCAGCCGCGCAGGGCCGCGCAGCGCGAACTGCACCTGATTGTCTGCAGTTGGTACCAGACGGCCTTGCGCGTCGACGATTTCCACCTTCACCACTGCCACATCCTCCGCATCGGCGCGCATCTTGTTGCGGTCGCAGCTGAGGCGGATCGCGGCCGGCTTGCCTGCGGTTTCACGGCGTTCGCTGAGCAGCAGCTTGCCGCCGCGATAACCGCGTGCTTCGATCACCCCGGGTGCGTAGGCCACGCGCCATTCCACATGGCCGTAGGCCGGCACCTGTTGCAGGCCCTGGCTGACGCCGTTGACCAGCAGTTCCACCGCGTCGAGATTGGTATGGCACCAGACGGCGACGCGGCCCTTGTCATCGGGCTGCAGCAGGCCGTCCCAGTTCCAGTGCGGGAACAGATGCAGCACCGGTTCGCTGGTCCATTGCGCGCGGTAGTACCAGTAGTTGTCCTTGGGAAAGCCGCAGCTGTCGAGCACGCCGAACTGCGAAGCGACATTCGGCCAGCGGTTGTAAGGCGTGGGTTCGCCGCGGTAATCGAAGCCGGTCCAGATAAAGCCGCCTGCGATGTACGGGCGCTGCGCGACATAGCTCCACCAGGCTTCGGCGGTGCTCGCCCACCACGGGTGGTCCAGGTCGTAGGCGCGGGTATAGCCGCGTGCATCGTCGCGCTGGTAGTTGCCGCGCACCGACACGGTGCTGCCGGTTTCGCTGCCGTAGATGGGAATGTCGGGATATTGCGCGTGGAAGCCATCCATCTGGCTGGTGCGGTAGTTGAAACCGACCACATCGACCACTTGGCCGACGCCATCGCCAAAGCCCTTGTCCATGGCGAAGGTGGTGGGGCGGGTGGGGTCGAGTTGGCGCACGCGTTGCTGCATGCGGCTGACGATGCGCGCGCCGCGCTCGGTGACCTGCTGCGGTTCCTCGTTGCCGAGCGACCACAGGATCACGCTGGGATGATTGCGCCCACGGCGGACCATGGTTTCCAGTTCGCCCATCGCTTCGGGGTCGGTGGACATGCGCCGGGTTTCTTCGATCACCAACATGCCAAGGCGATCGCATAAGGCCAGCAATGCGGGCGTGGCCGGATTGTGCGAGCTGCGATACGCGTTGCAACCCATCGACTTGAGCTGGCGCAGACGCCACTCGTGCAAGGCGTCCGGAATGGCGGCGCCGACGCCGGCATGGTCCTGGTGGTTGTTGGTGCCGTGCAGCTTGAGCGGCGTGCCGTTCAACAGGAAGCCGCGCTGCGCATCGAAGGCGATGCTGCGCACGCCAAACGGGGTGGCGACCGCATCGGTTGCCTTGCCGTCGCTGTGCACGCTGGTGGTGAGGGTGTAGAGCTGCGGGGTGTCGATCGACCACAGCGCGGCCTGGCCGAGCGGCAGGGTCTGTTCGACGAGGTGTACCTGGCCGGGTGCAACCGTGACGACGGCGCTGGCCGCTTGTGCGACCACGCGTCCATCCGGTGCGGTGACGTGCGCCTGCACGGTGCACTGGCGCGGGGCGGTGCCGTCGTTACGCACTTCGGTGGACAGCTGCGCGGTTGCGTTGTCGCCTTGCACGGTGCTGCGCACGAACACGCCATCCTGCGGCAGATGCAGCGGGTCGGTTTTTTGCAGCCACAGATGCCGATAGATGCCGGCGCCTTCGTAGAACCAGCCTTCGCCCAATGTGGCATCCACGCGCACGGCGATGAGGTTGGGCTTGCCGTAGTCGAGCACTTCGCTGAGGTCGACCTCGAACCCGCAATAGCCGCTGGCATTGCGCCCGACGATGTGGCCGTTGCAGAACACGATGCAATCGCGGAACACGCCGTCGAACACCAGGCCGATGCGCTTGCCCAGATCGCTTGCGGGAATCTGCAGCGTGCGGCGATACCAGCCCACGCTGTTCTCCGGGAAGCTCGGTCCCAGCGGTTTGTAGCCGTGCGAAGCGGCGGGGTCTTCTTCGGTGATGGTGGCCGAGGTGGGTTCCTGGCGGAAGGGCAGGGTGACGGCCCAGTCGTGCGGAAGATCCAGCAATTGCCAATCGCTGTCGTCGAAGGCCACTTGCGCGGCGGTGGCGGTGTCCTTGCCGGCCTTGGCGAAGGTGCGCTGGAAGGTGCCGAAGGCGAAGTCGCGCGACGGGTCGCTGGCATGGCCGAGATGGAAGCGCCAGCCAAAGTCGAACAGCAACCGTTCGCGTGGGGCCAAGGCAGCATCGCCCAGCGTTGCGAGTGGCGTGGCGTTCTTGCCTGCAGCCGGTGCCGCAGCGGCGATGGCAGGCAGCAACGCACCGGCCGTACCGACCGGAAGTGCGGCGCTCACGCCACTGGCGAGCATGCCGCGCAGCAGCTCGCGGCGATTGATGCCGGTCATGGCTGCGTCCTCTTGCGGGTGCCCGCAGCGTTGCCTTGCGTGCCTACGGCAGGTTTGCCTGCATCGGCCTGATGCGGCGTAGGCACGCCGGTGTATGGGTGACGCATGAAGTCGATCGCCGGCAGCACCTCATTGGCGTGCTTGAAGTCGAAGAAGCTGGCGTTTTCCCATGACGAGCCGGTGCCCCAGCGCGTCTTGCAGCTGCTGCTGGTCCATGCCGGCTCCCAGTACACGACGCCGGCGCCGCCGGTGTCGATGACCAGCTGGGTGAGATCGATCATGTACTTGGACTGGCCCTGCGGCGTGGCCGGGTAGCCGGCAATCAGCGAGTCTTCGCCGAGCAGGTTGTGCGAGCTGTCGCCGGCCTCCAGCGTCCACGGGTAGGCGGTTTCCACCACCACCACGTCTGCATCGTAGCGGCCGCGCAGGCGCTTGATGGTCTTGCCCAGCTGCGCCATCGATTGGGTCGACCACTTGCGGTAATAGCTGATGCCGATCAGGTCGAAGTCGGTGACGCCGGCCTTGGTGGCGGCGGCGAACCACGGTTCCACATTTTCCGGCTGGGCGATGTGCAGCATGACGCGCGGCTTGATGGTGGAGCGTGCGCTGATATCGCGCACCGCCTTGATGCCGGCATTGAACAGCTTGGCATTGCGTTGCCAGTCGATGGGGCGTTTCTTGTCCCAGGGAATGCTGTCCATCAGATCGGAATTGCTTTCGTTGCCCACCTGCACCAGCTCTGGCATCAGGCCAGCACGGTCGAGCGCGCTGAGCGTGTCGTAGGTGAAGCCGTAGAGCGTGCGCGCCAGTTCGTCGGTGTCGGTGATGCTGGCCCAGGCCTTGGGAATCAGCTGTTTTTCGCCATCGGCCCAATCGTCGGAATAGTGCAGGTCCAGCAGCACCTGCATGCCTTGCGCACGCGCACGCGCGATGGTCTTCTTGACGTCGGACAGGTCGCTATAGCGCGTCCAGCGGGCGTCGTTCCACAATCGCACGCGCACCAGATTGGCACCGTGCGCGTGGAAGAGTTCGAACGGATCGGTGACCACGCCGTTCTCGCGGTATTGCACACCGCACTCTTCCATCTCGTTGACGTAGGACAGGTCCGCACCGAGATACAACGTGGCGGGGGCCGGGGCGGCGTGTGCGAAGGTGGAGATGGCCAGCGCAAGCAGCGCGGGCGTCCAGAGACGGCGTGTGGAGCGCATGCAATTCCTCGACAGATGAGACGTGGAGCGGGTGACAGCCTGGTGGCGGCGCTGTCGTGCGGCGGATGTGCGCAATCGAAACGTCGATGCAGGATTCGATTGCGCATGCCCACCGCACCTGTGGAGCGGTCGTGCAGCAGCGGTGTCAGCCGCCGTTAGAACTTGTACGTGGCCTCCAGCGAGTAACGGCGGCCGAACACCTGATAGCCGCCGTCGTCCTGGTTGGCCAGACGGTTGGGCTTGTTGTCGGTGTAGGCTCGCAGCGGTTCGTTGGTGAGGTTCCCCGCCTGGAAGCGGAAACCGAGCTGCTTGCTGTACTGCCAGTTCAAGCTCAGGTCCACCGTGCCTTCGCTCTGCAGGCGTGCCAGACGCGCCGCATTCCAGCCGTACACCACCGTGTAGGGGCTGTGGTACTTGTAGCCCACACGCGCTTCGAAGGTGCCATTGCTGTACCACAGGTCGAAGGTGCCGGTCTTGCGCGCCAGGCCGCTCAGCGGCAGCGGGTTGTCTTCCGGCGAGAATTCCTTGAGGTTGGAATCCACCAGCGAATAGTTCGAATAGACACCGAAGTTTTCCATGTGCGGGATGAAATAGAACGGCGTCTGGAAGGTGAGCTCCACCCCGTTGATATACCCGCCGCCGCCGTTGAACGGTGCGCTGACCAGATAATCCAGACCGTTGATGACTTCACGATCGGTGCGGTAGCCGATGCTGGAATCGACTTCCTTGCGATACACCGCCAGCGCGGCCAGCGCTTCCTTGTGGAAATACCACTCGTAGGACAGATCGACCTGGGTGGCCTTGAACGGATCCAGTTGCGGGTTGCCGCCGCTGCCGGTGAGCTGGCCGACGGTGACATTGGGGTCGTCCAGGCGACGGCCGGTGCGCAACTCGTCCAGCGGTGGTCGCGCAATGACCTTGGCCACCGCAAGGCGCAGGATGCGTTGCTCGTCGATCAGGAAATTGAGGGTGGCACTGGGCAATACGTCGGTGTATTCCTTGCTGGCGCTGCTCGCCTGCACGGTGCCGCCGACCGAATCGAAGCCATCGCTGGTGGTCTTGGTGTTGACCAGGCGCACGCCGACATTGCCGGTGACATCGGTGCCGAACAGTTGCGAACTGAACACCGCCTTGGCGAAGGCTTCGCGCACGTCTTCCTTGACGTTCCAGTGGTCGAGCAGTTGCTCGTTGAGCGTGGCCGGGTCGAAACCGCCGAAGCCGATGTCGGCGATGGCATCCATGTTGCCGCCGGTCAGCGTGGGCACGTTCAAGTCCGGCATGCTGACCGGGTAGATCAGATCCTGATACGCCGAGATCGGCTGGTCGTAGCCGGATTGATTGCTGACGAAGTGGCGGTTCTGTTTTTCGCGGCGTGCCGCGCGTGCGCCGAATTCGAGCGAGGTGAAGGCTGCCGCATCGATCGAGCGGCTGGCGTTGAGCGCCAGCGCAGCGATCTTGTCGCGGAGCGCCTGCGGCTCGGTCTGGCCGGCAATGCCCCATTCGGGCGTGTCCGAACTGGTGCTGATGGTGGGGGTAACGCTGCGGCGGAAATCGAACGAGACGGTGTCCGGGTTGCTGCCGAAGCGCACCGCCTGCCAGGTGTTGTCGCGCTTGGCCTGCGAGAACGACAGGTCGCTGGCCAGCGTCCACACATCGCCGCTCCACTTGGCGTTCAAGCCGCCAGCGGTGAGCGTCTTGACCTCGTTGTAGTGGCTGATGACGTGATCGACCTGCAGATTCGAATTGGCCAGCGTGCCAGCCACCACATCGCCATCGACGATGGTGTAGGACGAGCCCGGCGTGGTGTACGGATTGGCGCCGGTCGAAAAGCTGCTGTAGGCCAGGCCGTTGAACCAGTTCTGCAACTGGTCTTCGTCGATCTCGATACGCGAATACAGGCCGTCGAACTTCAACTCGAAGTTGCCCGAGCGCCATTGCACCGTGCCCATCGCACCGGTACGGGTCTGCTCGGTCAGCTTGAGCTGGTCGGCCGCGCCGAACGGGGTCGGGTCCACGCTGCCGTCGCCATCCACATCGCGCGAGGTGGTGGCGTCGGTATAGCCCCAGCTGCCGATCGATGAGTTTGAGTTCTTCTGCTTCTGGTAGGTGGCACCCAGTGCTACCGCCAGGTTGTCGTTGATCTTGTGTACCCAGCTGGCGCCGAAGCGGCTGCCCCACGGGCTGTAGCCGTCCACGTCCTTGGCGTGGTCGTAGAACACCGGGCCGGCGGTGCCGACGAAGCCGGGTCCGGTGTAGTCCAGCGGGCTGATGGTGGAGATGTCCACGGTCGCGGCAAGACCGCCAGCCACCAGGTCCGCCGACTGGGTCTTGTAGACCTTGACGGTGGAGACGATCTCGGTGGGAAACACTTCCCAGCGCACCGCGCGATTGGGCTCGGAGGAGGCGATTTCGCGCCCGTTGACGGTGCCCATGGTCATGCGCGGGCCAAGCCCACGCACGGTGGCCAGGCTTTCGTTGCCACGGTCGCGGGTGCCGTTGACGCCGGGCAGGCGCACCAGCGCCTCGGCCACGGTGACGTTGGGCATCTGGCCCATGTTGTCTGCAGAGATCACTTCCATGACGTGATCGGACATCTGCTTGGCCTGCACGGCCTGATTCAGGCTGGCGCGCTGGCCGATCACGGTGATGTTGTCGAGCGTGACCGGTGGCGGCGCGGCGGTGGTGCTGGCGTCGCCGGCCGGCGGTGCGGCAGGTGCAGGCGCGGTGTCCTGTGCGTGCGCACTGAACGCGCTGGCCAGCACGCAGGCGATGGTGATGCAGAGCACGTCGCGGACAGGCAGGCGCAGGCGCCGGCTGGCCGGGCGGCCGGTGTGGTGAACGGGCATCGTTTGATCCCTCCCAGGACAAAAGTTACCGAATGGAGTGGTGGCCGTTGCGACGGCCGTCCGGCGCAGGCGCGGATCAGGCGCGTCTGCGCAGGGGTGGCGAGTGATGCGGTCTTGCGTTATTCGAGCGTGCGTGTGCCTTTGCATGACGCTGCGACGATCGACGATCGGCGATCGCGTTGGCGTCCCCCTGTCTTGCATGTGTCTGCTTAGGGTAGAAGCGCAAGCCATTCCATTCCAATGAAGCATTTTGCGTGAGCTATCTCGCGTTGGAATGCTGCAGTGCAGCGTCAATCAGTGTCGCGACGGTTGCCGGGTTGTTGTCTGCCTGAAGCGAAAGATTGCCCTGCGCCGCATCCCGTGCCGATCTTGCGGTTAGCGCGCGCTGACGGGCAAACGTGGCAATGCAGGAAACGCGCGCTGCACGCAATCGCTGCGTTCGCAGGTCAGGCAGCCCGGGCCGATCGGCACGGCATCATCCACCGCGTTCAAGTCCCAGCCGCGCGCATACACCAGTTGATCGGCGTGGCGAAGGTCGCAGCCCAGCGCCAGTGCAAAGGTCTTGCGCGGGCGGCCGTAGCCCGGCGCGCCGTTGCTGACCTGGCGGGCCAGCCAGAAATAGCGGCGCCCATCGGGCATGCGTGCGATCTGGGTCAGGATGCGGTCGGGCTGATTGAAGGCTTCGTACACGATCCACAGCGGGCAGGCGCCGCCGACATGCGAAAAGTGGAAGTCGGTGGCCGAGTGGCGTTTGGATACGTTGCCGGCGCGATCCACGCGCATGAAGAAGATCGGCAACCCCGCCGCACCGCGCCGTTGCAGTGTGCTGAGCCGGTGGCAGACCGCTTCGAAGCCCACCCCGAAGCGGTCGGCCAGCCATTCGATGTCGTAGCGCGAGGCCTGCGCGCTGTGCAGAAACGCGCCGTACGGCATCACCAGCGCGCCAGCGAAATAATTCGACAGACCAATGCGCGACAACGCGATGCGCTCGGTATCTTCGAATCCGGCATCGGCGATGCGCGCCTCCAGCAACGGCGCGCATTCCAGCAACGCCAGCTGCGCGGCCATCTGGAACGCCTGCTGGCCGGGGCGCAGGTGGGCAGGCAACCACAGCACGCGCGCCTGCGCATCCACGTTGCGTTTGTCGCTATGCAGCTCCGGCGCGTCCTGCACCAGCAGGCCGTGGCGATCGGCCAGACGCTGGCGCAGCCGCAGCGCAAGGGTGTCCGGGGTCAAGCCGAGTTCGGCGTACAGCGCTTCGGCGCGCTCATCCAGTTCCGGCAAATAGTTGTGTGCGCGGTTGAAGTAGTCGCGCACCTGTTCGCCCGGCGACAGCGAGGGCATGGCCGCATGGTCGGCGCCGATCTGCAGCTCCAGCGCGGCGTTGCGTTCGCGCAGACGCAGATGGGCGCGGTGCAGATCCAGCAGCGCCTGGGCTACCTGCGGCAGGTTGCCGGTGAGCGCGCGCAGCTCGGCCGCCGACAGGTTGTGGCCCAGGCTGCGCAACGATTCGTCCAGCGGTTCCACCAATGCGGCCGGATCGTCCAGATCGAGCAGGCCGTCTAGATCGCCGAGGGTGGCCTTGAGCCGTTGCTGGATCGCCAGGGTCAACGGGCGCTGGTTGCGCTCGATCTGGTTGAGGTAGCTCGGCGACAGCCCGAGCCGGCGCGCCAATTCGGCCTGGGTCAAGCCGTGGCGCAGCCGCAGCCGCTGCAGGCGCAAGCCGAGTTGGTGGCGGAGCGACGGAGTGGACTGGGGCATTTGCAAGATTCGCAAGATTCTGCCGCCAGCTTAGCGCGATTAAGCAGTTGAAGGCTGGGAATGCCGGCCGGCGATGCAAACAATGCGAAGCATCTGCATCGACCTTCTGCGAGCGAGCCTGCAATGCCTGAATCCGTCCCCCGCGTTTCCCTGTTGATCGACGGTCAGTTCGTGACCTCCGCCAGTACGCACTGGCAGGACGTGGTCAACCCGGCCGATCAGTCCGTGCTGGCGCAGGTGCCGTTCGCCACCACCAACGAGGTGGACGCGGCCGTGGCTGCGGCCAGCCAGGCCTTCGTGAGCTGGCGCAAGACGCCGATCGGCACCCGTGCGCGCGTCTTCCTCAAGTACCAGCAGCTGATCCGCGAACACATGCCCGAGCTGGCCGCGCTGCTCAGCGCCGAACAGGGCAAGACCCTGGCCGATGCCGAAGGCGATGTGTTTCGCGGGCTGGAAGTGGTGGAACACGCCGCCGCGATCGGTAATCTGCAACTGGGCGAGCTGGCCAACAACGTCGCCAACGGTGTGGATACCTACAGCCTGCTGCAGCCGCTGGGCGTGTGCGCGGGCATCACCCCGTTCAACTTCCCGGCGATGATTCCGCTGTGGATGTTTCCGATGGCGATCGCCACCGGCAACACCTTCGTGCTCAAGCCCTCCGAGCAGGATCCGATGGTGACCATGCGGCTGGTGGAACTGGCGCTGGAAGCCGGCGTTCCCAAGGGAGTGCTCAACGTGGTGCACGGCGGCGAAGACGTGGTCAACGCGTTGTGCGACCACCCGGAGATCAAGGCGCTGTCGTTCGTGGGGTCGACCAAGGTCGGCACGCACGTCTATCAGCGCGCCAGCCTGGCCGGAAAACGCGTGCAATGCATGATGGGCGCCAAGAATCATGCGGTGGTGTTGCCCGACGCCAATCAGGAGCAGACCCTCAACGCGATGGTCGGCGCGGCGTTCGGCGCCGCCGGCCAGCGCTGCATGGCCGCATCCACGCTGGTGTTGGTGGGCGCGGCGCGGCAGTGGATTCCGCAGCTGGTGGCCAAAGCCAAGACATTGAAACTGGGTGCCGGCAACGTGGCAGGCACCGACGTTGGGCCGCTGATTTCCTGCGCGGCGCGCGAGCGCGTGGAGGCGCTGATCGCCTCCGGCGTGGAGCAGGGCGCCACGCTGGAACTGGATGGCCGCACCCCGAGCGTGCCGGGCTTCGAGCAGGGCAACTTTGTCGGCCCGACGATCTTTTCCGGGGTCCGTCCCGGCATGCGCATCTACGACGAAGAAATCTTCGGACCGGTGCTGGTGATTCTTGAGGCGGCCACGCTGGACGAGGCCATCGCCCTGGTCAACGCCAACCCCAATGGCAACGGCACCGCGTTGTTCACCCAATCCGGTGCCGCGGCGCGGCGTTTCCAGGAAGACATCGATGTGGGCCAGGTCGGCATCAACGTGCCGATCCCGGTGCCGGTGCCGCTGTTTTCGTTCACCGGCTCGCGCGCCTCCAAGCTCGGCGACCTGGGCCCGTACGGCAAGCAGGTGGTGATGTTCTACACCCAGACCAAGACCGTGACCGCGCGCTGGTTCGATGACGAGACGCTGGGGCACGGCGTCAACACCACCATCTCTCTCAAGTGACCCGATCGCCATGAATGCAGCCATCCAGTTACACGCCAATACGGCCGATTTGAATGACGAGCAGGAGGCGTTTCGTGCTGCCGCACGCGACTTTGCCGACAAGGAACTTGCACCGCACGCCGCGCGCTGGGATGCGGAAGGCCACTTCCCGCGCGAAGCGATCGCCAAAGGCGCGGAGCTGGGCTTTTGCGGGCTGTATACCGATGAAGGCGTGGGCGGGCTGGGCATGCGTCGGCTCGATGCGGCGGTGGTGTTCGAAGAACTCGCCACGGTCGATCCGTCCACGTCGGCCTTCATCAGCATCCACAACATGGCCACCTGGTTGATCGCCAGTTATGGCAATGACACCGTGCGTGCGCAGTGGGGCGAGGCGATGACCAGCGGCGCCAAGCTGGGCTCGTATTGCCTGACCGAGCCGGGAGCCGGTTCGGACGCGGCGTCGCTCAAGACCCGCGCGCAGCGCGACGGCGACAGCTATGTGCTCAACGGCACCAAGGCGTTTATTTCCGGTGCCGGCGCCACCGATGTGCTGGTGGTGATGGCACGCACCGGCGAAGAGGGCGCACGCGGGATCAGTGCGTTCGCAGTGCCGGCCGACGCGCCCGGCATCAGCTACGGGCGCAAGGAAGAAAAGATGGGCTGGAACAGCCAGCCCACACGCGGGGTGACCTTCGAGAACGTACGCATCCCCGCGAGCAATCTGCTTGGCAAGGAGGGCGAAGGTTTCAAGATGGCGATGAAGGCGCTGGATGGCGGCCGCATCAATATCGCGGCATGCTCGCTAGGCGCGGCGCAAGGTGCATTGGACGCCGCCCGTCGCTATATGGGCGAGCGCCGTCAATTCGGTAAGAAGCTTGCCGAATTCCAGGCCCTGCAGTTCAAGCTCGCCGACATGGCCACGCAACTGGTGGCCGCGCGGCAGATGGTGCATACCGCTGCGCGCAAGCTCGATGCCGGCAGCCACGACGCCACCGTGTGGTGTGCGATGGCCAAGCGCTTTGCGACCGATGCCGGCTTTGCGATCTGCGATGAAGCGCTGCAGATCCACGGTGGCTATGGCTATATCCGCGAGTACCCGATCGAACGCCTGCTGCGCGACAGCCGTGTGCATCGCATCCTGGAAGGCACCAACGAAGTGATGCGCATGATCATTGCGCGTCACCTGCTCAACGGCGAGGAGGAACTGCGATGAGCGATTGGGAAGGGCGCGCGCATACCGGCCTGCAGGTCGAGCGCGATGGGCATGTGGCCATCGTCACCTTGAGCAACCCGCCGGCCAATACCTGGACGGTGCAGAGTCTGGCCGCCTTGCGCGACCTGGTGCATGCATTGGATGCCGACCGCAGCGTGTATGCGCTGGTGATCACCGGCGAAGGCGAAAAGTTCTTCAGCGCCGGCGCCGACCTCAAGCAGTTTGCCGACGGCGACAAGGCCGCCGCACGCGAGGCAGCGCGTCGCTTCGGCGAAGCGTTCGAGGCGTTGAGCGCGTTTCGTGGCGTGTCGATCGCCGCAATCAACGGCTATGCCATGGGCGGCGGCCTGGAATGCGCGCTGGCCTGCGACCTGCGCATTGCCGAACAGCAGGCGAACCTGGCGCTGCCGGAAGCCAGCGTCGGTTTGCTGCCGTGCGCGGGTGGCACCCAGAATCTGCCGCGCCTGGTCGGCGAAGGCTGGGCCAAGCGCATGATCCTGCTGGGCGAGCGTGTCGATGCCGCCACCGCGCACCGGATCGGCCTGGTGGAAGAGGTGGTGGGCAAGGGCGAGTCGCGCGCGCTGGCAGTTGCATGGGCGCAGCGTGCCGGCAAGCAGAGCCCGGTGAGCGTGGCGGCCTGCAAACGCCTGGTGCAATCGACCCGGAACGGCACCCACGCTGCGGCGCTGATTGCCGAGCGCGAAGCCTTTGTCGACCTGTTCGAGCAGGCCGATCAGGCCGAAGGTGTTGCTGCGTTCCTGGAAAAGCGTGCGCCGCAATGGAGCGATCGCTGATGGTGGACGAAAGCGCAACCGCAGCCGAAGAAGCGCCGGTCTTGTTCGAGCGACGTGAGTGCGCCGACGGACATCGGATCGGCATCGCGACCTTGAATGCGCCAAAAGCGCTCAATGGATTGTCGTTGCAGATGACGCGTCTGCTGGATGCGCAGTTGCGTGCCTGGGCCGACGACGCGCAGATTGCCTGCGTGGTGCTGCGTGGCGCCGGTGACAAGGCGTTCTGTGCAGGCGGCGACCTGCATGGGCTGTACCAGAGCATGCGCGCGCACCGCGATGCGGTCCCCGATGCGGAACAGCGCCGCGCCCAACCCGCTGGCAATGCGCATGCTGCAGCGTTTTTCGGAGAAGAATATCGGCTGGACTACCGCATTCACAGCTATCCCAAGCCACTGCTGTGCTGGGGCCACGGCATCGTGATGGGCGGTGGCATCGGTTTGATGGCCGGTGCCAGCCACCGCGTGGTGACCGAGCGTTCGCGCCTGGCGATGCCTGAGATCAGTGTCGGTCTGTTTCCCGATGTCGGCGGTAGCTGGTTGCTGCGTCGTGTCCCGCACGCTGCAGGGCTGTTCCTGGCACTTACCGGTGCGCCGCTCAACGCCAGCGATGCGATCTATGCGGGGTTTGCCGACGTGCAGCTGGAGCATGCGCAATATCCAGCCGTGCTGGATGCATTGAGCGCACACGCGTGGACAGGCAGTGCGGAAAAAGATCGCAATCAGCTCAGCGCATTCCTGCAGGGCATCGCGCAACCGCTGGAGCCTGGTCCGCTGCAGCTGCATGCGGGCTTGATCGAACAGCTGGTCGCCGGCGAGTCGGTCGAGCAGGTGGTTGCCGCAATCCTGGCGCTGCAGAGCGAGGATGGTTGGCTGCAGACGGCGCGTGCCACGCTGGCCGCCGGCTCTCCTGGTTCGGCACGGCTTGCCTGGGAGTTGCAGCGCCACGCCGGCACTCGCACGCTGGCCGACGCCTTCCGCACCGAATACGCGGTGGCGCTGCATGCCGCCGCACACGGCGATTTTGCCGAAGGCATCCGTGCGCTGCTGGTCGACAAGGATCGCCAGCCGCGCTGGCAGCCTGCCGTGCTGGAAGACGCTGACGCGCAATGGGCGGCCACCTTCCTTGCCGACGCCTGGCCGGCAGCGCAGCATCCCCTCGCCGATCTTGGTGCGCGCGAATCACGCTCAGCGCATGCCGGCAATGCATCGCCGATGGCCGGTTAGCGGTCAGTACGCGCTTACTGCACGGCGACCTCATGCAGCCAGCACCAGCCCTGCATGAACGTGCCTGCTCGATTGGGGGAGTTGTATTTCCGGTAAAAAAACTTCGTATCGGCATTGGGAAAGGCATTGCAGTCGACGCGGTTGGCGACCTTCAGGTGCAAGAAGAACAGATGGAACGCAATCAGTGAGGTCTGCATGCGATTGTCGTAGCTGATTCTTCTTCTGGCGTCGGCGTTGGGTTTTTCAACGGCCAAAGCGGCTGAGGTTGCATGTCCGCCGGATGTTTATTCGGCTGAGTATGAGGACTATCTGCGTGAATTCATCAGTGCACGGGGGTTTGCGATTGAGCCCCTGGTGTATGGACGGGCTGAAGACATCACTCGCCTTTCATCCAAATTTTCCGAGCTGTCCATAGGGCGGGGAGTCGTGTTTGTGTTGTCCGATTTGAGCCTCAGCACGTTCTACGTCGCTGATTGCGACACATGTGGCCCGGCCTCCTATCAAGCGCTTATGGCGCAATGCGCGGCAAAGTTGGGAACGCGTTGCATCGAATTTGCCGTGGTGATTGATGGGACGGCGCAGTGTCTGCTCATTCCAAGGCCGGAGATCTGACTACGATTCGATTTCCCCTGCGGAGCCAATCCAGGCGAAGCTGATGTGTTTCTGGCGCTTTCTTTCCTGGTCCAAGCACCTTTGATCGTTCCACCTCGGAGATTCACCGCATGAGCAAGATCGCTTTTATCGGCCTGGGCAACATGGGCGGCCCGATGGCCGCCAATCTGATCAAGGCCGGGCACCAGCTGCGCGTCTTCGATCTGGTGCCCGCCGCGCTGGACGCCGCGTCCGCCGCCGGCGCGCATGCCGCCAGCTCCGTGCACGACACCCTGACCGATGCCGAGATCGTGATCTCGATGCTGCCGGCCAGCCGGCACGTGGAAGGCTTGTATCTGGGCGAGGCCGGCATCCTGGCGAAGATTCCTGCCGGTGCCCTGGTCATCGACTGCAGCACCATCGCGCCGGTCACCGCACGCAAGGTCGCCTCTGCAGCGCAGGCGCGTGGCTTGGCGATGCTGGATGCACCGGTTTCCGGCGGCACCGCAGGTGCGGCGGCCGGCACGTTGACCTTTATCGTCGGTGGCGACGCTGATGTGCTGGAGCGCGCGCGGCCGGCACTGCAGGCGATGGGCAAGAATATTTTCCACGTGGGCGACAACGGCGCCGGCCAGGTCGCCAAGCTGTGCAACAACATGGCGCTGGGCGTGATCATGGCCGCCACCGGCGAAGCGCTTGCGCTTGGCGTTGCGCAAGGTCTGGACCCGGCCGTGCTCTCGCAGATGATGGCAGTGAGTACCGGGCGCAGCTGGGCGACCGAGGTCTGCAATCCGTGGCCCGGTGTGCTGCCGAACGCACCGGCATCGCGCGGCTACAGCGGCGGCTTCGGCAACGATTTGATGCTCAAGGATCTGGGGTTGGTTGCCGAATCCGCCGTGCAGGCCGGCGTGTCGATCCCGCTCGGTGAGCTGGCGCGCAACCTCTATGCGATGAACAGCCAGGCCGGCAATGGCGCCCTGGATTTTTCCAGTGTGGTCAAGTTGGTGGCCAAGGTATAAGCGGCGACCAGAATGGCCGCGCCCGTCGACAGGCGGGCGTGGCAGGTGCACTGGCTGTGCTCCACATCTAACGTGCTGCTCGTTCTGCGTCGACGCCAGTCTGTGCAGTGCTCGGCAACTGTTGCCGGCAAGGCTCAGGGGCGGTGCATCCAAGTCCCGACGTTATGGGGCGTACTGGCGTACAGCAGGGTGATCGGCGCGCGATGGCATGCTCGGGCCCGTAAGCGCGTAATGTGATCTCATCACGCACAGGTGTAATAGTCTCCGCCATCGCGTGCGCCTAAGGTGCGCGCATTGCACGAGGCCACCGCATCCATGGGACACGACCACAACCACGCACCCAGCGAAATCCGCCACGAGACACCGCTATGGTGGGCGCTGGGACTCACCGCCACCTTTCTGCTGGCGGAAGTCGTCGGTGCGTTCATCACCAACAGCCTGGCGCTGCTGTCCGACGCCGCGCATATGGCCACCGATACCGTGGGCCTGATGATCGCGCTGCTTGCCGTGCGCCTGAGCCGTCGCCCCGCCGATGCGCGGCGCACCTACGGCTATGTGCGTCTGGAAGCGCTCGGCGCGCTGGCCAATGGTGCGCTGTTGTTCGCAGTCGGCGCTTATATCCTGTGGGAAGCGGCGCAACGCTTTCGCGCGCCGCAGGATATTTCTTCCAGCGGCATGCTGCTGATCGCCGGTTTCGGGCTGGTGATCAACCTGATCGCGATGAAGCTGTTGCATGCCGGCAGCGGCGAGAGCCTCAACGTCAAGGGCGCCTATCTGGAAGTCTGGAGCGACATGCTCGGCTCGGTGGCGGTGATCATCGGCGCGCTGCTGATCCGCTGGACTGGCTGGCAATGGATCGACCCGGTGCTGGCCGTACTGATCGGCCTGTGGGTGCTGCCACGCACCTGGGTGCTGCTGCGCGAAGCGATCAACGTGCTGCTGGAAGGCGTGCCCAAAGGCATCGCCCTGGCCCAGGTGCAGCAAGCGCTGACCAGCTATCCCGGCGTCGAAGACGTCCACGACCTGCATGTCTGGGCATTGGCGTCCAGCACGCCCGCGCTTACCGCGCACGTGGTGGTCAGCGAGGCCACCGACCGCGACCGCCTGCGCGATGCCCTCGCCGAGCTGTTGCACGCGCGCTTCGAGATCAACCACGTCACCTTGCAGGTGGAAAGCGGCGACTGCGGTACCGAGCCCTGTGGCACGGCACCGGCCGCGCAAGCCTCTGCGAATGACGATCATCGTGGTCACGCGCATTCGCATGGGCACCATCATCCGTAATGACGCAGCGAGGCACATCAAAAAGGCCGCAGTAGCGGCCTTTTTGATAGTCGGAGAGTCGTCTGACTACACCACCGGCTCCCGCAACAACGGCGAATCCCAACCCGGACGCGGGGCAAAACGTCCGCCGTATCGTGCGTGCAGGGTCTGCAGGCGCTCCAGCAGTGCGTCGGCGCCGACACTGCGGATGTGCTGGATCGGGCCGCCGCGGAACGGGGCAAAGCCGGTGCCGAAGATCACGCCGGCATCGAGCAGATCCGCATCGGCCACCACGCCATCGTGCAGGCAGGCCACCGCTTCGTTGAGCAGCGGCAGGATCAGGCGGTCTTCCAGGTCCGCCGGCAGCGCATAGCCGCTGGCGACCTCGGGTTTGACCGCGCGCCCGTTTTCCCACTTGTACAGGCCCTGGCCGTCCTTCTTGCCGCGCTTGCCCGGCTCCACGGTGGCCAGCGCGGCAGGAATCGGCAGATGCAGGAAGGGGGCGAGCTCCGCGCCGACGCCTGCAGCGACATCCAGTCCCACGGTGTCGATCAGTTCGATCGGCCCCATCGGCATACCGAATTTGACTGCAGTCTTGTCCAGCACCGGGCCCGGTACGCCTTCGGCATAGGCGGTGGCCGCTTCGAGCAGATACGGGAACAGCACGCGATTGACCAGGAAGCCCGGCGTGCCGGCCACCGGTACCGGGAACTTGTCCAGCGCCTTGCAGAACGCCGCCAGGCGCGCGACGTTGGCCGCATCCAGCCCGTCGTGCTGCACGATTTCCACCAGCGGCATCATCGCCACCGGGTTGAAATAGTGCAGGCCGGCGAACTGCGCCGGGCGCTGGATGTGACCACGCAGCTCGGTCAACGGAATCGACGAGGTATTGGTGGTCAGCAACGCGTCGGGCTTGAGCTGCGGCTCGATCGACTGATACAGGTCGCGCTTGGCCTGCGGGTTCTCGACGATCGCTTCGATCACCAGATCCGCCTGCGCCACGCCCGCACCGGCCAGATCGCCCCGCAGGCGCGCGGCCACCGCCGGCCGCTTGGCCTCGTCCTTGACGCGCTTGTCGAACAGCTCGCCACCACGCGCCAATGCGGTATCGATGAAGCGCTGCTCGCGGTCCTGCAGCGTGACCTCGAAGCCCTTGTAGGCCGACCAGGCGGCGATATCGCCACCCATCACGCCGGCGCCGATCACGTGCACATGGCGGATCGGAGCCAGCGCCGCAGCGCCAGCGTCCTTGCCGCCCAGCGCTTTCAACCGCTCGGTGAGGAAGAAGATGCGGATCAGGTTGCGCGCGGTCGGCGTACTGGCAAGTTTGACCACCGCCTTGCGCTCGGCCGCCAGGCGCGCCTGGATGCCGCTGCCGCCGGCGCGTTCCCATACGTCGATCAAGGCGTAGGGCGCCGGGTAATGCTCCTTGCGCGCCTTGCGTGCCACCTGCTTGCGCATCTGCGGCGCCAGCAGCTTGCGCGCGAGCACGGTGTTGGTGGCCCATGCGGTGGCGCGTTGCTTGAACGGGCGCTTGGTGCCCGTCAATGCCAATGCCGCAGCGACATCGACCAGCACCGCAGGCGCTGCGATCTTGTCGATCAGGCCCATCGCGCGTGCGGCCTTGGCCGACACCGTGCGGCCGGTCAGCATCAGATCCATCGCTGCCGGCGCGCCGATCAGGCGCGGCAAGCGGGCGCTGCCGCCCCAGCCGGGAAAGATGCCCAGCTTGGTTTCCGGCAGGCCGATGCGCGTGCTGCCATCGTCGGAGGCCACGCGGTACCGGCAGGCCAGCGCGATCTCGGTGCCGCCGCCCATGCAGAAGCCGTGGATCGCCGCGACCGTGGGGCAGGGCAGCTCGGCCAGCTTCTGAAAGACGCTCTGGCCACGATGGATCGCATCGTTGACCGTGCCCTTGCGGTCGAAGTCCTGGAATTCCTTCAGGTCGGCGCCGGCAATGAAGCCGTTGGCCTTGGCCGAGCGCAGCACCACGCCCTTGGGCGGGTCCAGCGCCAGGCGCTCGACCAGTGCGCCCAGTTCGAGCAGCACCTCCTGCGAAAACGCGTTGACCGGTGCGCCCTGGCGATCAAGGCTGAGCACGACCACGCCGTCCTCGCGCAGGTCGGCCTGCCAATGGCTGAATCGGAGCCCGTCGAAACCTGGAAGCATGCGTCTGGCCGTCCGGAGATATAAGGAAAGATCGTTATCATCCAGAGGTTGTTTCCTTCACGTCAAATACCCATACCTGTCGGCAAGGCGGCGTGTGCGTCGTGCAAGGCGTCGCCAGCGGCCTCGCGGTACCGCTAGCTTGATGTGTGACGGCCGTGCGGATCGGTATGAACTTTTCTTTTCATTGGTGGTCTTATTGCCCGACTTCGGTGGGCTGACAGGAGTGCGGCCCGACATGGCCGAAGTCGATACACCTCAGGAGCTGGACCTGGAACTGGTCCGGCGCGTGCAGCGCGGCGAAAGCGCAGCGTTCGATGTGCTGGTGCGCAAATACCAGCATCGGATCGTTGCGTTGATCGGGCGCTACATCGCCGACTGGAGCGAATGCCAGGACGTGGCCCAGGACACTTTTGTACGTGCGTATCGTGCGATCAACAGTTTCCGCGGCGACTCCCAGTTCTATACGTGGCTGCACCGCATTGCCGTGAACACTGCCAAGAACCATCTGGTTGCGCACAACCGCAGGCCGCCCACCGACGACATCGAGATCAGCGATGCCGAGCAGTTCGAGGGTGCGACCCGGTTGCGCGACACCGATACACCGGAGCGTGAACTGATGCGACAGGAGCTGGAACAAACGGTGATGCGTGCGGTCCAAGCGCTACCGGAAGAACTTCGGTCGGCCATCACCCTGCGCGAGGTGGAAGGGCTGAGCTATGAGGACATCGCGCGAAAGATGGATTGCCCGATCGGAACGGTGCGCTCGCGCATCTTCCGGGCGCGCGAGGCCATCGACATCGAGCTGCGGCCTCTGCTGGAGACCGAAAGCGCTACCCGTGAGCGACACCGTGTATGAGCGATAACCCTGTCATGTCCACCACCGACAAGTTCGAACGTCATTACCGGCAGCAGTTGTCTGCGCTGGTGGATGGCGAATTGAACGCCGACGAATCGCGTTTTTTGCTGCGTCGTCTGGCCCACGACGAAGAATTGGCCGGGTGCCACGAGCGCTGGCAGTTGTGCGGCGATGTGTTGCGCGGCGCAGCCAGTGCGCCGGCACCTCTGGATTTCGCCGCGCGCGTGCGCAGCGCCATCGCCGATGAGCCAGCGCCGCAGGCACAGCCGGCACCGCGCTCGGCCGCACGCTGGCGTTGGGGCGGCGGCGCGGCGATTGCCGCGTCGGTCGCCGCAATCGCCCTGTTCATGGCGCGCGAGCGCTTGCCCGACGCCGCGTCGCCTGTCTCCGAAACGCCGGTGTACGCAACCGCAGCGCAACTGCCTTCGGCGGCGCAGACAGCAGCACCGGCGGCGCCGAAGGGTCCAGTTGCGCCCGGCCCGGCGTCGCCCGATGAGGCTGTCGCGCTCGCTGCGGCAGTGCCGGCTGCAGCGCTGGCATCCACCCGCCGTGGCGCGGCGACGCGCAATCAGCAGGTGGCGCGCAGTGCGGCGTCGCGTCAGCAGCAGGCCCCGACCCGCATGGTGGCGTCGGCTGCTCCAGCGGCGGAGGCCTCCAGGCCGGCGACGCCATCCAATCCGTTCACGCACCCGGACGCCACGCTGCAGGCACGGCCCTGGCCGCGCGCTGCCTTGTCCGGAGCTGCCGACAGTCCGCTCAACGCCAGTTTCCGGCAGGGTGGCCAAGGCCCGGCGTTCTACCCGTTCGAGCCCGCCCCCCAGGCGGTCGCCCGCCCGGCGCCCAATGCGTCGCTGCCAGTGCAGCCGCCGCAAGACTGATCCCGACGCCGGTCTTCATCCGTTCGGCGTCCTTCCTCCCGTTATCGTGCCGGACCCCTGCAGTGGCAGGGGCTTGGCTCCTGTCGCCCTGCCATCGGAGGCAACCTGATGAACCAACGCATCCGCACCCAGATGTTCGGCCTGATCGCCATGACCCTGCCGTTGGCCGCCTGCGCGCAGCAGTCCGCGCCCGCCGCCAAGGACGCCGCGCCGATCGCCGCCAATCGCAGCGCCACGCCGGCACCACAACTGGTGGCGGGCCTGCCGGATTTCACCAATCTGGTCGAACAGGTCGGCCCGGGCGTGGTCAATATCGAAACCACCATCACCCGCAAGGATGCGATGGCGCGTTCGGCGCGTGGCGGGCGCGGCCAGGGTGGCATGCCCGGTCAGGGCGGCATGCCGGACGACGAGCAGATGCCGGAGTTCTTCAAGCGCTTCTTCGGCCCGGATTTCCAGATGCCGGGCGGCCCGCGGCAGGGGCCTGGACAGGGAGGTGGCGATGACGATGGCGGCATCGCCGGCAAGTCGATGGGCTCGGGCTTCATCATTTCCGCCGACGGCTATGTGCTGACCAATCACCACGTGGTCGATGGCGCCAGCGAGGTCACCGTGAAGTTGACCGACCGCCGCGAGTTCAAGGCCAAGGTGGTCGGTAGCGACGAGCAGTTCGACGTGGCACTGCTGAAGATCGACGCCAAGGGCCTGCCGACGGTGCGGATCGGCGATTCCAACACGCTCAAGCCGGGCCAGTGGGTGGTGGCGATCGGTTCGCCGTTCGGGCTGGATCACTCGGTCACCGCCGGCATCGTCAGCGCCACCGGGCGCAGCAATCCGTATGCGGACCAGCGCTACGTGCCGTTCATCCAGACCGACGTGGCGATCAACCAGGGCAACTCCGGCGGCCCCTTGCTCAACACGCGCGGCGAGGTGGTCGGCATCAATTCGCAGATCTTTTCCGCCTCGGGCGGCTACATGGGGATCAGCTTTGCGATCCCGATCGACCTAGCCTTCAGCGCGGCCGAGCAGATCAAGGCAACCGGCCATGTGAGTCGCGGCATGCTGGGCGTGCAGGTCGGCCCGATCGATGCGCTCAAGGCGCAGGGCCTGGGGCTGCCGGATACGCGCGGCGCGCTGGTCAACGACATCCCTGCCGGTAGCCCGGCGGGCAAGGCCGGGATCGAGGTGGGCGATGTGATCCGCGCGGTCAACGGCAAGCCGATCGATGTCGCCAGCGATCTGCCGCCGATGATCGGGCTGATGGCGCCGGGTACCAAGGTCAATCTGGACGTCCTGCGCGAGGGCAAGCAACGCAAGGTGGCAGTCACCCTGGCACCGCTGGACAACCCGGCCGGCAACGCCGCGCCGCGCACCGCTGCCGACGACAGCAAGCCCAGCGCGCCGGCCAGCGTGGCACTGCTCGGTCTGCAGGTGGCCGATCTCACCGCTGCCGAGCGCAGTCGCCTGGGCCTGGAAGCAGGCGAGGGCGTGCGCATCGCCGCGGTCACCGGTGCAGCGGCACGCAGCACCCAACCGCCATTGTCGCCCGGCCTGATCATCGCCCGCGTCGGTCGCACCAAGGTCGGCAGCGTCGCCGAACTCAACCGTGCCTTGTCCAGCTACAAGCAGGGCGACGTGGTCATGCTGCTGGTCACCGACGGCAAGGCGACCAGTTATGTGGCGCTGAAGGCCGGCGGCTAATTGAGGCAATGGAGAATCGGGAATCGGGAATGGCGAGAGCGGCTCCGCGAGGTGATAGATCGCTGGCTTTTGCGATTCCCGAATCCCGATTCCCCAATCCCCGGCCCCAAAGGGGCCGGCCGTGCGATAATGCTGCGTTACCCTGACGACGGCACCGCCGGCGCCCACCTCAATGTCCTCTGATTCAATGCGGAACATCCGCAACTTCTCCATCATTGCCCACGTCGATCACGGGAAATCCACCCTGGCCGACCGGATCATCCAGCTGTGCGGCGGCCTTCAGGCGCGCGAGATGGAGGCCCAGGTGCTCGACTCCAATCCGATCGAGCGCGAACGCGGCATCACCATCAAGGCGCAGTCGGTGTCCCTGCCGTATACGGCCAAGGACGGGCAGGTCTACCAGCTGAACTTCATCGACACCCCCGGGCATGTGGACTTCTCCTACGAAGTCAGCCGCTCGCTGGCCGCGTGCGAAGGCGCGCTGCTGGTGGTGGATGCCGCCCAGGGCGTGGAAGCGCAATCGGTCGCCAACTGCTACACCGCCGTCGAGCAAGGCCTGGAAGTGGTACCGGTGCTCAACAAGATCGACCTGCCTACCGCCGACATCGAGCGCGCCAAGGCCGAGATCGAGGCGGTGATCGGCATCGATGCCGAAGACGCGGTGGCGGTCAGCGCCAAGACCGGCTTCAACGTCGATCTGGTGCTGGAAGCGATCGTGCAACGGATTCCGCCGCCGAAGCCGCGCGATACCGACAAGCTGCAGGCGCTGATCATCGATTCCTGGTTCGACAACTACCTGGGCGTGGTGTCGCTGGTGCGCGTGATGCAGGGCGAGATCAAGCCGGGCAGCAAGATCCTGGTGATGTCCACCGGTCGCACCCATCTGGTCGACAAGGTTGGCGTGTTCACGCCCAAGCGCAAGGAACTTGCTGCGCTGGGCGCGGGTGAAGTGGGCTGGATCAACGCCTCGATCAAGGACGTGCACGGCGCGCCGGTCGGCGACACGCTGACCCTGGCCGCCGACCCGGCGCCGCATGCGCTGCCCGGTTTCCAGGAAATGCAGCCGCGCGTGTTCGCCGGCCTGTTCCCGGTCGATGCCGAGGATTACCCGGACCTGCGCGAAGCCTTGGACAAGCTGCGCCTGAACGATGCGGCGCTGCGTTTCGAGCCGGAAAGTTCCGAGGCGATGGGCTTCGGCTTCCGCTGCGGCTTCCTGGGCATGCTGCACATGGAGATCGTGCAGGAGCGCCTGGAGCGCGAGTACAACCTCAACCTGATCTCGACCGCACCGACCGTGGTCTACGAGGTGCTCA
The DNA here is from genome assembly GCF_014199765.1 of Xanthomonas sp. 3058. Classification (NCBI taxonomy): domain Bacteria; kingdom Pseudomonadati; phylum Pseudomonadota; class Gammaproteobacteria; order Lysobacterales; family Lysobacteraceae; genus Xanthomonas; species Xanthomonas sp. 3058. The sequence goes on along the minus strand of NZ_JACHOF010000001.1, from coordinate 421,101 downwards.
AGACCGACGGCAGCATCATCCCGATGGACAACCCGTCCAAGCTGCCGCCGCTCAACAACGTCGAAGAGATCCGCGAGCCGATCATCCGCGCCAATATCCTCACCCCGCCGGATTACGTCGGCAACATCATCACCTTGTGCGAAGAAAAACGCGGCAGCCAGATCGGCATCAACTACCTGGGTAGCCAGGTGCAGATCAGCTACGAGTTGCCGATGGCCGAGGTGGTGCTGGATTTCTTCGACAAGCTCAAGTCGGTTTCGCGCGGTTACGCCTCGCTGGACTATCACTTCCTGCGTTTCGATGCCGGCCCGTTCGTGCGTGTGGACACGCTGATCAACGGCGACAAGGTCGATGCACTGAGCATCATCGTGCACCGCAGCTACGCCGACCGGCGCGGCCGCGAACTGTGCGAGAAGATGAAGGAACTGATCCCGCGGCAGATGTTCGACGTGGCGATCCAGGCCGCCGTGGGCTCGCAGATCATCTCGCGCTCCACGGTCAAGGCGATGCGCAAGAACGTGTTGGCCAAATGCTATGGTGGCGACGTTTCGCGCAAGAAAAAGCTGCTGGAAAAGCAGAAAGAGGGCAAGAAGCGCATGAAGCAGGTCGGCCGCGTGGAGATTCCGCAGGAAGCCTTCCTGGCGGTCTTGCAGATGGATAAGTAGCCGGGATTCGGGAATCGTGATTCGGGATTGGCAATGACTCGCCGGCCCTGAGTTTGTGCGAATCCCCAATCTCCAATCCCGAATCCCGTTCCGAAGGAACCGCAATGAAATGGTTTGAAATCGTCCTGGTTGTCTTGACCCTGGGCACCGGCTTCATCTGGCTGCTAGACAAGCTGTTTCTGGCCAAGCGCCGCGCGGCACGCGCCGGGCTGCTGGACAGCGAGCCGGCGATCATCGATTACTCGCGTGCGTTCTTTCCGGTGCTGGCGGTGGTGTTGATCCTGCGCAGTTTCGTGGCCGAGCCGTACAAGATTCCGTCCAGTTCGATGATGCCCAATCTGTTGATCGGCGATTTCATCCTGGTCAACAAGTTCGCGTACGGCTTCCGTCTGCCGATCACCAATACCAAGTTCATTGCGACCAGCGAGCCCAAGCGTGGCGACGTGGTGGTGTTCAAGCCGCCGCATGCGCCGGATCAGAACTGGATCAAGCGCGTGGTGGGCCTGCCGGGCGACAAGATCGGTTTCCACGGCGATACGCTCTACATCAACGACAAGCCGATGCGGTATACGGTCAAGGGCGAGTACATCGGCAAGGGCAAGGGGTCGGAGATGACCGGCACCACCTTGCTGGTCGAGGATCTGCCGGGCCGTACCCACACCGTGCTGGAATGGATCGACCGCAACATGCCGGCCGGACAGGGCGACTGGACCGTGCCGGCGGACAGCTATTTCGTGATGGGGGATAATCGCGACAATAGCGAAGACAGCCGTTTCTGGACCCAGACGCACTTCCTGCCGGAGGCCAATCTGCGCGGCAAGGCGTTCCTGATCTGGCTCAATTGCGAAGGGTGGTTCTGCAAGGGGAGTTTCGATCCGTCGCGGATCGGGACCGGAATCCAGTAATGCACGCACGGCGTGCCGGGGGAAGCACAATGAAGCGCAAGCAAAGCGGCATGACGTTGACGTCGTTCGTGGTGGTGCTGGCGGTGGTGGGGTTCGGCCTGTACATCGGGATGAAGCTGTTTCCGATGTATCAGGAATACTATTCGGTGCGCACGGCCATGAAAGGCCTGGCCAAGGAACCCGATAGCGCCAACATGGATCCGTCCAAGCTGCAGGATCTGTTCTTTCGTCGGCTGTACATCAACTACTCGGAAAACGTCAAAAAAGAAGACGTCAAGTTCGAGCGCGTTGACGGTGGTTGGCGCATGAAGGTCAATTACGAAGTGCGCCGCGAGTTGATCGGCAATCTGGATATTGTCGGTAAGTTCGAGACCTCTCAGGACATGACGGGGCGTGGTGGGCAATAGAACCTTCCAGCGTGGCGATCCGATCGGGCATGCGTTCGCCGATCCGGGTCTGCTCGCCCAGGCGCTGCGACATCGCAGCGCCGGGACACCGCATAACGAACGACTGGAATTCCTTGGCGACGGCATCGTGAATTTGCTGATCGCCGAGGCGCTGTATCAGCGCTGGCCCAAGGCCGACGAAGGCGCACTGACCCGCGCGCGCGCCGAGTTGGTGCGCGAAGGCGCGCTGGCCGTCATCGGTCGCACCCTCAATCTGGGCGAGCGGCTGACGCTCGGTCCGGGCGAATTGAAATCCGGTGGCCACCGCCGCGATTCGATCCTGGCCGATGCCGTCGAGGCGATCGTCGCGGCGATCTATCTGGACTGCGGTTTCGAGCGCTGCCGCGCGGTGGTGCTGCCGTGGTTCGAGCCCTCGCTGGCCGCGCTGCCGGTGGGCAAGGCAGAAAAAGACCCCAAGACCCGGCTGCAGGAATGGCTGCAGGCGCGGCAACTGCCGCTGCCCAATTACGCGCTGATCAGTGAGAGCGGCGACGAACATGCCAAGCAGTTCCATGTCGCCTGCATTCTGGAGCAGCCTGTCGCCCGCGCCGAAGGTCAGGGCACCTCGCGTCGCCTCGCCGAACAACAGGCAGCGACTCTTGTCATCGCACAACTGGATTCAACTACGTGAGCGAAACCTCTTCCCCCCATCGCAGCGGCAGCATTGCCGTGATCGGACGGCCCAACGTGGGCAAGTCCACCTTGACCAATGCCCTGGTCGGCGCAAAGGTCAGCATCGTGTCCAACCGGCCGCAGACCACGCGCCATCGTTTGTTGGGCATTGCCACCTTCCCGGAAGGCCAACTGGCGCTGGTCGATACGCCCGGACTGCACCGCGAGCAGAAGCGCGCGATGAACCGGGTGATGAATCGCGCCGCACGCGGCTCGCTGGAAGGCGTGGATGCGGCGGTGCTGGTGATCGAGGCCGGCCGTTGGGACGAGGAAGACACGCTGGCCTTCAAGGTCCTGAGCGACGCCAAGGTGCCGGTAGTGCTGGTGGTCAACAAGGTCGACCGGCTCAAGGACAAGACCGCGCTGTTTCCGTTCCTGGCCCAGGTCAGCGAGGGGCGCGCGTTCGCGGCGGTGCATCCGGTGTCCGCGCTCAAGCGCAAGGGCCTGGAGGCGCTGGTCGGCGACCTGCTCAAGCTGGTGCCCGAAGCCGAGGCGATGTTCGGCGAGGACGAGATCACCGATCGCAGTCAGCGCTTTCTGGCCGGCGAGTTGGTGCGTGAGCAGCTCATGCGCCAGCTGGGCGAGGAACTGCCGTATGCCACCACCGTGGAGATCGAGCGCTTTGCCGAAGATGGCGCGCTGCTGCGCATCGGCGCGGTGATCTGGGTCGAGCGCGAAGGCCAGAAGGCGATCGTGATCGGCAAGGGCGGCACGCGTTTGAAGGACATCGGCGGCAAGGCGCGCCTGCAGATGGAGCGGCTGTTCGGCGCCAAGGTGTTCCTGGAAACCTGGGTGCGCGTGCGCGAAGGCTGGTCCGACGACGAGGCCGCGCTGAAGGCGTTCGGGTACGAGTAAGGCGCCCTGGCCGTTGCTGGGCTCAGCATAGGGCTGATGACGTGCCGGCAGCCTGCGGATGCGATCGCGTAAGCCAGCAATGGCGTGGAGCTGCGATGCAAGCGATGTCTCGATGGACCGTCTCCCGTCTCGGCAGTGCGCTCGGCGTTGTTAGCGACTGCAATCGTGCGCTGCGTCGACAGCCACGCGCAGCGGCCGTTGCCGGCATCGCGTCCGCTGTCCTGCCACTGCGTGTCTTGTCGCACGCCAGATCATGCTGATCGAACACGCGCGCGGTTTCGTGTTGCATGTGCGTGCCTGGCGTGAAACCAGCCTGCTGGTGGAAGTGCTGACCGAAGAGCATGGACGCGTCGGGCTGCTGGCGCGCGGTGTGCACGGGCCACGCAAGCAGGCCTTGCGCGCTGCATTGCAGCCGTTGCAACTGATCCAGTTCACTGCGGTGCAGCGTGGCGAATTGGCTCAGTTGCGCCAGGCCGAGGCGTTGGATACCGCGCCGCGCCTGGCTGGCGAATCCATGTTGGCCGGCTTCTACATCAGCGAACTGCTGCTGCGCCTGGCCCCGCGTAACGATCCGGTCCCCGAGCTCTATGCATGTTATGCGCAGGCGCGCGCGCATCTGGCCTCCGGCCTGCCGCTGGCGTGGGGCCTGCGCCAGTTCGAGCGCGATGTGCTGGACGGCCTTGGCGTTGCCTTCGATCTGCAACACGACGGCGATGGTCAGCCGATCGATCCGGCTGCGCGGTATCGGCTCGATCCGCAGGAAGGCGCCATGCGGGTGTTGAGCGAGCGGGTGGCGCAGGACCGGCGCGAAACCGTGACCGGCGCGGCGCTGTTGGCCCTGGGCGAAGATACGATGCCGGCAACCGAGGACATGCCGGGCCTGCGTCGCAGCATGCGCAGCGTGCTGTTGCATCATTTGAACGGGCGCGGGCTGAAATCCTGGGAAATGCTCGAGGATCTGGCGCGACGTCGCTGAAGCACGCGTTCCGACGCTACGCCGCGCTCAGGCGCAGCGACGCGCGCATCCGTCAATGCAACAGCGCGGCCACCGCTGCATGAAATTGGGTCTGCGCCGTTCTCGACTGCGGATCGCCGCGCAGCAGACGCACCGCACCGGCCAGCCGCGCGGCGCCGACAAATCCGCAACTGGCCTGCAGCCGATGCAGATGGTTGCGCAGTGCCTGGTCGTCGCTGATCTGCAACGCCGAATCCACCGCATCGCGCGTGCCCGGCAATTCCGCCAGAAACAGCTCGCGTAACGCGTTGAGATGATGTTGCTGGCCGTTGAGCGCGCTAAGCGCGGCAGCCTCGTCCCAGTCGCTGCCGGCGATATCGAGCACACCCACCGGTGCCACGCTGTAGCGGCCGCGCGCCAGACCGCGACGGACCGCCTGCAGCAGGCGGTCGGAGGTCAGCGGTTTGACCAGCATTTCCAGAAAACCATCCGACAGCAGGCTGCTCTGCATCGCCATGTTGCTGTCGGCGGTGTGGGCTAGTGCGGGCACGTCCGGGTGCAACAGGCGCAGTGCACGCAGCAAGCCGCTGCCGGTGCCATCTGGAAGATTGACGTCGATCAACCACAGATCGTGGCGACGTTCGCGCGCGCGGTCCAGCGCCGAAGACAACGAGTCGGCGCAATCCACATGGGCGGGGAGATCTTCCAGGACGGCCTGCAGGAAGCCGCGGCTGATCGGGTCGTCTTCCACCAACAACAGTCGTGGATAGGGTTTTTGGCGTGTGGCCATGTTCATGCTGCCTCCTTGTCAGCCGATGCGGGATCCTGGATACCGCGCGCATGCGGAGTTTGCCTGTGTTTGTGGGCCGCGACAATTGTTGCGCAGGCTTGGCATCCTCCGGTGATCGCATCTGCGACAATACGCACCCTTTTTGCCCGCAGCTTGTCGCCACGTGGCCAGAACCAGAAACCGCTTCGACCGTACTCCGTTCCAGACTGCGATCACCGACCTCAGCCACGACGGGCGCGGTGTGGCCCGCCGCGACGGCGAGGGCGGCAAGGTCACCTTCATCAGCGGCGCCTTGCCCGGTGAAGTGGTGCGTGCCGAACCCACCGCGCGCAGCCGCCATTTCGACGAAGCCAGGACGGTGGAGGTGCTGGAGGCATCGCCGCAGCGGGTCGCCCCGCGCTGCCCGCACTTCGGCGTCTGCGCCGGCTGCGTGTTGCAGCATCTGGAAGAGTCGCAGCAGATCGTGGCCAAGCAGCGCATATTGACGGACAACCTCGAGCGCATCGGCCACGTCACCCCGCAGGCGGTGTTGCCGGCCCTGGTCGGCGACAACTGGGGCTATCGGCGCAAGGGCCGTTTTTCGGTGCGGCGGGTGGAGAAGAAGGACAAGACCCTGGTGGGGTTTCGCGAACTCGATCCGCGCTTCGTGGCCGATCTGTCGGTCTGTTACACGGTGATCCCGCAGATCGGCGAAAAGATTCCGTTGCTGGCCGCGCTGGTCGAAGGCCTGGACGGCAACCGCGACATCCCGCAGATCGAATTCATTGCCGGTGACGATGCGGTGGTGTTGACCATCCGCCACATGCAGCCGCTGAGCGAGCGCGATCTGCAGGCGCTGACCGCGTTCGCCCAGGCGCAGGAGTTTGCGATCTTCCTGCAGCCAGGTGGCGTGGAGAGCGTGCATCCGCTCTGGCCGCAGGACGTGCCGCTGTCGTTCCGCTTGCCGCAATGGGATGTGGAGCTGGCGTTCCGGCCGCTGGACTTCATCCAGGTCAACGCCTCGCTCAACCAGAAGATGATCGCGCATGCGCTGGCGCTGCTCGACGCCAGGCCCGACGACCGTGTACTGGATCTGTTCTGTGGCCTGGGCAACTTCACCCTGCCGCTGGCGCGCGGGGTGCGCGAAGTGGTCGGCGTGGAAGGCGATGCCGGGCTGGTGGCGCGTGCGCGCGAGAATGCCCAGCGTAACGGTCTGGATAACGCGCAGTTCTACGCGGCCGATCTGACCCAGGATCAACGCAATGCGGTGTGGATGCGGCAGGGCTTCGACAAGCTGCTGCTCGACCCGCCGCGCTCGGGCGCGCTGGAAGTGCTGCAGCAGCTGCCGCTGAAAAAGTTCGAGCGCATCGTCTACGTGAGCTGTCACCCCGGCTCACTGGCGCGCGATGCCGGCTACCTGGTCAACGAACAGGGCTTCACGCTCAAGGCGGCCGGGGCGATGGATATGTTTCCGCATACCGCGCATGTGGAGAGCATTGCGGTGTTTGAGCGGCGGTGAATGGTGAATAGGGAATCGGGAATGGGGAGGGCGGTTCGCCGTATGCTGTTGCGATTCCCGATTCCCGATTCCCGATTCCCGATTCCCGATTCCCATGCCCATCGAAATCGAACGCAAATTCCTGGTGACCGGCGATGGCTGGCGCGATCCCGCGCATGCGGTGATCCCGATGGCGCAGGGGTATATCAACGACCAGGCGGCGCTGCGCAGTGGTGCGCAACATGCGTCGGTGCGGGTGCGCATCCAGGGCGAGAGCGCGTTTCTCAATCTCAAGTCGCGTGAGGTGGGGCATACCCGGCAGGAATTCGAGTATCCAATTCCGGTGGTCGATGCGCGTGCGTTGCTGGCGCTGTGTGTCGGCGGTCTGATCGACAAGCGCCGGCATCTGGTCCAGTACCAGGGGCATGTATGGGAAGTGGACGAATTCCTTGGCGACAACGCCGGACTGGTCGTGGCCGAGATCGAACTGGAACATGCCGACGAAGCGTTCGCCAAGCCGGCGTGGATCGGCGCGGAAGTCACCGACGAGGTGCGTTATTACAACCTGGCGCTGGCCTCGCACCCGTTCAAGCATTGGAGCGGGGATTTGTAGTTCGGGATTCGGGATTGGGCATTCGGGATTCGTGAAGGCTAAAGTGATGCGTCGGACGTGGGCTGATTGCGTTGCGACTCCGCAATCCCTGCCTTGGTGTGGGGGTATGCTTTGCGAATCCCCAATGACGAATCTCCAATCCCCGCTCATGCGCATCGATATCTGGTCCGACGTGGTCTGTCCCTGGTGCTGGATCGGCAAGCGCCGTTTCGAACAGGCGGTGGCGGCGCTTGGTGCGCAGGCACCGGCGCTGGACATCCACTACCACGCGTTTCAGCTCGATCCCGATGCCGGCCTGGAGCCGACGCCGTTGCTGGATGCGCTGGCGCAAAAGTTCGGCGGTGCCGCGCGCGTGGAGCAGATGCTGGCGCAGACCCAGGCCACCGCACGCGCGGAAGGCTTGCCGTTCGATTTCGGGCGCGGCCAGGTGCAGGTCAGCACGCTGCGCGCGCATCGGTTGATCTGGCTGGCCAGCCGCGAGGGCGATGTCGAGGCGGTGATCGAAGCGCTGTTCCATGCGCATTTTGCCGAGGGCCAAAACGTCGGTGCGACCGACACGCTGGTGGCTGCCGGGGCCGCTGGCGGTCTTGATGAGGCGCGCGTGCGCGCACTGCTGGACTCGGATGAAGGCGTGGTTGCCGTCGAGGCGCAATTGGCGCAGGCCAATGCGCTGGGAATCCGCGCGGTGCCCAGTTTCGTCATCGATGGACGCAGCCTGATCCAGGGCGCGCAGCCGCCGGAGAGCTTCGCGCAGGCGTTGTTGCAGCTGGCGGCCGAATCGACGCCAATCGGTGGTCCCGATGCCTGCGGGCCGGACGGCTGCACGGTGTGAACGGCCGGCGGCGTGTTGCAACTGCCCGCAACTGACGAGATGACGCGGCCCACCCGATCGAAGATGGTTGCGGTGATCGGCGCCGGGTTGGCCGGGCTGGCCTGTGCGCAACGGCTGCAGGCGGCGGGAGCGGCCGTGACGTTGTTCGAGCAGGCCGATACGCCTGGCGGACGCATGCGCAGCTGTGTCGGCGATGGCTGGCAGTGCGATCACGGCGCGCAGTATTTCACCGCACGCGACCCGGGGTTTGCCGCAGTGGTGGATGCGTGGATCGCGGACGGCCTTGCGGCGGCCTGGCCTGCGCGCGTCGCCAGTTGGGATGGCACCGACATGCGTGTTTCGCGCAGCGCGCTGAGGCGCTTTGTCGGAGTGCCGGACATGGCTGCACCGGCACGTGCGCTTGCGGCCGATCTCAATGTCCGGTCAGGCAGCTCTGTGCGATCGCTGCAGCGCAATGGCGACACATGGCAGCTGGAAGTGTCGGGAGACGCGACCACACACGCCTTCGACACCGTGTTGCTGGCGGTGCCGGCACCGCTTGCAGCTGCATTGCTGGCGGACCTCGCATCCACGCTTGCGACGCTTGCCGCCAATGCACGGATGCAGCCGGCCTGGGCGGTGGTGCTGCGTTTCGACAGGCCGGTCGATCCCGGCTACGACGCCTTGTTCGTCAATGCCGGCCCATTGCGCTGGGTGGCACGCAACTCCAGCAAACCGGGGAGGGTGGGCGCCGAAACCTGGCTGCTGCATGCCACAGCCGATTGGAGTCAGGCGCATCTCGACGCAACGCCTGAAGCCGTGATTGCCAGTGTGTTGCCCGCGCTGGCCGCGCTTGGTCTGCCGTTGCCGTCGTCCTGCAATGCCTATCCCTGGACGGTGGCCAGCACCGATCCTCCGTTGCAGATCGGCTGTGCCTGGGATGCGCGGCTGAGCATTGGCATCTGCGGCGACTGGTTGGCCGGTGGCAAGGTCGAAGGGGCCTGGCAAAGCGGTGTGGCGTTGGCGGCGCGTATCTGCACCGGCGATGCCACCTGCAGCGGTCAGGAGTGATGCTGTGGCACGCGCAGGCGACTCCAATCCGCAGGCAGCCGCGCACACGTTGCGGCTGATCCTGGGCGATCAACTCAACCCGCAACACAGCTGGTTCGATGCGACCAATGCAGGCGTGGTCTACGTGCTGATGGAAGTGCGCGAAGAAACCGACTACGTGCTGCACCACGCACAGAAAATTCTGGCCATCTTCGCGGCGATGCGCGCGTTCGCAACCCGCTTGCGGCAGGCCGGTCACCGGGTGCGTTATGTGGCCATCGACAACCCCAGCAATCGGCAATCGATTCCCGCCAATCTGGACGCGCTGATGGCGCATTACCGCGCCAGCCAGCTGGAGTATCAGGCGCCGGACGAATGGCGGCTGGACGAAGCATTGCAGCATTGGTGCGCACGCCAGCCGTTCGCCACGCGCATGGTCGATAGCGAGCATTTCTTGGCCGAACGCGGTGAGGTGGCCGGGTGTTTTCGTGCCGGCGACCAATGGCGCATGGAAGTGTTCTATCGAAAGATGCGCCGTCGCCACCGGATCCTGCTCGATGCCGCGGGCGAGCCGGAAGGTGGGCGCTGGAATTTCGATCACGACAACCGCGCGCCGTGGCCGGGCGATCCGCCCGCGCCGCAGGAGTGGCGCGCAGCGCACGACCATCGCGCGCTGTGGCGCTGCATCGAGGCGGCCGGCGTACGCAGCTTCGGCGCGCCGAATGCCGACGCGCTGCCATGGCCGCTGGACCGTGACGCAGCCTTGCAGCATCTGGATGCCTTCATCACGCATGCGTTGCCGCACTTCGGTCGCTACGAGGATGCAATGAGCACGCGCAGCCCGCGGCTGTTCCATTCGCTGTTGTCGTTCGCGCTCAACGTCAAGCTGCTGCATCCGCGCGAGGTGATCGCGCGCGCGGAGGCGGCATGGCATGACGGGCATGCGCCGCTGGCATCGGTGGAAGGCTTCATCCGCCAGATTCTGGGCTGGCGCGAATACGTGCGCGGCGTGTACTGGTCGCAGATGCCCGGTTACGCGCAGTCCAATCGACTCGACCAGCATGCGCCGCTACCGCACTGGTTCTGGGACGGTCAGGTCGGCATGCGCTGCCTGGCCGATGCCATTGGCAATTCGCTGGCCAACGCGCATGCGCACCATATCCAGCGGCTGATGGTGATCGGCAATTTCGCGCTGCTGGCGGGGGTGGAGCCGCAGGCGCTACATCGCTGGTACCTGGGCGTCTATATCGATGCGTTCGAGTGGGTGGAACTGCCCAATACGGTCGGCATGAGCCAGTTCGCCGACGGCGGCCTGCTCGGCAGCAAGCCGTACATCAGCGGCGCGGCCTATATCGACCGCATGAGCGATTACTGCGGCGGCTGCCGGTACCAGCGCAAGCTGCGGATCGGCGCGCAGGCCTGCCCGTACAACGCGCTGTACTGGGATTTCCTGGCGCGGCAGCGCACGCTGCTGGGTGCCAACGCGCGCTTGGCGCTGCCGTACCGGCAGCTCGACGACATGGCACCGGAAGTGCTGCAACAGGTGCAGGCCCAGGCCGCGCACTGGCGGGCGAATCTGGAGGTGCTCTGAGGGCGGGCGTATGGCAGAACTCAAATTCCGCAGGCCGGGGCTGGTGGGGCCAGGAATGCCGGCTAGCCTGAATGCGCGATCTGACGCTGCAACGCGCATCTGCGACAATGCCGCGCTGCGCCAACGTGGCGCTTGGCCCGGGAGTCCCCCAACATGCTTCTGATCGGCGTTGCCGGTACCGAACTCAGTGCTCAGGAAAGCGACTGGCTGCAGCACGACGCGGTTGCCGGCGTGGTGCTGTTCAAGCGCAACTTCGCCTCGCGCACCCAGGTGGCCGAGCTGTCGGCGTCCATCCGCGCGGCCGCACCGCGCCCGGTGTTGATCTGCGTGGACCAGGAAGGCGGGCGCGTGCAGCGGTTCCGCGAAGGTTTCAGCGATCTGGCGCCGCTGCAGCGCATTGGCGCGCAGTATGCGCAAGACCCCGAGGCCGCGCTCGCTGCGGCACGCGCGCATGCGCAGCTGATGGCCAGCGAAGTACGTGCCAGCGGTGTGGATCTGAGCTTTGCGCCGGTGGTGGATCTGGGCCGTGGCAACCGCGCCATCGGCGATCGCGCTTTCAGCGACGACCCGCAGATCGTGGCCACCTTCACCCGCGCCTATGTGCAGGCGCTGCACGGCGCCGGCATGGCCGCTACGCTCAAGCATTTCCCCGGCCACGGCACGGTGCTGGAAGACACCCACGTGGACCATGCCAGCGACCCACGGCCGCTGGAGGTGCTGCAGGCCGAAGATCTGCTGCCATTCGTGGCCGGCATCGAGGCCGGCGCCGATGCGGTGATGATGGCGCACGTGGTCTACCCGCAGGTTGCGCCGGAACCGGCTGGCTACTCGCAGCGCTGGATCGAGCAGATCCTGCGTGGCCAGATGGGCTTTCGCGGCGTGGTGTTTTCCGACGACATCGGCATGGCCGCCTCGTTCAGTGCCGGTGGCGTGGCGGGCCGGGTGCACGCGCACCTGGATGCCGGCTGCGACGTGGTGCTGGTCTGCCACCCGGAACTGGTCGCCGAATCCTTGCACGCCGTCGAAGGCCGCTGCCTCAATACCGCAGCATTGATCGGCCTGATCGGTCGCGGCGCGCTGGGCTGGGATGGCCTGCTCGCCGGTTCGGATGGCGCATTCATTCCCTCCCTTTCTGCCCCTTTTGGAACAACTGCCTGATGTCCACGCTCACCATTTCCCAGGCCCTGGCCCAGGCCGATCTGCTGGTCGACCGCCCTGCCATCGACGCTGCCGTCGGCACCATCGCCGACGCGATCGCACGCGACTATGCCGGCGAAGTGCCGGTGTATCTCACCATCATGCACGGTGCGCTGCCGTTCTCCGGCCAGCTGGCGCTGGAGCTGGGCGCACGTGGCCAGGACCTGCAGTTCGATTACCTGCACGCCACCCGCTATCGCGGCGAAACCACCGGCGGCGAACTGGTGTGGAAGCATCGCCCGGCCACCGCGCTGTTCGGCCGCCGGGTGATCCTGGTCGACGACATCCTCGATGAGGGCTACACGCTGCAGGGCGTGCGCCAGTGGTGCCTGGAGCAGGGCGCCACCGACGTGCGCGTGGCGGTGTTGACCATCAAGCGCCACGACCGTTGCGTGCCGGGTGTCGCCGCCGACTACGTGGGCGTGGAAGTGGCCGACCGTTACGTATTCGGCTTCGGCATGGACGTCAATGAGCAATTGCGCGGTATTCCTGCCATCTACGCGATGAAGCAGTAAGCCTTTTCGGCCCGTGTTGCTGCGGGCCACCGCACGCGTGGTTGCACGCGCGCGGCATGTCTCCTTGTTGCAGAGGTCGGTTGTGTCCCTGAATTCCATCGCATTGGCCGTCATCGGCGGCACTGGTGTCTACAAGCTCGCGCAGCTGGACGATGTGCAGACGCACGCGATCGAAACGCCCTACGGCGCGCCGTCCGGGCCGATCCGCGTCGGCATGTTGCTGGGCCACCGCGTGGCGTTTCTGGCGCGGCATGGCGAGGGCCATTCGCTGCCGCCGCACAAGGTCAACTACCGTGCAAATATCGCTGCACTGCAGCAAATTGGCGCTGCGCGGGTGCTGGCGCTCAATACCGTTGGCGGTATTACCGAGCAGTTCGGCCCGCGCGTGCTGGCCTGCCCGGATCAACTGATCGACTACACCTGGGGCCGGGTGTCCACCTTCTGCGAAGAGCCGGGCAGCGAGGTGCAGCACGTGGATTTCGGCCATCCGTATTCGCCGATGTTTCGCAGCAAGGTCATCGCCGCGGCCAAAGTGACCGGCGTCACCATGGTGGCCGGTGGCTGCTACGGCGCCACGCAAGGGCCACGACTGGAAACGATTGCAGAGATCGCGCGCATGCGCCGCGACGGCTGCGATCTGGTCGGCATGACCGGCATGCCCGAAGCCGGTCTTGCACGCGAAAAAGGCCTGGAATATGCGTGTTTGGCGATCGTGGCCAACTGGGCGGCCGGCTGTGGCGACGCGCAGGAAATCACCATGGCCGAGGTGTTGGCCAACGTCGATGCCGCCTCGTCCGGGTTGCCGGAGCTGATCGGCGAACTTGCACGCGGGTGATTGTCATTGGGGAATAAGCTTTGCATACTCGGCGCGTACGCATCGCCGTACACCACCCATTAATTATTGCAAAGGTCTCGCATCACCATGCCGAACGGTACCGTCAAGTGGTTCAACGACGCCAAGGGATTTGGCTTCATCTCACCGGAGGACGGCAGCGCCGATGTCTTCGCGCACTTCTCCGCGATCAACTCCAAGGGCTTTCGCAGCCTGCAGGAAGGCCAGCGCGTCAGTTATGACGTGACCCAGGGCCCCAAGGGTGCCCAGGCTTCGAACATCACGCCGGTCGAGTGATGTGACTCGATTGTGCGGTTGAAGAACCCCGCCACGGCGGGGTTTTTTTTGCACCGATCCATGCCGGATCGGCAAAGGCGAAACAGAGCAGGGACGATGCAACGAGCATTGCGTATTGCAGTGGTGGGCTATGGAACGGCGGGGCAGGCACTGGCCGTGCTGCTCGGCGCCGACGGGCATCGACTGGACGTGTTCGAGCGCGCCGCCGCGCCCGGGCCGGTGGGCGCAGGCTTTCTGCTGCAGCCCAGCGGTTTGCAGGTGCTATGGAAGATGGGCTTGCTGCCGCCGGCGCTCGCGCATGGCGCGCCGGTGCGCCGGCTGTATGGCGAGACGCCGTGCGGCCGCGCGGTGATGGACATGCAGTATCGCGATCTGGATGCGCGGCTGATGGGCCTGGGGATGCAGCGCGGCGCCTTGTTTACGCTGTTGCGCGAGGCCTGGCCGGAGCATGCGCAGCTGCATGTGGATACCCAGATCACCGAGATCGACCACGACGGCGCGCGCGTGCAGGATCAACGCGGGCAATGGCATGGCCCTTACGATCTGATCATCGCCGCCGATGGCGCTGCATCGACCTTGCGGGCGCAGGCGCAGGGCACGCGGCTGGATCGGGTGTATCCGTGGGGCGCACTGTGGTGTCTGTTGCCGCGCGACGATTGGCCGTTTGTCGATGAGTTGCGGCAGCGCTATATCGGCGCGCGCAAGATGATCGGCCTGCTGCCGGTGGGCACGCGTCCGGGCGACGACACGCCGCGACTGAGTTTTTTCTGGAGCCTGCCGTGCAGCGATTTTGTTGCGTGGGAGCAGCGCGGCATCACGGCGTGGCGTGAAGAGATTGCGCAGATGTGGCCGGATGCGCATGCGCGTCTGGACACCGTGCGAGTGCATGGCGCATTGGCGCGTGCGAGTTATCGCGATGCGGTGGTGACGCGCTGGCATCGCGGCCGTTTCGTGCTGGCCGGCGATGCGGCGCATGCGATGAGTCCGCAGCTGGGGCAGGGCGTGAACATGGCGCTGCTGGATGCGCTGGCGATGCGCGATGCCTTGCGCGTCGGCGCCGACCTGGATGCGGCCCTGCAGCACTATCAGCGTGAGCGCCAGGCGCATGTGGCGATCTATCACCGCTGGAGCCGCTGGCTGACGCCGCTGTTCCAGTCCGAACGTGATCTGTGGGCGCACGGACGCGATCTGCTGCTGCGCCCGATGGGACGCGTTCCCGGTGGGCGCGGACATATGTTGCGCGTGCTCAGTGGCACCCAGCACGGTTGGTTCGGCAAGCTGGCATTGGCGCCGGAGTTTGTGGAGGCGTTAGCGCAACCGCTGCCCCGGGTGGTGGCTGGCAAGGTCGAATCCACGGCGTAGTCGGCGCGTTGGTCGGCGCGCTTGCCGTGAGTTGCTAGCGCATAGGCAACGCCAGCGCGTCGCTTTCCACACAGGCGACCAGGCGCTCGCCTGCGATCAACGTTGGCACGATGCCGGCAGTGAAATGCGAGAACGCCGGCAGGATGGTGACGCGCTCGCGCAACCAGAACGCCGGCCAGCGGCGCGACATGCCCGGCAGCGCGGCCAGCGGGTGCAGATGCCCGCACAGCACATGCCCGGTCGGATGCGGCAGCGGATCGTGGCGCAGCACGAAGGGGCCATCTTCGACCTGTTCGCCGGCCGCTTCGATATGCAGATCGGCCCCGGCCAAGGCGCGGTCGTGGTTGCCGCGGATGGCGATCACGCGCAATGCGCAATGACGCTCGCGCCATGCGCTCCAGCGGCGATGCCAGGCCGCGCGCGGGGCGGGTCCGTGCAGCAGGTCGCCGAGTATCCATAGCGCATCCACCGCGCGTTGTTCCAGCAGCACATCCAGCCGCTCCAGATCGTGCGCGGTACCGCCGGCCGGCATCCCGATGCCGGCGCGGCGGAACACATCGGCCTTGCCCAGATGCAGGTCGGCGATCAACAAGGCGCGTTGTGCCGGCCGATACAAGGCACGTTCGCCGAGCAATTCCACGGTTTCGCCGGCCAGCTGCAGCTGCACGCTATCGCCCATGGTTGCGCTCCAGTTGTTCGGCAGCACGCAACACGCGGGCCTTCCAGTCTTCGGTACTCAGTTGGCCGCGTACGCGTTCGGCCCATAACGGAAACGACAACGGGGTGAGGCTGCGCGGTGTGCACAGGCGTAGTTCGCGCCGTGCGCAGTCTTCCAGCGCGTGCGCAAGCCGCGCCAGTTCGAGCTGGCCTTCGAACACTTCGCGCTCGGCCTGGGCCAGCAGCAGATGCTCGGGATCGAAACGCTGCAGCACGTCGTACAGCAATCCGCTGGAGGCCTGCAGCTGACGCAGGCTGCGTGGTGCACGGCCGGGCAGCGAGGGCGACAGCAATCCGGCGACGCGCGCGATCTCGCGGAACTGGCGGCGCGCCAGTTCGCCCAGGTTGAGGCTGTCGCGCAGATCGGCGAACAAGCCCTGCGGCGACAGCAAGGCCTGCAAGACGCCCGCATCGAGTTCCACGTCCTGCGCCGGCGACAGCACAAAGCCGTAATCGTTGGCAGCAAAACTAAATGTGTTGCGCTGCCGTCGACCCCAGCGCGCCGCCAGCAACGCCGCCAGCCCTTCGTTGACCTGGCGGCCGGCGAACGGATACACGAACACGTGCCGTCCATCGCGCGCCTTGATGCTTTCCACCAATAAATGGTCGGGGCCGGGCAGCGAGGATAGCGACGCTTGCAGGCGCAGCAATGGGGCCAGCGCCTGCATTTCCGGCGCATCGCCGGGATCGGCAAACACCGCTTCGACCTCGCGGCCCAAGGCCGACGACAGCGGCATGCGTCCGCCCATCCACTTGGGCACCACGCCGCTGCCGCCCTTGGCCACGCGCACGTAGGCGGTCATGTCTTCCAGCCGCACCAGCTCCAGCAAACGCCCGGCGAATTGAAATCTGTCTCCACGGCGCAGACGTCCGATAAATTGTTCTTCCACTGCGCCCAGGCGGCCGCCGCGCAGGAACTGCACGCGCACGCTGCCGTCGCTGGTGATCGTGCCGATGGACAGGCGATGCCGCAGCGCGACGCGCCGATCGATGACGCGATACACGCCTTCTTCGTCGCGGACGACCTTGTGGAAATCCGGGTAGTGCGCCAGCGCGCTGCCGCCTTGCACGATGAAGTCCAGCACCGCCTGCCAGGTGGCGTGGTCCAGCGCTGCGAATGCATCGGTGCCGCGTACTTGCTCAAACAACGCATCGGCCTGAAAACCGCCGCCGAGCGCGAGAGTGACGCAGTGCTGCGCCAACACGTCCAGCGACAGGCGCGGCGGCGGTCGCGCTTCGATCTGCCCCTGCACGATGGCGCGGCGCGCTGCGGCGTATTCAACCAGTTCCAGCGCATGCGAGGGCACGCACACCACATGCCCGGATTCGCCCGGACGGTGGCGCGCGCGGCCGGCACGTTGCAGCAGGCGCGCAATGCCCTTCGGGCTGCCGACCTGCAGCACCTGATCGACCGCCGGGAAATCCACGCCCAGGTCCAGGCTGGAGGTGGCGACCACGCACCGCAGGCTGCCGTCGCGCAAGCCTTGTTCGGCCGCCGCACGCAGGGACGGATCCAGCGAGCCGTGATGCAACGCGAGCGTGGCCGGATCGTCCGGCCACACCGCACTCAAGGCCTGATGCCACAACTCGGCCTGCGCGCGCGTGTTGGTGAACACCAGGCTGGTGCGTTGCTGCATGATCTTCTGCAGCACGCGCGCCAGCTGCGCCAGGCCGAGATGCCCGGCCCACGGAAAGCGTTCGCCGCTGTCGGGCAGCAGCGTCTCCAGGGTCATCGCGCGCGGTTTGACGCCCGAGACCAGCGCAGCATCCGGGCGATGCGGCAACAGCACGTCGCGCGCCTGCGCCAGATTGCCCAGCGTTGCCGACAGGCCCCAGATGCGCAGTTCCGGCGCCCAACCGCGCAGGCGCGCCAGGCACAGCTGCAGCAGCACGCCGCGCTTGTTACCGAGCAGCTCATGCCACTCGTCGACGATCACGCAGCGCAGCGCCGACAACTGCAGCGCGGTGTCGGGGTACGACAACAGCAAGGCCAACGATTCGGGCGTGGTGACCAGCACATCGAGCTTGCCGCTGCGTGCCAGCCGCTTGTCGCGCGCGCTGGCATCGCCGGTACGCAGGCCCACCTGCCAATCCAGCCCCAAGGCCTCCACTGGCTCGCGCAAGGCGCGTGCGGTGTCGGCAGCGAGCGCACGCAAGGGCGTGATCCACAGCACCTGCAGCGTGCGTTGCTGTTGGCGGCGCGCGGTCGTGGCGGGTTTGACCGCCGGCTTGCGTCCGCGCGAAGCCAGCGCTTCCAGCAGCGGCCCACCGAAGGCCGCCAGCGTCTTGCCGCTGCCGGTCGGTGTGTGCAGCAAGCCGGACTCGCCGGCGAGATAGCGCTTCCACACATCGCGTTGAAACGGCAACGGCGTCCAGCCGCGCTGCGCGAACCAGCCACGCCATTGCTGCAAGGGCGTGCCGCGTGTCTGTTGTGCAGCACTCACCGTGCCAGTGCCTGCAAGCTGCTCAGGTGATCGGCCTCGCGCATCGGCTTGTCCTGCCGCCAGCGCAGAATGCGCGGGAAACGCACTGCAATGCCGGACTTGTGCCGCGTGCTGCGGTTGACCGCTTCGAATCCCAGCTCGAACACATGATGCGCGGTCACTGCGCGTACCGGACCGAAGCGTTCGGTGGTATTGGCGCGGATCCAGCGATCCAGTTGCAGGATCTGCGTGTCGTCCAGGCCCGAGTAGGCCTTGGCGATCGGCACCAGCTGGCCCTCGTGCCACAGCCCGAAGGTGTAGTCGGTGTACAGCGTGCTGCGGCGGCCATGGCCGGCTTGCGCGTACAGCAGCACCGCATCGATGGTGAGCGGGTCGATCTTCCATTTCCACCAGTCGCCGCGTCGGCGGCCGGACTGGTAGGTCGAGTTGGCACGCTTGAGCATCAGCCCTTCCACGCCGCGCTCGCGGGCATCCAGGCGCAGTTGCGCAGCCGCCTGCCAATCGCCGACCTGCACCAGTGGCGAGGCGACGATACGCGGATCGGCGAGCGTGGTCAGCACGCCTTCCAGCAACGCGCGACGCTCGCGCAATGGACGCTCGCGCAAGTCCTCGCCACCGAGCTCAAGCAGATCGTAGGCGACCACGCGCGCTGGCGCCGCTGCCAATGTCTTTGGCCCGGGCTTGAGCCGCTGGATGCGCGTCTGCAATGCGGTGAACGGCATCGGCAAGGCGTGCTCCGGTTGCCAGGCCAGCAGCTCGCCATCGATGACCGTGCCATCGGGCAACTGCAGCGCGGCCTGTTCGATTTCCGGAAACCGGCCATCCAGGCGTTCCTCGCCACGCGACCACAACGCCGTTTCGCCGGCACGTCGGATCAGCTGCAGCCGAATGCCGTCCCACTTCCATTCCAGCAACCAGTCATCGACCGTGCCCAGCGTTTCAACCTCGGCTTCGAGTGGCGATGCGAGAAAGAACGGGTAGGGCTGTTGACGATCGCTCGGCAATTCTTCGGCGGTCAGCAGGTTGGCCAGATAGGCCGGATGCGGCCGCCAGTTGCCGAGCATGCGCTGTGCAATGCGCGCGATCTCTATCCCGGACATCTCCGCCAGCGCCTGCTGCACCAGTCGCTGCGACACGCCAACGCGCAACGCGCCGGTCAGCAGCTTGTTGAACACCAGGCGCTCGTCGAAGGCCAGGCTGCGCCACGCCTGCACGATGCAGGCCTTGCGCACCGCGATGTCCTGATTGGCGATCGGCAGCAGCCGCTGTTCGATCCAGTCGGCCAACGGCAGATCGGCCGCTTCGGTGATCGGGTCGTCCAGCAACAAGGCCAAGGTTTCGGCCAGGTCGCCGACATGGTCGTAGCTGTCGGCCACCAGCCAGTCGGCGATGCCGGCGGTTTCGGTGATCCATTCGCGCAATTCGCCGCTGCTGGCGATGCGCATGCGCGTGCCGGCCACCTTGCCGCCGGCCAGCAGGTACAGCGCCCACGCCGCATCCAACGGCGGCGCGCTGCTGAAATAACTGACCAATGCCGCACGCTTGTCGAGCGTGCCGGTGCTGCGATCCAGGGTGCGATACAGCGCGGCAAATCGCTTCACGGCAGGCCCTGCGATGCGGCGCGTTTGTCGGCGGCACGCAGTTCCAGTGCACGTCGCGTAAACGCGCTCAGGCAGCGCGGACGCAGGTAGGGCCGTGGCGGCCCGATCACCGCTGCCGGCCGTGCGCGATGCACGCGAAATGCCAAGGCATGCCGATGGAACGCAAGCGCGCCGGTCAAACGGAGACGTGGGCGTGCGCGCGCATAAGGTCGTGCGGGCAAGGGGTTCACTCCTCGGCTCCGAAATCGGTGCGGAAAGCTTCGGCGGCGACGCCGCGTTCCAGCAGATGCTGGATCAACGCATCGGTGTTGCCGTGGGTGGCGATCACCCGCCGTGCACCGGTGTCCTCGATGGTGCGCAGCAGGTCAGGCCAATCGGCATGATCGGACACCACAAAACCGCGGTCGTAATTGCGCCGGCGGCGATTGCCGCGAATGCGCATCCAGCCCGATGCGAAACCCTGTTGCGCATGCCGGAAGCGACGGATCCAGGCACTGCCGGCCGCCGATGGCGGCGCCAGCACTAATTGCCCTGCGTAGTCGGCGCCACGCGCGTGTTCGCTGACCGGTTGGGTGTCCAGCATCGGGATGCCGGCCTGGCGATACACCTCCACGCCCACCGCGATCGCACCATGCAGCAACGCCGGTTGCGTGTCCCAGGCGCGCAACTCGGCCAGCACGCGTTGCGCCTTGCCCAAGGCATAGCAATACAGAATGGCCGCTTCGCCACGCTCGGCGCATTCGCGGCGCCAGGCGACGATGTCGGCCGCGACATCGGAGGTGTCCGGCCAGCGATACACCGGCAACCCGAAGGTCGCTTCGGTGATGAAGGTGTCGCAGGTCACCACTTCGAATGGCTTGCAGGTGGGATCGTGCTGGCGCTTGTAGTCGCCCGAGGCGACCCAGACCTCGCCATCCACTTCGATGCGCACCTGCGCCGAGCCGAGCACGTGGCCTGCCGGATGCAGCGACACCCGCGCACGGCCCAACGTAAACGCTTCACCATCGGCGTGCGTGTGATAGACCTGTTCGCCCAGGCGCCACTGCAGGATCGGCAAACTCTCGTGCGTGCAGTGGTAGTCGCCCATGCCGCTACGCGCGTGGTCGCCGTGTCCGTGGGTGATCACCGCGCGCGGCACCGGCCGCCAGGGATCGATGTGGAAGTCGCCCTGCGGGCAATACAGGCCTTCGGGCCCGAGCACCACCAGATCGCCGTGTTTTTCGTCGCCGTTGCGCATGCGGCAACTCTGGCCAAGCCGGTGTGCAGATCCTGAGAATGAGAATGGCGTGCAGCCAGGCGTCTATGCGTGCGCGCGCTCTGCAATACGCACAGCAGGCAAGAGGTCACCGCATCGCGTGCGATTTGTGGTGAGGCGCCACAGTTTCCGTGCGGATTGGCCGCCAGCGGCATGTAGCGAGCCGCCGCGCTTGCCCTGGCAGCAGGCAGCAGGCAGGCAGCATGCAGCACACGCTCCGCACCGCAGACGACCAACGCATCTCATCGCACCTGCATCGCACGCGCTAATGCCGCGTACGTCGTCCAGGCGTACGCACTGCAGTGGCCTCCACCGCCAAGGTAAACCCGCGTTCTTCACCGCCCAGCATCGCGCCGACATCCACGACCTGGCGACGGATCTCTTCGCCCTTGCCGTTCCGTACGATCACCACCACGGTGTATTCCAACGGATCGCCGTCGGCGGGATGACGGATGGTGCCATCGACCTTCAGTGGCACGATCGGCGCCGGCTGTGCGTGTTGCACAGCCGCCGAATCGAAGCGCAGGTGGTGCTTGCAGGCAGGGCAGACGCTGGCGCTTTCCAGAATCGTCGCCTTGCAATGCGGGCAGCTGCGCGTGGCACCGGGCGTGCCCGGGCGGGGCGCACTCATGTGGCGTCGTTGTCTCCGCCGACAGTCGCTTTGCTGGCACTGGCCGGCTTGCCGGTGTCATCGCCCCAACCGAAGTCGGCCTGGCCGCGCATGCGCGCGCCCGAGGCCACGGTCAGGCTGCCGGCCTTGACGTCGCCGACCAGCACGCCGGAGGTCTGCAATTCCACTTGCGCTGCCGACTCGATATTGCCCTCCAGCTCGCCGGCGATGATCACCTTGTTGGCACGCACGCCGCCGTTGAGCTTGGCGCCGCGCTCGATGGTGAGATCGCCCTTGACGTTGACGTCGCCCTTGAAGCGACCGGCCAGACGAACATGGCCGGCACCTTCAATCTTGCCTTCGATGCTGATGTCGGCGGCGATCAGCGATTCCTTCGCCTCGCCCTGGCGCTGCGGTGTCGCAGCGGCGGGCGCAACAGCGGCAGGCGCCGCGGCCGGCATCGGCGGAGCCGGGCTGGCCTCTGCATTGAATAGCCGCCCATCGGCGGCGGGGACGTCGGCTGCTGCCGGAATACCGTCTTTCTTGTTGGGACCTTGATCGCGCCACATCGACATCGGACTGCCTCGCTGGGGGTCAAGGCCCGACTATCGCTGCGTCGATCGATATTTTATGTGACAGCCTGCGCAATCCGACACCGACAGCGCGTCGACTCAGTCCGATATATCGGTCTGGCCACGGTGGCGCTCGATCCGGTTGCGACCGCGATGCTTGGCTGCATAGAGCGCGGCATCGGCCTTCTTGATCAGGTTCGCTCCCAGTTCGCCGTCGGCCGGAAAGCTCGCCACGCCGATCGAGGCGGTCACGCGCGGCAATGAGCGCGCACCATCGCTGACCGCCAGTACTGCGATGTCGCTACGAATCTGTTCGGCCACGCGCATGGCCTCGTCGCCCTCGGTTTCGGGCAGGATCACGGTGAACTCCTCGCCGCCGTAGCGGCAGGCCACATCTTCGGCGCGCAGGCGGGTCAGTAGCATCTCGCCGACCGCAGCCAGCAACAGATCGCCGCCGGCATGCCCCTGGCTGTCGTTGAATTGCTTGAAGTGATCGATATCGAGCATCAATACCGACAACGGCAGACCGCGTCGCGCGCAGCGCGCCAACTCGTGACTGAGCGATTCTTCCAGATAGCGTCGGTTGTACAGCCCGGTCAGCGCGTCGCGGATCGATTGCCGGCGCAGCGATTCGCGCAGGTGCAGATTGCTCAATGCCAACGACAGCTGCTCGGCGGCCGCTTCGGCGATCTCCAGCCGTGGCATCGGGCCTGGCCCGGGGCAGGACAGGAACAGAAAACCGAGTTGGGTGCCTTGCGCGGACATCGGCAGGCAGGCGGTGGTGATCGATGCATCCATTTTTGGCGCATCGATATGCGCGCACAGTGCATCGCGGCGCAGGTCTTCGATGACGTGCGGCTGGCCGCGTCGCAATGCCCAGCACTCTTCCGGCATCAGGTGCGGCGCGCTGTGGACAAGGGGCTCGCCCCAATGGCTGATCGCTTCGGCACGATCCTGCGAGGCGCGCAGCAGATAGACGCTTCCGGCCACACCCGGCAGCAGACTGGCCAGGGTGCGGCTGGTCACCACCAGCGCCTCTTCTGCGCTGATGCAGCTTTGCAATAAACCGGTGTAACGGCTGAGCAGATTGAGGTCTGCCGTACTGCGCTGCAGCGCGCCGATGCTGTCGCCCAACTCGCGATTGGCCTGCGCTGCCAGCTGTTCGGCCTGCGCCCGGTTGCGCAGTTCGCGCATCAGCAGCGCATACACCGTGCCCACCACCGCCAGGCCGAACGGGATGCCGGCCAGGGCCAGCACCAGCAACAGGCTGGCGCTGGCATCGCTGCTGTGTGCACGTTGCGTCAGCAGTTGCTGTTCGCGCTGCACCATGGTCAACGCCTGTTCGCGGATGGCGCTGGTGGTGCGGAATGCGGTTTGCCGGATGCTGGTGCGAGCCGGCTCCAATCCGCCTTGCGCATACGCATCGAGCACTTGCTGGATCTGCTCAAGGCGCGTCTCCACCAGGCGCTGCAAGGTGGCCAGGTGGGCGACCTGGGACGGATTGTCGGCAATCAGGCGACGCAGGTTGTCGAACAGGATCGGCAGACGATCGACACTGGTTTGGTAATCCAGCAGATAGGCATCGTTGCCGGTGAGCAGGAAGCCGCGTTGCGCCGATTCGGCATCCAGCGCGCGCGCCTGGATCTCGTCGACCCGGCCGATGACTTCATGGGTATGCGACACCAGTGCGGCATCGGCCAACGAGCGCCGCGCACCGATGAAAATACCGATGCCGATGGCAATGAAGATGAGCGCAGAGAACACCAGCGCAACTTGGTTGCGGTAGCGCGAGACGAGGGAAGAGTGCATCCGCCAATGCTAGCCTGCCAGGCTCAACAACACGAGTTCACTATTGCCCGGAGATGGACGCGCCGGCATGTTGGATGCCGGCGCGTCTGCAACATCATGCGGTCAGGCGTTGCGCTCAGTGATCCGTATGCTCGGCGTCGTGCTTGTCGGCATTCTGTTCGGCCTTGTTGGCCATCTCACGGGTCTTGTCGGCGGTGGCGTCTGCGGCGTTTGCAGTGGCGCGGCTGGCGTCGGCAGCCATCTCGCGCGCGGCAACGCGCGCGTCGGCAGTGGCTGCCTTGGCCTGCACGGCGGCGCGATCGGCGGCTTGTTCGGTTGCAGCAGCGGCGTGTTTGGCTGCGGATGCAGCATCGCGTTGTGCCTGCTCTGCGTCAGGGCCCTGGCAGGCGGCGAGAGTGAGGGCGGCAATGGCGCTCAACGACAGCATGCGGATCGTCTTCATGGGTGGTCCTGTTCCTGTTCCGGTGTTGGAAGGCGGAGCTTATGCACGAGCCGATGCAGCCTGCGTCAATGCGCGGCCTGCCATTCAGCCCCCGGGCGGCATGCGGTGCCTACCCGACGCAACAGATCCGGTTGAATCGCGCCGGATGCCCCCACCCAACGCGCAGGCAAAGAAAAAGCCGCTGGAAACCAGCGGCTTTTTCCGAACTCGCCTGGAGCTAAGAAGTGATTACTTCTTGGCTTCCTGAGCGGTGTCCTTAGCAGCTTCGGCGGTGTTTTCAGCCGTCTTGGCAGCGTCGGCAGCCTGGTCGGCAGCAGCGTCGGTCGCGGCGCCGGAAGCAGCCTGAGCAGCGTCAGCGGCGGTGTCGGCCGAAGCAGCAGCGGTGTTGGCGGCAGACTGAGCGGCGTCAGCCGACTGCGAGCCCGAGGCAGCAGCCTGGTCAGCAGCGGTCTGTGCGTCGGTAGCAGCTTCGTTAGCCGAAGCAGCAGCGTCCTGAGCCTGTTCCGGCTTCGAGCAAGCGGTCAGGGCCAGGCCCAGAGCCATTGCGATCAGCAGCTTGTTAATGGTCATTGTTTCAATCCTCGTCGTTAGATTAGGCAACGCGCTATTGCGCGCCCCCGACATGATGACGGCCACAAGACCAGTGTCAAGCGCACGCGCATTCAGTTTTGCAAAATCGCCGTTAAAAACAATTAAATCAATTCGATAGCGATGGCTGTCGCCTCGCCACCGCCGATGCAAAGCGTCGCGATTCCGCGCTTGCCCCCGCGTCTGCGCAACGCGTTCACCAATGTCACCACCAGGCGCGCGCCCGATGCACCGATCGGATGACCCAATGCGCAGGCACCGCCGTGCACGTTGACCTTGTCGTGCGCGATGCCGAGTTCGGCGATCGGCGCCATCGCCACCACCGCGAACGCTTCGTTGATTTCGAACAGATCCACCTGGTCCAGTTGCCAACCGATCTTGCCGATCAACGAGGTGATCGCCGCGACCGGCGCAGTGGTGAACCACTCAGGTGCCTGCGAGTGGGTGACATGCCCAACGATGCGCGCCAGCGCTGTCACGCCACGACGTTGCGCCTCGTCGGCGCTCATCAACACGGTGATCGCCGCGCCGTCGGAAATGCTGGAGGAACTGGCTGCGGTGACGGTGCCGTCCTTCTTGAACGCCGGTTTCAGCGTTGGAATCTTGGCGGTATCGGATTTGCCCGGCTGCTCATCGGTGTCGACAATCACCTCGCCCTTGCGCGTAGCGACCGTGACCGCAACGATTTCGTCAGCGAATGCACCGCTGCGCTGCGCGGCCTGCGCACGTTCGACCGAGGCGATTGCAAAGGCATCCTGGTCGGCGCGGCTGAAGCCGAACTTTTCGGCAGTGGCTTCGCCGAACACGCCCATGGCCTGGCCGTCGTAGGGATTGGTCAGGCCATCCCACGCCATGTGATCGATCGCCTGGAAATTGCCGTAGCGGTTGCCGGTGCGCGAGTTGGGCAGCAGATGCGGCGCGTTGCTCATCGACTCCATGCCGCCGGCCACCACGATGCTGGCCGAGCCGGCTTTGATCAGGTCGTGTCCGAACATGATCGCCTTCATGCCCGAGCCGCACACCTTGTTGATGGTGGTGGCACCGGTCGAAGTGGGAATGCCTGCGGCGATCGCGGCCTGGCGGGCCGGTGCCTGGCCGAGGTTGGCCGGCAACACGCAGCCGACGATGACTTCTGAAACGTCGGCCGGCGCGATCCCCGATTGCGCCAGCGCGCCCTGGATCGCAGTGGCGGCGAGCGTCGGTGCCGGCACTCCGTTGAATTGACCGAGGAACGATCCGATGGCAGTGCGTTTGGCAGCAACGATGACGATGTCGGACATGAGTGGATACCGTTGAAAGTGAAACGATTATCTGCCTCGTGGCCGATTCGCGCCAGCACACGACAGGGCTGCGACAGCGGCGCGCCGATGCAGTATAAAGACGGCGTTCGGGCCCGGGGTTGGGCCCTATCCATGGAATGGGTTCGGGGAGAACGCTTCAAATGAACAAAA
Organism: Xanthomonas sp. 3058; assembly: GCF_014199765.1. Classification (NCBI taxonomy): domain Bacteria; kingdom Pseudomonadati; phylum Pseudomonadota; class Gammaproteobacteria; order Lysobacterales; family Lysobacteraceae; genus Xanthomonas; species Xanthomonas sp. 3058. The sequence goes on along the minus strand of NZ_JACHOF010000001.1, from coordinate 394,579 downwards.
CACACGTCGCCAGGACCGTCCTGGCCTCGGCGTTGGCTGTTGCCTTGACCGCGTGTGGCGGTGGCGGCGGCGGAAACGGTGGTGGCATTCGTCCCACCACACCGACCGCACCGCCTCCGACCTCGCCGCCACCGCCGCCGCCGTCGACCTCACCACCGCCGCCACCGCCGGCTCCGACGACGCCAGAGCCTGCAATCGACGCGCATCTGGCGTTGACCAATGCACGTGCCGCACAGGCATTGGGTTTCACCGGCGCCGGTTATCGCATCGGCGTGATCGACACCGGCATCAACGCCATGCATCCGGCGCTGCAGGGAAAGGTCAGCGACAGCTTCATCTACGTCGATCCGCGCGAGAACAACATCGCGGTGGGCGATGTGGTGGGGCACGGCACGGTGGTCGCCGAACTTGCGGCCGGGCGTGCCGTGGGCCAGTGGCCGGGTGGCATCGCCAGCGGCGCAGGACTGGTGTCCGCACGCATCATCAGCGACGAGCCTCCGGACGATGACGGCAGCGGCAACGGCAATGAAATCGATGGGCCGCTCGGCCTGGCCGCAGTGCATGCCGACCTGATCGGCGCGGGCGTGCGCATCATGAACAATTCGTGGGGCGGTCTTTACTGGACCAATCCGACGGTGACCGACCAGGTCGCACAGGAATACCGGTCGTTCGTGATCGATAACGATGGCTTGGTGGTGTTCGCCTCCGGCAATGAATCCAGGATGCAACCGTCGGACACGGCCGCGTTGCCGAGCCAGCCCGGCCCCAATGGCACGCTGCCGGCCGCCGATCTGGAGCGCGGCTGGCTGGTGGTCGGCGCGCTGGATACCGCCAATCCCACGCAGCTGGCGTCGTATTCCAATGCCTGCGGCGTGGCGATGCGTTACTGCCTGGTGGCACCTGGGACCTCGATATTCATCGATCCCGATGCCACCGCCAGCAACATCCGTTACTTGTACGGCAGCGGCACCTCGTTTGCCGCGCCACTGGTCTCTGGCGCAGCGGCATTGGTGTGGCAGGCATTTCCGTACTTCAACAACGATCTGGTTCGACAGACGTTGTTGGGCACCGCCACCGATCTGGGCGCGACGGGCGTGGATGCGACGTTTGGTTACGGCCTGCTCAACGTGGGCAAGGCGGTACTGGGGCCGGCACGTTTCGATTGGGGCACGGTGGATGTCACGGTCAACAGCTTGCGCTCGACCTGGGCCAATGACATCAGCGGCGCCGGTGGCCTGACCAAACGCGGCACCGGCACGCTGGTGTTGAGCAGCGAGGCCAATACCTTTACCGGCGACACCCAGGTCCTCGGCGGCACCTTGCAGACCGCCAGTCTGCAGAGTGCGCGCGTCGGCATCGCCAATGGCGCGACGCTGATCGGTGCAGGCACGATCGGTGGCAGGGTGGATAACGCCGGCACGCTGCAGGTCAACAGTGCGACGCTGTCTGTCAATGGCAATTACACCCAGGCCGGCAATGGCCGCCTGGCGTTGAACGTGGGCGATCGTATGAACGTCATGGGCACCGCGACGATTGCCGGCGATCTGCAAGTGCTCGGCCGGCGGGACTACGTGATCGACAACAACAGCTATACCTTGCTGCAAGCGACCGACGGCCTGCAGGGCAGATTCGATTCGCTGAGTAGTGGGCCGGCTGTCACCTTCCTCGATGCCAATCTGACGTACGACAGCAACAATGCGTATCTGTCGTTGCGGCGTATGGACGTCACTGCCGTGGCCAACACGCTGGGCATGACCGGCACTGCGGCGATGGAGTCGGCAGTGCGCGTGGAGCAGGCGTTTCAGCAAGTGGATGCGCAGCGGCTGAAGGGCAATGGCGCCATCAGCAGTGGCTTCATTCGGGCTGCGGCCGCCTTGCAGCAATCGCCCACCGCCAAGGCGGCGGCCGATTCGCTGCGCAGCCTGTCCGGTCGTGCGCATGCCGAGTCGGCTGCGATGACCTTCGACACCATCGATCTGGGACGGCGTGCATTGGCCGCGCATTTCGATGCGCTGTCGCAGCAGCCGCGTGTGTTGGGTGTGTGGCAGCGTGCGCTGGGCGGGCCTGGCGAGGGCGGAGTGACCACGGCGGGGTTTGCGACCTCCGGCTGGATGATGGGCAACGATCTGCACCTGGCATCCGGCGCGGTCACCGGCTTTGCCTTCGGCGAAACGCGCTCCAACAGCCTGGGCGATCTGGATGGCGCGCGCGGCCGCGATCGTCAGGTGCAAGGTCAGCTGTATTGGGGCACCACGCTGGGCTCGGCCTATACGCTGGGCCAGTTGGGGTTTGGCAATGTCGATCGTCAGATCGAGCGCAGCCTGCAGTTCGGCGAAGAGCGCAGCAGCGCGTTCAGCGACTACAGCGGCAGTTATCTCAGCGGCAATCTGGAAACCGGGTATCGCTGGGGCGGTGCGCGCGCAAGCCTGACCCCGTACATGGGCCTGGATTATGTCCGCCTGCGCAGCGAAGGTTTCCGCGAAAGCGGTGGTGAAGGCTTCGGGCTGCGCGCCGATGCAAGCACCTCCTCGCGTACCCAGGTTCTGGCCGGCGTGCGTTCGGCGTATCGCTGGCGTGGCATCCAGTTGGGTGGTTATGCCGAGTGGCAACAGGCGTTGAGCAGCGAAGGCTTGATGCTCGATGCCAGCTTCATCGGTGTGGATGCCTGGGCACCGCTGCGCGGCATGCAGCCGGCACGATCGGGCGGCTTGTTCGGCATCGCGGCCTCTGCGCCCTTCGGCAATCAGAGCCAGCTGCGTTTCGGTTATGACCAGCGTGTGGGCGAGCGCGGCGACGATCGCGCGCTGAGCCTGAAGTACAGCGCCGATTTCTGATCGGTGTGCATGACCATGACGCCCGGGTGCAATCCCCGGGCGTCAGGTGTAAGTCGGCGATTGCGTCATCGCACGTGTCCTCAAACGCGGCCCGCCCATTGGCGTGCTTATTCGCCGCGCAATTTATGCAGAAAGCGCGGTGCGGTGCGGCCCAGCGGCAGTTTGAGCTTGCTGATGGCCTCGATGCGCGCCTCGGCGATCTGATCGGCCGCCTGCTGCGGCGACACGTTCAGGTGAGTGGACAGGTCGAACACCTTTTCCAGGTTGTGATAGATGCTGCGGATCAACCGCATCGCACGTTCGCGGTTGTAGCCGTCGATCTCCAGCGACACATTCATCACGCCACCAGCGTTGACCACGTAGTCGGGCGCGTAGAGGATACCGCGCCTGTGCAGTTCGTCGCCGATGGCGGCACTGGCGAGCTGGTTGTTGGCGGTGCCGCAAATGATCTTGGCCTTGAGCCGCGGCAGCGTGTCTTCGTTGATCGCACCTTCCAGCGCGCACGGCGCGAACACGTCGGCCGGCACCTGGTAGATCTCGTCGATGCTCACCGCTTCGGCGCCGTATTCGGACACCGCGCGGTCCACCAGCGCAGGGTTCAGATCGGCCACATAGAGCTTGGCGCCGCGCTCCTTGAGCAGTTTCACCAGTTCCATGCCGATATGGCCCAAGCCCTGGATCGCAATACTGGCCTTGCCGACTTCTTCGTGTCCGAGTTTGCGATTGAGCGATGCCATCAGCGCCTGCAGCGCGCCATAGGCGGTGAACGGAGCCGGGTCGCCGGAGCCGCGATGCACCTGGTGCACGCCTGTGACGTACTCGCTCTCCAGGTAGATCTGCTCCATGTCGTTGACATCGGTACCGACGTCCTCGGAGGTGATGTAGCGCCCGCCCAGGGTGTCGACAAAACGGCCGAATGCGCGGAACAGCGCCTCGCTCTTGTCGGTCGTGGGGTCGCCGATGATCACCGCCTTGCCGCCGCCGACGTTCAATCCCGCCAGTGCGTTCTTGTAGGTCATTGTGCGGCTGAGCCGCAGCGCGTCGTTGAGCGCGTCTTCGCTATTGGCGTATGGGCGCATCCGCACGCCGCCCAACGCTGGCCCGAGGCGGGTGCTGTGCAGCGCGATGATCGCCTTGAGGCCGGCATCGCGGTTGTGACAGAAAATCACCTGCTCGTGGCCGGTGGTGTCGAGGGTTTCGAAAAGCATCGAAGGCTCCGCGGGGCTGCGTGATGTGCCTTCCCTGAGGCCGGGCCGGAACCCGTGCAATGGGAAACAAAAAACGCGACGTCTGCAGACCCTGTCCGATCACGTCGCGCTGCAACATTTTAAACCACGTCGGCAGGGGCTTGTGTATGAATCTGTTCACCAATGCCGATGGCGTTGCGGTCGAAACCACGCGGTTCCCAGCCATGTGCTCCCTGCGACGACCGGCAGGCCGCGTGCAGTGCGTCGGGATCGGGCCGGCCATCGGCATGCAGGGTGTCGAAGCACATTGCCGACCCGGCGCGATCAACGGTTCGCCGACAGCGCCAGGTGGGTCAGATACAGGCGCAGGTCGAACTCCAGTTGGTGGTAATCCGGCGTCATGTGGTTGCACAGCTGATAAAACGCCTTGTTGTGATCTGCCTCCTTCAGATGCGCCAGCTCGTGCGCAACGATCATCTGCAGAAACGGCTCCGGCGCATCGCGGAACACCGAGGCGATACGGATCTCGCGGCTGGCCTTCAAGCGGCCGCCGTGTATGCGCGAAATTGCAGTGTGTGTGCCCAGGGCGTGCTTCACCACCTGTAGATGGTTGTCGTACATCGCCTTGTGCAAGGTGGGCGATGAGCGCATGTAGCGCTCCTTCATGGCCTTGACGTAGTCGTACAGATGACGATCGGTGCGGATCGCGTGTCGGTCCGGGTAGCGCCGCGCCAACACCGCTGCAAGTTTGTCCTGCGCAATCAGTTCGCGGACCTGATCCAGGACGTTGGGCGGATAGCCGGCGAGGTAACGAAGAGTGTCCATGGCGATCGGCTGTTGCGATGCACGCATGATCGCTTATGCGTGTGCTGGATGCGAATCGATGCTGGTCGGCGGGACGCCGTCAGCAGGTGCGCCGCGCATCGCCTGCGCTCCACGGTGCGAGCGCCAGTGAGGGGGATGGATTGCGTGAAAGCGAACGTCGGTCAGGCGATGCATGTTGTGGCGAGGCTCGGCCTGTTGCGCGCCACTGGCGTATCGGTTGCTCTGAACCAAGCGCGCGTATGTCTGCGTGTGTCATGCGTATTCACGAATGCGGCACATCGCGATGGGTAGCGTGCAGCGCATGTTTTGCGGCTGCGTGCCGCGAACAACCGACTGAACACCGGCAACGTGCCGCATGAGGAGACAGCAACATGATCAAGTGGGCCATTATCTTCGCCATCATCGGACTGATTGCCGGTGCGCTCGGATTCGGCGGCATGGCGGGCGCTGCGATGGGAATCGCCAAGTTCCTGTTCTGGGCCGGCATCATCATCGCCATCGTGCTGTTCGTGCTGGGTGTGACGATCGCCAAGAAGGTGACCTGAGATCGGAGCGCATGGCCGGCGGTTCGCTGCCGGCCGCGCAACCCGAAAACAACGAAGGAGCGGCCCGTGGCCGCTCCTTTTTCGTCGCAAGTGTCGGAAGCCGATGTGGGCGCGTCGTGAGGCGATCCCGACGGTACAGACGGCTGATCCCCTCAGACGCCTGTGTTCTCGGCGGTGGTATGCAGGGCGATATTGAGCTGGTCGATGGTCACGATCCAGTCGGCATCGTCGAGGCGCTCTTCACGTAGAAGTTGTGCCTGCGCCGGCGTCCAGAATTCAGCTTCTTCCAGCCGTATGTCACCCGGTAGCGGAGAGTGCTCGGCAATAAAATCACGAATGCTGGCCTCATCGGACGGCAAGCCAAGCTGGGCGAACAATTCGGAGAACGGGTGGACGGGCTGTTCCATTGCAGATTCCTCGGGAGTGCGAATGACTGAGAGCGGCCAATAAAGGTCGCAAGCGAGCGTTGGCGGGAGCGAACAAGCCGGGGCACCACGATGCACACGCGGTACTTGCCGATTCCAGCTTGCGGCTGCGCCCGCTAGACAGTGAGCGCAGCAACCGTTGGCCGCTCTGAATGCTAGAGCACCGGACTTGAGCGCGCTGTGCACGTGCAGCTTGGATTTTCCTGCACCGATGACCATATTTGTCCCCTGACCAGCGAGGTAAGGCGATCATGGCGACCGGATGGGCGGGTGATGGAGCAGTGCAGGATCAGATCGATGCCACTGTGGACGATGCGATCAAGCGCGCGCGAAGCCAGTTGCACCAGGGCCCGAGTCTGACCCAGTGCGAAGAGTGCGACGCTGCGATTCCCGAGGCACGCCGCAAGGCCGTGTCAGGGGTGCGCCTGTGTGTGAACTGCCAGGAAGCGCACGACATCGAACAGGCTGCGCAGGGCGGCTATAACCGGCGCGGCAGCAAGGACAGTCAGCTGCGTTGATGCCTTGGCTGCGTGTCGTCAGTTGGCGTTGAAGCTGCTGGTTTCGCGCCAACGGCGCGTGGTGCGCTGGAAAAACAGGCTATTGGGCACTTGCAGCACACTGCCGGCGTGATCGCCGGTCTCTTCCAGCGTCGTGTAGATCACGTTGATGTCGATCACGCGGCCTTTCAAGCCCGGCTTGTCGCCACCTTCGAGCAATTCGATGTGATCGTGCAACCGGAACGGCCGGGTGGTGATGATCAGGAAGGTGCAGAAGATATTGGACAGCACGCTCCACGCCGCGAAAAACGCCACCGCGCCGACCGCAGCGAAGCCGGTGAACGCGGTCCACAAAGTGTCGCTCGACACGCCGAGCACGTGCAGCACCATCAAGACGGCAGTGACCGAAATGACGAAGCTGCCCACGCGACGGATGCCGATGGTCATTTCTGCCGGTAGCTTGTAATGCGTGCACAGGCGGCGCAGCAGCTGCCGCAGCAGTAAGCGCGCCAGTGCGGCAACAGCGAGTATCAAGACGATCTTGACCGTTGGCACCGCGACCGCCAGCCATTCCATATTCCAGTGCGGCAACAGGCTGCGGATTATTGCGGGCAAGGCATCGGACATCTCATCAAGGCAGGTTCACAGGGGGCGCCCATTGTAACGGGGCCGCCGAAGGGCTGTAGCTGCGCGGGGTGAATGCAGTGTCGTTTGATCGCGGTGGTTGTGGGCGTCGCGTTCGCTCGGCGACCGGGTGTCTGGCGGTCATCACGCCCGAGCGCTGCCCGGGCATCGCTGCGCCTGGACCAAGCAGCGTGCGTCGGGTTTAAACCTTTTTGCTGCCTGGCGCATCGAACTGGATATGCTCGAGACCTCCATGCCCAGCGATGCTCCAGGTTGCGCCAGCTCCGCCGACCGCGACGACGCGGTGCTGGCACGTGCGGCTGCGGCCGGAGATCGGGCTGCGTACGAGGCAATTTACCGCCGCCACTCGCCGCGCCTGTATGCGGTGGTCTGGCGGTTATGCGGTGGCAATGCGGCGCGTGCCGACGATGCGCTGCAGGACACCTTCATCGCCGCATGGAAGGCGTTGCCGCACTTCCGCTTTCAGAGCGCGCTCGGCACGTGGCTGCATCGTCTGGCGGTCAATACCGCGTTGATGGAGCTGCGTGCGCGGTCGGCGTCGAGCGACCATCTGGTGGACGATGCCGATGGCGAGATCCTCGCGGCGATTGCAGGCGCCACGCGCTGCCAATCGACCGGGATGGATCTGGAGCGTGCGCTGGCAACACTTCCGCCGCGCGCACGTGCCGTGTTGGTGTTGCACGATCTCGAAGGCTGGAAACACCAGGAAATTGCCGACGAACTGCAGATGGCGGTCGGTAGTTCCAAGGCGCAACTGCATCGCGCGCGCGGCTTGCTGCGTGCGCGGCTGGGAGAACACACATGAATCACGATCTGGATGCTCCGTACGATGCCGACGACGCTGCGCTGGTTGCGCGTTTGCAGGCATTGCCGCAACAGCGCCAGCCACCGGTGCAGATGTGGGACCGCATCGCGCCGGCATTGACGCCGCGCGTCGACGGAATCGCAGTGGCCCCGCGCCGTCGTGCGTGGGCCTGGCCTGCGCTGGGCGCGGCGCTTGCCGCTGCGCTGGCATGGGTGGTCATCGTGCCTGGGCTCGATCGGCATGCACCGGCGCTACGCCCTGCGCAGCCGGCATTGGTTGCGCAAGCGCAAGCGCTGTCCGGGCAATACCGGCAGGCGATCGCCGCATACCCGGTGCAGCAGGTGCCAGCCGATTTGCGCCCGGCGCTCGACGAGCTGGACCACAGCGCGCAGGTCATCCACGCAGCCATCGCAAAGGACCCGCGTTCTGCATTTTTGTTGTCGCAACTGCAACGCACCTATGCGAAGCGGCTGCAATTGACCCGTCTTGCCGCACAGGGCGAGACGTCTTTCCCCAGCTAAGGAGCCTGCCCATGCGTTACGCCCGTCTTTCCCTGTTGCTTCTGGCCGCGCTGTGCATAGCCCCGGCCGCCGCGCAGACTGCGGTCAAACAGTCCCATCCATTGGCACGCGGTGGACGCGTGGAGCTGGAGAACATCGCCGGGCAGATCCGCGTACGCGGCTGGGACCGCGACGAGGTTGCATTGACCGGCAGCCTGGGCCAGGGGCAGCGCCTGGAGGTCGACGAAAGCGCGGATCGCCTGCAATTCGAAGTGGTCTATCCGCGCAACAGCCGCAATAGCAAGGGCGCCGAGCTGGAATTGCGGGTGCCGCGCGATGCCTTGCTGCAGGTGGATGCGGTCAGCGCCTCGGTGGATGTGGCGCAGGTGGATCTGGCGCGGTTGCAGCTCAAGTCGGTCAGTGGCGATGTGGTCGCTGGTGGACGCGCCCGGGAAGCGCAACTGGAAACCGTCAGCGGCGCATTGCGCAGCACGGTGGCCAGCGGGCGGCTGACCCTGGGCACGGTCAGTGGGCAGGTCGAGGCGCCCTCTGGCGCAAGCGGTGTGGTGTCGGTGGAGTCCGTTTCCGGTCAGATCCGGGTCGGTGCAGGCCAGGTGTCGCAATTGCGCGCGCAAAGCGTGTCCGGCGGTACCGCGTTGACGGTCGCCGGATTGGCGCCGGGGGGCAGCATTTCCGCAGAGAGCGTCAGCGGCACGGTCACGCTGGGGGTACCGCGCAACGTGTCGGCAGCGCTGGACGTGGAGGTTTTCAGCGGCGATATCCGCTCGGTGGTCGGGCAGGTGACGCAACCGGAGTACGGCCCCGGCAAGCGCTTGAAGGCAAGGCTGGGGGCGGGCAATGGCGACATCCACCTGCAGTCGCATTCGGGCTCTGTGCGCATCGATTACAGCAACTGAGGCCAGAAACACACGTGCCACCTTGCGGTGGCACGTGGGCACGACTTCTACTTCGGGGTAACGCTTAAGCGATCTTGTCGCCGTCGTTACGCGCCGGGCCGAAGTTGGTGGTGAGCACTTCGATCCGGCCGCCGGTCTTGCGGAACGCGGCGATGTCGGCAGCAATGCGCTCACGGCTGAGCGGCTGCGACTTACCTTCGCTGCGAGCGATACTGGGCTGGGATTTCTGCTTGGTCGCGGGACGTGCCATGTGGCCTCCTGTAGCGGGGAAGTGCGGTGACACCGCGTGCGGCTAGGGTGGCGCGCGCGTGAAGCGGTGTCGAGAGAAGCGATCGCGTTCGGTGCGCAATCGCGGCGGCACGGCGGGCGTGCCTTGCAGACAAGACGGTGGGCCGTCTAGCAACAACCACTAATTATAGGGGCTGGGGCGTCGGCGTGTGTTAACCGTCCGACGGACGGGCCGCATGCGCCGTTGCCCAGGCCAGACCCTGCACCACACCGAAGGACGGATCGCCCTGCACCATGCGCGATTCCGGGAAGGCCGCCGCCACGGTGTCGCGGAGATAGCCGGCGCGCGACATGCCGCCGGTCAGGAACAAGGTTGCCGGCGGCGCAGCCATATCGGCACGCACCTGCGCCAGCAACCCCTGCAGCTCGGCCACATAGTTGGAAGCGGCCGCGACCAGCGCGCTGGCCTGCACGTCCACCTCCAGCCCGCGTTCGATGAAGTCCAGCGCCGTCTGCTGCCGCTCGCGTTCGCTGAGCGCGATCTTGCAGCTCTCCACGCCCCGATACAGGCGCGCGGTATTGCCGGTGTCCTGCAGGGCCTGCAGACGCTTGTCGAACGGAGCGGGGACGTCCTGATAGGTGTGCAGGCGGAAGTCGCGCTGGCGGGTCATGTCCTGCACCATCGCCGCTTCCACATAGTGATGGGTCGGCACGCGGGTGATGCCACGGCCGAACAGCGGCATGTAGGCGGCCAGACTCAGTGCCAGATCGATATCGGTACCGCCGCGCGCGATGCCCCAGGCACGATGCACCTGGGGCGCAGCGCTGCCGCCGACGCTGGCATGGGCGACGTCGGTGGTGCCGCCGCCGATATCCACCACCACGGTGTCGTGGCGGGTGTCGTGACTGACGTGGTAGTGCATCGCGGCTGCAGCGGGTTCTTCGAGAAAATCCACGCTGTCGAAACCGGCGGCGATGGCTGCTGTCTGCAGGATTTCCAGTGCCTGCGCGTTGCCGGCCTCGCCGATCGAACTGCGGAACTGCACCGGGCGGCCCAAGGTCGCGCTGCGGATATTGATGTCGAACTGGCGCGATGCGGTGAGCCGGATGTGCTCCAGTACATGCGTGGCGATCCCGGTGATGGTCTGGCGCGCGCGCGGATGCAGGTTGTAGCCGAGCATCGATTTGGGGCTCTGCACCAGGCTGCCCTCGCCTTCGAGGAAGTAGGCATCCAGCGCCTCGTCGCCATACACCGCGTTCTGCAGCAGGGCGGCGGAACTGCGCGGCTCGCGTACCTGTTCTTCCATCCACTGCCGACGCACGATGCGGAGCGCATCGCGGCGCAGACTGTCGTTATTGGAGGTGCGGCCGGCAGCGGTAGCGTCGCGGCGGGCCGAGTCGATCAGGCGCTCCACCTCGTATTCCAGCGCCGGGGTGAGGCTGAAGTTCTCCGGGTCGCGCATGGTGTCTGGAAAGTACACCGTGGTACGGAACTGTAGGGCGTCACCGAAGCGCACCGGCACCACCTGTCCGTCGACGATCGCGGCGGCGGCGGAATTGCTGGTACCGAAGTCGATGCCGAGTTTCATGCAGGCAAGCCATGTGAGCGGGCCGCGCACTTTACTACGCCTGCCGCATCCTCCGTCGAGACCGGCAGGCGCCCAACGTGCGGCCGTTGTGCCGCGCACCCACAGGGCACGCAGCGCAGGGGATCAGGCCGCGATGTCGTCGACGTGGCCCTGGTTCAGTTCGTCGGTGGTGGCCTCGCGCACCTGTACCACTTCCACCGCAAAATGCAGCGTCTGCCCTGCCAGCGGGTGGTTGCCGTCGACCGTGACCTTGTCCGTGCCTACCTCGGTCACGGTGACCAGCACCGGTCCTTGCTGGGTACGGGCTTCGAACTGCACGCCCGGCACGACCTCGACATCGGTCGGAAATGCCTCGCGCGGGACATGCTGGATCAGCTGTTCATGGCGCGGACCATAGCCCTGCTCGGGCGCCACATCGGCGTTCAGCGTGTCGCCGACGCGCTTGCCGTCCAGCGCCTGCTCCAGGCCAGGCACGATATTGCCGGCGCCGTGCAGATAGCTCAGTGGCGTGTCCGGAGTCGAACGGTCGAGCACCTGGCCGGTGTCGTCGGAAAGGGTGTAATGAATGGTCGCAACGCGACCCTGGCTGATTTCCATTGGAAACCTCCATGAAGTAAAAAAGGGAGATGCGTCGGCTGAGTCACGACGCCAGGAGATGATGCCCGCACACGGTAGGCAATCGGTTTGGATGATGCAACCGCAGTGGCGTGCGCGGTTATGCCGATGATCAGCTTGGTCGCGGCGCTGTCAGCCTGTTGTGCACGCAGTGCGCGCACGACGGCATGTAACGCCAACGTGCGCGCCTGGACCTGCGCCCGCCTGGGATCACACGACACACCCGCACCATCCGCGCACGCTATTGCCCGTGCGCGCCGCGCTCGATCTGGGTGCGCCGCGCGTGCCAGGTTTCCGGTGTCTGCGGTTTGATGAACAGGGCGGTGAGCTCAGGGTGTTTGCGTTTGGCAGCCGCTTCGATACGGCCGACGCAGGCTTCGATCTGCGGCGTGGTGCGGCTGTCCTCGAACTCGGCGCTCAGTGCGGCCACCACTTGGTTCGGGCCCATCTGCATGGTGAGCACACCGTTGGCGGCGCGCACATCCGGGTCGCTGGCGGCGATGCACAGCAGCGATTCGGAGACGTGCGCATGTGCGGGCTCGCCGATCAGCAGGCCCTTGGTTTCGCGCGCCAGCAGGAACGCGGTGAAGGCGAGCACACCGGCAATGCCGATCGAGGCGATGCCATCGAGCGCGGGCATGTCCAGCAACTGGGCGCCGGCCAGGCCCAGTACGGCCATCAACAGGCCGATCAATGCGGCGCTGTCTTCCAGCAACACGGTGAACGTACTGGGATCCTTGCTTTGCCGAAACGCCTGGAAATAGCCCATGCGTCCCTTTTTTGCGCGGAATTCGCGCAATGCCACTCCCCAGGAAATGCCTTCGAACACGATCGATACGCCAAGTACGATGTAGGCGACCAGATGGCTCTTGGCCGGCTCGGGATTGCGCAGATGCACGATGCCTTCGTACAGCGACACGCCTGCGCCCATCGCAAAGACCAGTAGCGCGACGATGAAACTCCAGAAGTACAGTTCGCGCCCGTAACCGAACGGGTGGGTCGGAGAGGGCGACCGCGCAGCACGCCGCAGGCCGTACAGCAGCAGCACTTCGTTGATGGTGTCCACCAGCGAATGCACGCCTTCGCTGAGCATTGCCGAACTGCCGGAAATGCCGGCGGCAATGAACTTGGCCACCGCGATCGCCAGGTTGCCGGCCAGTGCGACGTAGACGACCAGGTGCGAGCCCTTGGCCTTTGCGGCAGCGGGAGGCGTGGGGTTGGAAGGACCGGGGCGCTGGTCGATGGTGCCTGACTCGGCGCCGGGAGGGGGTGCTGATGGGGTGGACACACGCGGCCTGCAGGACATTCTTCAAGCCGCGCACTATCGCGCCGTGGCCGTCCCCGGTGCGTGAGCACCTGGGCGGAAGGCTACAATCCACGCCCCTCTACGCTCAAGGAATCGCATGTCTTCCGTTCCCGCCTGTCCGCAATGCGGTCTGGACAACACCTATGCAGACGGCGCGCTGTCGATCTGTGCGGACTGCGGTTTCGAATGGACTGCAGGCGAGGCTGCGGCGAATACGACGGTAGTGCGCGACAGCAACGGCAATGTGCTGCAGGCCGGCGACACGGTGACGGTGATCAAGGATCTGAAGGTCAAGGGGTCGTCGATTCCGCTCAAGCAGGGCACGGTCATCCGGAATATCCGCCTGGTCGAAGACGATGCCGAGCACATCGAGGGCAACTCGGAAAAGATCAAGGGATTGGTGTTGAAGAGCTGTTTTCTGCGCAAGGCATAGGCGTCGATGATCCTGGCCGGCCTTCGCTGACATAGGCTGACGCGCCATTGCAGCCGCAGCTTTGCGCGGCCAGCACGTTGGCATCCGGGTGCGCGGCTCGCTGCGGACAGTCCCGTGCCAGCCGCCGCCATTGTTTTCCGCACGGGCCAGGGTGCGTGCATCGCGCTGATGCAATGCAGGAGAGAGTGCGCACATCCAGACACGTGGCATTCGGAGCCGGCGGGCGCAGCGCCGGCCCGCCATAACGCCCGATGTGCGGCCCAATCGCGCGCTGCCTGGCAACGCTGCTGCGAATCGATGCATCACGCACATCGAGGCAACGTGTCTGCTGTAGCGAGTGCAAGGGCGGTGAGCAACGCACGCTAGATAACGCGCTAGATAATCAGCGACATTCAGTGGCATCGCAAATCCCGATGACCAGCGCATCGCGATGGTCATCGGGCATGCGCGCGTCCTGCACGCGCTTCAAGTGGGCAGGCGCGACAGCGTGCTCAAACCAGGGTGCATGCAGGGGGTGCACGCATGGCACGCTGGTCTGCAGCATCCACCGCGCCCGCTTGGTGCCGAGCGCGGCAGGTATATCCGTCAGGCGCGTTCCGGCAGTGCGGGGTAGTCGGTATAGCCCTTGGCACCGCCGCCGTACATGGTGGCCTGGTCGAATTCTGCCAGCGGCGCATTTTCGCGCAGGCGGCGTACCAGATCCGGGTTGGAGATGAAGGCGCGGCCGAATGCGATTGCATCGGCATAGCCGCTGCTGATCGCTTTTTCGGACAACGCCCGGTCGTAGCCGTTGTTGCCGATCCACGCGCCATCGAACTTCGCGCGCAACGCGGCGTAGTCGAAGGCGACGTTGTCGCGCGGGCCGCCGGTTGCGCCTTCGATCACGTGCACGAAGGCCAGGCCGCCGATCAGGTTGAGACGTTCGACTGCCCGCTCGAACAACGGTTGCGGGTCGGAGTCGTGCATGCCGTATACCGGAGTGACCGGCGACAGGCGTACGCCGGTGCGCCCGGCGCCGATTTCGTCGGCGATGGCCTGCACCACTTCGGCCAGCAAACGGGTGCGGTTTTCGATATCGCCGCCGTAAGCATCGGTGCGCTGGTTGGAGCCGTCGCGCAGGAATTGGTCGAGCAGGTAACCGTTGGCCGCATGCACTTCCACCCCGTCGAAGCCGGCATCGATCGCGTTGCGCGCGGCAATGCGGTAGTCCTCGATCAAGCCGGGGATTTCGTCCAGGCCCAGCGCGCGGGGTTCGGACACATCCTGAAAGCCGTCCTTCGTATAGGTCTTGCCTTCGGCCCGGATGGCGCTGGGCGCGACCGGCAGTTCGCCCGGCGGCAGCACGCTGGTATGCGAGACGCGGCCCACATGCCACAGCTGCAGCACGATCTTGCCGCCGTGGCGATGCACCTGCTCGGTCACCGCACGCCAGCCGTCGATCTGTGCCTTGGTGTGGATGCCGGGGGTGTCCAGATAGCCCTGGCCGAGCGGGCTGATCTGCGTGCCTTCGGCCACGATCAGACCGGCAGTGGCGCGCTGGCTGTAATACTCCGGCGCGAGCGGCGAGGGCACTTGGCCGGCGACGGCGCGGTTGCGCGTCAGCGGGGCCATGATCACGCGGTTGGCAAGATCCAGCGCGCCCAGGCGCACCGGGGAAAACAACGGAGATTCAGTGGATTTGGACATCGGCAACCAATCGAGTTAGCTCACGCGCCAGGCGCGGCACCACGGCAATCGCGGCGCCCCCTAGCGATGGTGGCGAACTGAACCTGTTTCGAGCGATGTCGATAGGACACAGCGTCTCCTGACGGCCGCCAACCCGGCTGCGGCTGGGCGCAGCGGGCCCCGGCGCTGAATCGTCTCGATCACTGGTCTTTCGTCCGGTGCTGCATTGCACAATAATGGGTCGCCCCGCCATTACGGAGTCGGGCATGTCCGATACCGCTCTCTCAACGCCGCGTGTGCCCCGACGCGATTGCGTGCTGATCCTGTTTGCGTTGGCGATGGGCGGCTTTGCGATCGGCATCAGCGAATTTTCGACCATGGGGCTGATGACCCAGATCGCGCAGGGGCTGCAGATCAGCGAGCCGCAGGTCGGTCACGTGATCAGTGCCTATGCGTTGGGTGTGGTGGTCGGCGCGCCGTTGCTGGCGATCCTGGGCGCGCGTTGGCCGCGACGGACCCTGCTGTTGCTGCTGATGGTGTTCTATGCGTTGGGCAATCTCGCCAGCGCGCTGGCGCCGAGCTATCACACGATGCTGCTGTGCCGCTTCATCGCCGGTTTGCCGCATGGCGCGTATTTCGGCGTCGCCTCGCTGGTGGCCGCCTCGATCAGCCCGCCCAATCAACGCGCCACCGCAGTGGGGCGCGTGTTGTTGGGGTTGAGCATTGCCTTGTTGGTCGGTAACCCGCTGGCGACCTGGCTTGGCCAGGTTGTCAGCTGGCGCTGGACGTATGCGGCGGTGTCGGTGATTGCGCTCGGCACGGTCGCCGCCGTTGCCGTCTTGCTGCCACCGGCGCCCGATGAGCTGCGTCAGCAGCCGCTGCGCGAGCTGCGTGCGTTCAATCAACCGCAGGTGTGGCTGGCGTTGGCGATCGGTGCGGTGGGTTTTTCCGGCATGTTCTGCGTCTTCAGTTATCTCTCGCCGACCCTGATTGCCGTGACCGGTGTGGAACCGGCGCGCATTCCCCTGGCCATGGTCGCATTTGGCGTCGGCGGCGTGCTCGGCAGCATCCTGGGCGGTTGGTTGTTCGATCGTATGCAGTTCCGCGCGGTGCCGGTGCTGCTGGTGTGGTCGCTGCTGGTACTGCTGACGTTTCCGTTGGCTGCGCACTCGGGGCTGTGGGTGTTCGTGTCCATCGTGGCGGTCGGCACCATGGGCGCGTTGGCGCCCGCACTGCAAACCCGGCTGATGGATGTGGCGGCCGAAGCGCAGACGCTGGCGGCGGCATCCAACCATGCGGCCTTCAACACCGCCAACGCGCTCGGGCCATGGCTGGGCGGCATGGCGATCACCGCCGGCTGGGGCTGGACCTCTACCGGTTACGTGGGTGCGTCGATGGCGCTGGGTGGTCTGCTGGTGTATGCCTTGGCGGTGTGGCAGGAGCGTCGGCAGCGCGCCTCGTTCGCCAATTGCTGAGCGAGCGAGGGGCGACGCTGCAGTTGGCGGTTGTGCTCGTTGAAGCAGCAAGGTGCTTGGTTGCGCGAGCAGCATGCGACGTAAGGCGATGGGCGCCATCCACGGCAAGCTCACAAGCGCATGTCGAGACTGCTTGCTCTTGTGCCCAGAAGCGGACCGAGCAGTGCCATGAGTGAATTCACTCCACCGCCGTGGAAGCGCCCCAATCCCAAGGGTCGCTCCGCCTCCACGCCGTTAACCGATGCGCAGAAGCGCGCAGCCAGGCAGCGTGCCGAAGCCGCAGGGCGCCCGTATCCGAATCTGGTCGACAACATGTGGGCGAGCCGCCAACCCAAGTGAGGGCGATGCGCACCGGTATCGATGAATCGCGATTCATCGCCTGCAAGGTGGCGTGACGACGAGGCCCGGATAACTCACATGCGGATTATGGTCGCCGCGCCAAGCTAAGGCCGTACACAACGTAAGGCATGCAGTCGAGAGATCGATTGCCTTATCCCGAAAGCCGATGTGAGCGCATTGCACGCCGCGCAGCATCGGCCCATCGCAACAAGGAGCAACACATGAGCATTCAGAGCAAAACCGAGCATAGCCTCAACGACCTCATCGCCATTTCCCGCGACGGCAAGGACTTCTACGACGAAGCCGCTGCCAAGGTGGGCGATGCCGAACTGGCGACGTTGTTCCGCCGCATCGCCGGGGTCAAGAGCGATATCGTGAGCAGCTTGAGCAGTGTGGTCGCTTCGGTTGGCGGCAAGCCGGAAACCAGCGGCACCATGGTCGGCAGCATGCAGCAGTTCTACGGCAAGGTGCGTGCAACGTTGGGCGATACCAAGTACGGCTACGTCGCCGAGCTGGAAGAGTCCGAAGATCGCCTGCTGAAGGCGTTCGACGAGACCATCGCCCATCAGGACACCCCGGCTGCGGCCCGCGACGCCGCACTGCGTCTGCTGCCGGAAGTGCGCGCTTGCCATGATGTGATGCGCAACCGCAAGCATGCGATGAAAAGCGCTGCGTAAGCTGACGGCGTGACCGAAGTGCATCGCCTACCGATGCGATGCAGCTCCGGGGTAAAACGATAGAGGCAGAAACGGGCAGCGCGAGCTGCCCGTTTCTTTTTGTGTGTGCAGTGACCGTACACCTGCATTGTTGCGATTCCAGATTGATTTGGCGTTCCGGCGCGCCGGGCAGATCGTGCGCGTATTCGATGTGCGCTGTGTCTGCTAGTATCCGCCGCCCCTCTTCAGGCAAGGCCGCATGGCGCGGTCGTGGCACACCCATGAAGCAGCAGTTTCTCTATCTGTCATCGGCCGACGCGCAGTTGTCGCTGGGCCTGGGTGAAGAGAAGACCACCGAGCGGCTGTTCTTTGCGGTGATGGCCGACGCGCACGCTGCCGAGGGCGCGTCGCGGATTGCCGACGGGTTGCTGCAGAGCGGGCAGGTGGTTGGCCGGCCGCTCGGGCGCGAACGGTTGCATGTAACCCTGCATCACCTGGGCGATTACGCCGGTGGCCTGCCGCCATCGCTGCTGAGCCGTGCCAGCCAGGCCGCCGCACGGGTGACGCTGGATGCGTTCGAGATCGAGTTCGATCGTGTCGGTACGTTCGGCGGACGGTGTTCGCAGCTGCCGTGTGTGTTGCGCGGCGAAGAGCGGGTGCGCGGGCTGTACGAGTTGCAAGGTGTGCTGGGCCGCCAGCTGGCGCATGTCGGCATTGCCGGCGATGCGCAATACACGCCGCACATGACGCTGCTGTACTGCGCTCAGGCGTTACCGCAACGGCGGTGCGATGCGCTTGCCTGGACGGTGCGCGAGTTTGCGCTGGTGCGTAGCTTTCTCGGGCAATCGCGCTACCAGATCGAAGGGTGTTGGTCGCTGGGTTGATGCGCCGCCTTGGTGTGCACGCGCGCGCGCGGTAGCCTGCGTGCATGGACCTCACCACACCGCTTCCGCTGCCTCCCCAACACCTGGCCGCGCTCGAACAGGCGTATGCGACGCCGCCGCGCGCCTACCATCACTTCGGCCATGTGCGTGCCTTACTGGAGCATTACGCCGAGGTTGCCGCCGGGCCGGGGTGGCAGCAGCCGACCGAGGTCTGGTTGGCAGTGCTGTTTCACGACGCGGTGTATCAGCCCGGCCGTCGCGATAACGAGGCGCAGTCTGCGCTGTGGGCGGCGGACTGCATCCCGCGCTGGTGGCCGCAGGCGCAGGTGGACCTGCAGCGCGTGCAGGCCTTGATCCTGCTCACCGCACGCCACGGGCAACTGCAGCCGCAGGACGTGGACGAAGAGGCGGCGCTATTCCTGGATTGCGATATGGCGATCCTGGCGGCGCCAGCAGCGGTGTTCGACGCCTACGACCGTGCAATCGCCGAGGAATATCGCGGGCACGTGCCGGGTGTGTTGTTCCGGCTCAACCGCAGGCGGTTTCTGGCCGGCTTGCTCAAGCGACCGCGCATCTTTCTGAGCGAGCACTTCCATCAGCGCCACGATGCTGCCGCGCGCGTCAATCTGCAGCGGCGGCTGGAGCGCTGATCCTCACGAGCGCGTCATGTACACCGAGGCGAGTGCCAGGCTGGCTGCGGCACGTCGAGACAAGGCGCCCGCTGCGGCCCAGTCCGGCGGCTTCGTCAAAGCGCGCAGGACGGCCCAAGCGCGCCGCAGGCCGCGCTGCGGATGGGGTGGCCGTCGCGGCACGGGGCGGGTGCTCCGCGGTTTGCCTCGGCACGCGTGCGTAGCCGGCGCCCGCTCCGCACTGCGGGCCAGTGAACGCCTCCCATCTCAACCCGCATCACGGGCTCCAGGCGCCAGGCAGTTCATCCAGGTGCCGCGGATGCGCACGCTACAATGGGCGCATGCACGAGCGCGCCGCCTCCCCTGCCGATCCACGTCCGCAACCGCCGCAACCGCCAGCCCCCAATGCGTGCTGCGAGAGCGGCTGCCCGCTGTGCGTGCTCGATCTGTATGCCGACGAACTGGCCAGCTACCGCCAGGCGTTGGCGGCATGGGAAGCGCGTCAGCAGGCGCCTGCGCAATGAGCGAAGCACTGCGCTTCGCGCCGCGGCCCGGAACGATTATCTTTGAACCACTTTTCCCGATGGTGCGACATGCGACGACTTGAGATGTGGAGCGCGCTCTGCGGCGCGGCGATGTTGACGCTGTCGGGGATAGCGTCGGCGCAGACAGCGCAACCGGTGACGCACGGCCGTTTCGAGCAGGTGCCGGTGCTGATGCCCGAGGGCCAACCGCAGCGCGTGGTGATCTGGCTGGCCGGTGCCGGCAACGCCGTCAAGCGGCAGGCACAGGCCGAAGCGTTGCGTGCCGATGGCGCAATGGTGGCGATGGTGGATACCGCGCATCTGTACGCGGTGCTGCGCAAGGCCGGCGGCACCTGTGCGTTCTCGGTCGGCGACGTGGAGAACTTCTCGCGCTACGTGCAGGCTTTCTACCACATCCCCACCTACCGCCTGCCGCTGCTGGTCGGCGATGGCGAAGGTGCTGCGCTGGCCTATGCGATCGGGGCGCAAGCCAAGCCGCATGTGCTGGCCGGTGTGCTGACCGATGGGGTGTGCCCGGCCACGGTGTCCGACCAGGCGATCTGCCAGCCGGGCGTGCGTCCGGGCAGCAACACGCTGCTGCCGGTGCCGTTGCAGATTCCGTGGGTGCTTGCCGGCAGCCAGGACAAGCGTTGCCCGGCTGCGGCCGAAACCGGGTTCCTCAAGCAGGTGCCGCAGGCGCGTACCTTCACCCGTTCGGCCAAGGGCGACATCCTGCCGGGTCTGCGCGCGGCCGCGCGCTCGCTGGGCGAGCAGAAGGGCGTGGCGTTGCCGCCGCCGCCAGGCGGTCTGGCAGATCTGCCGGTGGTGGAGCTGGCCGCCAACCGCGACGGCGATAACGACGACGATACCTTCGTCATCTTCGTGTCCGGCGACGGCGGCTGGGCCGGTCTGGACGAAGAAGTGGCCGATGCGCTGGCCGCGCAGGGCATTCCGGTGGTCGGCCTGGATTCGTTGCGTTACTTCTGGACCGAGCGCACACCGGAAGGTTTCGCGACCGATCTGGACCGCATTGCGCGCTTCTATGCGCAGCGCTGGCAGCGTCAGCGGGTGGTGCTGATCGGCTTCTCGCAGGGCGCAGACGTATTGCCGGCGGCGATCAACAAGCTGCCCGCGCACACCAAGCAGAATCTGCGCATGACCGCGCTGTTGTCGGTGGGCAAACTGGCAGACTACGAATTCCATGTCAGCAACTGGCTGGGTTCGGACGACGAAGGTCTGCCGATCGCGCCGGAAGTGCAGCGCCTGCCTGCCGGCACCACCGTGTGCATCTACGGCCAGGACGACCAGGACGCGCTCTGCCCGAGCCTGTCGGAGCAGACCGCCAAGCGCGTTGCGCTGCCGGGCGATCACCACTTCAAGGGCGATTACGCGACCTTGGCCAGGGTGATCATGGAACAGTTGCACGCACTGTCGAAACCGTGACGGTACGGGCATCTTTTTTGACCTGATTCGCCCGGCTCGCGGCCGACGCATGGTCAATAAGCCGGCCGTCGCTGCTGCCTCAGCCGGCGACGGTAACCGGTGGTGCTTGCGCGCACGCCGGTGTGGCGTGGATGCGGCATGGCTCCCGCATCAAGCGTGCAGGGATTCCTTGCGGCGTGTTCGACGCTGACAGGCGTGCAAGCGCCTGCCGTGCGCGACGCATTCGTGCGAGTCCGGCAGACCTCGTGCGTGAAGTCGGTGGATGCGCGGCGCCTGATCCGGTGTCGGGAAACGCCGAGAATGCGTCCCTGGAGACTGACAGGATCCGAACAGATAAGGCGCCGTGGCGGCATCGATGCCGCCACAGGGTCCGGCCCCGGACGCGGCACCGCTCCCATTTTTCGCAGCTGCTGATCGGCAAGCCATGATTCCAGCTAGGCGTCATGCCTGCGGACTACGCAAAACCCCCAGGCCTTCGCAGGTCTGGGGCCGGCATCACGCCGCGCTACTCCTGCCGGCCGGGGTCCACCGAGATCAACCGGGTGACATCCAGTAACGCGGCCGGCAGATGCATGCCGCCCGGTGCGACCAGATAGCGCGGACGCCAGGTGGGTGCGAACTTCGATTTGAAGCGGCGCAAGCCGCTGAAGCCGTAGAAACGCTCGCCGTGGCGCGCGACCAGGCCGGCAAAACGATTCCAGCGGCCCGCCAGGCGATGCTCGGCCAGGCCCGACAGCGGCGCCATGCCCAGCGAGAAACGCGTATAGCCATTGGCGCTGCCCCACAGGAACAGTTCGATGAACAGGAAGTCCATCGTGCCCTTGGGCGCCTGCGCGCTATGCCGCATCAGATCCACCGACAGCTCGCCGCCAGCCGGCGCCCACCACACATTGGCGAAGGCGACGATCTCCCCGTCGGCCTCGGCCACCGCCACCGGGAAGCGGCGCAGATACGCTGCATCGAAGCTGCCCAGCGAGAAGCCTTTTTCTTCGCCGGACTTTTCTTCCAGCCATTGTTCGGACACTTCCGACAGGCGCGGCAAGACCTCGTCCACCTGCTCGGGCTGCAGCATGCGGAAGGTCAGGCCGCCGCGCTTGCCGCGGTTCCAGGCCTGGCGCAGATCGGCGCGGTCGCGGCCTTCCAGGGTGAAACCTTCCAGCGGCACGATCGCTTCCTCGCCCAGCTTGACCAGGGTCAGGCCCATGTCGAGATAGGTCTGCCAGTACTTCTCGCCCACTTGATAGAACACCGGGCGCAGGCCCATGCGGTCGGCTTCTTCGCGGAAGCGCCAGATCAGCGCGCATGCCACCTCGGGCGGGCCGACCGGGTCGCCCATCGAGATCAGCGAGCCGCCGTAGCGTTGCATCATCACAAAGCCGCGGCCCTGCTCATCGAGCAGGAACGCCTTGTCGCCGGTCAATGCCAGGCAGGCCTGGGTGTCGGTGCCGCTGGCCAGGATCGGGGCCAGGGTCTGCAGGGTCTGCGCACTGGCGGCCGGCAGCGGGCGGCGCCCGCCACGCAGCAGGCGCGCCATGCCGAACACGATCACGCCCATGCTCAGGATCAGCGCAGCACGTAGCGCACGCGGCGCATTGGCCGAAGTGGCGAATTCCCACCACAGGTCGTTGCTGTATTCCACATGGCTGTAGACGAAGAACAGCAGCCAGAACGTGGCCACCAGCACCAGGCCCAGATTGCTCAGCCACCGCCACGACCAGGCTTCGTCCAGCAGCGCGCCCTGGCGATAGAACTCGCGGCGTGCCGCCCATAGCGCAACCGCCGCCAACGCCGCCGACAGCGACACCGAGATATGGCTGCCGCGCAACAGCGACAACGGCGGCAGCAGGATGCACACACCCAGTGCCAGCACCCACGCCGCATGGCTACGGCGCTGCAGGCCCTGGCCGATCAACAGCAACAACATGCCGCCCAGGCTGACCAGCAGATGCGAGGTTTCGATCAGCGGCAACGGCGCCACTTGCTGACGCGCACGCGGTGTGGGCAGCGTGCCGTCGATCACCAATGCCGCACCGACTGCGAACACGGCCAGTGCCAGGATCTGCGGCAACCACGGGCGCAAGGCCTTCCACACCGTGCGCGCGGTGCTGGCGCTGGCGCGGACCGGCGCGCCCAGGCCGGAGGCCGCCGCCATCGCCACCGAAATCAGCAGCGGCACGATGTAATAGGTGACCCGGTACGCCAACGCGGCCGCCAGCACCGCCGCAGGGGTGACATGCGGCAACAGCTTGAGCAGGCTCCATTCGAACACGCCCAGGCCGGCCGGGACCGTGGAGATCAGGCCGGCGACCACCGCCACCAGCCAGATGCCGATAAAGCCGAAGTAGCCGGTGCCCGGATCCGGCGGCAGCAGCACGTAGAACGCAGCGGCCGCCAGCCCCAGTTCGACCACGCTCAGCGCGGTGACGCCGAGCACCGTGGAGCGATCGGGCAACCAGAAGCGATGACTCCGAATGCCGAATTCGCGGCCTTGCTTGCCCACCAGCACCAGCATCGCCACATAGCCGAGCAGCAAGGCAATGCCGGCGGCGCGGATGCCGTCTGCGGTGATCGGGAGCGCGCGCGCGGCGGCGTCCGGTTCCAGCATCAGCGCCAGGCCCAGCAGCACCCAGGCGCCGAAGACGAAACCCAGCGTGCTCATCAACACCACCTGGCCGATCTCGGCCAGGGTCAGCCCGACGCTGCCATAGCCACGCAGCCGCACCGCGCCGCCGGTGAGCGCGGCAAAGCCCAGGGTCTGCCCGACCGCATGCGCCATGAAGGCGGTGATGCCCACGCGCGCCGGATGCAGGCGCTTGCCGGTGCGCTTGAGCCCCACCCAGTCGAAACCCACCAGGCAGGCGTAGCTGCTCAAGCCCAGCAGCAGGGTGAGCGCGATCTGCCCGACGCCCAGTGCACGGAACGCCTGGCGGATCTGGCGATAGCCATGGTCGGTGAACTGCGAGGACAGCGCATGCAGCGCCATCGCCAGGATCGCCAGGCTGATGATGACCGGCAGGGCGCGACGCCAACCGCTGGCAGGCGCTTCGGAAGACACGGAGGTATCCGTCATGGGGGCAACGGGATCTGCTGGAAGGGAAGGAAGGTGCATGCACGATGTGTGCCGCAGGTGCGGCGGGTCTGCATGGGCGAGGCGGGTTGAAGGTGCATGCAGCGTGCTCGCGTGAGTGCCGTCGAGTGAACCGGTGGCTCGGTCGGGCCGGCACAGTGCCGACACGGGACGGCCGGGCGCATCATAGGGCAAAGGCGTACACGCGTGCCGCACAGGATGGAGATGGCAGGGACAGCAGTTGCAAGGCAGACAGGGTGCTGATGCGGACTCCACACCGACGCGGCACCGTCGCGCACGCCGCACCGCCACCTTGGAGCGGCCTGGCTGCCGTGGCCGCCGTGTGGATGGGCGTGGCTTTCATCGGCCTGGTGCTGGCGTTGCAATGGCTACGCGGTGACCTGTGGTGGATCGACGCCCAGCTGAGCGCGTATCTGCACGGTCCTTACGGCCTGCTGTTGCGCACGGCCTACTGCCTGTTGGCGGCAGTGATGGCATGGATGGCGCTGGGCCTGCACGCCGCGCTCGCGCCGGTCGCGCGCAGCCGCACGGTGGTGGGACTGTTCTGGGCGGCGTCGGCGGGTTTGAGCGCCGTGGCGATCGGCGACAGCTGGATGCCGGAGCTGGCGCCGCACGCCGCACCCATGGTGCATGTGCTGTCGGCAGATGCGACCTTCCTGTGCGTGATCGCTGCGGTGTTGCTGCAGTCGTGGTATTTCCGCCGTGATCGTTTTTGGCGACAGCGCTTCGTGCCGGCGTTCAGCCTGGGGCTGCTCGCATTTGCGGTGTTGCTGTGCCACGTCACGGTGACCGGCGCGCCGCCCGGCATCAGCCAGAAGACCGCCATCGTGCTGATCGTGGGCTGGATGGTGGCGGTGGGCGCATGGCTGGCACGGCACGTGCGTGCCGAGGCTGCACGCTCGGCGCATTCGCGGGACAATGCCGGGGTCAATCAACGGTAGGAAGTCTGAAATGGTGCAGCGATTCGATGCGGGTCCGCGGATGTCGGAAATGACCGTCCATGGCGGCGTGTGCTATCTGGCCGGCCAGATTGCCGAGGACACCAGCCAGGACATCACCGGGCAGACCCGCCAGGTGCTGGGCGAGATCGACAAACTGCTGGCGCATGCCGCCAGCGACAAGACCAAGATCCTGCGTGCGGAAATCTTCCTGGCCGACATTGCCGATTTCGACGGCATGAACAAGGCCTGGGACGAATGGGTGCCGCATGGGTTCACCCCTGCGCGCGCCACCGTCGAAGCCAAGTTGGCGCAGCCGGAGTGGAAGGTGGAAATCGTGGTCACTGCGGCAACCGGCTGATCGCATCGGCACGCGCCCAGCGCGGCGCGGCATCGTGCGCATTGCACGGTGCCGGGTTGCGAAGGCTGCGGTCTGCGATCCCGGGATGGCCAACCGCCAGCAGCGCGTCGCCGAGCGTGCCGTCGGCGCGCTCGGCGGTGTATCCCGCAACCTCGATGGGGGAATGCCATCGCAGCCAACCGATTACGAGGTGGCGGTTGGCGTTGCTGGTGCGTGGTCGATCAGCGTTTGACGAAGCGATAGTGCGCCACGCCCCATTCGCGGCCCTGGTCGTAACCGAACAACTCCGCGCATGCCAGCCAGAACATCCGCCAGCGCTGCCACCAGCGCTGCGCATCGTCGCCGTAGGTCTGCTTCAACAGCGGCATGATCTGTTCGCGGTGGCGGTCCTGATTTTCCAGCCAGGCATTGGCGGTTTTTTCGTAATGCTCGCCCGACAGCACCCAACGCTGTTCGATGACCACGTCCTGCTGAAAATGCAGCAAGGTATCGGCCGCCGGCATCAGCCCGCCGGTGAAGAAGTGCCTCCCCATCCAGTTGTCTTCGCCGGCCACCTCGAACGGGTAGGCCAGGTCACGATGGCAGAAGATATGCACGAACAACTTGCCGCCGGGCGCCAACCAACTGCCGACGCGCGCGAGTAGCTCGCGGTAGTTGCGCATGTGCTCGAACATTTCCACCGACACCACGCGGTCGAAGTTACCCGGCGGCAGCGCCAGCGCGTTGACGTCGGCAGTGATGACCTGCACGTTGCCCAAGCCACGCACGCGGCACTGCTCCAGGATATGCGCGCGCTGCGGCCGCGAATTGGATACCGCCGTGATCGTGGCGGCGGGATAGCGCTCGGCCATCCACAACGTCAACGAGCCCCAGCCACAACCCAGTTCCAGGATGCGTTGGCCATCGGCCAGTTCGGCGCGCTCGCCGTACAGCGCCAGCATGCGTTCTTCGGCCGCGTCCAGATCCGGCGTGGTGGCGTCCCAGTAGCAGCTGCTGTACTTCAACCGCTTGCCCAGGCACAGGGTGAAGAACTGCGGCGGCAATTCGTAGTGCTGGCGGTTGGCGGCATCGGTTTCGATTGCGATGGCGCTGGCACGCAGGCTGTCGATGAAGGCGCGCTGGCGCTCGCCGTTGCCGTCGGCATCGTCGCCGCGCTCATCTCGCAGCCGCTGCGCACACAGGCGGCGGATGCCGTAGCGCAGCGCGGCGTCGGGCAGCATGCCGGACTCGGCCAGCCGGGTGGTCAAGGATTCTTCGGGCAGCGAGGAGGGCAGAACGGTAACGGTGGACATACGACTCTCCAGGCGACTCAGGACGAAGGGGGAAGCGGGAAAAAAGCGCTGGTGCTGCGTTGGTACTGCGCATAGTCCTCACCACGCGAGCGCAGCGCCTGCTGCTCGGTGTAGGGAATGCCGGTGAAGCGATACAGGAATACGAACATCACCACCGGCCCCAGCGCAGCCAGCGCAAGCGGCCATGGCCCGGCGCCGACGGCCAGCGCCAGATAGGCGAACCAGTGCACGAACTCGAAGAAATAATTGGGATGGCGCGAATACCGCCACAGCCCGCTGCGGCAGGTGACGCCGCGATTGGCCGGGTCGGCCTTGTGCGCAGACAGTTGCCGGTCGGCCAGTGCTTCGCCACCGACCGCGACTAACCACACCGCGATGGCCAGCGTGCTCCAAATGCTCCAGGCCGGAGACGGGTTGCTGGCAGCGGCCAGAAAAGGGACCGCAAACAGCACCACGACCGCCGCCTGCGCGAGGAAAAACCCCAGAAATTTGCGTTGGTCGCCGTTCCAGTGCTCGCGCAAGGCACGATAACGGCCATCTTCATGCGGGTCGCCGAACACGCGCACGCCCAGGTGCAGCGCCAGGCGCGCACCCCACACGCCGCCAAGCACCGCCACCAGCACGCACGGCAGCAGTGCCCCATCGGACATCCATGCGCAATACGGCGCAGCGATCGCCAGGCAGGCAGCCCACAACACATCGACCGGGCCGGCGTTGCCGCTGCGGCGTTGCCACAGCCAACCCAGCACCATCACTCCAGTTGCGAATACGCCCACATGCAGCAGCGGCCAGGCATTCATTGCAGTTCTCCCCTCGGATGCTCGGGCGATGGTCGCGCCAGGCGGCGTGCAGACAGCGACAACACGCCGCAGGCCAAGCCCCAGCCGATACCGACCGCGATCACTGCCTGCAGCGGTGGCGACTGAAATTCCACCGCGCGCCAGCTGCGCTGCGCCAGCCAATACGAAAACGGCCCGAAGATGGCGCCCAGCAGCACTGCCAGCCACGGCCGCTGCATCACCGTCGCCAGCGAATGATTGAGCGTGAGCGCAAAGCCCAGCCACAACGCCAGAATCCACGCCGGCGCCAGCAGCGTGCCCGGCCAGGGCGCGGCGTAGCGGACCCAACCGCCAGCAGCGAGCGTGGTGTCCAGCAGCAGTCCCAACGACAACGCCGTAAGCAACAGCTGCACATCGCCTGGCGCGCGCCGCGACGGCCATAGCTGATACAGCGCAAATAGCGCCAAGACCAGCAGGGTCGGCCAGATGCGCGCCTGCGCGGCCGCGCTGACCGCCACCAGCCACAGCACCTGCAGGCCCAGATAGTTGCCGAGCTGCTTCATGCGTGATCGGCGAGGCCGGGCACGAATTGCGGCGGACGCGCGCCCGGCTTGCTCAACCACAAGTGCACATCGCCGATCGAGCGCTCCAGAAAACCGGCTTCGCAGTAGGCCAGATAGAACTCCCACATGCGGATGAAGCGCTCGTCGTAGCCCAGCGCACGCACCTGCGGCAGCTGCGCCATGAAGCGCTGCCGCCAGGCGCGCAGCGTCAACGCATAGCTCGGCCCGATGTCTTCCAGATGGAACAGGCGCAGATCGCTGGCGCGTGCGATCGCGCCGGTCATCGCCGCCACCGAGGGAATGAAGCTGCCAGGAAAGATGTGGCGCTTGATGAAGTCCACCGAGCGCAAGGCTTGCGCATAACGATGGTCTTCGATGGTGATGGCCTGGATCAGCGCCTCGCCATCGTCGGTGAGCAGGCTGCCGACCTTGGCGAAATAGGTGTCCAGATACTGATGGCCGATCGCTTCGATCATCTCGATCGACACCACCCGATCGTAGTGGCCTTCCAGGTCGCGGTAGTCGCGCAACAGCACGCTGACCCGGTCGCTCAGGCCGGCCGCAGCGATGCGCTGCGTCGCCAGCTCGAACTGCTCGCGCGAAATGGTGGTGGTGGTGACGCGGCAGCCGTGCTCGCGTGCGGCATGCAGGGCGAAGCCGCCCCAGCCGGTGCCGATCTCCACGACATGGTGCTGCGGGCCCAGCCGCAGTTTCTGGCAGATGCGTTCGAGCTTGCGGGTGGCCGCGCGCTCCAGTGCCGCTTCGCCCTGCGCCTCCTCTTCCTCGACGAAGATCGCCGACGAATACATCAGGTTTTCGTCGAGAAACAGGCGAAACAACGGATTGCCCAGGTCATAGTGCGCGGCGATATTGCGTCGGCTGCCGCTGCGGGTATTGCGGGCCAGTGCATGCAGGCTGCGCATCGCCCAACCGCCCAGGCGTGCGGTGCCGGTTTCCATCGCGTCCAGTCGATCGCGGTTGCGCAACAGCAGGCGCATCAGCGCGACCAGGTCGTCGCATTGCCACTGTCCGTCCATGTACGACTCGCCAGCACCCACGCTGCCGTTGAGCGCGGCCTGGCGATAGAACCCGGGATCGATGACGCGCAATTGCATCTGCAGGGCTTGCGCACCACTGGCGTTGCCGAGGGTGGTGACGCCGTCGGCTTCGTGCAATTCGAGTTGCCCGTCGCGCAGTTCGCCGAGCGTGGCCAGCAGGCGCTTGCGCAACAGGCGATCCGTCCAGGTCGCCGCACGCGGCGCAGCGGTATCGGGCAGGGACGTGGCGTTCATCGGGGTTCTCGCACAGGCGGATGGGGGTTGTCGTGGACCGGGTTGCCGCGCAGCCACAGGCGCAAGGCCTGCCAGTGGATGGCGACCACCACCTGCACGGTCATCAACGGATAGGCCAGCAGCGTGCGCGCCAGGGTGCGCGCGTTGAGCGGGCGGCGTTGCAGCACCAAGGTCGCATCGAAGCGGCGCGCGCCGCGATCGGCGTTCGCCGCATCGGCATCGTGGCTGCCATCAAGCGTGTGGTCGCCGGCCGCATCCAGCACCTCCATATGCACGCGCAGTTGCGCATCCGGCACGCTGAAGCGCCAGTCGTACTTATGCTGCATGCCCATGAAGGGCGAGACGTGGAAGCGCTTGTCGAAGCGCCAGGCATGCACGTCGCGATGCGTACGTGCCTGCGCAACCGGCAGCACGTAGGTGTGGCGTTGCTGCCAGGGGGTATTGGTGATTTCCGCCACGACCCAGCGCAGGCCGTCGTGGCGATCGAAGCAGTAGTAGAAGCTGACCGGATTGAACACATGGCCGAAGTAGCGCAGGTGTGTGAGCAACCGGATCGCGCCCTCGGGGCGTTCGCCGGTGTGGGCCTGCACGCATGCACGCACGGCTTCGTCCAGGGGAGTGTTCGGGTCGCCCAGATAATCGCTGCGACGGAACTGCGCCAGATTGCTGCGTCCCACCGACCACAGCCAGCGTTGCGCAAACACCCGGTCCAGTTCGGACAGGTCCAGGTACATCAAAAACAGCCGATAGCGAAAATCCAGCGGCCTGGGCGCGAAACGACGGTGGCGCACCCAGCCGGTGTAGATCGCGCTGCGCAACGCGCCGGCCACGCGACCGGTGCCGCTGTGTTCGCCGGCAGGCAGCGGTATCGCGTCGGTGTCGGCCTTGCGCAGCAACTGCGTCACCAGTCCACTCCCAGGCCGCGCGCCACGTCCACGCCGCTGCGCAGGCCGTCTTCGTGGAAGCCGAAGCCCCACGCCGCACCGGCAAACCAGGTGTGCTGCACGCCCTGGATGTCGGCCTTGCGCGTCTGCGCGGCGAGGGCTGCGGCGTTCTGCACCGGGTGGCGATAGCGCATGCGCCGCAGCACCTTGTTCGGGTCGATATCGTGGTCGCGGTTGAGGCTGACGACGAATGGCTGCGGCGCATCGATCGACTGCAGCGCGTTCATCCAGTAACTCACCGTGCACGGCGCCCGCGGGTCGGCCGGAACATGCGCATTCCACGCCGCCCACGCGCGGCGGTTGCGCGGCAACACGCTGGCGTCGGTGTGCAGCACGGTGTCGTTGTCCTGATAGGTGATGCCGCCCAGGACCTGCAGTTCGGCCTCGCTGGCATCGCTGAGCAACGCCAGTGCGTCGTCGGCGTGGCAGGCCAGGACCACGTCGTCGAAGTGCTCCTCGCCACACAGGGAGCTGAGTATCACGCCATTGGGGGCGCGACGGATCGCATGCACGGGTGTGGACAACCGCTCCAGCACCTGCCAGCGGCGACGCAGCGCACGCACGTAGCTGGTGGATCCGCCACGCACCACCTGCCACTGCGGACGGCCGCTGAGTTGCAGCATGTGGTGATTGGCCATGAAGCCAATCAGCTGGCCCATCGGGAAGTCAAGGATGCGCCGCGAGGGCGAAGACCACAGCGCCGAGGCCATTGGCACCAGATGCTGGTCGCGGAATGCATCCGAATACCCATGCCGCTGCAGATACTCTCCCAGCGTGCTGAATTGCTCCTCGTTGCGCAGCACGTCCGGTGCCTGGCGATAAAAGCGCCGCAGGTCCGCCAGCATGCCCCAAAAGCGCGGGCTGAGCAGGTTGCGGCGCTGGCAGAACAGCCCATCCAGGCTGCCGGCGTTGTATTCGAGCCCGCTGCGCGCATCGTGCACGGAAAAGCTCATCGTGGTCGGCTGCGCGGCCACGTCGAGCTCGGCAAACATGCGTGTGAGCAGCGGATAGTGCTGCGGGTTGAACACGATGAAGCCGCTGTCCACGGCATAGCGTTGACCGTCCAGCTGGATATCGTGGGTGTGCGTGTGACCGCCCAGATAATCGGCCGCCTCGAACAAGGTGACTTCGTAGCGGCGCGACAACAGCCACGCTGCGCCCAGGCCGGCGATGCCACTGCCGACCACCGCAACCCTTCCCGTACTCATCGCCGCACCCGCTCGGCGCGTTGGGTAAGCATCGCCGGCATCGGCTTGAGGTCCCATACCAGCCCGACCCATGACATCGCGGTGAGCCCGTACCAGGTGACGTCGTACTCCCACCAGCGCAATCCCTGCCGTGCCGAGCCGGGAAAGAAGTGGTGATTGTTGTGCCAGCCTTCGCCAAAGGTGAGCAGTGCCAGCAGCCAGTTGTTGCGGCTGTCGTCGCGGGTATCGAAGCGGCGGCTACCGAAGCGATGCGCCAGCGAGTTGATGGTGAAGGTGGCATGGAACAACGCCACGGTGGAAATCACAAAGCCCCATACCAGCAACTGCGCGCCACTGGTTTTCAACGCGGGCGCGGCAACCGCCAGCCAGTCGCCGAGCAGGTACAGCCCTACCGCCAGCAGCACCGGCATCACGATGTCGAAGCGGTCCAGGAAGCGCAGCTCGGCGAAGCGACGCAGATCGGGTATCACCTCCCAATCGGTACGGAAATTACGCGGGGTCAGGAACCAGCCGGTGTGGCTCCACCAGAAACCGTGTTGCGCCGGCGAGTGGGGATCGCGGCCGGTGTCGGTGTGCCGATGATGATTGCGATGATGCGCGGCCCACCACAGCGGCCCGCGCTGCACGCAGGTCGCACCGATGGCCGCAAACACGAACTGCAGCACGCGCGAGGTCTTGAAGGCGCGGTGCGAGAAATAGCGGTGATAGAACCCGGTCAGCGCGAACATGCGCAGTGCGTACAACCCCACCGCCACGCCCACCGCAAACCAGGAGATGCCCACCCAGATTACCGACAGGCAGGCCAGGTGCAGCGCGATGAAGGGCAGGGCGCGCAGCCAGTCGATGCGATCGGCGCGCGCTTCGTCCAGGGGCTCGTCGGTCTGCGAATCCACCCAGCGGCGCAGGCTGCCGACGCGCGCTGTCAGCCATCCACGGTGGCGTGCGGCAGCGGGCTGAGGCGATGCGGCATTTGGGTCCAGGCCAGTACTCGGCACGCGTGGTTCTCCGTGATTAGTCGTGACCCTTTACGGACGCTGCCGGCAAACGGATGCACCAGGCTGCTTGATGGTCGCATGCGCGCGTGTGCGATTGGGGAATTTGCGCGACAAAATCGCGCACGCGCACACATTGCCAACGCCGCAAGACGTTCGCGCGGATGAGGTTGTTTGTCGGGATTGGTCGTGCGCGGCGACGCCTGCGAGCAGCTCGCAGGCGTCGTCAGGTGCCCTGCGTCAGGGCGCCATTGCCAGTGTGCTGATGCCGCCCTTGGCCACCACGGTACCGGTGGCAACGCCGCCCGGTGCGCCACCCGGTGGCTCCAGCGTGACCGCCAGAATGGCCTCGTTGCTGAGCATGGGCATCAACTGGTCGGGAATCTGCGCGCGACGTGCGCGTTGATCGTCGAAGGTGCCCATCGAATGCGCCTTGCCATCCGGGGTGATCAGCCACACCTCGGGCACCTTGTCGGCGGTCGCGGTGCGATCCAGCGGCGTCACCGTGATGGTGTGCTTGTCGGCATCCATCAAGGCCACGTAGCCGGGGCGGCCGTCTTCGGTGGCCAGCGTGGAGGTCATTGCGATACCGGTCGCCGCTGGTGGTGGCGTGACGGCAGGTGGCGTGACCGGGGTCTGCACCACGGGCCCTGCAACCGGCGGCTGCTCGGGTGCCGGCTGCGTGCGCAGGTTCAATAGCGCCAGCACGCACACTGCTGCGGTGGCCAGGCCACCGGCACTGGCCCAACGCCAGAAGCGCACGCTGTTCCACAACGGCGCCGATGGCGTGCTTGCAGACGATGCCGGCGGCGCAGACGTCACCGCATGCAGCGGCGTATCGAAGCCCAGCGTCTGGCGGACGCGTGCCCAGACCTGCCCTGGCGGCGTGACAGCGGCGATTTCTTCCAGCAACGGCGCCAGGTGTTCCTGCCATTGCGCAACGGCCTGGGCGAATTGACTATCGGTGGCGACGCGTTGTTCGGCTACCAGGCGCTCCTCTGCGCCCAGCAGGCCCAACACGTATTCGCCCGCCAACACATCGCGCGGTGGTTCCTGGTCGATGGGAAAGGGCGTGCTCATCGTTCCAGACATGCCTTGAGTTTGGCCAGGCCGCGACGGATCCAGCTCTTGACCGTGCCAATCGGTGTGTCGGTACGCGCGGCGAGTTCTTCGTAGGTGATGCCATCGAAAAACGCGGTGCGGATCAATTCGCTACGCGGCGGCTCCAGTTCGGCCAGGCAATGGTCGATGCGGTGGCGGGTGCTGGCACGCTCCGTGCGTTCCAGTGGCGAGGCATCGCCGCTGCGCAATTCGCCGGCATCGTCCAGCGCCACGTTACGGCGTTGCGGCGCATTGGCGCGCAGATGATCGATCGCCTTGTTGCGCGCGATCATCGCCAGCCAGGTGAGCCCGCGCGCACGGGCGGGATCGAACTGACCGGCCTTGTGCCAGATCAGCGTGAACACGTCCTGCAGCACCTCTTCGGCCTCGGCGCGTTGCGGGATCATGCGCAGGCACACCCCGAACAGCTTGGGCGAGGTCTGCCGGTACAGCGCTTCGAAAGCATGCCGGTCACCGCCCGCGGTCGCGGTCAGCAGTCGTCCGGTCTCATCATCGTCGTGGCCAGGAATGGCACTCATGCGGTCGGGCGTTTTCAGGGGTGGGAGCGATGCTACCGGACTGAGCCCGCGGTGTCCTTCACTTACGCTGAAACCACAGCAGCACGGCAGCGAGCAGCAGCAGGATTTCGACGCCTGCCAGCGCAACGGTGGGTGCGGAGACCGGCCACAGGCGCGAGAGCGAAACGCTGCGGAACAGCACGATCGGGACGTAGAACGCCAGTGCGACCACCAGCCCGGTGCGTGGCTGATTGATCCAGGCGAAATAGCCGAACAGGAACGCCATACCCAACTGCAGGCCGCCATAGATGACCAGGTATTCCGATTGCCCGGCCGGCGATAGCTGGGTGTAGCCCACCGCATTTGCGGTCTTGGCCGGCGAGAGCGTGCACCAGATCGCCAACACGACGTAGAGCACTGCATTGATCCAGAGGTAGGCTTTGGCCACGGCGATGGTCCTGTAGAGGAAATGGGTGACCGGGCCGTTGTACGCAACCGCGCGTGGTCGAATGTGAAGGCGGTGCAGGTCGTGCTCACGGTGCGCTGCAGCGCTTGATCAATGGCTGCTCGCGTGCCTGACGCAGGTCATCTGCACCGGCGGCCTGCGCAGCGCTGTCCGGAAAAACGATGCGCACATGCGGGTAGCGGCCGCCGTCGTCGCGCAGGTTGCTCACGCCACGGAACTCGAGCAGGCGCTTGTCGGCGAGCGAATAACGGACTTCCAGCGACGGCACCGCCGCGCCGTACCAGGCGTCCAGGCGCAGCCGAAACCGACGCTGGCCGGCTGCATCGCCGATGCGCTCGACACGAAACGCCAGTTGCCGTTGCAGGCTCGGCAGCACGAAGTCCACGCGTTGCGGCGAGCTGGCGAGCGCCTCCCAATTGCTGCGCAGGTATGCATCGAACCCGGCATCGATCACGCGCGGGCCAGCATCGGCCGCCAGCGGCGTGTGTTGTTCGGCCTTGCCGGGCTCCTGCTGAAACATTTCACGCATGCCACCGCGTTGACGCACGCCCTGACGATAGCCGTCGCGCCCATCGATCAGGCTGAAGTTGGGCGAGCTGCCGCCGCCATCGACCTGTTTGCGCGCAAACGGGCGTCCGTCCGGGCAGCGGTACAGCACGAGGCGTCCGCCATCGTCGAGCAGCCAATGCGACTCGCGATAGCGCAATGCGCCGCTATCGGCATCGAAGGCATCGCCATCCACACGGGTGACCGCTGCGGCACCGAGCGGCACGCCGCCCAGCACCAGCAGCAACAATGGCGGGATCGGCCGGCACACGGTGGTGAGCGCGGCAATGGCGGCGGCAAGTGGGCGCATCGGCGGCTTCCTCAACGGGAGTGCCTACCAATACGAGCGCATCCGCAGCACGGATGCGCTCGCCGTGTCAGGACGTTCCTGACTGCATCCAGGATGGCTGGTCAGGCGCTGGCGGCTGAGGGGGGCATGGCACCCACGGCGCCATCCCTTGCGACCGGATCAGTCGATCGGGTGCAGCACGATGCAATCCACCGGGCAAGCCGGCAGGCACAGCTCGCAGCCGGTGCACAGCGGTGCGATCACCGTATGCATGTGCTTGGCGCCGCCGACGATGGCATCCACCGGGCAGGCCTGGATGCATTTGGTGCAACCGATACAGTCGGCTTCCACGATCCAGGCCACCTGCGGTGGCATGTGAGTGCCACGCGTGCGGTCGTAGGGGCGTGCCGGCACGTGCAGCACCTGCGCCAATGCACGTGCGCCGGCATCGCCACCGGGCGGGCAATGATCGACGTCGGCTTGTCCGTTCGCCATCGCTTGCGCGTACGGGCGACAGCCGTCGTAACCGCACTGGCCGCATTGGGTCTGCGGCAGCAGGCGGTCGAGGCGTTCGACCAGATCGGGCGTGGGGGATGACATCGTGATGGGGGTCAATGCAGCGGATTGCCGCGATACCAGCGCTGCTGCGCGAGTGCCAGCATTGGCTTGTCTTCGCGGCTGTCGCCGTAGGCATGCACGCAGTCGTACTGCGACAGTTCGTAGCGCGCATGAATGTGCGCCGCTTTGTGCGGGCCGCAATCGCCGTCGGCATACCGCCCGCTCAGGCGGCCGTCGCTGTGATCCAGCCGGTTGCAGATCAGCGACAGCCCGTGCTGCATGCACCACGGTTGCAGATACAGATCCAGCGACGCCGACACCAGCACCACCTCATGCCCTTGCGCCTGGTGCCAGTCGATGCGTTGCATCATCTCTGCACGCAACACACCCGGCAGTGCGCTGCGCGCGTAGTCCACGCCGTGCGCGGCCATCTCGTCCAGCGCACGGCCGCTGAACACCATGCGGGTCACGCGCGCGCGCAGCGCGGCGGCGGACACCAGGCCCAGCCGGTAGCCCAGCACCCACGGGCCGACCTGCCACTTTGCCGCCGCCAGCTGCGCGGGCGTGGCCACCTTGCGCAGGAAGCGCGCATAGGTGTCGCAGGTGGTGATGGTGTGGTCGAAGTCGAACAGGGCCAGGTGCATGGGGGGCGGGGATTGGGGAGTCGGGATTGGGGATTGGGGATTGGTTGAAGGCGCAGTGACTGGTTGTTCCCCTCTCCCGCCTGCGGGAGAGGGGCTGCGACAGCGTTGATCTATCTCCCTTCTCCCGCATGCGGGAGAAGGTGCCCCGCAGGGGCGGATGAGGGGGCGCGCCAAGCACTCGTGTCAGATCTCGCTCAACAATCAGCTCTGGCTTTTACGAATCCCGACTCCCCACTCCCGCCTCACCGCACAGGCATGCCCGGCTGCGCACCCGTATCGGCATCCAGCAGCGCCAGCGCGCCGCCGTCGAAGCCGGCCGACAGGATCATGCCTTCGCTGATGCCGAAACGCATCTTGCGTGGGGCCAGGTTAGCGATGAACACCACGCTGCGGCCGACCAGCGTTTCCGGCTCGCCATAGCTGGCGCGGATGCCCGAGAAGATCTGGCGCTTGCCCAGCTCGCCGGCATCCAGCTCGAAGCGCAACAGCTTGTCCGAGCCTTCCACGAATTCGCACACCAGCACCTTGCCGATACGCAGGTCGAGCTTGGCGAAATCGTCGATACCAATAAGACCTGGATTCGAGACGGAGGCGGGGGAATTGGCCGGCGTAGCCGCTTTTGCATCGGTTTTGGTCGGTGCGGGCTTGGCGGTGGTTGCAGCGGGTGCCGCAGGTGCGGCCATGGTGTCTTTTGAAGCGTCGGTCATGGCGTCGATCAGTTTGGGGTCGATACGGGTGAACAGGGCGACGTAGGACTGGATCGTATGCGCCGTGAGCGGGCGCTCCACATCTTCCCAGCTGGTCATTGGTGCCGACAGGAAGGCTTCGGCCTCGGCACAGGTACGCGGCAGGATCGGCTTGAGTCCGGCAACCAGGATGCGGAACAGGTTCAGGCCTTGCGTGCACACCGATTGCAGCTGCGCATCGGCGCCGTCCTGCTTGGCGATCACCCACGGTTTGGTGTCGTCGATGTACTTGTTGGCCTCGTCGGCCAGTGCCATGGTCTGGCGGATCGCGCTGGCCGCATCGTTGCGCTCATACGCGTCGCGGATCGGCGCCAAGGCGGCGACGAAGCGGTCGTACTGCGCCGGGTCGGGCAGGGTATCGGCCAGCTTGCCGTCGAAACGCTTGCCGATGAAGCCGGCGCAACGGCTGGCCAGGTTGACGAACTTGCCGACCAGATCGGCGTTTACCCGCGCGATGAAATCGCCCA
Source organism: Xanthomonas sp. 3058 (assembly GCF_014199765.1). NCBI lineage: Bacteria > Pseudomonadati > Pseudomonadota > Gammaproteobacteria > Lysobacterales > Lysobacteraceae > Xanthomonas > Xanthomonas sp. 3058. Next base: position 356,821 of record NZ_JACHOF010000001.1, on the reverse strand, counting down.
GGTTGAGGTCCAGATCGTCCACGCCGCCGGAGGACTTGGCCGCGAAGTAGTAGCGCAGCGCCTCCGGTTCCAGGCCCACATCCAGGAAGGTCCGCGCCATCACGAAGGTGCCGCGCGACTTGGACATCTTGGCGCCGTCCACGGTGAGGTAGCCGTTGACGTGCAGGCGCGTGGGCGCGCGATGGCCGGTACCGTGCAGCACCGCCGGCCAGAACAGGCCGTGGAAATTGACGATGTCCTTGCCGATGAAGTGATGCAGCTCGGTCTGCGTGCCGGCGACCAGATGCGCTTCGAAATCCTCGCCCATCTGCGCGCACAGCGTCTTGAAGCTGCACAGGTAGCCGATCGGCGCGTCCAGCCACACGTAGAAGTACTTGCCCGGCTGGCCGGGGATCTGGAAGCCGAAATACGGCGCATCGCGCGAAATGTCCCAGGCGCGCAGGCCGCCTTCGGTATCCAGCCATTCCTTGAGCTTGGCCTTGACGCCGGGCAGTGCGACATCGCCGGCCAGCCACTCGCGCAAGAAACCGTCGAAATGGCCGACTTCGAAGAAGAAATGCTCCGAATCGCGCAGCTCCGGCGTGGCGCCGGAAATCACCGACTTGGGCTCTTTCAGCTCGGTTGGCGCGTAGGTGGCACCACAGACCTCGCAGTTGTCGCCGTATTGATCGGCGCTGCCGCAGTTGGGGCAGATGCCCTTGATGTAGCGATCCGGCAGGAACATGCCCTTGGCCGGGTCGTAGAACTGCGCCACCGAGCGACGGCTGATGTGGCCGGCCGCTTCGAGCTTGGTATAGAAGGCTTCGGTCAGTTCGCGGTTGACCGGCGAATTGGTCGAATCGTAATGATCGAAGGTCACCCCGAACGCGGCGAAATCGCGCTCATGGCTGGCCTGGATGTTGGCGATGAAGGCTTCCGGGGTCACTCCGGCCTTTTCGGCGGCGAGCATGATCGGCGTGCCATGGGTGTCGTCGGCGCAGACGAACCAGGTCTTGTCGCCACGCAGGCGGCGCGCGCGCACCCAGATATCGGCCTGGATATAGCCGACCAGATGGCCAAGATGCAGCGGGCCGTTGGCGTAGGGCAGGGCGGTGGTGACGAGTGCAGTGCGGGTCATGGCAGGCGTGATGCGGGGGACAGGCGATTATCGCATTAGTCGGGAGCCGGGATTGGGGCTGGGAGATTGGGGATTCGTCAAAGCAGGATCAGGCCGCCTGCCTGTCCAGACGCGCGGCGTTGGCCTTCTCTGCGGCACCAACAGCCGATGATCCCGCCCAAAAGGGCAAGCCCCCAAAAATGCGCCGACGCAAAAAGAAGGCGTCCCGAAGGACGCCTGCTCTTGCGAATCCCGAATCCCGATTCCCCATTCCCGGCTACTCACGCACCCAGGTCTGGGTCCGGCCCAGCGCCTCGATGCCCACATAACCGCGCATCTGCAACTTCTTGCCGCCCTCGGTCAGGGTGACCTTGGCCTTGTAGGTCTTGCCCTTGGCCGGGTCGAGCACCGAGCCGCCGCTCCACACCGCCGTGCCGTCGGGCTTGAGGCCCCACAGGATGGTCATGCCCTTGATCGGCTTGCCTTTCAGTGCGCCGTCGCACTTGTCGCAGGCCGGGTTGGGCCCATTGTTGGACTGCAGGATCTCGACCACCTTGCCGCTCAGCGTGCCGTTGGCGGCCTGTTCGATCTGCACCACCGACTTGGGCTTGCCGGTCTCGTCGTCGATGGTCTTCCAGCGACCCACCGGCGAATCGGCGGCCTGGGCCAGCAGCGAAGCGGCGGCCAGCGGCAGCGCCAGCATCAGGGTCTTGAAGGTCTTGCGCATGATTCCCCTCCCAGGGATTGCTGTGGCCGCCGTCGGCGGCCTGAGAGTGAATGTATACCGTTGGGTATGGTGGGGGAAAGACAGAGCGTTCAGTTTGAAGAAGGACAACGGGATGCTGCTGCCGTCTGCTCTGCCATGAGGCGCGTTCGCCCGTGCTGGGTGACGATGCGAGAAATTTCCACCTCGCATTCCGGCCCACGCGACAGAATGGTCGCCACATAGTCCTGACCTGTTTCTGGGACAAAGCTGCGACTCACGGTGCATAGCGGCGTGTTCAACACGCAGCGGTTGTCCGTGCAGCCACCCGCCGACAGCGACAGGGTGATCGGCTCGCCTGACCTGACATGTGTTTCAGTGACGTATCGTCCTCCACTGACGGCAACGGGGGGAATGCCGATTTTTTGCCCCGCGCCCGCGCCGAACGGACCTGGCCGCGAGCTTGGTGCAATGCCGGCATCCCGGTTCGTTCCGCCGACGCAGGTGCGGTTTGGATAAACCATAGGTGCGGGTCGCTCGGTGACCAGGCGAATACGTGCACGCAGCCCATCGCTTGGCTCATCGAACGTCGACAAGGAAAGCGCTGCGCTGCGTGTTGCCCCACAGCCGGCCAGAAGCGCCATCATTGCCGCCAAAAGGACACGTTCAGTCCTCATGGCACTCCCCTGACATCGGAACAAATTCCAGATCCGCCGGGGCAACGCCGGTCTTCGCATCGGTGATAATCAGCCGACAGCGTTCGTTATCGTAGACCTGGCTGGCGACGTAGTGCTCGCCAGTCATCGGCGTGAATGACACAAGATTGGTACAGTTGTTGGTGGTCAGGCTTCGACGGCGTGAGTCGAGCGTTTGCACCATTCGTGCGCGCAAGAAGAGCTGCTTGTCGGGGACAACCGAATATTCCTCCCGAGGCTGATTGTTACTCAATTTGCCAAGGACGCCCTTGACCGGAGCAGTCAGCGCGCCCAGAAATCCGCCACGTCCGCCCTTTGCACAACTGGCATCTTCGAAGACATCGAAGTACTGGACTGGCTCGATAGGGATCAGGCTGGGCTTGGTGGGCTTGGCAAGCGTCAAGGTGGCGAGGGGCTCACCAGGTTTCGGCGCGTCATACCGCTTTGGGAAAAGAAAGCCGCAGCCGGCAAGAATGATCGCTACAACGACAACGATGCGCAGGATGAAGTGATACATGCGTGCAATTCCGGCATGGCGTTTATTGGTCTGTGCCGCATCCATGCCTGCGACGACGTTGCGGCGACGTTACGCCTCTCCATCGATAGCGGCCGAGCTACTCCGCGCTTGAGTCACGCGGTCGACACCGCCGCGAGGCGAAGGTCTGCTCTTTCTTGACGGGCGCGACTCTTCCACCGCAGTGGCGGTGACAGCCAGGCAGACGCGCTAGGCAATCTCGTACAACTCCAGTGGCAGCTCATCAGGGTCGGCGAAGAAGGTGAAGCGGCGGCCGGTGTATTCGTCGATGCGGATGTCCTCGGTGATTACGCCGTGCGCGTTGAGATGCGCCACCGCGCTATCCAGGTCTTCTACACGGAAGGCGAGGTGACGCAGGCCGCGTGCTTCCGGGCGGCTGGGCCGCAGTGGCGCATTGGGGAACGAAAACAGCTCGATCTGGCTGCCATCGGGCAGCGCCAGGTCCAGCTTCCACGAATCGCGCGCCTGCCGGTAATGCTCGTCGATCACACGCAGGCCCAGGATGGCGCAATAGAACTGCTTGGAGCGCGCGTAGTCGCTGGCGATGATCGCCACGTGGTGAAGACCGGCGAGCATCATGCGGCGTCTCGCACGCGTTGGGGGAGCTGGCGCTGCCCCGCGTCGCTAGCGGCCAGCATGGATGCGCGACACGCGGCGACAGCGGTGGCGATGGCATCTGCGATACGTGCAGGCAGCGAGGATGCATTCCAGCGCTGCATCTGCGCGTAGGTGCGTGTGTGCAAGTCGTGTGGCATGTCAGCGGTCCGGATGAGCAGTGGCGAGGATACCCCCGGGGGTGCCCGGAGCGTGTCGTGCAGACCAGGCTCGACGCGCGCTGGAGCGCATCGAGGCAGAACGCCCCACGCGGTATCGCGGCACGGCATCCCGGGTTGCTGGTGCCACGTCACGACTGGCCAACGCGTGGCTGTGCTCGCCTGCGCATGCATGGCAGGATGCTGGGCCACCGACCCGTCCTGCCGATGCCCGAACCCACCTCCACCGCCGCACCGCAATTCCAGCGCAGCATGCAGGTGCGCCATCTGGTGATGTTGTCGCTGGGCGGTGTGATCGGCACTGGGTTGTTCTTCAATACCGGCTACATCATCGCCAGCACCGGTGCGTTGGGCACGGTGATCGCATATCTGATCGGCGCGCTGGTGGTGTATCTGGTGATGCAATGCTTGGGCGAGCTGGCGGTGGCGATGCCGCAGACCGGCGCCTTTCATGTGTATGCGGCGCGTTATCTGGGGCCGGCCACCGGGTATGTGGTGGCTTGGTTGTACTGGTTGACCTGGACGGTGGCGCTGGGATCGAGCCTGACTGCGGCGGCGTTCTGCATGCAGTACTGGTTTCCGCACAGCCCGGCATGGCCATGGTGCTTGCTTTTCTGCGCACTGATCTTCGGCTTGAATACGGTGTCGGCGCGCTGGTTTGCCGAAGGCGAATTCTGGTTCTCGCTGATCAAGGTGATCACGATTCTGGTGTTCATCATGCTGGGCGGCGCGGCGGTGATCGGCCTGTTGCCATTGGCCGATGGTTCGCCGGCCCCCGGATTGCGCCACCTGCGCGCCGATGGCTGGTTCGCGCACGGCACGTTGCCGATCCTGATGACGATGGTGGCGGTGAACTTCGCATTTTCCGGTACCGAATTGATTGGCGTGGCCGCAGGCGAGACCGCGCAGCCGGCACGTGCGATTCCCTTGGCGATTCGCACGACCTTGGTACGGCTGGTGGTGTTGTTCGTCGGTACTGTGCTGGTGCTGGCCGCGCTGCTGCCGGCCAGCCAGGCGGCAGTGGAGACCAGCCCGTTCGTGCGCGCGTTCGAGCTGCTGGGCATTCCCTATGCGGCGGACATCTTGAATGCGGTGATCCTGACCGCGATCCTGTCGGCGGCCAATTCCGGCCTGTATGCGGCCGCGCGCATGTTGTGGTCGCTGGCCAACGAAGGCACGCTGCCGGCGCGCCTCGCACGCCTGACCCGCCGTGGCATTCCGTTGCCGGCATTGGCGTTGAGCATGCTCGGTGGCCTGTTGGCGCTACTCACCGGCGTCTATGCGGCCGATATCGTGTTCGTGGCGATCTCGGCAGTCTCGGGTTTTGCAGTGGTGGTGGTGTGGCTGAGCATCTGCGCCTCGCACTACGTTTTTCGGCGCCAGTTGCTGCGCGACGGCATCGCAGTAGAGACATTGGCCTATCGCGCGCCGTGGTATCCGTGGACGCCGATCCTAGGATTTTCGCTGTGCTTGCTGGCCTGCATCGGCTTGGCATTCGATCCGCAGCAGCGCATCGCGCTGTGGTGCGGTATTCCATTTGTGGCGCTGTGCTACGGCGCCTACGCACTCACCCAGTGGCTTGCGGCCAGGAGACTGCACGCATGACGATACTTCCCCGCCAGCCGCGCGCGGATGCGCCTTTCAGTGCGGCGCTCCAGCACGATGGCTATGTGCTGCTGGATGGCGCGCTTGCCACCGAACTGGAACAACGCGGCTGCGATCTCAACGATGCGCTGTGGTCGGCGCGCGTGCTGATGGAGCAACCGGAGCTGATCTATCAGGTGCATCGCGACTATTTCGCCGCCGGCGCACAATGCGCGATCACCGCCAGCTATCAGGCCACGCCGTTGGGCTTTGCCGCGCGCGGGCTGGACCTGGCGCAATCGCAGGCGTTGATCGCGCGCAGCGTGGCCTTGGCCGCGCAGGCGCGTGCCGATCATCTGCAGACGCAACCGCAGGCCGCGCCACTGTGGGTGGCCGGGTCGGTGGGGCCGTATGGCGCGTATCTGGCCGATGGCTCTGAATATCTTGGCGACTACGCGTTGCCGCTGGCGCAGCTGATGGACTTCCATCGCCCGCGCATCGCCGCGTTGGCAGCAGCGGGCGTGGATGTCCTGGCCTGCGAGACGCTGCCGTCGGCGAACGAGATCGTGGCGCTGCGCCTGCTGCTGGAGGAATTTCCGCAGCTGCATGCGTGGTTCTCTTTCACCTTGCGCGATGCCGCGCACCTGAGCGATGGCGCGCCGCTCTCGCAGGTCGTGCCGGCACTGGATGGTTGCGCGCAGGTGATTGCAGTGGGCATCAACTGCATCGCGCTGGAGAAGGTCGCCGCCGCGTTGCAGACGCTGTCCGCGCTGACGGCGCTGCCGCTGGTGGTGTATCCCAATTCCGGCGAGCACTACGATGCTGGCGACAAGCGCTGGCATGCCGGCGATGCGCCCGCCGGCAACCTGGCCGACCAGCATACGCAGTGGCTGGCCGCAGGCGCGCGGCTGATCGGCGGGTGTTGCCGCACCACACCGCGCGATATTGCCGCGTTGGCGGAAGCGCGTCTGCTGCGCTGAGCGCGACCGGCAAGCGAGCGTGCTCAGGTCAGCCGGGTGCGCTCTTGACGGCATGCCGCCTGTCGCGCGCGCTGTGGTCGTGCGCACGCCGTTCGCGGGGCACGTTGACCGCTGCAGGTCTGCTCACCCTTTTTGCGTGGCAATCCAGCGCTGGATCTTGTCCTGCAGGATATCCAGCGGCACCGAGCCGTCCTTGAGCACTTCGGTATGGAAGGCACGCACGTCGAAGCGCGGCCCCAGCTCGCGCTGCGCCTGCTCGCGCAGCTGCATGATCTTCATTTCGCCCACCTTGTAGGACAGCGCCTGGCCGGGAATGGCCATGTAGCGGTCTACCTCGGCTTCGGCATCGGCGCGGGTCATGGCCGAGTTGTCGAGCATGTAGGCGATCGCCTGGGTGCGGGTCCAGCCCTTGCTGTGCAGGCCGGTGTCGGTGACCAGGCGAATCGAGCGCCACAGCGCGTTCTGCAGGTAGCCGTAATAGTTGTAGGGGTCCTGGTACAGACCCAGCTCGCGCCCGAGCGATTCGGCGTACAGGCCCCAACCCTCGATATACGCAGTCTCGCCACCCAGGCGGCGGAACTTGGGCAGATCGGTGAGTTGTTGCTGCAGCCCGAGCTGGAAGTGATGGCCGGGAATGGCCTCGTGCAGATACAGGCTCTCGGTCTCCCAGGTCTTGCGCGAGTCCAGGTCGGAGGTGTTGACGTAGAACACGCCCGGCGTGCTGCCATCGCCGCTGGGGCGCATGTACGAGCCGCTGGCGGCCGCCTGCGCGCGCTGGGGTTCCACCGCGCGCACTTCCAGCGCCGGCATGCCCTGGGTGTTGAACAGGCGCGGTACTGCGCCCTGCACGCGTCCCTGCAGGCCACGGTAGTACCCCAGCAGTTCGGTCTCGCTGCGGAAGCTGAAGCGCTTGTCGGTCTGCATGAACTTGTAGAACTTGGGCAGGTTGCCGCGAAACCTGACCTGCTTGGTCAGCGCGGTCATCTCGCCCTGCAGGCGTGCGACTTCGTCCAGCCCGATCTGATGGATCTGGTCCGGGGTCAGGTCCGAGGTGGTGCTCTGGCGCACGTCGTAGGCGTACCAGGCCGCGCCATTGGGCAGCGCCGCCAGACCATCGGTGTCGCGGCAGGCCGGCAGGTATTCGGTGGCGATGAAGCCGCGCAGCGCCCGATAGGCCGGCATGATGCGCACTTCGATCATGCGCTTGTATTCGGCGGTGATGCGTTGCTTGTCGGCGTCTGGCATATCTGCCGGCAGGTTACGCACCGGCCCCCAGAACAGGCTGTCTTCGGCGGTGCGGGCGATGATCGCGTCCAGCTGCGGCAGCACTTTCTGCATCAGCACCTTCGGCTGCACCACGCCGGCCTGCATGCCGGCCCGCATGTTGGCGATGGCCTGGTCGAACAGCTCCGGGATGCCGAGCGCACGCCGCGACCAGTTGTCGTAGTCCTTGACCGTCTTGAACGGCTGCGCGCCGGTGCCGGAGCCCAGCACCACCGCGATGCTGGCGATGTTGTAGAACTGGTTGATCGGCAGCATCCAGCTGGGGAACTGTTCGGCGGCCAGTGCGCTGCGCGCATCGCGCACGAAGATCTGGTAGCTCAGCAGGTCCTGCCCGCTCAGGCCGTCCGGCCCCAGCGCCTCGGCCTTGCCCAGCCACAGCACGGTGAAGTCGTGCGACTGCTGCCGGAATGCCGGCGACAGGAAATTGGGCAGCTGGTCGTTGTAGCGGGTCTCGCCCTGGAAGGTGGCCTGCAGCGGGTTGAGCTTGAGCGAGGCATCCCAGTACTGGTCGTAGAGCAGGTTGAGCTGCTGCGCCTTGGTCAGCACCACCGGCGCGGCAACCGCGCGCGGCCTGACCTTGGCGGCTTTGGCACCTTTGGCAGACTTCGCGCTCTTGGCAGCCGGCTTGGCGGTCTTCTTGGCTTTGCCCGCCTTCGCGCGCGTTTGCGTGGTCTGTGTCTTGGCGGTCTTCTTCTTGGCCGCATCGGCGGGCGCTGCCAGCGACAGGCTCAACACGGCGGCAAGGGCCAACGACAGCAGGCGGGAAAAGCTAAGGGGCATTACCAGCTCCGGAAACAAGCGAGCGGGGAGCTTGCCCGATCCGCACCGTTCAGGCCACCCATCTGCTGCACGTGGCGCGCCTGCAATTCATCAAGGCCGCATCGCAGGGTGGCGAGCCCGGCCCAATGCTGCAGTGCGATAGTCTTGGCGGCATGCAGATGGATGAATCGACGTGCGGCACGCAGGTGCCCATCCAGGGAGGCCAGGGATTCTGGCGCGATCCTGGTTTGCCCTTCGTTGAAATACGCCATGTGGTCAACAGCCGTACGCTCTGTTATGCCCCGCATACGCACGAGCAATGGTCGGTGGGCGCGATCGATCGCGGCTCGGCGCACTATCGGAATGGGCGTGTGCGCGCGCAGATCAACGCGCAGTCGCTGACCCTGATCAATCCTGGCGACGTGCACGCCTGCAACCCGGATCAACAGCAGGACTGGTCGTTTCGCATGCTCTATCTGGACGTAGCTTGGCTGCGCGAGCAACAACACGCGCTGGGCCTGGCGTCTACTGCGGATGTGCACATGCTGGCAGCGCCGCTCTGCCGGTCGCGGGACGCGTATGTTGCGTTCGACCGCATGCATGCGGTGCTGCTGGACGGTGATGCCGATGCACTCGCCCGCGAAAGTGCGCTGATCGCGTTCGTGGCCCGCCTGCATCTGCAGGTGGAGCCGGCGAGCCGTCCGGTTGCGATCGATACCGGGCCGATGCGGCAGCTGGCCGAGTATCTGCAGACCCATCACGCACGCGCGGTGTCGTTGCGCGAACTGTGCGAGGTGGCCGGCATGCCGGCGCCGCGTCTGATTCGCGGGTTCCGCCACGCGTATGGCCTGACCCCGCATGCCTACCTGCAGGATTGCCGTTTCCAGCGTGCGCGGGCGGCCCTGCGCCAGGGCGAGGGGATTGCCGAGGTCGCTTATGCGCACGGCTATGCCGACCAGGCGCATCTGCAACGCAGTTTCAAGCGGGCCTGGGCGGTGACACCGGGCCGCTATCGCAGTGCCGGCGCCCATTCCAGCAACAGATAGACCGCGCTGAGCACCAGCATGCCGGCCAGCAGCCTGTTCAATCGCCGCAGCTGGTGCGGCGTGTGGACGTGCCGCCGCAACACCGTGCCGGCCAGCAACCAGCACGCCAGCGAGGGGTAGCAGATGAGCGCATACACCGCGGCAAAGCCGGCCAGTTGCGTGGTCCCTTGTGTCGCGTACAGGGCCACGCCGGAGGTTGCCGCCAGCCAGGCCTTGGGGTTGAGCCACTGCATCGCCGCACCGGTCCAGAACGAGGTGCTCTGGCGCGGTTTGGCGGTGTCGATGACACCATCGTCGCGCACCAGGCGCCACGCCATGTAGAGCAGAAACGCCACCCCGGCCAGCTGCAATGCGCCCCCCAGCAGCGGCCAGCGCACCAGCACATGCTGCAGCCCGAGGCCGATCACCAGCAGCAGCGCAACGAAGCCGACGGTGGCCCCGATCACATGGGTATGCCCAGCACGCGCACCGGCTGTGGCACCGGTGCTCAGCGCGACCAGGTTGACCGGCCCGGGGGAAATCGAGCACACCAGGGCGAAGCTGGCCATTGCGACAACATGGTCCATTGCGCGGAGTCCGTAGCGGGGCGCAACAGCATGGCCAGCGGTCGCGCTGACGGATTGAACAAAATTTCGATGGACGTCGGGGGCCGTCTCCGAGTGACCGGCCTAGCGAGTGAGCTGCGGTGGTGCATCGTGCGCAGGAGCGCAGCGGCCACGCTCGTGTGGCGAGATTGCCCGAGCGTCAGCCACCTCCGCCTGGCCATCGCAACGCCGGCCAGGCCACTGCGTTCAGTCGGCGGCCGCTTCCTCGCGCAACTGCTCGGCGCGTTCGGCCCCCAGGTAGGCGCTGATGGCGCGCCGGGCCAGATACAGCAGCGGGATCAAGGCGATCGCAAACCCCATCTTGTAGACGTAGTTGAGCGTGCTCACCGCCAGGAACTGGTCGGTGGACCAATGCTGCGGGCCAAGCACGAAGGCGATGTAGATCACCACGAAGCTGTCCACCAATTGCGACACCGCGGTAGAGCCGGTGGCGCGCAACCACACATGCTTTTCGCCGGTGACACGGCGGATGCGGTGGAACACCGACACGTCGATCAACTGGCCGAACAAAAACGCCACCAGCGAGCCGCCGATCGTCCACAGCCCCTGGCCGAACACTGCTGCAAACGCAGCCTGATAATCGGGCACGCCCTGGCTCTGCGCTGCGGTGACCCACCAGCCTGCAGGCGCCAATGCGATGGCGGCGAACGCGAATACGAAGCCATAACCGATCAGCGCCACCGCCACCCACGAGATGAAACGCACCCCTCGGCTGCCGAAGAACTCGTTGATGGTGTCGGTCATGATGAACACCACCGGCCACAACAAGGTGCCGGCGGTGAAGCTGAGCGAGCCGGTCTGGCCGAACAGGTTCCAGTTCAGCGGCGCGATGCCGAGCGTGTCTTCCAGCGCAAAGATCTTGACGCCGATGAACTCGGCCAGCGCTGCGTTGACGCAAAAGAACGCGGCCAGCGCAATGAACAAGCGGACCGCACGATCGTCGAGGGTACGCACGTGTGTCATCGGCTCAGCGATCCGCAGTGCGGGTGAAGGGGACCGACTCCGGTGCCACTGCACCGCCGGAGATGATGAAGCTCATCGCCTGGTCCACGCTCCAGTCGGTGGGCGTGAGCAGTTCCACCGGCACGATCTCCAGATAGCCGGAGGTCGGGTTGGGCGTGGTCGGCACATACACTGCCGCCAGTTCGCGGCCGGTGCCCTGTTCCTTGATCACGCGCGTGACCAGGCCCACCGACTTCATGTCGCGATGGGGGAAGTCGATCAGCACTACACGCTGGGTGCTGCCGGGCTGGGTCTGCAGGATGTCGAGCAACTTGCGCGCGCTGTCGTAGACCACGCTGGCCAGCGGGATGCGCCGCATGATCGCCTCGAACCAGCGCAGCAGGCGCTGGCCGATCACGCGCCGGCTCAGGATGCCGACGAACAGGATCGCACCGACGGTGGCGATCAGCGCGATGGTGTTCTGCACCCAGAGCGCCTTGATCCAGCCCAGATAATCGGGGAACGAGGCGGCGATGCGCTCGGACAACGGCACCACCCACGGGCTGCTGATACCCGAGAGCAACGAGAACACGAACTTCACCACCACCCAGGTCAACCAGACCGGCAACAGGGTGAGCAAGCCGGTCAAGAAGACCCGTTGCAGGGAAGGGCGGGAATGCGGAGTGGGGGATTCGGACATGCGCGCATTGTAGGCACTCGGCCGCGTCCGGTGCAGGCCGCCGGCAAGCCATGTTCGCCTGAGGGATGGCAATTGCGTGTTGAGACGGCGCGGGCCTGCGTCGGTCGCGCTGAAAGTTGCTAACAGCGGGCTGCACATCTGCCATGTGGGCGAGGCTGTCGCTCAAGATCGGCATCCGCCACTCGGCACCGCAGCGGCTGCATGCCGTCTCCGCCTACCTGGCAGCTGCTCGCTCCTTGGTGTTCGCCACCTTAAGATGGATCATCTCATCCATGGTAGGTCGTACGTGATGCTTGCCAAGTTCCTCAAAGCTGCGCTGCTGTGGGTAAGCGCCCTGATCGTGCTGCTGCTGATCGCATTCGCGATCTCGGCGCACTGGCCGATCCCGGCAGCGCAACGTCAGGCGCTGGCGCAATTACGGCAACCGCCGCCGCCATTGCGTGGCCCCAATCTGTTTGCTGCGCTATGGGCGCTGCCCTACGCGGTACCGCCGGCGCAGCAGCAGGTATTGCTGGCGCAGGACGTGCAGCGCGCCGGTCGCTCGCCGGCCGGGATGCCGTTGCCCGGCGCGGCTGCACGCTACCCGCGCCAACCGGCCTGGCCGGCGAAGGCGCCGGCGCTGTGCAATTGGTCCGATGCCAATTGCCTGGAGCAGGTGCGTGCGCAACCGCAGGCGTATGCCGACGCGCTGGCCACCCAGGCGGCGCTGTTGGCGCAGCTGCGCAGTTTGGGGGCATACGGCGATTACCGCAGTCCATTTCCACCCGGCGACGGCGCGGCACTCCCGGCGGTTGGGTTGTTGAAAGTCTCGATGACCGGTAATGCGCTGGACTTCGCGCAAGGGCGCAGCGACGCGGCCCTGTCGGGGGTTTGCACCGACGCGCAGGTCGCGCGCGTGCTCCTGCGCAGCGGCGACAACCTGATCATGCCCCTGATCGGTGTGGCGATGCTGCATGGCAGCGCGCAGGAGTTTGCCGCGATGCTGGCCGAACTGCCGGCCCAGCATCCGCTGCCAGCGCACTGCGCCGCTGCATTCGCACCGCTACCTGTGGACGATGTGCGTCTGTGCAACGCCATGCAAGGCGAGGCGCACATGGTGTTTGCGATGCTCCAGCAGAGCGTCGATGCGCAGCCTGCCGCCAGCCCGTCGTGGAGCGACGAGTTGTCTGTACGACTGTTTGACCTTGAACGCACCCAGGCGCTGATGGCGCCGGGATACGCGTGGGCCTGTGGCGAACCGTTACGCGCCTTGCTGGAGCGTGATCTGCCGGTACCGCAGACGCTGATTCCTGCGCCGGACACGGCATCGGTGGCATGCCTGGCCAATGCGGCGGGCTGCGTGCTTGCAAGCGTGGGGCCTGCCAGTGCTGCAACTGCCGCGATTCACCAGCGCAAGTTGCAGGATGTTGCGGCCGAACTGCGTGCAGTTTCGGCGGTGCTGTGGTTACGCGCCCATCCGTCCGCGCAACCGCTTGCGCAGCGCATTGCCGAGTTGCCGTCCGCGTTACGCGGTCAGTCGCGGCCGATCCAGCCCAGTGCCGATGGCCTGGGTCTGCAGTGGCAGCGCTACGCCAGAGGCGAGCAGATTGACGGAATGGCGCACCTGCCGCTGGCGGCCAGCCGCACTGCCGTCATGCCGGCAGCAGTATCGGTAGACCGCTAGCCAGTGCGTTGACGCTTACCGATCAGCGCATGCCGTTGCAAGAATGGCGTAGCTGATCGGACCGGCGGCCATCCATCTGCCGCCCACTGTGCGCAGGTGCGAGCGCTGGCGCGTTGCGCAAGGACTGCGATGATTGCGCCATGGCAATACGAGCATGTCGGTCAGGCCGACACGCTCGCATTGCGCTGATCAGAACCGGAAGTTCAACCACCCCATGACGAAGGTCGAATCACCGTAACCGGCTTCCTTCAGTGCGGGGCCGGCCATCAGGTGCTCGGCGCGAAAGGTCACCGACCAGTTGGGGTCGATGTTCCACGTCGCGTTGATGCGCGGCATGGTGCCGATCCGGCGCTCGTCGGTGCTCTGGGTGCGTGCGTAGGCGCGTGCCTGGTTGTTGTAGATCGCATCGCTGGTGGTCTGCCGCCACAGGGTTTCCCATTCCAGGTTGACGGTGATTTTCGACGTCGGCGAGAAGGTGAGCGTGGGCGAGGCGGTGACCAGGTTGACCGGGCCGAAGAACGTCGCCCAGCTGAAGTAGATCGTGTTGCCGTAGAGGAAGTTGTTGTTGCGCAGCGTGCCGGTGCCGGACGTACCGCCGCCGCCGGAGGCGATTTCGCTATGGAAGCCCACACGCGGTTTCCAGCCGCTGTCGCTCAGCGTCCAGGCGTTGGAGGTGCTGGCCATGTACGCGCGCAGATCGCGCCCGCCGTAGCTGCCGCGCTGTACGGTCACGAACGAATCGGTGCGCAGCTTGCCTACATTGCCCCACAAGCGCAGACCGTAGTAATTGCGGTTTTCTTCGGCGGTCTGGCGGCCCCACACCTGATTGTCGTTGCGGAACTGATAGAAGAACGGCTCCAGATACATCGGCTTGGCGGTTGGCAGGCGATACCCGCCAACCACGCCGCGGAAATGCCGCGAGCGGTCGATGCGATCGTCGCCCAGGCCTTCGGTGCCATCGAGATTGAAGTTGAAGTCGAACAGGTCCACGCGGGTCTTGTCGCCGATCGCCCAGGCGCGCACACCGTTGAAGGTTACGAAGATATCGGTGTTGTCGCGCAACGCCATCAGCGTGGTGGGTCCGTCGACGAACACCTGACGGCCGACGCGCACGCCAAGGTCGGCATCGGCAACGCGGCCTTTCACGTCGAAGAACACCTGCTGCAGGATCGCGTTGTTTTCCTGCGTGCCGGTTTTGGCGCCTTCGTTGCGACCATCCAGGCTGCCGTGCGCCAATTCCGTGTACAGCCGGAAGTGCTCGCCAACATGGAAATCGGCGCCGAAGAACGCACGGAACAGATACTGCTGCTGTGAATGGCTGCCCGGAATCAGGCCCGGATTGGTGATGGTGTTGCTGCGCACGCGCAGCTCGTTGCTGAGCGAGACGTAGACATCGCCCTGCTCGTTGAACGGAATGTACTTGAGCGCATCGAACGGGCTTTTGCGCTTGGAGGGGTCTTTCAGATACGACCAGTCTTCGACCCAGCGCACCTGCCACATGTTGCCGCCCTGCTTGGCACCCCAGCCCTGCGCTTCGATCGGATAGCCCTTGGATGCTGCAGCGGCTGCCGGCGCGGCTGCTTTGGCCGGCGCTGGCTCGGTCTGTTCGGCATTGGCCGCCGCAGTCGGCGCCTGCGCAAATCCCAGTCCCGGCAGCGCCAACCCGATGGCAAGGCACAGGCGCCGGGTGGTGGCAAAGGAAATGTCAGTCATGGCCGGCTGTGCCAAGCGTGCAAATTGCATCGTGTCGCCCTATCGAAATTGAAGTCCGCTGAACCTGAGGTATCGGCTCAGCAGCCGATGACTGTAGTGGAGCGGTGCAGGAAAGGGAGTAACCCAATGGTTCTAAGCACATGAGCCGGGATTGGTGATTCGCAAGCAAAGGCTTGTCGATTGCGATGCCACTTCTTGTTCTTCAGTTCGCTTAAGTCGATGCGCGGAACTTCCCGGACGGCGTGCCGTTGCCACTCTCCAATCCCGAATCGCCAATCCCGTCCATGACTACCGGCACATTCGCTATACCTAACTTCGCAATAGCATTGCCTTCGACCTAGCGGAGATGGCGATGACCGAGCCCGATGCCCACCTGCGGAAATTCCAGAAGGAGCTGAGTGCCGGGACGGTGTCGTTGGCATTGTTGGCGGTACTGGCGCAGGCCGATGCGCCGTTGTACGGCTACCTGATCGCCAAGCGGCTGGAGCGCCTGGATGGCGTGCTGAGCGGCAAGCAGAGCGCGCTGTATCCGGTGTTGCGCAATCTGGAAGCGGCGGGGCTGTTGCAGAGCCATGTCGAGCCGTCGGCATCCGGTCCGCCACGGCGGTATTACCGCATCACGCAAACCGGGTGCGATTGCCTGCGCGAATGGACGGCCGCCTGGCGCGCCACCCGCGATTCCGTTGACTCAGTGCTGGAAGGGACCCACCTATGACGACCATTGCGCAAACGCATCCGCTGCCGACCACCATTCCCGATTACCTGGCCCAATTGCGACAGGCGCTGGCCGGCGCCGACCCGGCGATGATCCAGGACGCGCTTTACGACGCCGAGGAATATCTGCGCGCCGAACTGGCCGAACAGCGCGGCAAGAGCGAGGCCGAGGTCATCGCGGACGTGGCCGGCAGTTACGGTGCGCCGGATGAAGTGGCCGAGATCTACCGCGAAACCGAAGTGACGGTGACGCGCGCCTTGCGTCCGCCATTGCCGCCCAAGCGCAACTCGTGGCTGGGCAAGTTTTTTGGCGTTGCCGCCGATCCGCGGACTTACGGCGCGTTGTTCTACATGCTGCTGTCGCTGCTCACCGGCGTGTTCTATTTCACCTGGGTCGTCACCGGCGCCAGTTTGTCGGCCGGGTTGTTGATCCTGATCATCGGTGTGCCATTGCTGGTGCTGTTCTTCGGCTCGGTGCGGGTGTTGTCGCTGGTGGAAGGCCGTGTCGTGGAGGCACTGCTGGGAGTGCGCATGCCGCGTCGTCCTGCACATCCCGGGTTGCAGGAAGGCTGGCTGCAACGTATCGGCGCGATGTTCACCGATGCCCGCACCTGGAGCACGATGCTGTATTTCCTGCTGATGCTGCCACTGGGCATCCTCTATTTCTGTGTATTCACCACGTTGTTGTCGTTGTCGCTGGGCTTGGCTGCTTCTCCGCTGGCGCTGCTGTTCGACAACATGGCGGTGTTGACCTGGGACGGCGTGGACTTCACCAGCCCTTGGCTGACGCTGCCGTTGTTTGTCGTGGGCGTGCTGCTGCTGTTTGTCACGCTGCATCTGGCGCGCGCCTTCGGCAAACTGCACGGCATGTTCGCCAAGCATCTGCTGGTCAAGAGTGGCGAAAGTTGAGTGACAGGTGTCATTGCGGGATGTGCGCCACGCGGCTGCGATCGCTACAAACCTAAATGACGCTACGACTTGAAATCCAGGTTGTTTTGAAATGATTGGAGAGTGCGGATAGATCAGGTGTAGAGCGGCTGATCTGCTGCTTGGCTGCAGGGCCCTTGTCCGCCCACCATCACGGGACACGCCGCAAGTACGTCCTTGTAGGCGCTTACGCGGCATCCATGCCGCGTAAGGTCCCGCGACGGTGAGCGGACAAGGACCATCGAGATGGTCGGTGTGCATGTTTTCAAGAAAACAACCGATCAGCTCTCTGGTGCGGTGTCCTCGCCGCTTGCGGGGCCGTGTGGCGGCATGGATGCCGCCACCGAGCCCCCAGGGACGGGTTCACGGCGTGTCCCGCGAGCGGCGAGGGCACCGCGCCCTCGATCACGCGACCGCGCAGGGCTCTGTCCTGGCTTGAACCAAGAATCTGCCATAAAAAACGCCCCTTGATCGAGAGATCAAGGGGCGTTTTTTCGGCCGATCAAGCGCGTTTGCCGCGCTTGCGGATCGGGGTGACGGTGGCTGGATCGCGGCTGCCCACCGGGTCTGCATCGTAGCGGCCGATGAATTCGCGCACCTGCGGATACACCACCTCGCGCCAGCGACGGCCGCTGAAGATGCCGTAATGGCCTGCACCTTCCACCACCAGATGCCGACGATGCGCCGCATCGATACCGGTGCACAGATCGTGCACCGCTTCGGTCTGGCCGAGACCTGCGATGTCGTCCAGTTCGCCTTCGATACTGAGCAGCGCGGTGTTGCGGATCGCCGACGGCTTGACCAGCTGCCCGTCCACTTTCCACTTGCCCTGCGGCAGCAGGAAGTCCTGGAACACCACGCGAATGGTGTCCAGGTAATACTCGGCCGGCATGTCGAGCACGGCGTTGTATTCGTCGTAGAACTGCCGATGCGCCTGCGCATCCTGCAGATCGCCCTTGACCAGATCGGTGTAGAAATCCCAGTGCGACATCACGTGCCGGTTGGGATTCATCGACAGGAAACCGGCGTGCTGCAGGAAGCCCGGATACACCTGGCGGCCATGCCCCGGATACGGGAACGGCACGGTGTGGATCAGGTTGTTCTGGAACCACTCGATGCCGTTTTCGGTGGCCAGGTTGTTGACCTGGGTGGGGCTGCGGCGCGCATCGATCGGGCCACCCATCATCACCAGCGAGCGCGGCGTGGGCTCATCGTTGGACGCCATCAGCGACACCGCCGCCAACACCGGCACGGTGGGCTGGCACACGCTCACCACATGCAGGCGCTCGGCGCCGATATGGCGGATAAAGTCCTGGATATAGGTGATGTAGTCCTCGAGCCGGAACGCACCGGCTTCCAGCGGCACCATGCGCGCGTCCACCCAGTCGGTCACGTAGACCTTGTGGTTGCGCAGCAGGGTGCGCACGGTGTCGCGCAGCAGGGTGGCGTGGTGGCCGGACAACGGCGCCACCACCAGCACCGCCGGCTGCTGCTTCATCGTGCCGATCAGCTCGACATGGTCGCTGAAACGCTTGAAGCGCAGCAGGCGGCAGAACGGCTTGCTCAATACTTCGCGTTCGATGATCGGCAGCGAGTGGCCATCGACCTCGACATCGTCGAGCGCCCAGGCCGGCTTTTCGTATTCCTTGCCCAGACGGTGGAACAACTCGTTGCCAGCGGCCATGCGTTCAGCGCCCGGGAGCGAAGCCCACAGGCTGTCGGGGTCGGAGAACATCTTGGCGTTCGCCTGGGCCTGGTGCACCCAAGGGGCTAGCAGATTGCGGGTCAGCTCGTGCAATTGATAAAGCATTCCACCCATCCGTGCGGCTCATTGCTGCCACGCAGCATACCCCCTTTGGCGCATTTGCACCTTAATGGGGCTGCGCACGGTCGAGCCGGCATTGCTGTCAGAACGCGGCAGACGTTGAGGCGCGTGGGCTGGTCAGTCACGCTGTCCACGCCGCCCAGCGCCGTCGCCGGCACGATGCGGAGTCCGCAACCGCAACCGGTAATGGTCAACTGGGTCGGCTTGATGCGCAGGTCCGCTGCAAACTGCCGGTCGAATCAGCGCCCGGCCCGAATTCCATCAAGCACGTTGGACACCAGCATGTTGTGGCTGTCGACATCGTCGGCTTTCGATGTGATACGGATGAGCGCCAATGTCCTTCCCGAACCCGCCAACAGCATGGTCACGCGCATGGGGATATCGCTGAAGCTGGCGATTGCGTCCACTTGGCGCAAGCCCAATCCCTTGATGGTGATGGATTTTTCGCCTGCGCGTTGATAGTGCTGCCACGATGCTTGCTGCTGTTCGATGAAGCTTGCCATGACGCCGTCCAGGAACCTTGCATCGTTATCCTGAACGCGCACACCGTCGGGCATCGACGCCTCCTCGCTGGCGAGGACCATCTGTTGCCGCGCATTTGTGTAGGCGGTGCCGGTCACGCCCGCAGCCCCGTTCTCGGGTGGATCGGGCGGCAACGCCGTGCCGACGAAATCAGGCGGCAAGTCAAACCGGATTTTCCCATCCAGCAGCGAAGCATGTTCCCGCCGAGTCGATGTGCCCGGACTGTCGGCCACCGTTTGCACAGACGCACGCGCGCAAAGTTGCGATCCGGCAATGATGAGCGCCAGCGCCAGGGCGGCAGGCCTGAAGAAAGTGGAAGCCATGTCTGTGTGGGTCACTCGGGTCGGTTTAATCCATCGCGTCAGTCGTCGCGTCGATGCGTCAGCCGGATTCACATCGTCGTCGACGCCAGTGAACGAGGCGTCCGCCAGCATCAACGCGACGCGGCAGTTGCCGTATCGCCTGGCGTGCAGCCGCGATTTTGGACGCGTCATTGTAATCGGAGCATGCCATGTCGGTTATCCATCACGAGGTGTTGGCCTTGCTGCGAGCGGTGAGGCAAGTGGAGCGTGTTTCGTACGTGCGGGCTGGCGTCGACAAGCGTGTCGATGCGGTATACGCCTACCGTATGCGATCCATCTGCGCTTGGGAGCGGTCAGCGATGCACTGCGACATCGTCCCGACGCGCCGCAGGCCGCTTCGCACTCACGTCAAAGTAGATACACGCTGCAGACATCCCTGTCGATTGCGTATCGCCATCCCCCGCAAGTCGCAGTCATCGAGCAGGTGGATTCAGTCGCAGTGCCCCGAGTTCGGGTCGATGCGCCTGGTCAACCCCACCGCAGGCGACTGCGGGGAGCCGGCGTGCTAGCCGCGCTCCAATGCCGATGCATCTGCAGTCAACTGCGGCGATAGCCAGCAGTGCGATCCCAATGCGCCGAACCCCACACTGGCGAAGCGGCGGCGATACCAGCGTGCCGCCCGGGCCTGGAAACCGTCGTGATCGCCCTCGAAGGCGTCCTCTTCGGCAAACGTCTCCAGAAACGCCACGCCTGCGCACATGTCGGCCAATCCGGGCAGGCCCTGATTGAACTCGCGCGTGGGCACGTAATGCAGTACGTCCGAGCAGATCAGCAGATCCACCGGCGCGCACGGGCGCAACCAGGCGAAATCGCCGAAGCGGGCAGGGTGGATCTGCCGGCTGCGTCCGTAGCGCTGCACTGCATAGGCGCTGCTGTCGAAGCCCAGATAGCGCAGCTTGGGGCGCAGCGCCAGCAACGGGGCGCGCCACGCGGCCTCGCCGCAACCGATATCCAGCACGCTGTGGATCGGGCGTTCCAGGTAGTACTCGGCCTGGCTCACCGCCAGTGCGACCTTGCGTCGCAGGCGTGCAGGGTCGGCCAGCCCCGCCTGCCTGTACCAGCGGCTGAAATAGTGAGCGTCGTACTGTTTGTCGTCGGGTTGATGCATGGACGGATGTGCTTTCGCGCAAGCGGATGGGTGAAAATGCGGGTCATCCTACGCCAGCCAGCGAAGCCAGCACATGACCCTGTATCTGTGGATCAAGACTTTCCATCTGTTGTTCGTCATCGCCTGGATGGCGGCGGTGTTCTACCTGCCACGCATCCTGGTCAATATCGCCGAGGCCGGTAACGACAGCGCGGTGCGCGCACGCCTGGTGCTGATGGGGCGTCGCCTCTATAAGTTCGGCCACAGCATGCTGGGTCTGGCGCTGCTGTTGGGTGCGGTGCTGTGGCAGGGCTATCGGGTGATCCCCGATTTTCCGACGATGGTGGCCGGTGGCTGGCTGCACGCAAAACTCTTTGCGGTGGCGCTGATCCTGGCGCACTACATCGTGTCCGGGCGCTGGCTGAAGGGCGTGGATCAGGGGCGCGCCGTGCCCAGCGGCCGCGCGCTGCGGCTGTTCAATGAAGTGCCGGTGGTGCTGCTGGTCGGTGTGATCTGGCTGGTGTTGGCCAAGCCGTTCTGAGGCAGCGCCTGGGCGGTGGATGCGCTTGCCGCAGGCGGCTGTGGTCGGTGCCGTGTTCGCGCAAGAGCGGCAGTGCTGTGGGGCGGACAGTCGTCCCGATTTCCTGCATTGGATCGCATGCGGCAACGCAGTGACGGCATGCATCGATGCGTCACTTTCGGTTTATGTGTCGAAGGATCAACAGCGAACGGTGACGTGATGGATCTTTGGAGAGATCCTGCACGGCGTCATGCGTACCTTGCCTTCTCATCGAGATGGAACTCGAGATACGTTTTCTGGTGTCCGACAAATCCCTTTTTCCCGTAGATCTCGTAAATCCTGCCGAAAACATACCAGGCGCGCTTTTTGTCTCCGAGCTGGAACATCGCTTCCCCCTCGGTCATCAACACAAGATGGTCCTCGTGATTCGGGTCGTCGTACATCGTTGCCATCACGTCGATCCATTTGGACGCGTTGTCCTTGTCGTTTAGATCGACATAGTCTTTTACAAAGCCAGCAGACAGGCTTTGCGGATAATAATCCCATGCGTTCTTGGGCTCGGGGATCAGCGCCCAGGCCTGCAATCCCAAGTCGAGCGATTCCGCCGCAGCGCCGCTGCGAAACGCCTGTGCGGACAAGTCCAGCAGGCGATCGATCTCGGCCTTCAGGCTTGTCTCGATCTCGGGCTTTCTGGGCATGCTGGTCCCCTTGGTTGCGTACCCGGTCTTGGCGACACAGGGTGCGCGCGCACGCTGTATGTTTCGCCGCTTGAGTATCGCCTCAGGCGGCGATCATGCGCTGGCGTCCAACTCGCTCAGTCCTTTGCGTGCCATCTCGATCCAGGCGCGTTGCTCGCGCTGGTAATGCTTGGGCGAGGCGGCTGCGTGTCGCAGTACCTGTGCGAAGACGGTTTTGGCGTCCTGCGGGCGCGATGCGCGCAACAACAACTGCGCATAGCGCACGCGCGCTTCTTCGCCCGGATAGCCCTGTGCAAGCGTTTCGTATTCGTGCAACGCCTCGTCGATGCTGCCGCTGTCTTCGACTGCGCGCGCATACAGCAGGTGCCCGTCGTGCGAACGGAAATTCGGGTTCGCCGCGATCAGCGCGTCCAGGGTCTTGCGTGTGTCTGCTGCCTGACCCAGGCCGTATTGGGCCTTGGCCAGGCCCAGCATCAGGTCCGGGTCGTCCTGGTAGATGCCGCGCAGCGCACCCTGATATAGCTCGGCCGCACGCGCGTAATCGCCCTGTTCCAGCAGCGTCTGCGCGAGCCGGCGGCGGTTTTCCGGGGTGTCGGCCACATCCAGCTGACGCGAGGCATCGCGTTGTTCGCGCTGCGGGTCGATGCGTTGACGCACCTTGCGCAGCCCGCGGCGCGCCGTCGGGTCGTTGCGCAGGTCGGGGATCACTGCCACGCACACGTAGATCAGGACCGCCAGGAACGAAAACGCCAGCAGGATGAAGATCCAGTACAGCGGGCGGCCGCTGCGCACTACGTGCACACAGCAGGCGGCCTGCAATACCAGCGACAGGAGAAGTAGCGGGCTCATATCCGAAAAGATCCTTCCATGATGGCCAATCGTCTTGCTGGCTGGCGATGGTGCGCTGGGCACCATCGCCTCGGCACACCGCCGATCAGTTGCCTTCGTAGGCGCCGTAGCTGCGCAGGCGCTCGTAACGACGCTGCAGCAGGCCTTCGACCGGCAGCTTTTCGAGCGCTTCCAGCTCGTTGAGCAACACCGCCTTGAGGCGCTTGCCCATCTGCTCGGGATTGCGGTGCGCGCCGCCGGTGGGTTCGCGGATCACCTTGTCGACCAGGCCCAGGCCTTTCAGGCGCTTGGCGGTCAAGCCGAGCTGCTCGGCCGCGTCCTTGGCCTTGGCCGCGTCCTTCCACAGGATCGAGGCGCAACCTTCGGGCGAGATCACCGAATAGGTGCCGTATTCCAGCATCAAGGTGCGGTCGCCCACGCCGATGGCCAATGCGCCACCGGAGCCACCTTCGCCGATCACGGTGCAGATCACCGGCACTTTCAACTCGGCCATTTCCAGCAGGTTGCGCGCGATGGCTTCGGACTGGCCGCGCTCCTCGGCGCCGATGCCCGGGTAGGCGCCCGGGGTATCGATAAAGGTTAGCAGCGGCAGCCGGAAACGCTCGGCCAGCTTCATCAGACGCAGCGCCTTGCGGTAGCCCTCCGGGCGCGGCATGCCGAAGTTGCGCGCGACCTTGGTCTTGGTGTCCCGGCCCTTCTGGTGACCGATGATCACCACTGCGCGGCCATCGATGCGGCCCAGGCCGCCGACAATCGCCTTGTCGTCGGCATAGGCGCGGTCGCCGGCCAGTTCCTGGAATTCGTCGCAGATGGTGCCGATGTAGTCCAGCGTGTACGGGCGCTGCGGGTGGCGCGCCAGCTGCGAGACCTGCCAGGCGGAGAGATCACGGAAGATTTGCGCGGTGCGGACGCGCAACTTGTCGCGCAGCGCACGCACCTCGGTGTCCACGTTGACTGCAGGGCCGGTACTGGCCTTGCGCAGTTCCTGGATCTTGGCTTCCAGATCGGCGATGGGTTGCTCGAAGTCGAGGTAGTTAGGATTCATGCAGTGGTGTCGTCAACGTAAGGCGGGGAGTGTAGCGGAATGCGTCCGATGAACCCGTACGGTGGGGTTGGGAGAGGAATCGGGAATGGAGAATCGGGAATCAGAGCAAGTTATCCGGCGGCCTCGCTTTTGCGATTCCCCATTCCCCATTCCCTATTCTCACGCCCACGGAGGGTTGTACTTGATCTTCACCATCCGCACCGCCGGGTCGGCGCGCAGGCTGTCCATCAGATGCTGGTCGATGCGCACCGAGTGGCTGCCATTGAGGTCGAGCATACCGGCGACCCCGCCGGTCGGGGCGCGCAGCAGCAGGTCCAGGCGCAGGGGGGTCTTGCCGGGGCGGTGCTTGGCCAGCAGGGCGTCGATGCGCTTCCAGGCCTGCTTCTCGCGCAGGTCCAGGCGTAGCGACAGGCGTTGCGCGTGGTCGGCGCAGATCTGCTCGTAGTCCCAGCACTGGCGGATGCGCAGGCTGTAGCCGCCGTTGAATTCGTCCTCGCGCAGGCCGCCCTTGACGATGAGGATGCGGTCGCGGGTGAGCAGGTGGCCGAACTCGGCCATCGCATCGGAAAACGCGCTGCATTCGACCCGGCCGCGGCCGTCTTCGAGCTGCACGAACACCTGGCTGTCGCCCTTGCGGCGCACGCCGATCACCTGGCCGGCCAGAATGGCGCTGACTTCCGGGCGCCAGGCGCGTTTTTCGCCATCGCCGCCGCCCCCACCGCCGCCGCCGCCACGTTGTTGCGAGGCGAGGATCTTCTCCAGCGAGCTCAGGTCGCAGCCGACCAGCTCGCGCACTTCGTCGCGGTGCGGATCGAACGGGTGGCCGCTGAGGTAGAACCCCAGCGTTTCGCGCTCGCCGGTGAGCAATTGCCCCAGCGGCCATTCCTTGCTCTCGGGCAGGTCCAGGCGCAGCGCCGGCGCGCTGGTATCGGCACCGCCGAACAGCGAGTTCTGCCCGGAGGCGCGCTCGCGCGCCATCTGCTCGGTGGCCTTGACCACCTCCGGCAGCTGCAGCATCAGCGAGGCGCGGTTCTTGCCCAGCCCGTCCATCGCGCCGGCGTTGATCATCGCTTCCAGCGTGCGCCGATTGAGCTTTGCGGTGCCCACGCGCGTGCAGAAATCCAGCAGCGTGGTGTAGGGGCCGCCGCGCTGGCGCTCTTCGACAATCGCTTCGCAGGCGCCCTGGCCGACGCCCTTGATCGCGCCCAGGCCGTATTGAATCGTGTCCGGGCTGGCGGCCTCAAACATGTAGGCCGATTCGTTGACGCGCGGCGGCTTGACGGTCAAGCCGAGGTTGCGCACCTCGTCGAGAAAGCCGACCACCTTCTCGGTGTTGTCCATGTCCGAGGACAGCGTGGCGGCCATGAACTCGGCCGGGTAATGCCGTTTCAGCCAGGCGGTCTGGTAGCTGACCAGCGCGTAGGCGGCCGCGTGCGACTTGTTGAAGCCGTAGCCTGCGAACTTCTCCATCAGGTCGAAGATTTCGTCGGCCTTGGCCGCACTCACCCCGCCCTTGGCCGCACCTTCGCGGAAGATTTCGCGGTGCTTGGCCATCTCGGCCGGCACCTTCTTGCCCATCGCACGACGCAACAGGTCGGCGCCGCCCAGCGAATAATCGCCGACGATCTGCGCCATCTGCATCACCTGTTCCTGGTACACCATGATGCCGTAGGTGTCTTTCAGGATGACTTCGGTGCGCGGATCCGGGTAGACGATCTCCTGCTGGCCGTGCTTGCGCGCGTTGAAGTCCGGGATCAGGTCCATCGGGCCGGGGCGATACAGCGACACCAGCGCGATCAGGTCTTCGAAACGGTCCGGGCGCGCGTCCTTGAGCAGGCGGCGCATGCCCGAGGATTCGAACTGAAACACCGCACCGGTATTGCCCGAGGCGAACACGCCCTTGTAGGTGGGCACGTCGTCGAGCGGAATGGTGGTGATGTCGACCGGGTCGATGCCGGCGCGGGCATGGCGCACGTTGATCGCCTTGACCGCCCAATCGATGATGGTCAGCGTGCGCAGGCCGAGGAAGTCGAACTTCACCAGGCCCACCGCTTCGACGTCGTCCTTGTCGAACTGGGTGACCTGGTTCTTGCCGCGGCCGTCCTCGTCGTGTTCGGCGAACAGCGGGCAGAATTCGGAAAGCGGCTCGGGCGCGATCACCACGCCGCCGGCGTGCTTGCCGGCGTTGCGGGTGAGGTCTTCGAGCTGACGGGCCAGGTCCATCAGGTCGCGCACGTCGTCTTCGACCTGGTAGCGCTGGATCAGGTCCGGCGAGGCCATCTCCGAATCCTTGCCTTCGCCCATCGCATCCTTGAGCGTGATGCCCAGGATGTTGGGGATCAGCTTGGCCACGCTGTCGACCAGCCCGTAGGTGAAGCCGAGCACGCGTCCGGCGTCGCGCACCACCGCCTTGGCCGCCATGGTGCCGTAGGTGATGATCTGGCTGACCCGTTCGCGGCCGTACTTGCGCGCCACGTAGTCGATGACTTCGTCGCGGCGATCCATGCAGAAGTCGATGTCGAAGTCGGGCATCGACACGCGCTCTGGATTCAAGAAGCGCTCGAACAGCAGGTTGTACGGCAGCGGGTCCAGATCGGTGATCTGCAGCGCCCAGGCCACCAGCGAACCGGCGCCGGAACCGCGGCCCGGACCGATCGGGATGCCCTGATTCTTGCCCCACTGGATGAAGTCGGCCACGATCAGGAAGTAGCCGGGGAAGCCCATCTTGATGATGGTGTCCAGCTCGAATTCGAGCCGGTCCACATAGTCCTGGCGGGTCTTGCCGGGCGCGATCGGGCTCTTTTCCAGGCGTGCGGCCAGACCGTCGCGCGCCTGGCTGCGGATCCAGCTGTCCAGCGTTTCGTCTTCCGGCACCGGATAGGCGGGCAGGAAGTAGGTGCCCAGGCGCATCTCGACGTTGCAGCGCTGCGCCAGCGCCAGCGTGTTGTCGATCGCATCGGGCACGTCGGCGAACAATGCGGCCATTTCGTCGCCGGACTTCAGGTACTGCTGGTCGCTGTACTCGCGCGGGCGCTTGGGATCGTCCAGCACGCGGCCGGAGGAAATGCACACGCGTGCTTCGTGCGCATTGAAGTCGCTGGCGTACAGAAAGCGCACATCGTTGCTGGCCACTACCGGCAGGCCGCGCACACCGGCTGCATGCAGCGCGAACTGGTTGAAGCGTTCCTCGCCCTCGCGGCCGGTGCGGGTGAGTTCCAGATGCAGGCCATCGCCGAACACGCGTTGCCAGTCGGCCAGTTGCTGCTCGGCCAGATCCGCACGGCCTTCGCCGAACAGGCGCCCGGCCAGGCTCTCGCGCCCGGCCAGGGCGAACAGGTTGGCGTTGCCGCTCTGCAGCCATTCGGGGTGGATCGCCACGCCGCCTTCGGGGCGGTGGCCTTCCATCCAGGCGCGCGTCAGCAGCCGCGACAGGCTCAGGTAGCCTTCGCGGTCGCGGCACAGCAGGGTCATGCGCCAGGGCGTCATGTCCGGGGTGGCGATCATCACGTCGGCGCCGGCGATCGGCTTGATACCCACGCCTTCGGCGGCCTTGTAGAACTTGACCAGCGCGAACAGGTTGTTGAGGTCGGTGACCGCCAGCGCGGGCATGTCGAGCTCGACCGCCCGGCTGAGCAGGTTGGCCTGCTGGGCCTTTTTCGGGTCAGCCTGATCCGGTTTCTCGGGCACACGGATGGTGGAATCCGCCAGCGAGAACTCGGTGTGGACGTGCAGATGGACGAAGCGGGAAGTGGACATGCGAGACCGGAATAATGCGGGGTCAGGGTAGCGAGCGTGGCCGGGCCGAACAAGGCTTGACAGCTTCTGTGTGGCGCCGCGGCCAGCTGCCACGGGGGCTGGGCGGTGTGGCCGATTCAGGCGTTGGCTAGCTGCGTGGAGTGCAGCGGTGGCGATTGCGCGGATCGGGGCCGTGCGGGGCTTCGCGTGCGGGACTCGATGCTAGCAGCCATGGTCGCACTGGCCGCATGCGCGCGAATGGATGGATGGCGCCACTACCAGGCCAGGTCGGCCTGGGGGCGGTCGGTCAGTCGGCCAGCAGCAGGCCATCGGCCGGGGCCACGCAGGGCGCGTCCCACGGTGACTGCGACCCGTCGATTCCCAATGCACGCCGCACCGGCGCAAAGCTGCGGCGATGCTGCGGGCAGGGCCCATGGATGCGCAGCGCGGCCAGATGCACCGGTGTGGCGTAGCCCTTGTGCTGGTCGAAGCGGTATTCGGGATGCTGCGCGTGCAGCGCATGCATCAGGCGGTCGCGGGTGACCTTGGCCACGATCGAGGCGGCCATGATGGCGCGGTCGAGCGCATCGCCGCCGATCAGCGCCTCGGCCGGGCAGGGCAGCCCCTTGGGCACCCGGTTGCCGTCGATGCGCGCAAACCCGGCCACATGCGCCACCCCTTCCACCGCACGCCGCATACCCAGCATGGTCGCCTGGTAGATATTGATGCGGTCGATTTCCTCGCTGTCGATCAACACCACCGACCAGGCCAATGCCCGCTCGACGATGCGCGCATACAACTGCTCGCGGCGCTCGGCAGTCAGTTGCTTGGAATCGTCCAGCCCGTTGATGCGCGGCTTGCTCGGGTCGAACACCACCGCAGCCACCGCCACCGGCCCGGCGAGCGGCCCGCGGCCGGCTTCGTCGACGCCGGCGATCAAGCGCCGGGATTGGGGATTGGGCATTTGGGATTGGCCAAACAACGGCGACTGGCTGATGTCTGTGTTATCTCCATCCTTCTGCGCGCGCGGAGCCAGGATTTTCACGCCTTTGCTCCTGCCGAATCCCGAATGCCCACTCCCGAATCCCTGAATTCAAGCAGCCCGGCCACCGCATCGGCCGCGCGCGCGGAGGCATCGCGGCGCAGCTCGGCGTGCAGGGCGAGATAACGCGGTTGCAGGGCGGCAACCTTGTCCGGGTGCGTGAACCAGTCCAGCAGCGCAGCGGACAGCCGTTCCGGGGTGCAGTCGTCCTGCATCAGCTCCGGGGCCAGGTCGTCGTTGGCCAGGATGTTGGGCAGCGCGTAGCGGTTGACCTTGAGCAGGCCCAGCGTCTTGACGATGCGGTAGGTCAGCGGCGCGACCTTGTAGCCGACCACCATCGGGCGCTTGACCAGCATCGCCTCCAGCGTGGCGGTGCCGGAGGCCAGCAGCACCACGTCGGCGGCCAGCATCGCGGTGCGCGCCTGGCCGTCGAGCAGGTGCGTGCGCGCCGCCGGGAGCGACGAGCGTGATAGCTGTTCGGTCAACACCGGTTTGCAGCCCGGGTTGGCTGCCGGCACCAGCACCTGCAGGTCGGGCAACTGCTGGGACACCAGCCAGGCAGCCTGAAAAAACGTATCGCCCAGCCGGCTGATTTCGCCATGTCGGCTGCCGGGCAGCACCGCCAGTACGGTGCTGGCGGCAGGCAGGCCCAGCGCGGCGCGCGCAGCGTCGCGGTCGGCCTGGTAGGCGATGTCGTCGGCCATCGGGTGGCCGACGAAACGCGCGTCGATGCCATGCCTGGCGTAGATCGGCGGTTCCATCGGAAACAGGCACAGCACCAGATCGGCGCTGGCAGCGATCTTTTCCGCCCGTTTCTCGCGCCACGCCCACACCGAGGGGCTGACGTAATGCACGGTGCGCACGCCACGCTGCTTGAGCCAGCGCTCGACCGAAAGATTGAAATCGGGTGCGTCGATGCCGATGAACACGTCCGGCTTCCATGCCAGCACACGCTCCCGGAATGCACGGCGCAGCTTCAATAGCCGCGGCAGGTGCTGCAGCACTTCGGTCAGCCCCATCACCGCCAGCTCGCTGGCATCGAACCAGGTCTGGCAGCCCGCATCGCGCATCGCATCGCCGCCGATGCCGACGAACTCGGCAGCCGGGTAGCGACGACGCAATTCGTCGATCAACCCCGCGCCCAGGATGTCGCCGGAGGCTTCGCCGGCGATCAGGGCGATGCGTGGGGAGCGGGGATTGGGGATTAGGGATTGGGGATTGGCCAGCGTGTCGTGCACGGCCTCGCCCGGTGTGGCGTGGAGGTTTTCCATCTCCAATCCCGAATCCCGGCTCCCGGCCTTCATCGCAACAACGGCCTTTCCGCCGCGTCGATGAACGCGAGCAGCCCGCGTACGTCCTCGCTGCTCTTGGCCTGTTCGGCCAGCTGCGCCTTGGCGTCGGCCAGCGGCAGGCCGGTGACGTACAGCGTGCGGTAGGCGCGCTTGATCGCGGCGATGCGCTCGGCATCGAAGCCGCGACGCTTCAGACCTTCGCTGTTGATGCCACGCGGGCGGCCGAGCGATTCGCTGCCGACCATGGTGAATGGCGGCACGTCGCCGTTGGTCAGCGCGCCCATGCCCAGGAAGGCGTGCGCGCCGATCCGGCAGAACTGATGCGCGCCGGCGAAGCCGCTGATGATCACGTAGTCGCCCACGGTGACGTGGCCGGCCAGCGTGGTGTTGTTGGAGAACACGCAGTGGTTGCCGACATGGCAGTCGTGCGCCACGTGGGTGTAGGCCAGCATCCAGTTGTCGTCGCCGACCACGGTGATGCCGCCGCCGCCGCCGGTGCCGCGATTGATGGTGACGAATTCGCGGATCACGTTGCCGTCGCCGATCACCAGTTCGGTGCGCTCGCCGGCGTATTTCTTGTCCTGCGGTTCGCCGCCGATCGCGGCGTGGCCGATGAAGCGGTTGTTGCGGCCGATCCGGGTCGGGCCGTGGATCGAGCAATGCGGCCCGACCTCGGTGCCCGCCCCGATCTGCACATCGGGGCCGATCAGCGTAAACGCACCCACGCGCACATCCTCGGCCAGCGTGGCCGATGGATCGATGACGGCGGTGGGATGGATCAAAGGTGTCGAATCACGCATCGTGTCTCACTCCGGGAGCGGGTGGTTACCTGGCGCCAGCGCACATCACCTCGGCACTGGCCACCACTTCGCCATCCACCTTGGCCTCGCCATAGAAGCATCCCACGTTGCGGATCAGGCGCTTCATCTGCACCTCCATGATCAGCACATCGCCTGGGATCACCTGCTTGTTGAAGCGGGCATTGTCCACCTTGACCATGTAGAACAGCTGGGACAACGCGTCGCGGCCCAGGCCGAGTTGGGTCATCACGCCACCGACCTGCGCCAGCGCTTCGATGATCAACACGCCCGGCATCACCGGACGGCTCGGGAAATGGCCCTGGAAGAACGGCTCGTTGATGCTGACGTTCTTCTGCGCCACGATCCACTTGGTTTCCAGATCGAGTTCCAGCACTCGGTCGACCAGCAAAAACGGGTAACGGTGCGGGAGCAGCGTCTGGATCTGGCTGACGTCGATCGGCAGCTCGTAAACGGGGTGACTCATGCGTTCTCCTTGCCCACAGCCAGGATGCGCCTTGCCAGCGCATCGAGTTGTTTGAAGCGCGCGGCATTCTTGCGCCACGTGCGATTGTCGGTGAGAGGGGTGCCGGACGAATACTCGCCTGGCTCATGGATGGAATTGCGCACCACCGACTTGCCGGTGATCACGACCTTGTCGCAGATCTCCAGGTGGCCGACCACGCCGACATGCCCGCCAAGCAGGCAATAGCGGCCGATCCTGGCGCTGCCGGCAATGCCGGTGCAGCCGGCGATGGCGCTGTGCGCACCGATGTGGCAGTTGTGCGCAATCTGGACCAGATTGTCCACGCGCACGTCTTCTTCCAGCACGGTGTCTTCCAGCGCGCCGCGGTCGATGCAGGTGTTGGCGCCAATCTCGCAATCGTCGCCGATCACCACACCGCCCAGCTGCGGCACCTTGATCCAGTGGCCGGCATCCATCGCCAGGCCGAAGCCGTCGGCGCCGATCACTGCGCCGGGATGAATCCGCACCCGCTTGCCCAGGCGCACGCGGGTGACCAGGGTGACGCGGGCAAGCAGTTCGCAGCCGTCATCCACCACGCAGTCTTCGCCGATGATGCTGCCGGTACCGATCACGCAGCCCTCGCCCACGCGGCTGCGCGCACCGATGCTGACGAACGGGCCGACATGCGCGGTTGGCGAGACCTGTGCGCTGGGGTCGATCACCGCAGAAGGGTGGATGCCCGGTGCGCGCACCGGCGCCACATCGAACAAGGCCGCGATCTTGGCGAACGCGGTGTAGGGATCCTTGGCGACCAGTGCAGTCCCGCGTGCGTCCGGCGCATCGTCTGCGCGCAAGACCACCACCGCTGCCTGGGTCTGGCTCAACTGTGCCCGATAACGCGGATTGGACAGAAAGCTGAGTTGTCCTGCGCCGGCATGCGCCAGGGTGGCGACGCCATCGACTTCGATGGCGCCATCGCCGACGACGGTCAACCCAAATTGTTCGGCAATCGCACTGGCGGTCAAGCGCATCAGGGTGAACCTCGTGTAAACAGTAAGTGGCTGGTTTTACAAGGAAACTTGGTCGAAAGGTGGCCCAGCAGGCAGGTGTATCTGTTGTCGGGCCGCAACCGTGCGGTCAACTGCAGGGACAAGCATATGAAACCTGGCCTCCCCCTGTTCGGTAACGGACTCCTGCGTGACGCGGTCGCCAGTGCATGGACCGGCGATGTCGCAGAACAGCGCGCCCGCGTTCAGGGCTTCTGGGACTAGCCGCTTCAGTGTGTGGACGCATCCGACTGCGGCGCCGTGGCCCACCTGCCTGGGCGATGTCTGCAACACCTGCTTGCAAGTCCGGTCTCCAGACGCGGCGGTTTCAACAAACGATGGCGGCCCGAGTCATCGGGCCGCCATCGTCTTGCCTGCGCCTTTTAGAACTGGCCGCCGAAGGTGAACTGCAGACGCTCGATCTCGTCGTTGTCTTCCTTCTTCAGCGGGAACGCGTAGCTGATCGAAATGGGACCGACCGGTGCGCGCCACAACAACGCCACGCCGGTGGAGGCGCGCAGTTCGTTGGTCTTGAAGTTGTCCACGCCGTTGAAGACGTTACCGAAGTCGACGAATGCCGACACGCGTGCCGACGGGCTGTCGAACAGCTTCGGGAAGTACATTTCCACCGAACCGACGGTCTTGAACGAGCCGCCCAATGGCTGGCCGCGCGAGTAATTTACCGTTCGCTCCGAGCGTGGACCCAGCGTGTTGTCTTCGAAGCCGCGCACCGAGTTGGTACCACCAGCGTAGAAGTTCTCGTAGAACGGCAAGCCGGTGGCGGTGACGGTGCGAAGCCGGTTGTTACCGTCGCAAGCCTGTTCCGTATAAGCGTTATTGGCAACGACGCCACACACGTCGCGCGAGCTGTCGTTGCCATAGCTGTCGCCGTAGCCCAGCTCGAAGCGGGTGTTCAACACGATCGCGGGGATGATCGGCCAGTAGTTGGAGATCTGGTAGTTGAGCTTGTAGTACTCGACCGTGGAGCCGGGCAGGGTGGTCTCCAGGCCGACGCGCTGGTACATGCCGCGGGTCGGCATGAAGAAGTCGTTGCGGGTGTCGCGTGCCCAGCCCAGCTCGGTACGCCAGGCATGGAAGGTACTCGTGCCGACCGCGTCGATGTAGTCGATGATCGCCTGCGGGGTTTGGGTCGGGAACGTGTTGATCTGGTTGCTGTCGACGCCGACCATCGCGGAGATGGTGTCGTTCTCGGTGATCGGCACGCCAAACACCACCTGCGCCGAGCCGTTCTTGCTGTTGTACTGGGCGGTATTGAAGTCCGAGTAGTCCAAGGCACGCCAGGACAGGTTGTAACCCAGCGACACACCGTCGTCGGTAAAGAACGGGTTGGTGTAGGAGAACGCATAGCGCTGCTGATAGCTGCTGCGCGAGGCCTCCACCGCCACCCGGTTACCGCCACCCAGGAAGTTGTTCTGCGACAGCTGCACCGAGGTGGTCACACCGAAGCTCTGCGAGTAACCCAGGCCGAACACGAAGCTGCCGGAGGTGGTTTCCTTGACGTTGTAGACCACGTCGACCTCGTCGTTGCTGCCGGGCACCTGCGGCGTTTCCACATCCACGCTCTCGAAGTAGCCCAGGCGCTGCAGACGGATCTTGGAACGGTCGATCGCGGCCTGCGAGTACCAGGTGTTCTCGAACTGGCGCATTTCGCGGCGCAGCACTTCGTCGGAGGTGCGGCTGTTGCCCTTGTAGAGGATGCGGCGCACGGTCACGCGCGGACCCGGCACCACCTGCAGATTGACCGCAACGGTGCGGTCCTCGCGGTTCGGGGTCGGGATCGGGTTGACCTTGGCGAACGCGTAGCCGACGTTGCTCAACGTATTGGTGATCGCATCGGAGGTGTATTCCAGCAGCGCACGCGAGAAGATGTCGCCGGCCTTGGGAATGACCAGGCGCTCGATGTCTGCCTGCGGCAGCACGGTGTCGCCGGTGACCTTGATCTCGGAAATCTTGTACTGCTCGCCTTCGGTGACGCCGGCGCTGACGAACATGTCGCGCTTGTCGGGGCTGATCGACACCTGGGTGGAGTCGATGCTGAAGTCCACGTAGCCGCGGTCCAGGTACCAGGAGTTGAGCTTCTCCAGGTCGCCGGACATCTTTTCCTTGGAGTACTGGTCGTCGCGGCGATACCACGAGGCCCAGTTGTGCTCCTTGGATTCCCAGTTCTCCAGGATGTCTTCGTTGGCGAACTTCTCGGTGCCGATCAGGTTGACGTGGCGGATCTTGGCCGCCTTGCCTTCCTTGATTGCGATGGCCACGTCCACGCGGTTGCGGTCCAGCGGGCTCACCGTCGGGGTGATCTCGACGTTGTACTTGCCGCGGTTGTTGTACTGACGGGTCAGCTCCTGGGTGACGCGGTCCAGGCTAAGGCGGTCGAAGGTGCCGCCCTCGGTCAGGCCGATGTCGCCCAGGCCCTTGAGCAGCTCTTCGGACTTGATGTCCTTGTTGCCGGTCACGGTGAGCTTGTTGATCGCCGGGCGCTCCTTGACCGTGATGACCAGGATGTTGCCCTGGCGGTCCAGCTGCACGTCCTCGAAGAAGCCGGTGCGGTACAGCGCACGGATCGAGTCGGCGACCTTGGCGTCGTCCACGGTGTCGCCGCGGTTCACCGGCAGATAGGTGAAGACGGTGCCGGAGGCAATGCGCTGCAGGCCGTCGACGCGGATGTCGCTGGCGACGAACGGCTCGGCGGCCAGGGCAACGGCTGGCAGGCTGAGGCCGGCAGCAAGAGCGAGGGCAAGCAGGCGGCGAGTGGGAAGACGCGTCATGTCACATCCGGTTGGAGTCGATTTCAGGTGTTGCTGGATGCCGACGTTTGACGACGACAACAGGCGGAAAGAGTGGAGCAGCTTCATCGTGGGACCAGGCCGAGGATGTCGTTGTAGAACGCCAGTCCCATCAGCCCGGCCAGGACCGCCAGACCGACATATTGACCGGCAATCATGGCCCGTTCGCTGATCGGGCTGCCCTTGACCAACTCGATAAGGTAATACAGCAGGTGCCCACCGTCCAAGATTGGAATGGGCATCAGGTTGATGATCGCCAGGCTGAGCGACACCAGGCCCAGAAAATACAGGAACCAGTCGAGCCCGCGTTCGGCCGAGGCGTTGGCGGCGCGGGCGATCGTGACCGGGCCGGAGATGTTCTTGACCGAGGCCTGGCCGGTCAGCATGCGTTTCATCATGCCCAGCGAGTCGGCGGTCATCCGGCCGGTTTCGCGGATCGCAGCGGGGACCGCCGCAAAGATGCCGTACTGCTGGCGGCTGTCATATTCCGGCGCTGGCGCGGCCGCCGGGCGCACGCCAAGCATCCATTGGCCCTGCGGCGACTTGCGTGGTGCGATTTCCAGCGCCAGCCGGTCTTCGCCGCGTGCCACCTCGATCATGCCCGGCCCG
Organism: Xanthomonas sp. 3058; assembly: GCF_014199765.1. Taxonomy (NCBI): domain Bacteria; kingdom Pseudomonadati; phylum Pseudomonadota; class Gammaproteobacteria; order Lysobacterales; family Lysobacteraceae; genus Xanthomonas; species Xanthomonas sp. 3058. Next base: position 321,400 of record NZ_JACHOF010000001.1, on the reverse strand, counting down.
CCATGCGCGCCCAGCGCCTGCACCTGCGGAATGATGTCCTCGGCCGAGCGGATCGGCTGGCCATCGATGGCCACAATGCGGTCGCCGGGCTTGATCAGGCCATCGGCGACCGAGCCGGGCACCACCTTGTCGATCACCGGCGGCTGCAGCATGAACTGCCAGCCGATGCCGGCCAGCTTGGCCACGCGGCGCTCGTCGAAGCCAGCCGGCAGCTGCGACAGGCGCAGGGTGTGCTCGCTGTTGCCGGCGCCCTCGGATGCGGTCAGCACGCGGATGTCGCGCTTGTCCATGGCAGCGGCGGTGAGCTGCATGCTGGCATCGCTCCAGCTGACCACGCTGCGGTCGTCGATGCGCACGATGCGCTCGCCCGGCGTCAGCCCGGCGGCGGCGGCTAGGCCGTCGGCGCGGCCGATGGTGGCCGAATAATCCTGCTTGCCGACCACGAACATCGCCCACAGCATGGCCATGCACAGCAGCAGGTTGGCGATCGGGCCGGCAGCGACGATGGCGATGCGTTGCCACACCGTCTTGCGATTGAAGGCCTGGTCCTGCTCGGCCGGCTGGTCCTGCTCGGCCGGGTGGACATCGCCTTCGCGCTCGTCGAGCATCTTGACGTAGCCGCCGAGCGGAATCGCCGCGATCACGAACTCGGTGCCGTGGCGGTCGCGGCGCATCCACAACGGTTTGCCGAAGCCGATCGAGAAGCGCAGCACCTTGACGCCGCAGCGGCGCGCGACCCAGAAGTGCCCGAATTCGTGAAATGTCACCAACACGCCCAGGCTGACGATCATCCACCAGACCGAACCGATGAAATCACCCATGGATGCAACTCGGTTGCGTAAATCGATCAGGCATGAAGGCTGTGATGGGCGAGGGCGCGTTCGGTGATCTGCCGCGCTTGCGCGTCGGCAAAAAGCAGGGCGTCGAGGGTGTCGGCATTGTGCCGTGGAAGCGTTGTCAGTGTGTGTTCGACCAACGCGGAGATCGCTAGGAAACCCACTTGGCCCTGAAGAAACGCTGAAACAGCCACTTCGTTGGCCGCGTTCAGGATCGCCGGCGCAGTGCCGCCTGCGCGCAATGCCTCCCAGGCCAGGCGCAGACAGGGGAATGCGTCGGTGTCCGGCGCCTCGAAATCCAGCCGTCCCTGGGTCAGCAGGTCCAGCCCGGCGACGCCGGATTCGATCCGCTCCGGCCACGCCAGGCCAACCGCCAGCGTGGTGCGCATGTCCGGCAGGCCAAGCTGTGCCAGGGTGGAGCCGTCGACGAATTCGACCAGCGAGTGCACCAGGCTCTGCGGGTGCACCACGACATCGATCTGGGCGCCGGGCAGGCCGAACAGATGATGCGCTTCGATGACTTCCAGGCCCTTGTTCATCAAGGTTGCCGAATCCACCGAGATCTTCGGTCCCATCGACCACTTGGGATGGGCAACGGCTTGTGCGGGGGTCACTGCGCCGAGCGCAGCGCGATTCCAGCCACGAAACGGGCCGCCGGAGGCCGTCAGCACCACCCGCCGCACGCCGCGGCTGGCGTCGCAGGAGCGCAGGCACTGGAAGATGGCGCTGTGCTCGCTGTCGATCGGGATGATGTCCGACCCGCCGGCTGCCGCGGTGCGGGTCAGCAGCTCGCCGGCCAGCACCAGCGATTCCTTGTTGGCCAGCAGCAGGCGCTTGCCGGCGCGGGCGGCGGCCAGGGTCGAGGGCAGGCCGGCTGCACCGACAATGGCGGCAACCACGGTGTCGCAGGCATCGCTGGCGGCCAGGGCGTCCAGCGCGGCGCTGCCGGCATGCGCCTGCGTGGCCAATCCTGCCGCGCGCAGGCCATCGCGCAGCGCCGGATACAGCGATTCGTCCGCGATCACCGCGTGCGCAGGGCGATGCGTGGCGCATAGCGCCAGCAGCTCGTCGACCTTGCTGCCGGCCGACAGCACGCTGGCGCGCAGCCGCTGCGGATGACGGGCGATCACATCCAGGGCCGATGCACCGATCGAGCCGGTGGCGCCGAACACGGCGACCTGACGGGGAGAGGAAGCAGCCATGCTCAGAATCCGAGAATTTCCTTGCCGAGTGCGAACACCGGCAGCGCGGCGAGCACGCCGTCGATCCGATCCAGGACGCCGCCGTGGCCGGGAATCACCGTGCCCGAGTCCTTGGCGCCGGCGTGGCGCTTGAGCAGGCTTTCGAACAGGTCGCCCAGCACCGAGGCCAGCACCGCCACCGCCGCGACCAGGATCAACTGCGGCACGTGCGCCAGCGTCAACCCGGCCAGCCAGCCGAACGCGCAGGCCACCGCGATACCGGCAACCATGCCGCCGAGCAGGCCTTCGATGGTCTTGTTGGGGCTGACCCGCGGCGCCAGCTTGTGCTTGCCGAACGCGCGGCCGGCGAAATAGGCACCCGAATCGGCCGCCCAGACCGTGGTCAGCGCGGTCAGCAGCCACAGGTTGCCCTTGTCCGGGCTGGCGTGCAGCAGCACCAGCGCGGCCCAGGCCGGCAGCACCGCCAGCGTGCCGGCGGCGAGCTTGAGTGCGCGCGCCTGGCCGTTGCCGTGATCGGCGCCGAAGGTGAAAAAGCGCAGCCACAGCAGCGCCAGCAACCACCACGCCACGCCCACCAATGCCGAAATCTGGAACAGCACCATCGAGCCGGCCGAGGCCCACACCATCAGCACCATCAGCAGCAGATTGAGCATCAGCAGCACGGTGCGCGGCAGGCTGTCGTCGATGCCGGAGAGCTTGAGCCACTCCCACAGGCCGGTCAGGAACAGGATCGCCGCCAGCGCCGCCAGCCATTGGGTGGGCAGCAGCACGATCGCGCAGATGGCGAGCGGCGCCATGATCAGCGCGGCAATCACGCGGGTCTTGGTCATGCGGAGGAGCTCTCCGTCGCCTTGTCGGCGATCTGGGCGCTGGTCAGGCCGAAGCGGCGTTCACGCCCGGCGTAGTCATCCAGCGCCTGCTGCAGCACGCCGGCATCGAACTCCGGCCACAGGGTTTCGGTGAACCACAGCTCGGTGTAGGCCAGCTGCCACAGCAGGAAATTGCTGATGCGGGTGTCGCCACCGGTGCGGATGAACAGGTCCGGCGCCGGCAGGTCGGCCAGGGCGACGCGGCTGGCCAGCAGCGCTTCGTCGATCTGCTGCGGTTGCAGGCGGCCGGCCGCCACGTCCTCGGCCAGCGCACGCGCGGCCAGCGCGATGTCCTGGCGGCCGCCGTAGCTGGCGGCAATGCTCAGCACCAGCCGCGAGTTGATGGCGGTGGCGCGTTCGGCAGCGGCCATGCGCTCGCGCAACGGCGCAGCAAAGCGGCTGCGATCGCCGATGAAGCGCACTTGCACGCCACGCCGCTGCAGCTCGCCGACCTCACGATCGAGCGCGTGCAGGAACAGCTTCATCAGCGCATCGACTTCCTCCTGCGGGCGCCCCCAGTTTTCACTGGAGAACGCAAACAGGGTCAGCGCCGACACGCCTTTCTCCAGGCAGAAATCGATGGTGCGGTTGACCGCGCGCGCGCCGGCGCGATGGCCGATCATGCGCGGACGGCGCCGACGCTGCGCCCAACGCCCATTGCCATCCATGATGATGGCGATGTGGCGCGGGATCGCGTCGGTAGAAGGGACTGGATGCATGGCAGGGGATGCCACGATCAGACCGTCATCAGTTCCTGTTCCTTGCCCTTGACCACTTCATCCACGTCCTTGATCGCCTTGTCGGTGAGCTTCTGGATGTCGTCTTCGGCGCTGCGCGCTTCGTCCTCGGTGACCGCCTTGTCCTTGAGCAGATCCTTGACCTGCTGGTTGGCGTCGCGACGGATGTTGCGGATGGCCACCTTGCTGTCCTCGCCCTCGCCATGCACGGACTTGCTGAGCTCCTTGCGGCGCTCCTCGGTCAGCGGCGGCAGGTTCAGACGGATCACGGTGCCGACCACGGTCGGGGTCAGGCCCAGATCCGAGGCGTAGATCGCCTTCTCGACGTCCTTGATCATGCCCTTGTCGAACAGGCTGATGACCAGCGAGCGGCCTTCGGAGACGCTGATGCTGGCGACCTGGTTGAGGGGGGTGTCGGTGCCGTAGGCCTTGACCTTGATGCCGTCCAGCAGCGCCGGGGAGGCGCGCCCGGTGCGCACGGTGGTCAGGGAATGGCGCAGAGCATCGATGCTCTTGGTCATGCGCGTCTGCGCGTCTTGTTTGATCTGGGTGAGCATCGCCGGAATCCGTGTGGAGCTGAATCCGGGGATTATAGCCGGGACTGGGGTTTCGGGACTCGCCGGCCGGCAGGTGCCTGCGCAGCCGGTTCACCTGATGGCGCCGCGTCACGCCCGGCACCGCCATCGATCAGGCATCAGCGCAGTGCCTGGCACTGTGCTTTTGCGATTCCCGATTCCCGATTCCCGACGCTCAGCTCCGGCCCTGCACCAGGGTGCCGATCTGCTCGCCGTGCAGGATGCGCAACAGCACGCCCGGTTCGCTCATGCCGAAGATGCGCAGCGGCAGGTCGCTGTCGCGCGCCAGTGCGAACGCGGCCGTATCCATCACTTCCAGGCCCTGCATGATGACTTCGTCGTAGGTCAGGCTGTCGTAGCGCACCGCATCGGTGTGCTTCTTCGGGTCCTTGTCGTAGACGCCATCGACCTTGGTGGCCTTGAGCAACAGGTCGGCGCCGATCTCGATCGCGCGCAATGCCGCGCCCGAATCGGTGGTGAAGAACGGATTGCCGGTGCCGGCGGCGAAGATCGCGATGCGGCCTTTTTCCAGGTGACGGATCGCGCGACGGCGGATGAAGTCTTCGCACACGTCGTTGATCTTGATCGCGCTCATCACGCGCACCTTGGCGCCGAGCTTTTCCAGCGCGTCCTGCATCGCCAGCGCGTTGATCACCGTGGCCAGCATGCCCATATGGTCGCCGGTGACGCGGTCCATGCCGCTGGCGGCCAGACCGGCGCCGCGGAAGATGTTGCCGCCGCCGATGACCAGTGCAACCTGCGCGCCGGCCTGCTGCGCTTCGATCACTTCGTGGGCGAGACGATTGATGACCTTGGGATCGATGCCGTAATCCCCGTCTCCCATCAGCGCCTCCCCGGAAAGTTTGAGAAGAATGCGGCGATAGGAAAGTTCAGACATGGGAGACCTCGGGGGTGGGGGATCGGCAAACGCCGGCAATTCTAGCGGAAGCCTGTCACCGGGCGTGGTAAAAATTCCTTTGTGGCACCGTGGCGATGCCCTGCTCAGTGCGCGCGCGGGTTGGGCGGTGTCGGCACATCGGTCGCATCGTAGGCGGTGACGCGGTTGCGACCGCGATGCTTGGAACGATAGAGCGTGCTGTCGGCCGCCTGCAGCAGATGTTCGATGCTTTCGAACTGGCGGTCGCCACCGCCATGGGTGGCAAGCCCGGCCGAAAACGTGATGTGCAGTGGGCCGCCCTGCACCTGTGCCATCGGCGTGCGCACGGTCTCGGCCAGGATGCGTTCGATTACCATCAGCGCCGCATCGGCGGTGGTGTTGGGCAGGATCACCAGAAACTCTTCGCCGCCGTAGCGTGCCACCAGGTCGCTGCTGCGCACCATGCGCTGCAGCGTCTGCGCGAAGTTGCGCAGCACCTCGTCGCCGATCAGGTGGCCATACGTATCGTTGACCTGCTTGAAGTCATCCAGGTCGATGAAGGCGATCGACAACGGCCAGCCCTGGCGCGATGCCAGCTCGAACTCGTGCTCGAGCGCAGTGCCGAGCTGATGCCGATTGAACACGCCGGTCAGCGCATCGCGGCTGGCCTGTTCGGCCAGATGGCGCATGCGGTTTTCCGATTCGTCGGCTTGCCGACGCGCTTCGGCAACCTCCTGTAGTTCGCGCAGGCTGCGCAGCATCGCCAGTTCGTGCGCCTGCTCGAAGATCATCTGGATGTGCTCGGGCTGCGGCACGCGGATGTCGAACAACGCTTCCAGTTCGGGCAACGATTCGGTGATGCGTTCGATCACCTTCTCGAAGCGTTCGGCATCCAGCTTCAGCACTTTCTGGGCCTGCTGCTGCGCCTGTTCGGTGGCGCTGACCGTACTGGCCGACAGCCAGATGTCGGCCAATTGCCCCGATAGCGCGACGCAGGCCATGAACGGCTCCAGGCTGGCCGGATCGTCTTCGCTCTGTGCAATGGCGTTTTGCAGATACGACGGCAACTGCCATTGATGCGCGAGCCAGGCGCCGACCTCGGCGTGGGTGGCGCCCAGATGCGTGCGCTCGGTGTCCAGCAGGGCAGCGTTGTCGAGCGCGCCTTCCAGCAGCGGTGCGTACACCTCGGGTGCGCCCTGCAGCAAGGCCAGCTTGCCGATGTCCTGCAGCAGCCCGGCCAGCATCAATTCTTCGGGCTTGCGAATGCCATAGGCCTGTCCCAGCACGCGGCTGGCCATGGCGCAAAGGCCGGCGCGGCGCCACACGCGCTCATGCAGCGGGTGCGCGGCGAAGGTGCTGCGCACGCCATGCACCATCGAAAATCCCAATGCCAGGCTCAAGGTCGCGTTGAGGCCGAGCATGCTCAACGCCTGGCCCAGGTTGTCGATGCAGCGGCGGCTGGCATAGAGCGGCGAGTTGGCCACCCGCAGCATGCGCGCGCTCAAGGCCATGTCCAGGGCGATGACATTGGCCGTGGTGGTCATGTCCACGTCGACGTCTTGCGCCAGTTCGATGATGCGCAAGGCAACGCCGGGGGGAGACGGCAGGTTGCGGCAGTAGTGCAGGGCGGCCTGAAGGTCTGGTTGCATAAGTCGTCGCCGTCGGTTGTTGCAAGCATACAGCCGCGTTCGCCAAAGTGGCGCTGCGCGTGCGACCTGCGGTGTGCTTGCAGTGTGGGAAGCAAAACGCAAAAAAGCCGCGGCATGCCGCGGCTTTTTATCAGCGCTTGCGAAGTCCTCGCTTGCGACTGATCAGGCCAGACCGGCCTGCTTCATCACTTCGGCGGCGTAGTCTTCCACCACCTTTTCGATGCCTTCGCCAACGGCCAGGCGCTGGAAGCCGATCACTTCGGCACCGGCAGCCTTGACGGCCTGCTCGACGGTCTGATCGGTGTTGAGCACGTACGGCTGGCCGTACAGCGTCACCTCGTTGATGATCTTGCTGATCTTGCCGCTGATGATCTTTTCCAGGATCTCGGCCGGCTTGGACTTGTCCTTTTCGGACATCTTGGCCAGTTCGATTTCCTTTTCCTTGGCAACGAACTCGGCCGGGACGTCGGATGCCTTGACGTGCGGCGGGTTCATCGCCGCGATGTGCATGGCGATGCCGCGCGCCAGCTCGATGTCGCCGCCCTTCAGCTCGACCAGCACGCCGATACGACCGCCGTGCACATAGGCCGCGACGTTGTTGGCGCTGTCGACACGCACCAGGCGACGCACCTGCAGGTTCTCGCCGACCTTGGCGATGACGGCTGCGCGGCGTTCTTCGATGGTCTCGCCGCTGTCGAGCTTGACGCTCTTGAGCGCTTCGGCGTCGGCGACGCCCGAGTTCAGCGCGGCGGTGGCCACGGTCTCGGTGAAGGCCAGGAAGTTCTCGTCCTTGGCGACGAAGTCGGTCTCGGAGTTGACTTCGACCAGCACGGCCTTGCCACCGGCCTGTGCGGTGGCGATGCGGCCTTCGGCGGCAACGCGGTCGGCTTTCTTGTCGGCCTTGGCCAGGCCCGACTTGCGCAGCCATTCGGCCGCGGCGTCGATGTCGCCTGCGTTTTCGACGAGTGCCTTCTTGCACTCCATCATGCCGGCGCCGGTGCGCTCGCGCAGTTCCTTGACCAGGGAAGCAGTGATTTCCATGGAATTACCTCATATGGACGAATGCGTGCGGCGGGGATGTTCCGCCAATGGGGAGACGGCGCAGCCGGCCGCCCCCGTAAATAGTTAGTGGCCTCGGCGACGGGGCGCGATGGACCCGTCGGGGCTGTGGCCGCACAGCATGGTGCGGCCACATTGCATGCCGATTATTCGGCAGCGGGGGTGGCAGCCGGAGCCTCAGCCTTCTTTTCGGCCTTCTTGGCCGGGGCGCGACGGCCCTTGCCTTCATCGGCGGACTCGGCCGAGAACTCTTCCTCACGCACCGATGCGGAGTTCGGCGCAGCAGCCTTGCCTTCCAGCACGGCGTCGGCAGCGGCACGTGCGTACAGCTGCACGGCGCGGATGGCGTCGTCGTTACCCGGGATGGCGTAGTCGACCAGGGCCGGATCGTAGTTGGTATCGACCACCGCGATCACCGGGATGCCGAGCTTCTTGGCTTCCTTGATGGCGATGTCTTCATGGCCGATATCGATCACGAAGATCGCGTCGGGCAGACGGTTCATTTCCTTGATGCCGCCCAGCGACGCATCCAGCTTTTCGCGCTCGCGACGCAGGCCCAGCACTTCGTGCTTGACCAGCTTTTCGAAGGTGCCATCGGTTTCGGCCGATTCCAGTTCCTTCAGGCGGGCGACCGACTGCTTGACGGTACGGAAGTTGGTCAGCGTGCCGCCCAGCCAGCGCTGGGTCATGAACGGCATGCCGCAACGCTCGGCTTCTTCCTTGATCGACTCGCGCGCGCTGCGCTTGGTGCCCAGGAAGAGGATGGTGCCGCGCTTCTGTGCGATCGAGGAGAGGAAGTTCATCGCATCGTTGAAGAGCGGAACGGTCTTCTCGAGGTTGATGATGTGGATCTTGCCGCGCGCGCCGAAGATGTAAGGCGCCATCTTGGGGTGCCAGTAACGGCACTGGTGGCCGAAATGGACGCCGGCTTCCAGCATCTGACGCATGGTGACTTGGGGCATTGAAGTAACTCCGTAAGAGCGGAATCGCCGTGCGCGGCTTGTTGTCGAAAAGTCCGCACATGGATGTGCGGGCTGTTGCGAGGGACTCGCATCAAAACGCACAAGATTCCGGGGTTGGGCTTCCCTGTTGCCTCCGTGACGAACCCCTTGTGGGGGCACCCCGGCACGGATGGCGGCGACAGGTGTGAATTCGTCGATGACGTCCGACGTGGACGGCGCGATGCGCGAAAGACGCAAAACAGCCGACGGAGTATAGCCGGCGGGGCGGTCCGGTGCAATCGTTTCAATGCCGGCGTCCGCGAGGCCTTCAGGCCTGTGAATCGGGAATCGGGAATCGGGAATCGGGAGTCGGGAATCGGGAATCGGGAGTCGGGAATCGGGAGTCGGGAATCGGGAGTCGGGAGTCGGGAATCGGGAGTCGGGAGTCGCAAGAGCTTGGCCGTCCTGACGCCCCGGACGCAGTCGGCGGCGCCGATGCGCCTGCCGATTTCCCACTCCCGATTCCCGATTCCCGCTTCCTAGGGCTGCAGCGCCAGCGTGGTCTCGATATCGCTGTTGACGCGTGCCACGAAACGGCCCTGGCCGACGGTCAGGTTGGCCGGCAATGCCCACTGGCGGGTCTGGCCGGGCAGGACGTAGCCGGCCAGGTTGTCGCCAATGCTGCGGCGGGTGCCGCCGGCATCGATGTAGGCCAGGTCGGCCAGGCGTGCGTGGTGAGGTCCGGCGTTATGCACGTTCAAGACAAGACCGGCGCCATCGGCCGACAGGGTTGCCCGCAGGGCCGGGTGCGCATCGCCCGGCGCGCTGGGCAGGACGAACACCGGGGTGGAATACCGCAACAGTTCGGTGTCGCCTTCCGAGGCATGCTGGGTCACCACCAGCCGGTAGCTGTCTTCGGTCTGTTCCGGACTTGGGCCCAGACGGATCACCCGCAACAACTGCCGCCCTTGCGGCGGGATTTCGAAATGGGTGGGACTGACGGTGGCGCCTTTGGCGGGCTCAAGCAGTTCACGGTCGCCGTCCTGGCTCCAGCGGTAGAGCTTGGCTTCGGCGTGCCACGGCACTGCGGCCTGGTTGTACAGCCAGACGGCAGTCTGGTCGCTGTCGGCGGGAATATACGCGGTGGTGGGGGCAATCGCGATTTCGGCAGCGGCGACGCTGCCATTCGGTGCCAGGCAGGCCATTGCGAGCGCGAGCCAGCAGCCAAGCAGGCGGGGCGTGGTCATGGTCAGAACGCAATGGTGGTCATGCGTGCCGCACTGGCGGGCGCTGGCCCGGCGAGTGCGCTGGCGTCCTGGCCGGTGCTGGTGGGGGCTTCGGTGGCGCGTGCGGGCTGGGCGATCGCCATTGGCGTGCCCCTGGAGCAGCTGGCGCGTGGCGGAGTGGTGCGCAGTTCGCACCCGCTGAGCAGCCGTAAGCCGATATGCAGGGTGGAATTCTCCGGGCCACGGCTGGCAGCCGCGCTGGCGGCCGTCGCGGTGAGGACGAGCGCAACCAGGGTCAGACTTTTAAAGACGGTGACCAGTGTCATGGAGGCAATCGTTTGCATTGGAGACGTAACAGATAGCGACGCTCCCAAAGCGAACTTTATTAACTGTCAGTAAGTGATGGAGACGGTCACCGTGTCGTTGTAGGCCCCTGCGATGGGCAATTGCGCGCCTGCCGCACGCCCGTAGACGGTGACCGTCTGGGTCGCGCCGTTGCCGGTGCCGGCGAGCGTGTCCACGCCGATCGTGGTGCCCCAGAGGTTGGCGCGACCGGCATCCCGGTAGAGTTGGTAGGCGACATAGTTGGCGCTGGAGGCGTGGCGCATGCGTCGGGTGCCGCCGCTGGCGTTGACGCCGTTGTCCAGGCCGATGTTCCAGGCGGTGCGGTTGGTGCAGGCCAGGCTGATGGTGGAGGTGCGGTCGATGGCGGTGTTGATGCTGCCGGCGATGCTGCCGAAATCCAGGTCGGTGGTGACATAGGTGTTGCAGCGTGCCGGCACGTTGGCCGAGGCGGTGAACGGGAACGCGTTGCTGGCGGTCTTGCTGCCGCTGCCACCGGCCGTACAACTGCCCGGCGCCGGTGGGACGCCGATGACGCTCTCGTTGTAGGAATAGCGCAGCACCGTGTCGGCCCCGCCGAACGTGCTGGTGTGGTTGCCGATCGACAGGATCTGATTGGTCGGAATGCGCCCGTACAGCGTGACGCTGGTGGTTTGCGAGCCGCCGGTGACCACCGGGACACCGTACGACAGCGTCAACAGAACCGGCGAGGGGGTGGTCGATGCGGTGGCGCCCCAGACCTGGGTGCGTGAGGCATCCCTGTAGATCTGGAAGTCCAGGCTGTCGCTGGTGGAGTTGCGCATGCGGCGCGGTGCATACAGGCCGCCGCTGGCGCTACCGGGCCCCAGGTCCAGGCACAGGCTCACCTGTGCGTAGCCCAGGACACTGAGCGCGGCGGTCGCACAGGAGACGCTGAGCGTTGCCACCGCATCGGTGGTGCCATTGGCGGCGACATTGCCGAACGCCAGCGCCGTGCCCAGGGTGGCCGTGCAGGTAGTGTCGGCCCGGGCCGCCTGGCTGGGTGCAAGCCACAGCGTGGCGATGGTCAGCGCCAGCAGCAGGCGCCAGGGTGCGTGCCTGGTCATGGCGTCTTCTGCTCACCCAGGCACGGCAGCGGACCGACGCGCGGAATCCCGCCGGGATTGGAGGGGTAGGCGAACTGCGCGGTGCAGCGCCCGTTCGGCGACTCGACCAGGATGCGGTTGTCGTGCTGCAGGTTGTCCAGATAGGTTTCGCCGTCGTAGCCGACCACCACGCGCTCGGCGTCGCCCTCGCGCTGCACCACGCTGCCGACCGGCAACGGCACGCCTTGCGCATCGTGCAGCACGATGATCGCCGCGCGCACGCGGGTGATGCCGAAACGCACCGCCACCCCGGACTGCTGGCGCGGGGTGACGGCGGTATCGACGCGGTCCACGCGCAGATCTGCCGGCAGGTTCAAGGTGTCGATGGACAATTGATTGCGTTGCCACGATTGCAGCGGTGTCACCAGCAGCATGCCACGTGCGTCGGTGACGCCGATCAGGCGATTCTCCAGCCGTACCGGAATGCCGGCCTGGCCGTCGGTGGAGACCACCGCAAACGCATCCTGGATATCGCGCGCGGCAAAACCGCGACCGTTCATCCACACCAGGCTGCCACTGGCGCTGGCATAGCCGAAGCTGTCGCCGTCCTGATTGGCCGCGCCGAGGTTGTAGCGGCCGATCCGATTCAACCAGCCCAGTTCGGCCAGCCCGCCGTTGGCATCGTCGCCGGCACGTCCCTGCACGCGCCAGCCGAGGCCGCCCAGGTCGCCGTCGCCGGGCAACGGCTGGCTGACGTCGGCGACGAATCCGGTGCGGTTGCCGTTGCGCTGCATCGATGCACTGGCCTGGCGCAACTCGCCGAAGGTGGTCGACAGCGACAGGTACAGGCTGCGATCGCTGCGGATGTCCAGATTTTGATTGCCGGACAGGTTGGCAGCCCAGTTGCGCCCGAAACTGCGCGACCAGAACAGGCTGGCGTAGCGCGAGGTGTCGCCCTGCGGATAACTCAGCCGCACGTAGCTGGTGCCCAGCGAGCCGATCGGATTGACGTTGACGCCGAATACCGCGCGGTCGCTGATGCGTGCCGGCAACGCGCCTTGCAGCGCACCCAGGTCGCGGTAGTCGCCGTGGGTGCGCTGGGTGCCTAGATTGAAGTTGAAGCGACGGTTGTTCCAGGCAAAGCCCAGCACATACTGGCCGCCGCGCAGCGCGTCCATCTGGCTATGCGCATAAGCGGCATTGACGACGCCGCCGCGCCCCAGCAGCCACACGCCGCCGGCGCCGGCATTGACCACGCCACCGCCGGCTTCGGCATGCGCTTCGATGGTGACGTCCTCGCGCAGTCCCTTGCGCAAGGTGGCGCTGGCCACGGTGCGCGATTCGTAAGAAAACGAACGCACGCCGTAGTCCTGGCGCAGATGGCCAATGCCGGCCGACCACTCGGAAATGCCGCGCGCCAGCAACTGCGGCGTGCCGTAGAACGCAAAATCCAGCCGACGCACCTGGCCGAAGGCATCGGTCACCACGATCTGCGCCTGGCCGGTGCCGCTGATGCCTGGTTGCGCGGCCAGTTGGAACGGGCCGGCCGGCACCTGGCCGCTGTACTGGCGCAATCCATCGACGTAGAGCTCCACGGTCGACGGCACCACCGCTTCGCCCAGGAAGCTGGGCGTTGGCGTCAACACGCGGTACGGCTGCAACGCGTAGTTGCGGCCGATCTGCACGCCGCCCAGGCGGATCGAGCGGCTCCAGTCGACAAAGCCGCTATAGAAGTCGCCGACGGTGAGGCTGGTGGCGCTGTCGGGAAAATCCATCTGCCAGGCGCTGTCCAGGCGCACCGCTTCACTGCGCCAGCGCCCGTCCTGCGGGCGGTCGTAGGCCAGGAACACGGCGGTGGTGTCGACCATGCCGCGGCCGATGCCGAAGCCGCGCAATTCGGTGGCCAGCGATACGTTGCTGGAGCCGGTGTTGCGCGTTGCATAGAAGTCGTAATTGAGCAGCATGCCGGGCGAAGCGGTAGCGCTCGGCGGAGCGACCTGTTCGGCCTTCAGGACCGTGGTGGAGAGCGACAGTTGCGCCAACGGCACCTGCAGCGCCAGCCGCTGCAGCGCGGCGTCGTAACGCACTTCCACATCGGGCAGCCGGTCCAGGTCGAGCAGTTCGCCGGCAGTGCGGTCGGCCAGCACGAAGCCCAGCTTGCGCAGCGTTTCGACCGAGCCACGCAGGTGACCGTCGATCAACTCGAACGGCGCCAGGCCGCGCTCGGCCTGATTCAGGGTGACGTCCAGATACAGCGTCTGCGGCAGGGCCGCAGCGCTTTGCTGCGCCTGATCCGGGAGCGTTGTCATGTCGGCCAGGTCGCCGGATGCGCCGTAGGCCAGGCTGGTGGCGGTCGCGAGCAGCGTCATCGCCAGCCGGCCCGCATCACGGCGCTGCTGGCGCTGCCAACAGGGTGCGTTCGTCCGCCTCACCATTGATCCTTGCGATGATGGTGCCGTGCCCGAACTGGGCCAGCGGTGCGCCGAGCGACCAGCGCATGGTCTGGCCGGCCAGCACATAGCCGACCAGGCCGCTCAATGCGGTTTTGGTCGCCCCATCGACCTGATGCCGCAGGTCGGCGACCTGGGCGTGCCCATCGCCGGTGTTGCTGATCTGGATCTGCGCATTGCCGTCGCTGCCGGCGATCACCTGGGTGCGCAAGATCGGCATGGGGTCGGTCTTGCCGGGCGGCAGCACGAAGATCGGCACCGAGTAGCGCAGCACGAACTGCATGCCCTTGCGGTCCGCATCGGCGCTGGGCAGTTCGTCGACGATGATGCGGTAACAGGCCTCCTGGCCGGTCGGCGCAGGCCCGGCGCGAATCACCCGGATGAGCTGGCGTTCGCCAGCGGCCAGGGTGCGCATCGGCGGGCTGATCAGCAGTTCCTGGGTCGGGTCGAGTTGGTCCTTGCCGTCGATCTGCGTCCAACGGTAGGCACGGGTCTGCACCTGCACCGGCGCACTGCCGCTGTTGCTCAGCCACAGCCCGTCGGCGGATTGCTGCGCGCTCAGCGTCAGCGAGGTCGGTGCCAGCTGCAGACTGGCGGCGTGCGCGGCCTGCAGCGACCACGCACTGGCCAGCGCCAGCAGCACGCTCAGTGCGGTCGGAGCCAGCCATGTCGGCAGGCGTGATGACAGCTGGTGCAGTGTCATGCGCGTGCTCAGTAGACGATCGTGGCGGTGATCGTATCCTGGTAGGCACCGGTGGCGGGATTGTTGGCGGACGGGTTGGTCACACGGCCGTAGACCGGGTAGACCTGGTTGATGCCGGTCGCGGTGCGGCTCAGCGTATTGGTGCCGGTGGTGCTGCCCCAGACCGTGCTGCGTCCCAGGTCCTGGTACAGCTGGTAGGCAATGAAGTTGTTGGTGGTGACCAGCGCGTCGGTGTTCTTCATCCGGCGGGTGGTGACGTCGTTGGAGGTGCCGGCATTGCTGCCCGCGCTCAACGCGATGTTGTACGGGGTCAGCGCGGTGCACTGCGCGGTCACGCTGCCGTTGGCATCGGCATTGGCGGTCGAGGTCGAGAGCACCGAGCCGAAGTCGACGTCGGTGGCAGAGGCCGCGGTGATGGTGCAGGCCTTGGTGACGGCGATCTTGACATTGAATGTGGTGGTATCTGCCGCACTGGCAACGCCAATGGTCGACAGCAGGCCGAGGGACAGCAGGACAGGGCGGACAGTGCGCATGGACATTTCCTTGACCAGTCTGGTCATTTAAGTGCGGCGGGACGTCGTGCTGAAGGCAATGCATCAGCCGTGCCATTAATTAACGCCGCTTTCACATGGCTCTAAAGGCCCCCGGCAAGGCTTTTTTTCAAAGTGCGACGCCCATTGCTTGACGTCGTTCGCCATCGGATTGGCGGAATTTGCGCTGGTTCACAGAAATGTCTGGTTCCGTGTCAGATTGCTGTTCTCCTGTCCGCTTGCGCTGCGTCGCACCGCGGGCGTTCAGATTCAGCCCGGATCGGCGATAATTGCTGCCATGAGCGTCAATCTAAAAACCAAAGAAGAAATCGAACTGATGCGCGTCGCCGGCCGTCTGGCCGCCGAGGTGCTCGACATCGTGGCCCCGCACGTTCAACCGGGCGTGACCACAGCCGAGCTGGACCGCATCTGCCACGACCACATCGTCAACGTGCAGGGCACCATCCCGGCCAACGTCGGCTACCGCGGCTTTCCCAAGAGCGTGTGCACCTCGGTCAACAACGTGATCTGCCACGGCATTCCAAGCGCGGCCAAGGTGTTGAAGGAAGGCGATATCGTCAATATCGATGTCACCGTCATCAAGGACGGCTGGCACGGCGACACCAGCCGCATGTATTACGTCGGCACGCCGTCGGTGATGGCCAAGCGCCTGGTGGAAACCACCTATGAAGCGATGTGGCGCGGCATCCGTGCGGTCAAGCCGGGTGCGACGCTGGGCGATGTGGGCCATGCGATCCAGAAATTCGCCGAGGCCGAGCGCTTCAGCGTGGTGCGCGATTATTGCGGCCACGGCATCGGCAAGATCTACCACGACGAGCCGCAGGTGATGCATTACGGCCGTCCCGGTGAGGGCTTGGTGCTCAAGCCGGGCATGACCTTCACCATCGAGCCGATGATCAACGAAGGCACCTATCACCATAAGACACTGCCCGATGGGTGGACCGTGGTCACCAAGGACCGCAAGTTGTCCGCGCAGTGGGAACACATGGTGGCAGTGACCGAAGACGGCGTGGATGTGCTCACGTTGTCGGCCAACGCGCCCGCATCGGCATGACGGCCACGCCGGCGGACCGACCCGATCCGGGCGTCGCCGGCGACGCGGAGTGGGCTGCGCAAGCCCGTCCGCTGCTGGTGCATGCGGACATGCGGCTGTGCAAGCGCTTCGACCAGGGCGAGCCGATCGAGCGGCTGGTGGCGCTGCGCGCACGCGCGGTCGATCAATTGATGCGCAATGCGTGGACGCGCTGCATCCCGGCCGATGCGGCGTTGTCGTTGCATGCCGTGGGCGGCTATGGGCGCGGCGAATTGTTTCCGCGCTCGGATGTGGATGTGCTGGTGCTGGGCGAGAGCGCCGTGCAACAGCAGCACGAGCAGGCCCTGGCGCGGTTGTTCGCACTGCTGTGGGATGTCGGCCTGCCGATCAGCCACGCGGTGCGCTCGTCCGCCCAGTGCACGGTCGCCGCCATCGACCAGACGGTGCTGACCGCCTTGATCGAATCGCGCCCGCTGGTTGCCGCAAGTCGGGCGCGTGCTGCCCTGGCGGCGGCGATTTCGCCGCAACAGGTGTGGCCGCCGCGCGACTTCTTCCAGGCCAAGCGCGAAGAGTTGCTGGCGCGCCATCAGCGCTTCGGCGATACCGCCGACAACCTGGAGCCGGATATCAAGGACGGCCCCGGCGGCCTGCGCGACCTGCAGACATTGGGCTGGATGGCGCTGCGCGCGTTCGGCGTCAAGGATCTGGAGGCGCTGGTCGGGCTGGGCCATGTCGGTTTCGACGAGGCGGCGGCATTGCGGCGCGAGCGTGAGGAACTGGCGCGGCTGCGGTTTGGGTTGCATATCGTTGCCAATCGGCCGGAAGAGCGCCTGCGTTTCGATTACCAGAAGACCCTGGCCGAGCGACTGGGGTTTGCCGACGACCTGGAAAGCCTGGGCGTTGAAAAGATGATGCAGCGCTTCTACCGCAGCGCCGCGTTGATCCGTCGCATCAGCGATCGTCTGCTGCAACGCTTCGAAGAACAATTCGATGGCGAAGCGGTGCCCGAGCCATTGGGTGCCGGCTTCAGCCTGCGCCGTGGCTACCTGGCGGCCGATGCGGACGACTGGCCGGCCGGCGACGTCATGCGGGTGTTCGCCTTGTTCGCGCAATGGGCCGCGCATCGCGAGGTACGCGGACTGCATTCGTTGACCGCGCGCGCGCTGGCCGAGGTGCTGTGGGAATTGCCGGCCTACGACCGCGCCGATACGGTGGCACGCGAGCGGTTCATGGCGCTGCTGCGTGGCCCGCGTGCGGTGGAAACACTCAACCGCATGGCGCGCCTGGGTGTGCTGGGACAGTGGATTCCTGCGTTCGCCAGCGTGTCCGGGCGCATGCAGTTCGACCTGTTTCATGTCTATACGGTGGACCAGCACACGCTGATGGTGCTGCGGAACATCGCGCTGTTTGCGGCCGGTCGTGCCGACGAACGTTTTTCGATCACCCACGAAGTCTGGCCTCGCTTGCGCAAGCCGGAATTGCTGCTGCTTGCGGGCCTGTTTCACGATATTGCGAAGGGGCGCGGCGGCGATCACTCGGAGCTGGGTGCGGTGGATGCGCGCGCGTTCTGCCAGGCGCATCGGCTCAGCGAAAACGATACCGCGCTGGTGGCCTGGCTGGTGGAACAGCATCTGCGCATGTCGGTGACCGCGCAGAAGCAGGACATTTCCGACCCGGAGGTGATTCATCGCTTCGCCACGCTGGTCGGTACGCGCGAACGGCTGGATTATCTGTATCTGCTGACCTGCGCCGACATTGCCGGCACCAGCCCCAAGTTGTGGAACGCATGGAAGGACCGGCTGCTGGCCGATCTGTACTTCGCTGCGCGCCGCGCGCTGCGCGAAGGCCTGGAACATCCGGCGCCGCGCGAGGAACGCCTGCGCGAGGCGCGCGAATCGGCGCGCACGTTGATGCAGGAGCAGGGCTACGACGACGCCACCATCGATCGTCAGTTCGCCGGCATGCCGGACGAAAACTTCCTGCGCTTCCGTCCCGAGCAACTGGCGTGGCAGGCGGTGTCGCTGATCGAAGCGCGGATCGGCCAGACCATGGTCAAGGCGCGCCGTGCAGTGCCGGACAACGATGCGCTGGAACTGTTCGTGTATTCGTCCGATCGCGATGGCCTGTTTGCGGCGATCGTGGCCACGCTGGATCGCAAGGGCTACGGCATCCATCGCGCACGCGTGCTGGATGCGCCGCACGATGCGATCTTCGACGTGTTCGAAGTGCTGCCGCAGGAAGACTATGCCGATGGCGATCCGCAGCGCCTGGCTGCAGCGCTGCGCCAGGTGCTGGCCGGCGACCTGCTGAAAGTGCGGCCGTCACGACGTGCCGTGCCGCGCCAGCTGCGACATTTCCGCTTTGCGCCGCGGGTGGAATTCAGCGAAAGCGCTGGCGGCCGCCGTACCCGCATCAGCCTGGTAGCGCCCGATCGGCCCGGTTTGCTGGCCGACGTGGCGTACGTACTGCGCATGCAGCACCTGCGCGTGCACGATGCGCGCATCGCCACCTTCGGCGAGCGAGCCGAAGATCAGTTCCAGATCACCGACGAGCATGATCGCCCGTTGCCCGAATCCGCCCGGCAGGCGCTGCGCGATGCGCTGTGCGCCTGCCTCGATCCCACCTAGTACGTTCGGAGACCCCCATGGCCACCAGCAAGAAGTCCACGCGCAAGCCCAGCGCGACCACCGTCAGCGCAGCGTCCAAGCGCACGGCCGCGCCGGTCAGCAAGGCTGCCAAGGCACCTGTCGCCGCCAAGGCCAAGCCTGGCGCAACCGTTGGCAAGAAAATCGCCGCCAAGCAAGCCGTTACCAAGCCCTCCGCTGCGCAGAAAGGCGCCGCTGCATCGCGCGTGGCCAAGCAGGCGACCCGCGTGGTCTCTGCGCCGGTCGCCAAGAAGGCCGCCGCTGCGAAGAAGCTGCCGCTTGCCGAACAGGCGGTGCGTAGCGCTGCCACGCAGGTGCGGAGCGACGAACTCAGGTTCGGGATCGAGAGCGCGTTCGAACGCCGCGCCACCTTGACCATCGACGAAATCGACGGCTCCACCCGCGCCATCGTCACCCGCGTCATCGACGGCCTGGAGAGCGGCGAATTCCGCGTTGCCGAGCCGGACGGACAGGGCGGCTGGACCGTCAACGAGTGGTTGAAGAAGGCCGTGCTGCTGTACTTCCGTGTTAACGAGATGGCGGTGATCGACGCGCAGCCGGCGCCGTTCTGGGACAAGGTGGAGTCGCGTTTTGCCGGCTTCGGCGAGGCCGAGTTCCGCAAGGCCGGCGTGCGTGTGGTGCCGGGTGCGGTTGCGCGGCGTGGCAGCTATTTCGGCAAGGACGTGGTGCTGATGCCGAGCTTCACCAACATCGGTGCGTATGTGGGCGAAGGCAGCATGGTCGACACCTGGGCCACGGTGGGGTCGTGTGCGCAGATCGGCAAGCATTGCCATCTGTCCGGCGGCGCCGGCATCGGCGGCGTGCTCGAACCGCTGCAGGCCAGCCCGACCATCATCGAGGACCATTGCTTCATCGGTGCGCGTTCGGAAGTGGTCGAAGGCGTGGTGGTCGGCCACCACAGCGTGATCGGCATGGGCGTGTTCATCGGCCAGAGCACGCGTCTCTACAACCGTGCCACCGGCGAGATTTCCTACGGCTACGTGCCGCCGTACAGCGTGGTCGTCTCCGGCCAGCTGCCGTCCAAGGATGGCTCGCACTCGCTGTATTGCGCGGTGATCGTCAAGCAGGTGGATGCCAAGACGCGCAGCAAGACCAGCGTCAACGAGCTGCTGCGCGGTTTGGCCGATTGAGCACGCAGCCAGGCCCGCGCCACGGCATCCTGTCCAGGACTGCGTCGCGCTGGGTGCGGTGGGGCATCCCTGCATTTTGGCTGGGCTGGGGCGTGTTCTATACGGTCGGCATGCTGATCCGCGCCCCGGCTGTCACGGCCGGCGGGGCGTGGCATTGGATCGTACCGGCGCTGCTTGCGGCGATGGCCTTGCGCTGGCTGCGGCAACCGGCGCGTTGGGCGCAGGTGTACGACCTTGGCGATGCCTTGCTGATCGAACGTCAGGGACGGCAGCAGCGCATCGACCTGCGCGATCTGCGCGCGGTCGAGCCAGCCTGGCTGATTCCGCCGGTGCGTCTGGCATTGCGGATGCGGGTCGGCGCCGCGCCGGTGATTTTCCTGCCTGCCTGCGGGCAGTCGCCCGAACTGCTTGCCACCGGCCTGATGGCGCGTGCCCAGGCGCGCCGCGCAACCACAGGAACTCCATGAGATGACCACGCTGTACGGACTCAAGAACTGCGATACCTGCAAGAAGGCGACCAAGTGGCTGGACCGCTTCGGCGTGGCCTACCGCTTCGTCGATTACCGCGAACACACACCCGAACCGGAGACGCTGCTGGCATGGGCGGAGCAGGCCGGCGGATTCGATGCGCTGATCAACAAGTCATCGACCACCTGGCGGCAGTTGCCGGACAACCGCAAGGCCGCAGCCAGCGCCGCCGAATGGAAGCTGCTGCTGCGCGAATATCCGCAGCTCATCCGTCGCCCGGTGGTGGTGACCGACGACGGTACGCTCAGCCAGGGCTTCTCCGACAACGGCTTCAAGCAGCGCTTCGGCGTGGAATGAAGATCCGCCCTTACCAGGCAAGCGACTGGGCGCGCATCTGCGCCATCCACGACGCTGCGCGGATGGAGGAACTGCAGGCGGCCGCGCTGCCGGATGCATTCCTGCCGCTGCAGGTCGCCGCGCAGCGCGAGGGATTGTTCGATTACCGTGTGCAGGTCGCCGAACGGGATGGGTCTCTGGCCGGATTCGTTGCCGACGATGGCCAGGAACTGGCCTGGCTGTACGTGGACCCGGCATCGCGGCGGCGTGGCGTGGGCAAGGCGCTGGTGGCGGCAGTGCAAACCGCCAATCCCGGCGGCCTGTCGCTGGAGTTGCTGGAAGGCAACGCGGCGGCGCTGGCGTTCTACCTGACCTGCGGCTTCGTGGAAACCGGCATACAGGGCGGGCGGATGCCGGGCAACGAGTCCTTTGCGGTGCGCGTGCATGTGCTGCACTGGGCGGGAAACACCTGTTGAACCGAACATCGCCTGTTCCGTCCTTGCAATCGAAAGGTGCCATCGCATGTCCGACATTGTTGACCTCACCTGTGAACTGATCGCCCGTCCGTCACTGACGCCGGACGATGCCGGTTGCCAGGAACTGATCGCGCAGCGGTTGGCGCGCGCCGGCTTTGCCATCGAGCGGCTGCGCTTTGGCCAGGTCGATAACCTGTGGGCCACCCATGGCAGCGGGGCGCCGGTGCTGGCGCTGCTCGGCCACACCGATGTGGTGCCGCCCGGGCCGCGCGAGGCCTGGGCCAGCGATCCGTTCGTGCCGCAGATCCGCGACGGCGTGCTGTACGGACGCGGCGCCGCCGACATGAAGAGCGGTGTGGCCGCCTTCGTGATCGCCGCCGAACAGTTCGTCGCCGCGTACCCGCAGCATCCCGGCACGCTGGCGGTGCTGCTGACGTCCGACGAGGAAGGCGATGCGCTGGATGGCGTGCGCAAGGTCGCCGAGACGTTTCGCGCGCGCGGCGAACGCATCGACTGGTGCATCACCGGCGAACCGTCCTCCAGCGAGCGGCTCGGCGATCTGCTGCGCGTGGGCCGTCGCGGCAGTCTGTCGGGCATGCTGACCGTGCAGGGCCTGCAGGGGCATGTGGCGTATCCGCACAAGGCGCGCAATCCGATCCATCTGGCTGCGCCTGCGCTGGCCGAGTTGGTGGCACGGCATTGGGACGACGGCTACGAGAGCTTCCCGCCCACCAGCCTGCAGATTTCAAATATCCATGCCGGTACCGGTGCCAACAACGTGATTCCCGGCGAGCTGCAGGTGGCCTTCAACCTGCGCTACAACCCGTGCTGGGACGCGCCGCAGCTGGAGGCGGAGATCGCCGCGCTGCTCGACCGTCACGGCCTGGGCTATTCGCTGCGCTGGCACCGCAGCGGCGAGCCGTTCTACACCCCGGAAGGGCGCTTGCGCAGCGTCGCGCGTGAGGTGCTGGCGCAGTTTGCCGGCGCGTCGCCGGAGGAGAGCACCGGCGGCGGCACTTCGGATGCGCGGTTCATCGCACCGCTGGGCGCGCAATGCATCGAAGTCGGCCCGGTCAACGCCAGCATCCATCAGGTCGATGAGCACGTGCGCGTGGCCGATCTGGACGCCTTGCCGGCGCTGTATCGCGCGCTGATCGAACGTCTGCTGGCCTGAGCTGCGAGATGGTCTGCGGCTATCAGCCCGCAGATTGCGCAGGCTGATAGCCGCGCGCATCGACGCGTGGCATGCCCGTCCTGTTCCAGGACGCGTGCGTTTCCACCGGGCGCTGCTGTCTTCCGACGGGGGGCAGAGCGTTCGCGGCGCGCTGCCGCGCGCTACGCTTCAGTACGCAGATCCAGGCGTACTGCAGGGTCGGGCGCGCGATGCGTCCGCGACGTGGGTCAGCCCAGGACTCCCGAGCGTGGCTCGGGCAGCATCCGTGCCATAGCCGGCGCACCGCGTGCCGGTTTGGATCGCTGGCTTGGTTGCCATCGCAACAGTTGCGTCGTCGCCGAAAGCGGGATACGGTCGAGCCATGTCATCGCTCCTGTCCAATGTCGTCAACAACAACCGCACTAATCTGCGCGCGAATAATCGTGCATGGCCGATGCGGGTCTGCGACTAGGCGAAGTCACCTCAACGCCCGGAAACCAGAAAACCCGCATCGGCCGATGCGGGTTTTTTTTATGGGTGTCATTCTCGTGTAGCACGCTATTCCACCGGCCTCCAACCCCCACTGCTTTATCCAGGAGTGTGTCCATGTGTTCCATCTTCGGTATTTTCGGCCTGCAACCAGGTGACGATCTGCAGGCATTACGCCGGCAGGCGCTGGAATGTTCGCAGCGGCAGCGTCATCGCGGTCCCGACTGGAGCGGTGTGTATGTCGATGCCGGTGCGATCCTGGTGCACGAGCGCCTGGCCATCGTCGACCCCGCCGGCGGCTCGCAACCGTTGCTGTCCGAAGATGGGCAACTCGCGCTCGCGGTCAATGGCGAAATCTACAACCATCGCGAACTCAAGCAGGAACTGGCGCAGCCATACGCTTTCCAGACCGGCTCCGATTGCGAGGTGATCAATGCGCTGTACCGCGAAGACGCACCGGAGGCGTACCTCAACCGCCTCAACGGCATCTTCGCTTTTGCGCTATGGGACAAGGCGGCCGGGCGGGTGATCATCGCGCGCGATCCGATCGGCGTGGTGCCGCTGTACTGGGGACATGATCGCGAAGGCCGCTTGCGCGTGGCATCGGAACTGAAATCGTTGGTCGACGATTGCGCCGATGCCGCGCAGTTCCCGCCCGGCCACTGGTACGACAGCGCCACCGGCGCGTTAAGCCGCTACTACAAGCGCGCGTGGCGCGACTACGCGGAAGTGGAAGGCGTGCAGGTGCAGCTGCAGGAGCTGCGCGAGGCATTCGAGCGTGCGGTGCATCGGCAGCTGATGACCGACGTGCCGTACGGCGTGTTGCTTTCGGGCGGCCTGGATTCGTCGCTGGTCGCCGCCGTGGCTGCGCGCTACGCACGCCATCGCATCGAGGAGAACGACACCACCGAAGCCTGGTGGCCGCGTCTGCATTCGTTCGCGATCGGTTTGAAAGGCTCGCCCGATCTAGCCGCCGCCGAGGTCGCCGCCGCAGCGTTGGGCACGGTGCACCACGGTTTCGAATACACCTTCGAAGAAGGGCTGGATGCGCTGCCCGAGGTCATCCGGCATATCGAGACCTATGACGTCACCACCATTCGCGCCTCCACGCCGATGTTTCTGCTGGCGCGGCGGATCAAGGCGATGGGCGTCAAAATGGTGCTGTCGGGCGAAGGCAGCGACGAGATCTTTGGTGGGTATCTGTACTTCCACAAGGCACCGAACGCACGCGAGTTCCATGAAGAGCTGGTGCGCAAACTCGACGCGCTCAACAACTACGATTGCCTGCGCGCCAACAAGTCGATGATGGCCTGGGGCGTGGAGCCGCGCGTGCCGTTCCTGGACCGCGAGTTCCTGGACGTGGCCATGCGCATGGATGCCAGCTTCAAGATGATCGACAAGACCAGCACCGGCGCCACGCGGATGGAAAAGGGCGTGTTGCGCGAAGCGTTTGCAGGGTATCTGCCCGAATCGATCCTGTGGCGGCAGAAAGAACAGTTCAGCGATGGCGTGGGCTATGGCTGGATCGATGGACTCAAGGCGCATGCCGCCGCGCATGTGAGCGACCGCGAGTTGGCTGCGGCCGACCGACGTTTTCCGGTCAATCCGCCGCAGACAAAGGAGGCGTATTTCTACCGCAGCCTGTTCGAGCAGTTTTTCCCGAGCCAGGCGGCGGCAGAAACCGTGCCCGGCGGTAAGTCGATTGCGTGCTCGTCGCCGACCGCGATTGCCTGGGATGCGAGTTTTGCCGCGATGGCCGATCCGTCGGGCCGTGCGATTGCCGGCGTGCACGAACAGGCACTGGCCTCGTAGCGCACGTTGCGGCGACAGCGGCCTGCATGCGTCCACGCGCTGCCGGCCGCTCTCTACATCCGTGGTTTATTGCTCGTGGCGAACGCAATAGCCGTAGCGCTGCGGCTCGATATCCACACCGGCCACATCGGACTGGTTGTTGCGCCACAGGTTCGGCTTGAAGTCGGCTGCGGTGCAGTTGGCCGCACGGTCCACACCGATCGTGTAGGTGAACGGCGTATTGGAGAAACGGTTGTTCTCGAACACGTTGTCCTGACTCATGCTGTTGTCCCAGCACAGGATTTCCGGCGTGCGATAGCGGATGGCACAGGCCAGGAACACGCCGGCCACCTTGTTGCCATCGAACTGGTTGTTGCTGAAGCGGTTGCGCCGCGCATCGGACAGATAGATGCCCTGGCTGCCGTTGCGCTCGAAGCGGTTGTTGCGGATTTCGCTGTCTTCCAGATGCTCGGTGGTCAAGCCTGCGGCCACATTGTCGTGGATGTAGTTGTTGACCATCGTGACCTTGGCGGTGCGGTTGAACGACACCCCGTCCCAGATCGCACCGGATACATCGTTGTTTTCGATGGTGATCTCGCGCGTGTCGTATTCGCTCAGCAGGCAGGCACTGCGGCACTTGTTGACCTGCAGGCCGGCCAGACGGATGCCCTGGCCGGAACGCACGACCACGGCGCTATTGCTCAGGTACGGGCGCTCTGGCATGAATTCCTTGTCGCCGGTGCTGGCGACGATCTGCATGTCTTCGATGCTGACATTGCGAATCACGCCGGTCGGCTGCTGGTTTTCGTAGTCGCCGACCACCAGCGCCGGCTGCTGCACGCCATCGGCCATGCGCAACACGGTGCTCGGACCCTTGCCGCGCAGCGTGAGGTTGCCGCGATGGATCGAGACCAGGCCGTTGAGCGGAAATTCGCCTTTTTCCAGGCACAACACCGCCGGCGTGTCGCTTTGCGGGAGCTTGTCGATGGCTTTTTGCAGATCCTGGCCGGGGCGCAGCTTTGCGGTACAGCTGGCAACGGGTTCGTCGGGCGGGCCGGATTTGGTCGGCGGCGCGGCCGAGCAGGCGGTCGCAGCAAAGAGCAGTGGCAATACGGCGGAAACGGAGCGGGCAAGCTGAGGCATGCGGATTCCGGTCAGTGAGGGGATGAGGGCGATCGTGCGGAGAGACTCTCCAGATCGCGACGGCCTCTAGTGTGTCCCACCGGACGTTAAGTTCTAGCTGATTTCAGCCCATCCGGTTCGGCGCAGGTTCATTACGCCGCCATGGATGACGCTGCAAACGTGCGCCGTCGAGTAGTCGGCGCGGCGCCGCGCGGACAACAAATCAGAACGCGCTGCGCACTCCACTAGCGCTCTTGCGGTAGATGCCACAGCGCGTACCGACGTCGGCCGTACGGTGGTGCGCGCCGCAGGAGTGCGTGCAGTCCAGGCAGCGGCATGTCTGCGTGCGCCGAGGTTGTCCGCAGTCAGAAGCTATAGGCCAACTGCGCGTAGATACGCCGCGGTTCGCCCGGAAAATGCCCGGCGCGTGTGTTGAAACCGCTCACTGCATAGACCTTGTCGAACAGGTTCTTGACGTTGACCTGCAGCTTCCACGCATCCCATTGCGTTTGCCAGCTGATGTCGTAGATCGCATAAGGCTTGACGCGTTGCCCGTCCAGGCTGACGCGCTCGCCCACATAATCGGCACCGAAGGCGATGGCCGACCGCCAGGCCGGCAGGTCGTAGCGTGTCCACAGGCCGAAGGTGTTGCGCGGTGCATTGGCGAAGCGGTCACCCGACGCATTGGTGATGCCGTCGGTACCTGCATCGAGCACGCGCGCGTCGTTGTAGGCGTAAGTCAGATTGAGCACCCACCGTTCGGTGAGGTCGGCCAGCAGGTCCACTTCCAGGCCTTCGCTGCGCACCAGGCCGAGTGCGGCGAGTTGATTGACGCCATCGACGATGCTGCCGTTGGCCTGCACGATATTGCTGCGTTCGATGCGGTACAGCGCGGTGTTGAGCGTCAGCCCGCCATCGTTGAGTGCCGTTTTCAGGCCCAGTTCCCACTGCGTGCTGCGTTCCGGGTCGAACGGTCCACCGACGCTACTGTCCTGATTGGCCGCATCCTGCGGCAGGAAGCCGCTGGCGTAACTTGCGTAGGCATTGATGCCATCGCGCAGCACGAAGGTGCTGCCCACACGCCAGCTGAGATCGTTGCCGGTGACGCGCGAGCCATCCAGCAGGTTGTCGTCCTTGAAGCCGTCCCAACGCATCCCGGCCATCGCGTACCAGCGCGGGGTCAGCGTGAGTTCGTCCTGCAGATAGGCGCCATAGCGCTGACTGCGTGTGCTGGTGGCCCGCCAGGGCAGGCTGTCCAGACCGTAGTCGTAAAAACCGCTGCGCCCGTACACCGGGTTGAACAGATCGATGCCCGGCACCGGGCCGCGCGTGCGTCCGGTATCGGCGGTATTGGCGGTCTGCGCGCGGAAATCGGCATCCAGGCGGTAGTAGTCCGCGCCCATCAGCAGCTTGTGTTCGATCGCGCCGATGCTGGTGCGGAACACCGCGTTGACGTTGCTGGAGATCGCATCGTTGTCGCGGTATTGATTGCGCAGCTGCCGGGTCATCCACTCGGCGGTGCCGTCGCGATCGCGATCGATCAGGCCCATCGGCTCGTGATAGATCTGATGCTCGTCGTTCTTGAACCAACGCAGCGCCATGTCCACGTCCCACGCGCTGGACGGTGCGAACCGGTACTGCGCAAACGCCACCTTGGCGCGCATGTCGAGGAAGTCGGTCGGCTCGTTGTGATTCCAGCGCCGGTCGGTGAGGAAGTTGCCGTCATCGTCCACCGGCACGCCGCGCAGGCGATTGCCGCCCAGGTTCTGGGTGATGTCGGTGTATTGCAGGGTGAGTTCGCCGGTCTGGCCGATATCGAAGGCCACCGAGGCATCGCCGATCTGGCTCTGGCTATCGGTGTTCCAGCGGAAACCATCCTCACCATCGGCATAGGCACCGATGCGATAGCGAATGCGCCCATCGGCACGCGCCGGGCCGGTTGCTTCGAACGAGGCCGCGCCGAAGGATTGATTGCCCGCCTGCAGCTCCACCCGGCGCGCGGCCTGATGGCCGGGTTTGCGGGTGACGTAGTTGATGAGGCCACCCGGTTCGCCGCCACCGTACAACGCACCGGCCGGACCCTTGAGCACTTCCACGCGTTCGATATTGAACAGCTGCGGCACCGAGAAACCGGCATACGGATCGCCGCGCAGACCGTCGTACAGCACGTTTTCCTGGCGGAATCCGCGCAGGGTGACACCGGCGTAACTGAAGAAGCTGATGCCGCTGATGCTGCGATACAGATCGGTGATCTGGCGCGCGGCCTGGTCGTCGATCAACTCGCGCGGCAGCACCTGCACCGACTGCGGCACCAGCGCTAGCGGCGTGTCGGTGCGCGTGGCGACCGCTGCATCGTCGGATTTGTACAAGGTCTGCGCACGACCGACCACGTTGACGCCATCTAGCTCGGTGACTTCGGCATGGTCGTGGTGTTGCGCAAAGGCAGGAAATGCGGGCAGCGCGAGTGCAGCGGCGAGGGCGGTGATGCGAAGCGTGGGATGCATTGTTGATAATGGGAATGGTTACCAATTGCATCTTAGCATGCTGTGCTCGCTTCATCGCATGGATGGCCAGGTGTGCGCGGTCTGGGTGCTTCTGTGCGCATGTGCGCAGTGGGAGATGCATGTGCAGAAGGGCACAGCATCGCTTGTGCCTTCTCTCTCAGGGAGAAAGGTGCCCGAAAAGCGGATGCGGGTGCGGCAAGCCGCATTGCCTGGCGTGCCGCGCGCCGTTTGACGCGAACGACGCAACCGCGTTGCATGCATTCAGTGCATTGCGTCGCGCTGCTCCGTGCCCTCACCCCAACGTGCCCTCACCCAACCCCTCTCCCGCATGCGGGAGAGGGGCTTATGGCGGTCGGCGGTTTCTTCTGGTCCAGATCTCCCTGCTGCAGCAGCGCGGGGAACGGCGCGGCCTACTTCGGCTGCAAATGCAGCGTATAGCGCGTGGCGGTCGGCAGGAACGGTGTCGGGCGGCCATGCACCCAATCGTCATGCCCGGCGCCCCAGAACGGCGACAACGGATGTCCGCTCTGGCCGCCCGGCATATGCACGATGCCGTCCTGTTCGTGGCCTGGCGACACCACCATGCGCTCGGAGGCGCCGAAGTCCGCGCCCTGCACCCGTGGCATGTCGCGATCGCCCGGTAGTTCGTCGGCAGGCATGCAGAGCCAGCGCTTGCCCAACACCGGCAATGCACGCGCAAGTGGATGGCAGATGGCGGCGGTGTTGCGTTCGCCCCAGGTACGCTCGCTCAGCGGGCCCTCTTTCGCCGTTAGATCGGTCTGCACGGTGCGTGCGGCCTCGATCAGCAGCTGATCCCAGCTTGGGTACGTCGGTGGCAGCAGATTGGCCGGACGTTGCTGCAGCAATGGCCAGACGATGCCTTCCAGCGGCGTGCGACGTGGCATCAGGAAACTGTCCCCCAGCGCGGCCTGGGCCGGCGCGCGCAAGCCTGCTGCCACGGCATCGATGGTCGCTCCACGAAAACTGCGCACGATCCGGTAGCTGGCAGAGCCAGTAGAGGCGTGCCCGTCCCATTGCCGCGTGGCGACTTCGATCTGCTGCAGCTTCGGGTCCTTGCTGTGTTCGACCACGCTGCGCAGCAACTGCCACCAGCGCGTGAGCAGCAGGGCGCGATCGTCGAGCTGGATGGCAAGCAGATCCAGCTCGTTGAAACGCTGCTTGGCGAACAGGTCGTCGCGGATCTGCTGCGCACGCGCGCCGAGGTCATAGCCGGCGTTGCCGAGCGTGGCCAACTGCTGCGCATCGACGATGCGGCTATTGGCGGTCCACAGCCGGTGCGAGGGTGGGTCGATCAACGCAGGCGCGTCGTCGCTGCGCACAGACCACGGCACGCATCCGGTCGGTGCCGCTGCCGCCTCCGCAGGCGTGTGCGATGGCGCGTTCGGGCCCATTGACGACGATGCGAGTTCGGCGATGCCGCTCGGGCCGCACCCGGCATTGCGTGCCGGCCGCGCACCGATCAGACGCCAGGCGATGCGCCCGCTGCGATCGGCCAGCACCAGGTTCTGCACGGGAATGCCCGAGCGATCGGCCACTGCAAATGCTCCTTCCAGATCGCCTGCCGTGCTCATTTGCGCGAAATCCAGGCGGATCGCACCGGGAAGCTGCGCAGCCCAGCGCAGCGCCAGCAGGCTGCCATCGGCGTTTTCATGCACGATCGGCCCCCATGCGGCCTCGCGCACCTTCAACTGCACCGAGGGGGCACCGGACACGCGGATGGTTTCGACATGTGTGGTGAGCGCCTGCGGATGCCCCGGTGTGGCCGGCGGAATCCGCGCAAAGTCCGCTGTGTCGATATAGCTGTTGGTGAAGGCCCAGGCCACATGCCCGTTGCTGCCGACCACCACCGCCGGCAGGCCGGGCAGGGTGAAGCCGGTGACATCCACCTTGCCGCCAGGCGCGCTCGCGTCCGGGTAGCGCAAGCGCGCACGGAACCAGATGTTGGGCGCGCGCAGGCCCAGATGCATATCGTCGGCGACGATGGCGCGGCCGTCGCGGGTGAGACTGCCGTCCACGGCGAAGTTGTTGCTGCCGGGTGTCGGTTGCTCGGCTTGCGGTGCGACGGCCGGATGCGGCAAGCGGCGCAAATCCACTGCGGCAGCATCCGGCAGCGCGGCATCGCCCAGCGCCGGTCCGAACAACGGCGCGTCCCAGCTGGAGCCCTGGTGGTCGAGCAACGCCGCCAGCGCCGGCGGCACCACTGCGCGGATGCGTGCGCTGGCCAGTTCGGTCTGGTTGTCGTTGTCCTGCAGGTCGGTATACATCGCCATGCCGGTCAGGATGGAATCGTCCAGCGTCCAGGCGCGGGGTGTCTTCAACAGCAGAAGGTACGGCCACGGACGCACCCGCAAGTCCGCCAGGCCGGCGTTCACGCCGTCGGTATAGGCCTGCAATGCGGCGCGCTGGCTGCCGGCGGCGATGTCGAGGCTGGCACGTACACGCGCCCTCAGCCGGTGCAGGCGATTGCGTTTGTCCAGATTCAGCGCGATGCGCCCGAACAGTTCGGACAACTCGCCGGCCGGCGCGCGGCGCATCAGGTCCATCTCGAAATAGCGCTCCTGCGCGTGCACGTAGCCGAGCGCGCGCATGGCATCGATCTGATTGCTCGCAGCGATGGTGACCACGCCACGCTGGTCGCGCTGCACGCTGACCGGCGCCGCGAGGCCTGACAGGGGGCTGTCGCCCTCCAGCTGCGGCAGGCTGCCGCGTATCAGCAGATACAGGGTCAACATGACCAGCAGGGTCACCACGATCACCGGCATCAGCCGTCCAAGCCATTTGCGCATTGTCGATTCCTTGAGTCCGCTCAAAAGTGTGGCCTGCGGTTATGACCGTGGCGGGTCCGGCCGCAAGCGCAACTGAAAGTGATTCCGATTAGATCATTGCCTTGCCGGTTAGGGCACCATGCGCGCATTGCGTCACTGGAGCACACCATGAAAGGCCACCCCGAAGTCGTCGATTACCTCAAGCAGCTGCTGCGCGGCGAATTGGCGGCGCGCGACCAGTATTTCCTGCACTCGCGCCGTTACGAGGATCAGGGACTGATGGCGCTGTACGAGCGCATCAACCACGAGATGGAAGAGGAGACCGAGCACGCAGACGCGTTGTTGCGGCGCATCCTGTTCCTGGAAGGCGACCCGGACATGCGTCCGACAGAGTTTGCGCCAGGCAAGACCGTGGTGGAGATGCTCGAACGCGATCTGGTCGTGGAATACGAAGTGCGCGCCAATCTCGCTGCCGGCATGAAGCTGTGCGAAGAGCACGGCGACTACGTCAGCCGCGACATCCTGCTCAAGCAGCTGCAGGACACCGAAGAAGACCATGCCTGGTGGCTGGAGCAGCAATTGGGCCTGATCAAGCGGATCGGTCTGGAGCTGTACCAGACATCGAAGATCGACAAGGGCCCCGTGGCCGGTTGATTGGGGGATTGCTGGACCAGCGTGCGGTGCAAGGCCGCACGCTGGTGGTTGAGGCTGCAACGGGATGTGAGGCATGGCCAGCGGGTTGCACTGGCTTGCTGAGATGTGCCGACCTTCGTGGTGACGCCATTCGCTCAATTGCTGCAGATCGCCGGCCCTATGCCGGCGTTTTTCATTGCGGCCTTGCCGACTCCGGAATTGGCGCTGCAGACCTTGTCTCGACGCTGTCAGCGGCGTTGCAGTCGATACACCGCGGTGGATAGCGCGGTGACGTCGTCGGCACGGAAGCGCGGTTCCTGATCCAGGATGTCGCGCTGTTCCAGCTGCTGCACCTGCCATTGCGCCTGAAACAGCGCCTGCACCTGGGCAGCATCCACCGCGAAAGGCGGGCCGGCCTTTTCGACTTGCGGATAGTCCAGCGTGATCAGCAACCCGCGACACATTGCAGGCAAGCGCGCGTAGGTGGTTTGCAGATACTGCTGGCGCAGGTCCGCCGGCAAGGCCACCAGCGCGGCGCGGTCGTAGACCGCCATGCACTCGGCCAGCACCTGCGCGTCCAGCGCGAAGGCGTCGCCGCAGATGATCTCGATCGGGCCGGCGATGAAATGTTCGCCCGCGCTGCTGGTGTGGCGCTGCGGTTGCAGGTTGGCGTCATCGAAGAACTGCGTCACCGCCAGCGGCGAGACCTCTACGCCCAGCACACGATGGCCTTGCGCAGCCAGCCAATGCATATCCAGCGTCTTGCCGCAGAGCGGCACCAACACGCGTGCAGCGTGTGGCAACTGCAACGCGGGCCAGTGCTTCTGCAGCAGCGGCATCACCTCGTCCTGATGGAAGCCGGTCTGTCCGTCCTGCCAGCGTTGCAGCCAGAAATCTGTGTTCATGGTCTCGTCGTGTTGGTGCAACGCAGTGCGGCATCGCGCTTATGAAAAAATCGTGCCTGTGTGCGTAGCGCGGCGCGGCTGCTCAGTGCTGCAGGTGATGAAGTTCGTTTTTTCAGCCAAGCGCATCGATCAAATCGCCGGCTGGGTGGTTGCATGCCGGGAGGAGGGCGCACCGAACTCTGTCCGGCGCTTCCGCCGCGACGCTACAGCAATTGCTTCAATCAAGCCGCGCGCCACCGATGGATCTGACTGCGTGATTCAACTGGCTGGCAGACGCGCAATGAGCAGCAGTCCCTCTGCATCGGCAGAGGCCTGGTCGTAATGAACCAGGCCACAAAAATCCGTGTCGACCATGATGCCGTGGCCAAGATAGCTCCAGCTCTCGTGGCCCGGAAGATAATCGGCCGTGTCCATGCAGGCAACGACATTCCCGCGGTATTGCGCGTCGATCTCGATGAGATCACCGGCTTTTGATGCTTGGCCATCCGCGTACAGCATTGAACCTCCCAGCCAATGCGCCGCAACGCGGTGCGTTGGTGATTCATTGCAATGGAAGATCCCGTCCTCCTAGCTTCTGCCGCGCCTCGGTGAAACGCGGCGGCGACACTGGCGAACGCGCCGCCGCGCGCCGATTGGATGACAGCCCGTTACTGCACTTCCAGTCCATCCACTTTCTGCCACCCTCTCGGCAACAACGCCCCACGACTCGCACGCGTCCCCACATACGTGTCCAGATCCTTGAACGACAGGCTCATGGTGCGCGCGCCGCTGCGCACTAGCAGCGTGTTGCCGGGCGCCACCGCGACCACCGCCACCACGCGCTCGGTGCCGAGCTTGGCCTTGGGGATCTCGATGATCTTGTTGCCTTTGCCCTTGTCCAGCTCGGGCACGTCGGTGGCCGGCACCGCCAGCAGGTTGCCGGCGCTGGTGACGGCGACGATGCGGTCGGTCTGCGGGTTGCTCACCTGCGCGGGTGTGAGTACGTGCGAGCCGGCGGTCAGGTTGAGCATTGCCTTGCCGGCCTTGTTGCGGCCGGTGAGGTTTTCGAAGCGGGTGACGAAGCCATAGCCGTGCGAGGACGCCAGCACGAAGCGGGTGGCGTTGTCGGCGCTGGCCATGACCTGGAACGCGGCGCCCGAGCCCGGCGAGAAACGCCCGGTCAATGGTTCGCCATTGCCACGCGCCGAGGGCAGGGTATGCACGGCGGTCGAATAGGCGCGGCCTTCCGAATCCAGGAAGGCCACCTGATGCGTGCTGCGGCTACGCACCGCCGCCAGCAGGCTGTCACCATCGCGGTAGGCCATGCCGGCCGGATCGACCTCATGGCCCTTGGCCGCACGCACCCAGCCCTTCTCCGACAACACCACGGTCATCGGTTCGCTGGCGACCATTTCGGTTTCGTCGATCGCCTGCGCGGCGCCACGCTGCACCAGCGGCGAGCGACGCGCATCGCCGAACTTCTTGGCGTCGGCGGTGAGCTCGTCCTTGATCAGCTTCTTCAGCTTGGTCTTGCTTTCCAGGATCGCCATCAACTGCGCGCGTTCCTTGGCCAATGCTTCCTGCTCGCCGCGGATCTTCATTTCTTCCAGGCGCGCCAGCTGACGCAGCTTGGTTTCCAGGATGTATTCGGCCTGTTCCTCGCTGAGCGCGAAACGGGCGATCAACACCGGCTTGGGTTCGTCCTCGCTGCGGACGATGCGAATCACTTCGTCCAGATTGAGGAAGGCGATCAACAGGCCTTCCAACAGGTGCAGGCGACGCTCGACCTTCTGCAGGCGATGGTTGAGGCGGCGGGTGACGGTATCGCTGCGGAAGGTCAGCCATTCGCTCAGCAACTGGCGCAGGTTCTTGACCTGCGGGCGGCCATCCAGGCCGATCACGTTGAGGTTGACGCGGTAGCTGCGCTCAAGATCGGTAGTGACGAACAGGTGGCCCATCAGCTGTTCGGCATCGACGCGGTTGGAGCGCGGCACCAGCACCACCCGCACCGGGCTGGTGTGGTCGGACTCGTCGCGGATGTCTTCCAGCCACGGCAGCTTCTTGGCGCGCATCTGCTGGGCGATCTGCTCGATCACCTTGGACGGCGACACCTGATAGGGCAGCGCGTCGATGACGATGTTGGCGTGTTCTTTCTTGTAGGTGGCACGCGCACGCACGCTGCCGTGGCCGGTCTCGTAGATGGCGCGCAGGTCGGCCACCGGGGTGATGATCTCGGCAGTGGTGGGGTAGTCCGGGCCCAGCACGTGCTCGCACAGTTCGGCGACCGTGGCATCGGGGTTGTCGAGCAGTCGCAGCAGCGCGCTGACGATCTCGTTGAGGTTGTGCGGCGGCACGTCGGTAGCCATGCCCACCGCGATGCCGGTGGTGCCGTTGAGCAGCAGGTGCGGCAGGCGCGCGGGCAACCAGGTCGGCTCTTCCAGGGTGCCGTCGAAATTGGCGGCCCAGTCGGTGGTGCCCTGGCTGATCTCGCCCAGCAGCACTTCGGCGATCGGGGTCAGCTTGGATTCGGTGTAGCGCATCGCCGCGAACGACTTGGGGTCGTCGGTGGAGCCGAAGTTGCCCTGGCCCTCGATCAGCGGATAGCGGTAGGAGAACGGCTGCGCCATCAGCACCAGCGCTTCGTAGCAGGCGCTGTCGCCGTGCGGATGGTACTTGCCGATCACATCGCCCACGGTGCGTGCGGACTTCTTCGGCTTGGCGGCTGCGTTCAGGCCCAGCTCGCTCATTGCGAAGATGATGCGCCGCTGCACCGGCTTCAGGCCGTCACCCAGGAACGGCAGGGCGCGGTCGAGCACCACGTACATCGAATAGTCGAGATAGGCGCGTTCGGCGTACTCGCGCAGCGGCAGCTGTTCGAAGCCGTGGAAGGTGGGGCGGGTCAGATCGGTCATGTAAAGCCAGGTCCTACGAAAGAAGAGCCTGCGCCGTAGCGCGAGCTCGAAGAGCGCCGATTATCCTGATGCGGCGGGGGATGCCAAGCCGCGCGCGTGCGTGCCGGCCAGATACCGCGTCGGTGGAGCGCCGAAATGGCGGTGGAACACGCTGACGAAGGCGCTGGGGCTGCTGTATCCGAGCTGGTCGGCCACCTGTGCGACCGGCGTGCCCTGACTGAGGCGCCGCAGGCCTTCGGCCAGCCGCGCCTGTTGCCGCCACTGCGCGAAACTCAGCCCGGTCTCGTGGCGAAAATGCCGGCTCAGGCTGCGTGCCGACAACCCGCCCCAGTCGGCCCAGGCGTCGAGCGGGCGCGGGTCGGCAGGGGTGTCGAGCAGCTGCCGGGCGATGCGCAACAGCCGGCGGTCGGCCGGCATCGGCAGATGCAGGTGGTCGATCTGCGCCTGGCACAGTTCGTCCAGCAGCACTGCCGCCAGCCGTTGCCGGGCGGCATCCAGCGGCTGGTGCAGCGGCCAGCCGGCCGCGCGCATGATGACTTCGCGCGCCAACCCGGTCAGACGGATCACCCCGCCTTGCGTCGGCAGCGTGGCGCAGGCATCCGGCCTGACCACCACGCCCCAGCCGCGCATCGGCCCGGCCAACTCGACCGTGTGCTTCTGGCCGGGCGGCATCCAGCCGGCACACCCCGGCGGTAGCGACAGGGTGCCTTGTTCGGTGTGCACGGTCAGTACGCCTTGCTCCACATACATCAGCTGGCCGCGCACGTGCGCATGCCAGTCGGTCTCCGGTGCCCATACCGCGCGCAGATCGGCCAGGAACGCGATCACTTCCGGGCCATCGGCCCATTCAAAGCTGGCGCGCACGCCTGGTGGCAGCGCGTCGATGGTGGTTGGCGGGTTTTCGATAGTCATTGGCGCAATTGTATTACCGGGCCAGCGCAACAGGCGCGTAAGGTGGCGATCCTTGCTGGCGGTTTAATCCCTTCCGGGATATTTGCGTTGACAAATATATTTTTCGGAACAAAATGTGCCGCTATGGATGATCTCTCCGCCACCTCGCCGTCGTTCGGCCTGCTGTTGCGCCAAGTGCGCGATGCACTGATGCGCCAGCTCGATGCCGAGATGAAGGGCGAGCTGCCCGATTTCGGTTTCAGCCACTACGTCGGGCTGAAGATCCTGGCGGTGCGCTCGCCGTGCACGGCCAACGAACTGGCGCTGGCGCTGGACCAGACCCCGAGCGCGGTCACCCGCCTGCTCGACAAGCTAGAAGCGCTCGGCGCGGTGCGCCGCGAGCCGCATGCGCAGGATCGGCGCGCGCTGCAGATCGTGATGACCGAACAGGGCGTGGCGCTGTGGGAGCGGCTGAAGCTGCGCGGCGAGCGTGCGATCGAGCACGGTCTGCGCGATCTGGCCGTGCCCGAACGCGAGCAACTCACTTCTCTTCTTATCCGTGTCCGCGATGCACTCAACTCATGAACGCTGCTAGTTCCCCGATCCAGACGTCGCGCCCGCGCTTGCTGCGGCCGCTGGTCCTCACCGCGCTGACGTTGGCGCTGGCGGCCTGCGCCAGCAGCCATGGCCTGGCCCCGCAAGGCAGCGTGCTCGAACCTGGCGCACTACACGCCGAACGCACCCTGGCGCACGCCACCCTGAGCCCGGCCGCATGGCCGGCCAGCGATTGGTGGCGCGCCCTGGGCGACCCGCAACTGGACGCCCTGATTGCCGAAGGCCTGCAGCACAGCCCCAGCCTGGCGGCCGCCGACGCGCGCCTGCGCCAGGCCCAGGCGCGCACCGGCACCGCGCAGGCCGATCGTGGCCCGAGCCTGTCGGTGTCTGGCGGCTACACCGGTCTGCAACTGCCCGAATCGATGGTCGGCGACGAACTCGGCGGCAGCTACGGTGGCAGCGCGCAGGCGGCGCTGGATTTCCGTTACGGCATCGATCTGTGGGGCGGCAAGCGTACTGCGTGGGAAGCGGCTGTCGACCAGGCGCATGCGTCCGAAGTGGACGCGCAGGCGGCGCGCCTCAACCTGTCGGCCGCAATCGCCGAAGGCTACGCGCAGCTCGCCTACGCATGGAACCTGCACGATGTGGCCAACGATGAGTTGGCCCGCGCGCAGAAGACCCTGGAGCTGACCCGGCAGCGTCGCAGTGCCGGCATCGATAGCGAATTGCAGGTGCGCCAATCACAGGCGCGCGTGCCCGCCGCGCAGCAACAGGTGCAGTCCGCGCAACAGCAGATCGACCAAGCCCGTACCGCGCTGGCCGCCTTGGTCGGGCAGGGCCCGGATCGCGGGCTGGACATTGCCCGCCCGACATTGGCTGCAACGATCGCGCTGCAGTTGCCGAGCAACCTGCCGGCCGATCTGCTCGGCCGTCGCCCGGACGTGGTCGCCGCGCGCTGGCGTGTGGAGGCGGCCGACAAGGGCATCGCGGTCGCCAAGACCCGCTTCTATCCCAGTCTCAACCTCACCGCCCTGGGCGGGGTAATCAACCCGGACGTCGGCAAGCTGCTGGAAAGCGGTTCGGTGTTCGGGCTGGTGGCGCCAGCCTTGAGCCTGCCGATCTTCGATGGCGGCAAGCTGCGCGCCGGCCTGGCCGGCAGCGATGCGCAGTACGACCTGGCGGTGGCCGATTACAACCAGAAGGTGCTCGACGCGCTGCGCGAGGTGGCCGACCAGGTCACTGCGGTGCGTTCGCTGGAGCAGCGTGCGCGTGCGCAGAACGACGCCGTGCAGACCGTGACTGCGGCCTTCGATCTCGCGCAGCAACGCTACCGCGCCGGCATCGGCAGTTACCTGGAAGTGCTCAGCGTGCAGGAGCAATTGCTGGTCGCACGCGAGCGCATGGCCGGCCTGCAATCGCAACAACTTTTGGCCTCGGTGAGGTTGCAGCGTGCGCTGGGCGGCGGATTCACGCCCGAACCCGCACGCGATACCGCACGCACCGCGCCCACTTCCGCACAACCGCATTCCTGAGACAGCGACGATGAGCCAGACCACTGCAACTTCTCCCCAACCCGCGCCCGCTGCCCCGAGCAAGCGCCGCATGCTGCTGCGTCTCGTGGCCATTGTGGTGATCCTGGCGATCATCGGCATCGTGGCGTGGTACTTCCTGGTCGGCCGCTGGCACGAAGACACCGACGACGCTTACGTGCAGGGCAACCAGGTGCAGATCACCCCGATGGTGGGCGGCACGGTGGTCAGCATCGGCGCCGAAGACGGTATGCGCGTGGAGCGCGGCCAGTTGCTGGTGCAGCTGGACCCGGCCGATAGCGAGGTCGCGTTGCAGCAGGCACAAGCCAACCTCGCCAAGACCGTGCGTCAGGTGCGTGGTCTGTATCGCAGCGTCGAAGGCGCACAGGCCGAACTGTCGTCGCGCGAGGTGGCCTTGCGCAGCGCACGTGCCGATTTCGCGCGGCGCAAGAATCTGGCTGCCAGCGGTGCGATTTCCAACGAAGAACTGGCGCATGCGCGCGAAGAGCTCGCCGCCGCCGAAGTCGCTGTGAGCGGTTCGCGCGAGAGCTTCGAGCGTAACCGTGCACTGGTCGACGACAGCGCGCTGGCCAATCAGCCGGACGTGCAGACTGCCGCGGCGCAGCTGCGCCAGGCCTATTTGAATCATGCGCGCACCGGCGTGGTTGCGCCGGTGTCGGGCTATGTCGCGCGGCGTTCGGCGCAGGTCGGCCAGCGCGTGCAGCCGGGTAGCGTGCTGATGGCGGTGGTACCGCTGGAGCAGGTGTGGGTGGAAGCCAACTTCAAGGAAACCCAGCTCAAGCACATGCGCCTGGGCCAGGAAGTGGAGCTGCATTCGGATCTGTACGGCAGTGGCGTCAGCTACACCGGTCGCATCCAAAGCCTTGGTCTGGGCACCGGCAGCGCCTTCTCGCTGTTGCCGGCGCAGAACGCCAGTGGCAACTGGATCAAGATCGTGCAGCGCGTGCCGGTAAGGATTGCAGTGGATCCCAAACAGCTGGCCGGCAATCCGCTGCGCATCGGTTTGTCGATGAAGGTCGAGGTCAATCTGCATGACCAGCAGGGCACGGTGTTGCCGACCAAGTTCGCCAACGGCGCGGTGTTCTCCACCGATGTCTACGCGCAGCAGCTGAAGGCGGCCGACGCGGATATCCATCGCATCATCCAGGACAACCTGCCGTCGCAGCCTGCCGGCAAGGCGGGCTAAGCCACCATGTCTTCGCAAGCTCCCACCACCCCCGGCGGCCCCGCGGCACCGGCGCCCGCCGCCGGCTTCCGCCCGGCGAGCGTTGCGTTGTGCACGGCGGGCCTGGCGATGGCCTCGTTCATGCAGGTGCTGGACACCACCATCGCCAATGTCTCGCTGCCCACCATCGCCGGCAATCTTGGCGCCAGTTCGCAGCAGGCCACCTGGGTCATCACCTCGTTCGCAGTGAGCACGGCGATCGCCTTGCCGTTGACCGGTTGGCTGAGCCGTCGCTTCGGCGAAACCAAGTTGTTCGTGTGGTCGACGCTGGCCTTCACCATCGCCTCGCTGCTGTGCGGCCTGGCGCAGAGCATGGGCATGCTGGTGGTCTCGCGTGCGCTGCAGGGCTTCGTGGCCGGACCGATGTATCCGATCACCCAGAGTCTGCTGGTGTCGATCTACCCGCGCGAAAAACGCGGACAGGCGCTGGCCCTGCTGGCGATGATCACCGTGGTCGCGCCGATCGCCGGGCCGATCCTGGGTGGCTGGATCACCGACAACTACAGCTGGGAATGGATCTTTTTGATCAACGTGCCGCTGGGCATCATCGCCAGCAGCATCGTCGGTTCGCAATTGCGCCATCGCCCCGAGCAGATGGAAAAACCGCGCATGGACTACATCGGTCTGATCCTGCTGGTGGTCGGTGTGGGCGCGTTGCAGCTGGTGCTGGATCTGGGCAACGACGAGGACTGGTTCTCATCCGACAAGATCGTGGTGCTGGCCTGCGTCGCTGCAGTGGCGCTGGTGGTGTTCGTGATCTGGGAACTCACCGACAAGGATCCCATCGTCGATCTCAAGCTGTTCCGGCACCGCAATTTCCGCGCGGGCACGCTGGCGATGGTGGTGGCGTACGCGGCGTTTTTCAGCGTGAGTCTGCTGATCCCGCAATGGCTGCAACGCGATCTGGGCTATACCGCGATCTGGGCCGGTCTGGCCACCGCGCCGATCGGCATCCTGCCGGTGTTGATGACGCCGTTCGTCGGCAAGTACGCGCTGCGGTTCGACCTGCGCATGCTCGCCACCGTGGCCTTCATCTTCCTGTCGTTCACCAGCTTCCTGCGCTCCAACTTCAACCTGCAGGTGGACTTCAATCACGTGGCCACCGTGCAATTGGTGATGGGCGTGGGCGTGGCGCTGTTCTTCATGCCGGTGTTGCAGATCCTGCTGTCCGACCTGGATGGGCGCGAGATCGCGGCAGGCTCCGGCCTGGCCACGTTCCTGCGGACCCTGGGCGGCAGCTTTGCCGCATCGTTGACCACCTATCTATGGGCCCGTCGCACCCAGGTGCACCACGCGCACCTCACCGAGCACATCTCGGTGTACACGCCGGGCATGCAGGAGCAGGTCACCGCGATGGGGCAGGGCGACCTGCAACGCGGCGCGGCATCGCTCAACAACATGATCAATCACCAGGCCTCGCAGATGGGCTTCAACGACATTTTCTACCTGCTCGGCTGGACCTTCCTGGCGATCATCTTCTTCCTGTGGCTGGCCAAGCCGCCGTTCGGCGCGGGTGCCGGTGGTGCAGCGGCGGGTGGTGGGCATTAGGCGCGGCTGACAAGGCGCTACGAGCGGCCAAGAAAACGACTTCGCGCCGGTCTACTGCAGAGCGGATGATCTGCGACTTGGCTGCGGGGCCCTTGCCCGCCCACCATCGCGGGACACGTCGCAAGTGCGTCCATCTAGGCTCTTACGCGGCATCCATGCCGCGTAAGGTCACGCGACGGTGGGCGGGCAAGGACCAGTCGAGATGGTCTGCGTGCGTAGCGCTTCTCAAAACAACCAGCAAACCGTTTGGAGCGGTGAGGGCACCGCGGCCTCGACCGACGCAGTATTTGACTTGGGGTTCTGACTGCATCCAACAAGAGGCAGCTGAATCAGTCGGGTGCTCGCTACGGTTTGTGAGCCGATCTGACAATCGTGCTGCGCTTGTCAACACGCTCTAGACTGACGCTCTCCAAGTGGGAGCAGTTCAATGGCAATGATGCCTTCTACGCCCGAGTCGTCTTCGTCCTGCTGCCTCATGCCTGGGATACCGGAGGGAGACCGGTTTGCGCTGCATCGATGTGATGGGCATTTGCACGATGTCCAGCGCCATCGTCCGTTGCGAGCGCCGGCTGCGGCAACGTGGTGTCTGCTGCAGGCCGCGCTTTTCCTTTCGCTGTGGTTGCCGTTGTTCGCATCGGCTGATGGATTGGCTGACGACGTGACGCAGCAGATGCAGCGCAATCGGCAGCGCTACGGCATCGTGGGGCAGGCGGTGTACGTTGCCCACAACGGCAAGCTGGTGTTTCGCGGCGCCGATGGGTTGGCCGATCTCGACAGCCGGCAGCCGGTGACGCCTGAGCGGATATTCCCTGCGTTTTCACTGAGCAAGCTGCTGGTGAGCACGTTGATCATGCAGTTGGTCGAGACCGGGCAGATCGATCTGGACCGACCCGCACGGGCTTACCTGCACGATCTGCCGCTGCGCTGGAGAAAGATCACGGTGCGGCAGCTCCTCAACCACAGCGCGGGGCTGCCCGAGTATTTCACCGAGGAGCAGATGCGCGGCTCGCCGCAGGCGAACGCTTCGTTTCCGGAAAATCTGCATGCGGTTTTCGCCACGCTGGGCAATCAGCCACTGCTGTTTGCGCCGGGTAGCAGCACCCGCTACGTCAATACCAACTATCTGGTGCTTTCGTACCTGCTGCAGACCCATTACCGCAAGCCGTATCCGCAGGTCGTGGCCGAGCGAATCATCGATCCGTTGAAGTTATCTCACACCTTCCTCGGACGTTCCCGGCTGCCGGTCGATGGGAGCGTCAGCGCCTACCTCGGCAAGGACGGAAAGCTGCAAAAAGAGCCGGAGATCGCCTGGCCCGACTACGCCCTCGGGCATGCCGAGCTGTACACCAGCATCGATGATCTGGCGACGTTCGTGGAAGCGATGCGAAACGGCAAGTTAGTCGGCAAGGCAACGCTGCAACAGCTCTGGCAACCGCAGGTGCTGTCCAACGGGCAGCGCGGTTGGTTCGCCAGCGGTTGGGAGGTTGGCGCAAGTGACGCCTATCGGTACGTGGGCCATGATGGCGGCGCGCGGGTGAGGGTGCGGCTGCTGTTCGCCGACGCGCTGGATGGCGATAGCTACACCATCGTTTACCTGACCAATGGCAGCACGCGCGGTGTGTGGTCCAGGGTGCTGGTCGACAGCCTCATGGCGAGCATCGCGCCACGGAGGTTCCCCGCTGAAGCCGTGTCGGAGAAACTCATCGCCTTCGCGCTGCAGTCGCCTGTCGATAACGACACGCAGGCGATGGCCGATGCACTGCGCGCCGACAAGAGCGTGCCCATCGACCAACTCGAGGGGATAGTCAACACGACCGGCTATACCGTTCTGTCCAATCTCGGTGCAGATGCGGCCATTCGTGTGTTCGCACTGAATGTGCTGCTGTTTCCTGCGTCCAGGAATGCGTTGGACAGTCTTGCCGAGGCGTACGAGGCAAGCGGAGATCTCACCCGTTCGAGCGCCATCAGGCAGACCATCAAGACCATGCCCGCCACGCCCGGCAAACGCTGATCTGACCCGATTGCGCGCGACCTCATCTG
Source organism: Xanthomonas sp. 3058 (assembly GCF_014199765.1). Lineage (NCBI taxonomy): Bacteria > Pseudomonadati > Pseudomonadota > Gammaproteobacteria > Lysobacterales > Lysobacteraceae > Xanthomonas > Xanthomonas sp. 3058. The sequence continues at coordinate 278,127 of NZ_JACHOF010000001.1, read as the reverse complement.
TTTGATGCTGGTTGCACCTCGATTGCATCGCCCGGCGGTGCGTCGCCGTTGCCGGGCTTCGGTTCGGCATGCGCGCGGTCATTGTGGGGCGTATCTTGCTCCAGCGGTGCGAGCAGTTGCAGCCGCTTGCCTTGGTAGCGGAACGCAAGCGCGTCCTGCAGCTGGCGCAGTGCTTCTACCTGGGGGCAAAGCTTGTTGGCGTTGGCCTCGATGGTGGATGCTTGGGCGTCGAGCCTTGCATCCAGTTGGCCGTCCATCTGTTGGGCGCGTTTGTCGATTCCCTCCGAGCGCCCGGTGACGATCTGCCAGAGCATGTGGCGCGCGATGCTGCCTTTGAAGTCTTCGGCGTGGCGTTCGACGTAGCGTTCGAAGTTGCCGTCGAACGCCTGTTGATCCCAGCGCCCATTGCCCAGGGTGCCATCGACATAGGCGCTTGCGCCTCTGCGCATCCGTTCGATCTTGCGGGCGTTGAGCGCACTGCCTGTCAGCACCTCGATGACACCGCCGAGTGCGTCGTAACTGAGGTCGATCACGTCATGCGCAATGCCGGCGACCTGCGGCATCAGGGCGCGGGTCCGCGTTTCCATCTCTCTCAGCCGTTGCGCATCGGCATCACTGATCTGCTGCAGCTTGTGGTCGATGCTCAGTTCGCCGCCGTGGAAGAACACTTCGCGCGGCCAGTCGCTGTCGCGGTAAAGCCAGATGCCGCCGCTGTCGGCGAGCACATTGAACGGCGTGCCGAGCGCGCATTGCTGCGACGACACGTGCGCGCGATGGTGAGCTGCATCGCGCGTGTCGGTCTGGTCTGCCCACGCATGCGGACTCAAAACGGCAAGCAGCAGGACAAGCCGGGGGAGGGGAGGCATTGGCTGGGGTTCCCGTCTCGGAGGCGTGGAGCATGGCCGCCACCGCCGCGACGGGTCGCGTGTCGAAAGTCACCGCATGCGCGCTGCTGCGGCGCTGTCCATCGGCAGCGTCATCCATGCCGACGCGCCGACATTCAGGTGCGCTGCCCAAACGCAAAAAACCCCGCCTGAGCGGGGTTTTTCGCGATCTACCGTGAGTCGTGGTGCCCAGGAGAGGACTCGAACCTCCACGAAGTTGCCCCCGCTAGCACCTGAAGCTAGTGCGTCTACCAATTCCGCCACCTGGGCGACTCAGGGGGCGAATTGTGCAAGTTGCGCACGACGCTGTCAACGCATCCCGCATACATTCTTCGTGGTGGCTGGTGCCTGCCGGCGACTTGAGAAGACGGCGTGGCGGACGCGTGCGATGCACGCCTGCCGCGACACCGGCTTACGGCAGCTGCACCGCCTGCAAGGTGACCTCCGCACTTTCCACCGGTTCGCTCGCCGAACGCGCCAGCTGCACGCGGTAGCTGCCGGCAGCAATCGTCCAGTGACGCGCCTTGGCATCGAAGTCGGCCAGCGTCTTCGGTTCGGCCACGACCTGCACGCTGCGCTTTTCGCCGGGCTTGAGCATGAGCTTCTGCCAGCCGATCAGGCGCAGCGGGGTGGCATGACCGTCGGGCAGGGTGACGTAGAGCTGCGGCACGGCGGCGCCTTCGCGCGGGCCGATATTTTCCACTTCGAAGTGCGCGGTGAGCTGGCTACCCTTGGCCTCCACGCGCAGCCCGCCCATGCGGAACTGCGTGTACGACAGGCCGTGGCCGAACGGATAACGCGGGGTCAACTTGCGTGCGGCGAACCATTTATAGCCAACGTTGGCACCTTCGATGGCGTAGTCGATGCTGTCTTCGCCCGGCTTGGCCGGCTTGAAGCCCAGGCCCGGAATCGAGGGGCGCGGCAGCTGCGATTCGTCCACCGGCCAGGTCACCGGCAGATGGCCGGAGGGATTCACTGCGCCGGTCAGCAGGTTGGCGATCGCCTGGCCGCCGCCGATGCCCGGATACCACGCCTGCAATACCGCCGGCACACGCTCGGCCCACGGCATGCGCACCGGGCCGTTGGTTTCCAGCACCACGGTGGTCCTGGGGTTGGCTTTTGCCACCGCCTCGATCAGTGCGTCCTGCTTGTCGGGCAATTGCATGTCCGGCAGGTCCACCGATTCGGCGGCCCATTGGGTGGCGAACACGATGGCCACATCGGCGGCCTTGGCCGCGCGTGCTGCGGCAGCGCGGTCCTTGCCGTCGACATAATCGATCTGCACGTTCGGCAATGCGGCGCGCAGTGCCTGCAGCGGCGAGGATGGATGGATGATCACCGGGCCAGGCCAGGTGGTCGGGGTGAGGCCGGGCACCGCGTTGCCGCCGTTGATGGTGTAGTCCACACGCGAGGAACCGCCGCCGGACATCACGCCCTTGTCGGCGTACCCACCGATCACCGCGATGCGGCGCACGTCCTTGGACAGCGGCAAGGTGGCCTGTTCGTTACGCAGCAGCACGCTGCCTTCTTCGGCGACATGTTGCGCGGCCAGCAGCCCGGCCTTGCCGTCGATCGGCTGGCGCTGGGTCGGATGATCGAACGCGCCATGCGCGAACAGGCTGCGCAGGATGCGCTTGGCCATATCGTCGAAGCGCGCACGTGGCACCACGCCGGCCGACACCGCCATGCGCAACGGCGCGTCGAAGTACACCGCTGCATCGAACACTTCGCCGGCCGATTGTTGATCCAGTCCGGCCAGCGCCGCCTTGGAGCCGCTGTGCACGCCGCCCCAATCGGACATCACGTAGCCGGGGTAGTTCCATTCCTGCTTGAGCACCCGGTTGAGCAGGTAATCGTGCTCGCAGCCGTAGATGCCGTTGATCTTGTTGTAGGAGCACATCACCGAGGCGGGGTCGCCGATCTTCAGCGCGATCTCGAATGCCAGCAGGTCCGATTCGTGCATCGCCTGCTCGCCGATCTGCGCGCTATGGAAGTTGCGCCGCGTTTCCATGTCGTTGAGCGCGAAGTGTTTCATCGTCGACAGCACATGCTCGCTCTGCACGCCACGAATCGATTCGCCGACCATGGTGCCGGCCAGCAGCGGGTCTTCGCCGGCATATTCGAAATTGCGCCCGTTGCGTGGGTCGCGCTGCAGGTTGACGCTGCCGGCCAGCAGCACGTTGAAGCCTTGCTGCCAGGATTCGCGGCCCATGGTCTTGCCGCCGTTGTAGGCCAGCTGCGGATTCCAGCTCGATGCGGTGGACGGGCCGGACGGCATCGCGGTGGCGTAGTCGCCCTTGCGGATGCCGCCGGGATTGGTCACGCCCACGCCGGCGTCGGCCAGCTGCTGCGCCGGGATGCCGAGCCGTGGAATGCCGGGGACATAACCGGCCGAGCCCAGCGCGCCGTCGGGCTTGGGAATCTTGTCGGTGCCCAGGCCGAAGTAGCTGCGCAGCATCTGGAACTTTTCGTCTTCGCTCATCTGCGCGAGCAGGCGGTCGGCGCGCTGGTCCGCAGTCAAGGCGGTGTCCATCCACGGCTGCGCTGCAGCGGCGGGCTGTGCGCTGAGCGGGACCGTAAACGCGACGCTGACGCCGAGGACAATGGCGAGCGCGAGACGGCGTGGCCTGGGGGGTGTAAACGTTTTCATATCAAGGTGTGGCACGGGTGGTCCTTGTGGTGCGGTTGCAATCAGGGGAGGGCATCGCAGTGCCCGAGTAGGAATGGCGCGCGTACGCGCCGAATCAGGAGGTTGCCGGAATCGGATGCGGCGTCAGAACTGCGTCTGCGCGGTGCGCAACACCGGATACAACCGATAGCGCTCATCCCAGGAAGAATGCTGGCGATAGAAGAATTCCAGCCGCGCCTTCGGGTCGGCCGCGAAAGCCGCATCGCTGGCCAGGCGCTGCTCGAACTGTGCCTTCACTGCCGGATCGCGTTCGAGCATGTCGCGCGCCACCTCCTCGGCCACGTAATCCTCCATGTATTCCTTGCGCTCGAATGCGGTGTTGAACAGGCCCCACTGCAGCAGCGAATCCGGCGCCTGCGGTTCCAGCATCGCCATCACCAGGCGCGATTTGGCCTGGGCGATCGGGACGAACAACGAGCCGGCCGGCACGTTGCGGATTTCGTCGCGCCATTGCCCGGTGATCTCCAGGTTTTGATGGCCTTCATTCGAGCGCGGCGCAAACGTTGCGGTGTCGGCGCGGAAACTCTGTACCGGGTGCTCGCCGCCAGTGGCGATGGTGTCGAAGGCGATGCCATGCAGCCGCAGTTTTTCCGCCACCTGGGCCGCTTGCGCGGCAGGTACCAGATAGCCGCCGCGTGGTGCCTGGACCACCACGTCGGGGGTGATCTGATCGCGTAACGGCACCTTCCAGATCTGCGGCCTGGTCTCGTCGTAGCGGGTCATCAACGCGCCGGAAATCGGCGAGGGCGTGCGCGTGTAGGCATAACCACGGAAGGCGACGGTGCGTGCGGCCGGACCGGCGGCGAAGCTCAATGGCTCCATCTCGCCAGCCAACCGGGTCGCGCGTTGATCGGCCGCCAGCGCATCGGCGCGCCACGTGGCGCCGTTGCGCGCGGTCTGCTGCAGCACCGAGACGATCGCGTTGCGGGTGACGCGTACGCGCACCGGATAGGTCTTCCACGAATGGGTTTCCACCAGCATGCCGAAGCGGTTGCGCAGCAGGAAATAGCCATGCGAAAAACGCGGCGGCGACACGTCGTCGGCAAAGCCGGAGGTCGGGTCGTCTTCGTGCACGAACGATGGGTAATACGGCAGCGGCAGCGAGCCCTGTTTGGCGAGATCGGCAATCACCGCATCGCGCCAGCGCGTGCCGTCGCGTTGCAACGTGGCATCGCCTGCATGCACCGGCTCCACCTGCACCGAGACATCGTGTTCGAACTTGGCGCCGTCGGTGACGTGCAGGTCCACATACATCAGCGGATCCCACTGCTGCACCAGCCGCAGCATCGCCTGCATTTCGGGTGCGTCGGCCTTGAGGTAGTCGCGATTGAGATTGAGGTTCTGCGCGGTGGCGCGCCAGCCCATCTGTTCGGGGCCGCGTTGATTGGGACGGTTCCAGGCGCCGAAGCGCTCGTGGCCATCGACGTTGAACACCGGCACAAATACCCACACCAGTTTGTCGAGCACGCCCTTGCCTGCCTTGCCGTCCAGCAACTCGCGCAAGGCCAGAAAGCCCGCGTCCTTGCCGTCGATCTCGCCGGCATGGATGCCGCCTTGCACCAGCACCACCGGCAACTTGCGCTGCGCGGCACTGGCCGCATCCAGCGCGCCGCTGGTGGACACGACCAACGCCTTCATCGGCCGGCCTTCCGGGGTGGTGCCGAACTCGATGCAGCGCACCGCCTGCGGGTGGCGCTGCGCGAAGGCATCGCACAGTGCGATGACTTCATCGTAGCGTCCGGTTTGCGCAAAGCCGCTGCGCTCGGCCTGGGTGGTCAGCGGTTCGGTGGCCAATGCGGCGGGGGCGGTGGTCAGCAGCAACAGGCCCAAGGCCAGGCGGGTGAAGCGGGGCATCCAGCGGTCCAGTGTTCCAGGAAAACGTTTGCAATGTAGCCGAGCCGGCGCAGCAGGCCAATCTGCACTGCGTCATCGCGTTCGAGCCAGCGCGCCGATGGAGCTGGCTCGAACGCGCTTCCAGCACAGGCAGGTCGAACGACGATGCAAACGACTATGCAAAGCGGACGGCTCCCGCGCTAGCGAGCGCAACTGCGTCGGCGCACGCAACAGCGTGTCCAATGGCCGCGATGGCGGCCGGACGCTACCCCCCGGTACGATAGCGCGTGTTTTCTGCTCGACCGGACTGCCTTTGACCACCTCCACCTTGCCGGCTCCCGATGCCGGTGCGCGGTTGCCGCGCCAGATTCCTTTCATCATCGGCAATGAAGCCTGTGAGCGTTTCAGCTTCTACGGGATGCGCAACATCCTGGTGCAGTTCCTGATTACCTCGCTGCTGTTGAACGAGGTCAGCGGGCCCGGTCGTGAAACCGAAGCCAAGCACATCCTGCACAGCTTTATGATCGGGGTGTTCTTCTTCCCGCTGCTCGGCGGCTGGTTGGCCGATCGCGTTTTCGGCAAATACAACACCATTCTGTGGTTCAGCCTGGTGTACTGCGCCGGTCACGCATGCCTGGCGCTGTTCGAAGGCAGCCGGACTGGATTCTTCGTCGGGCTGGGATTGATCGCACTGGGGGCGGGCGGCATCAAGCCGCTGGTGGCCTCGTTCATGGGCGACCAGTTCGACCAGTCCAACAAGCACAGGGCCAAGGTGGTGTTCGACGCCTTCTACTGGATCATCAACTTCGGCTCCCTGTTCGCCTCGTTGCTGATTCCGCTGGCGCTGAAAAACTTCGGCCCGGCGTGGGCGTTCGGCATTCCCGGCATCCTGATGCTCGTGGCCACGCTGGTGTTCTGGCTGGGTCGCAAGCGCTATGTGCTGGTGCCGTTGCCGCCCAAGGATCCGCATGCCTTCGGCGCGGTGGTGCGCACGGCATTGCTGGCGCGTGCGCCGGGACAAGGCCGGCCCGGCCTGCTGCTGGCGGCGCTGTCGATGGTGCTGGCGCTGGGCTGCTTTTTGCTGGTCGAACAATTGGGCATCGTGGTCTGTCTGTGCCTGGCGTTGGTGCTGGTGCTGGGAGGCATCGGCGGCGGCACCTGGTGGCAGCTGGAGCGCGCACGCGGCGCACATCCGGATGCTGCGGTCGAAGGCGTGCGTGCGTTGCTGCGGGTGCTGGTGATCTTCGCGCTGGTGACGCCGTTCTTTTCGCTGTTCGATCAGAAGGCCTCGACCTGGGTGCTGCAGGGGCGCGAGATGACGATGCCGGCCTGGTTCACCGCCTCGCAGATGCAGGCGCTCAATCCGCTGCTGGTGATGCTGCTGATCCCGTTCAACAATCTGGTGCTGTACCCCTTGCTGCGGCGTGGCGGTTGGGAGCCGACCGCGCTGCGTCGCATGACCTGCGGCATCGCCTTCAGCGGCCTGGCCTGGATCGCAGTCGGTGCCATCCAGATCAGCATGGACGGCGGCGAGCCGATGCATATCGCCTGGCAGATCCTGCCCTATGCGCTGCTGACCTTCGGCGAGGTGCTGGTGTCGGCCACCGGGATCGAGTTCGCCTACAGCCAGGCGCCGCCCTCGATGAAGGGCGTGGTGATGAGCTTCTGGTATCTGACCACCACGGTGGGCAATCTGTGGGTGCTGCTGTCGAATGTGGCGGTGCGCAACGCGACGGTGACCTCCCACATCGCCGATACTGGACTCAGCGAAGCGGCATTCCTGATGTTCTTCTTCGCGGCCTTCGCGTTTCTGGCGGCATTGGCCTTCGGGCTATACGCACGCCGGTATCGCATGGTCGACAATTACCGTTCTGCCTGAGGTCCGCATGATTACCCTGATCCTGATCGCCATCACCGGCATCGTCTCGTGGATGGCCTTCAATAATCGCCAGCTGCACGACCGCCTGATCCTGTGGCCGCCGGCCCTGGACAAGCACAAGCAATACGACCGCCTGGTGACCTACGGCTTCATCCATGCCGATCTGGGTCATCTGGTCTTCAACATGATCACGCTGTTCTTCTTCGGGCGGTATATCGAACAGGTGATGGCGCGGCTGACCGGCAGCGTGCTGACCTATCCGCTGTTCTATCTGTTTGCGCTGGTGGTGTCGATCCTGCCCAGCTACTTGAAGAACCAGAAGAATCCCAATTACCTGAGCCTTGGCGCGTCCGGTGCGGTGTCGGCGGTGTTGTTCGCCTTCATCCTGCTGCAACCGTGGACCATCATCCTGGTGCTGTTCATTCCGGCACCGGCGATCATCTATGCGGTGTTCTACGTCGGTTACAGCATCTGGATGGACCGCCGTGGCGGCGACAACGTCAACCACAGCGCACATCTGGCCGGCGCTGCGTTTGGTGTGATGTTCATGCTGATCATGGAGCCACGCGTGTGGCAGGTGTTTCTGGAGCAGCTATCCAATCCGCGCTTCGGCTGAGCGTGACATGCGGGACAACGGCTAGGCCGCAGTCCGGGCCGGTCATTGGTGCTGGCAGGTTGTCTGCGGCAACCTGGTCAGGACCGCCAACGGAGTGACGGATCCTGGTGGACAAGGTGGGCTGGCTCAGGCCGCGCTGCGTTCCTGGTCGGCGTTGGCGGGACCGCCAGAGGCGGCGCCGTAGGCCTGCTGCAGGCGCCGGTAGACCGTGTCGTTGAGCTGCGCGAAGTCCTGGCTGTGGGTGTCGCCGTTGATGGCGAGCTGGAACAGGCCTTCCAGCAACGAACTGTCGCTGTCTGCGCTGTGCCCTGCCGAATCGTTGTGCATGCGATGACTCCTCGTAGGTAAGGCGAAGGCCTCGACGGCTACCGGAGACCGGTGCAGCAAGCGCCTTCGGGTCAGCTATCGGCGCTACGCAGGTGAACTTAAGGGCGTTCGACGCAGGCTGCGTTTCAGGTCACAGCATCGATTCACTTTCACGCAGGCGCGGCATGGCGCTGGTCACACTTGCTGTCATTCGCTGCCGTGTGCAGACGCCAATGGAGTCAGTGACAGTGCACGCAGAGCACGATTCGACGCAGCAGCGTTTCGCTGTCGAGAGCGATGGACACCATGCCGAACTGGCGTACCGTCTTGAAGGCCAGACCATGACCATCACCCATACGCAGGTGCCGGATGCGATCGGTGGACGCGGCATTGCCGGCGTGCTGGTGCAGGCCGCGTTGAACCATGCACGCGAGGCCGGCCTGAAGGTCGTGCCCGCTTGCAGTTACGCCGATGCGTATCTCCGTCGGCATCAAGAGTTTCAGGATCTGCTGGCCTGATCGCCAGCAGTGCTTATTCGATCAGGGGAGCAGTGGGAATGGGGCGGTTGTTTGGAGTAAACGCAGCGTGGGGCCTGTTGATGCTGGCCTTGCTGGCAGGGTGTAAGCAGCGCGAGCCCGCCACGGTGGAGCCGGCCGAGCCTGCAGCCGATGCAGCGGCCGCAACCGCGCCGCCCGCCGAACCGGTTCTCGTGCAGAGCGGTCCGCTGGAAGACGTCATCGAGCATGCGCCTGCCTACATGGTCGGCATCAGCTATCCGCGCGGGCTGGATGCGTATCCGGAACTAGCCGCCGCGATCCGCAGCTATGCGCAGGACGCGCGTACCGAATTGATGGAGGCGGTCTCCGGCCTCGGCAACGACAAGCCGGCCGCGCCGTACGAATTGTCGCTGGCATTCGAGACGGTATTGCAGACCGCTGACCTGATCGTGGTCGCCGCCGATGGCAGCCGCTATACCGGCGGTGCACACGGCGAGCCGCTGGTGGCGCGCTTCGTGTGGCTGGTCAAGCAGCGCAAGCAACTCACTGCGCAGGCGTTGATTCCCGACCCGGCCGGCTGGGAGAAGATCGGTCGCGCGGTGGCCGCACAACTGCACGACGCCGCCGCCCAACGGGTGGAGGCCGATCGCGTGCCGGTCGAACAGCAGGCCGAACAGGTTGCATCGGCCGATCGCATGATCGCCGAAGGCACAGCGGCGCAGAGCGACAACTTCTCGCAGTTCATTCCGTTATTGAACGCGGCCGGGCAGATCACGGCGTTGCGCTTCGTGTTTCCGCCGTATCAGGTCGGGCCGTACTCGGATGGCACGCAAACAGCCGATGTTGCCGCCGCCACGTTACTCCCGTGGGTCGCGCCGGAATATGTACATCTCTTCGCACGTTGAGATGTCGCCCCGCAGGCGATGTGATTGAATGGCCTGGGCATTCAATAGTGCAACCAAACGGGTGATATGAGCAGCTTCGATCCAACCGCAAATCGCGTGGACCATACCTGTGTGCGGTACCCGGCATTCCCACGGGAGCCGGCCGTGCTGGTGAGGTTGATCAAACATCTCTACAAGCGACTGCACACACACGGCTGCGCACGACTCAAGCCTTACGGGATAACCCCGCCGGAATACGAAATCCTGATGATGCTCTACGGCACGCCCGAGCAGGCGATCACGCCGACCGAGGTGGCGGAGGCTGCAAGCGAAAAGCCGGCCAATATCACCCGGCTTACCGATCAGCTGTGCGAGAAGGGACTGATCGCGCGCGGCAGCAGTCCCGATGATCGTCGCAAGATCGCATTGACCCTGCTGCCGGCGGGCCTGGCCCTGATCGAAAGCCTGTTGCCCGATGCCTGCACCTTGTTGAATGCAGAGACCGCCGCGCTAAGCGAGGTCGAACAGGTGCGTCTGGAAAAGCTGCTCAAGAAGCTGCTGGAGAGCGTGGACGCCGTCGCCGAAGGATGACCACGTCCGCCGCGAATGCGGATGCCGGGCGTCCGGTTCGCGGTTGCATCCGGGTCCGCTAGCGGGCAGCGCCGTCGCCGACAACGGGAGGTGTCAGCGCCAGTGCTGCGCGCGTGCGCCGCGTTCGTCGTCCGCGTCCAGGGCCTGGCCGTCGATGCGAGCGTCGATGGCAGTCAATACCGCTGCGGGCATCGCGCTGGAGGCCATGCGCAATTCGCCCTCGTCGCCTTGCTGCGGTAGCGGCGACACCAGTTCGACGCGCCAGCGCTCGCCCTGGCGGCAGGCCAGTCCAGCGCTGCTGCGTTTCAGCGAAAAGCTGCGGCAATAGCGGCCATCGCGCGCGCGAAAACTCAAGCCGATGCGGACGTCGCCTTGCCGGTCGCTGGAGAGCTGGCGGTCCAACGCCAGGGCGAGCGCGCCGCTGGCGTCGTGTCCTTGCTCGGCCAGCGCGGCCGATGGTGCGGGCTGCGGCGGCTGGCGTTGCCAGATCCAGATGCCGACCAGCAGCGCGGCGGCGATGGATGCCGGCACGGCCCAGCGCCGGATCGGCTGCCGCGATGCGGTCCGCGCAGGTGCGCGGATGGGCGCAACGGTGGCAGTGTCGGAGGATGTCTGCGGCGTGATCGGCGGGCGCCGCCGCGCCGCTTCCAGCAGGCGCACCGGTATGGGTTCGTCGAGCACCGGTGCGAAGCCGGCACGCAGTTGCGCGTTCACGCGTTGCAGCGTGCGCACTGCGGTGGCTAGCTGCGGATCGGTTGCGAGCGCGGCCTCGATCCGCTCGACCTGCTCGGGCGTCAACGCGCCGTCCGCGTAGGCCTGCAGGGTGGCTTGGTCGATCTCGTTCACGTCTGTTCTTCCTCCAATAACGCCTGCAGCGCCTCCCTGCCGCGCGCCAGGCGGCTGGTCAGCGTGCCGATCGGGATGTCCAGGACCGCTGCGGCGTCCCGGTACGACAATCCCTCGATCAACACCAATGCGATCGGCCAACGCTGCTCGTCGGGCAACCTGGCCATGGCCGCCTGTACCGCCATCCATTGCTGCTGGCGCTCCATCGGGCTGTCGCCGACCTGCTCGCCTTCTGCGGCACCGACGAACAGCTGCCGTCTGCGCCGCTGCGCGCGGACTTCATCGAGCCACGCGTGGCGGATGATGCCGAACAGCCAATACTGCAGTGGCGTCTCCGGTCGCCACTGCTCTGCATGACGCAAGGCGCGTTCGATCGCCATCTGCAGCAGGTCGTCGGCATCGGCCGGATGGCCGGCAATGGCCCGCGCGAAGCGCCGCAATCGCGGCAGCAGCGCGCAGATGCCATCGCCGACGGTTGCCACGGGATCGCGCTCTTTCATCAGCACTACGTTCGGCAAGGTGGTTTTCTTCCGTCCACGCGGCGAGGCGTTCACGGTGCGTCGTCGATACGCGATTAGTGTGGCATGGCGTGCGGCAAGCAACCACGGCAGGGTGGGCGATGGCGAAAGTAGCGTGGACGCGTTGGCTGTGGCTCGCGGCGTTGGTGGTCGGCCCGTCGGCGTCGGCGCAGCTGGCGTTGCCCTCTGCCGGCGGGCTGGTACAAGACGTGACGCAAGCCGTACCGGCGTTGCCGGCCACGCTGGATCGCTCCTTTCAGCAGGCGCAGGGCGATCTGCAGCGTTTGCGCAGGCAACGTCTGGACGCGCTGCTGCGCGCCCGTCCGCGCGAGTTGGATCGCGATGCCGACGGCGCCATCGTGATGCGCGGCCAGATCGTGGCGCTGGCGCCTGGTCCGGCTGCCTTGCAGGCAGCGCAGACGGCCGGTTTCGTGGTCGGCGAGCAACGCGGCTTCGATGCGCTCGGCTTGCGCGTGGTGGTGTTGCACGCCCCGCCGGGTATGTCCACGCAACGGGCGATGCAGCGGCTGCGCCAGCTCGATCCGCAGGGCGAGTATGTCTACAACCATCTCTATAGCGAGTCAGCCACTCGCCTTCACGCCGCTACGCCTGCGTCTCCAGCCCCGGAAGCGACCGATGCGGCGGCGGGGTTTCGCGTGGGGCTGATCGACAGCGGGGTCGATGCCGCGCATCCAGCGCTGGCCGGCGTGGACGTGCAGCGCTGGGGATGCGACGGACGCGCGCTTGCTCAGACCCACGGCACCGCGGTCGCATCCCTGTTGGCCGGACGCGCGGTGGCGCACGGCCCCATCGCGCGCACCTTGTATGCGGCCGATCTCTATTGCGGCACCCCCACCGATGGCGCAGCGGTCGAGCTGGTTGCTGCGTTGGCCTGGATGGCGCAGCAAGACGTTGCGGTGATCAATATCAGCCTGATCGGTGCACCCAACCGGCTGCTGGAACGCGCGGTGGCGGCGCTGGTCGCGCGCGGCCATCTACTGGTGGCCGCCGTCGGTAACGATGGACCGGCGGCGGCGCCGCTGTATCCGGCGGCTTATCCAGGCGTGATCGGCGTGACGGCGCTCGACACGCGGCGACGCGTACTGCCCGAAGCCGGTCGCGGCATGCAGGTGGCCTTCGCCGCGATCGGCGAGGTCATTGCCGCCGCGCCGCAGGGGCAGTGGAAGCAGCAGCGTGGGACTTCGTTCGCCGCGCCGTTGGTGGCGCGAATCGCCGCGCAATCCCTGTCCAAGCCCGACCCGCAGGCCGCCGCAATGCTGCGTGCGCAGTTGCAGCGCCGCGCGCGCGACCTCGGCGCCAGCGGTGTGGACCCGGTCTACGGCAACGGCGTGCTGGGAGAGGATCTCCCGCTGCAACGCGCGCCGGGCGGGTGAATGCTGCCTGTCTGCGCACCCGGTGGTCGGGATGTGCGCTCGCGTCCGGTTCGTATGGGTGGGTGAGAGCCGCAGATTGCCTGTGGCAGAGCAGGAGAACGCGATGAACAGCAAGACCTTGATCCCCGGTGCAGTGGTTGTCGCGATGCTGGCACTGAGCCCTGGCTTGGCTGGCGCGCAGGTACTCGGCGGTGCGGGTGGCCTGGGTGGCACGGTGGGCGGCACGGTCGGTGGAGTCGGTGGTGCGACGCTAGGCGGCAACGCCGCCGGTGCCGGGACGCTGGATGCCGGCTCTGCGGTGGGCGGCGCGAAGAACGCAATCGATGCGCAATCGCGGCATGTGCGTAGCGCAACGCAGCGCACGGCGGTACGCGGTGCCGCCGCTGCATCGGCGACGCAGGATGCCGCCGGCCATGCGGCCATGGGCGCGCAGACCCTTGCCGATACGACCGCTGCCAACGGTGTGTCGACCGCGCGCAATACCGCACGTACGGCGCGTAACAGCGTCAACGGCGCTGCCGGTAGCGCTCAGACTGCGGCGCGTGCGACAGGCACGGCAGGCATGCAGACGGTCGGCGGGGCAGGTGCTGCCGGCAATGCCGGCACGCTGGAGACGCCTGCACTGAGTGGCGGCGGCACGGCTGACGGCAGTGCATCGCACCGTGTCGATGCCAACGTGAACCCGTCGTCGGCGCGGGTATCGGGTGGTGGCAGCGCCTCCGGGTCTGGCGCCGTGCAGGCGGGAAATGTGCAGGGCGGTACCAGCGGTTCGGCGGCGGCCGACGCCAATGCCAGTGCGTCGGGCCAGGTCCAGTAATCCAACCTGTGTCGGTGCGACGGATGTCGCGCCATTCATGGTGAGCGCAAGTCCAACGGCGCCCGGCGTGACCGGGCGCCGTTGCGTTGCAGGACGCCGCGACAATTCCTTCCCTCGCGAGCGGGGGAAGGGAGGCAATGCGGGCGGCCTTTCTTTGGCAAAAAGGTCGCGGCGCCGCCTACACCGGCAGCTTCACACTCAGCGGCGCGGGGTTTCCGCTGGTTCGCTCAGTCCGCGTTTTTCCAGCAGCGGTTCGATCTGCGGTGCATGACCAGCGAAGTTCTGGAACAGCTCCATCGCGTCCACGCTGCCGCCGCGCGAGAGCAGGGTCTTGCGGAAGCGATCGCCGTTGGCGCGACTCAACCCGCCATGCTGCTTGAACCACTGCTGGGTGTTGGCGTCGAGCACCTCGGACCAGATGTAGGCGTAATAGCCAGCCGCGTAACCGCCCATGATGTGGCTGAAATACGGGGTCTTGTAGCGCGGCGGCACCGGCGCGTAGGCAATGCCGTCCTGCTGCAAGGCCTTGGCTTCGAAGGCCATCACCCCGGCTGCGTCGGGCACCTGGTTGGCGCTGAGCTGGTGCCAGTTCTGGTCGAGCATGGCCGCACCCAGATACTCGGTGGTGGCAAAGCCCTGGTTGAACTTGGACGCCGCAATCACCTTGTCCAGCAATGCCTGCGGCATCGGCGTGCCATTCTGATAATGCTTGGCGTAGTTCTTCAGGATGGACGGCTCGTCGGCCCACATTTCGTTGACCTGCGAGGGGAACTCGACGAAGTCGCGCGGCACGCTGGTGCCGGAGAAATACGGGTATTTGACGTCCGAGAACATGCCGTGCAGCGCATGGCCGAACTCATGGAACATGGTGGTCACCTCATCCCAGGTCAGCAACGTGGGCTGGCCGGCCGGCGGCTTGGGAATATTGAGGTGATTGGCCACCACCGGCTTGAACCCGGTCAGCGCCGACTGCGACACGTAGGAGTTCATCCATGCGCCACCGCGCTTGGATTCGCGCGCGTACATGTCGGCGATGAAGATCGCCAGCTGCTTGCCGTCGGCGTCGAACACGTCGTAGACGGTGATGTCGTCGCGGTAGGTCGGCAGGTCGGTGCGCTGCTTGAAGGTCAGGCCGTATTCCTGGTTGGCCGCATAGAACACGCCGTTTTCCAGCACGTTCTTGAGCTCGAAATATGGCTTGAGTTGCGACTCGTCGAAGTTGTACTTGGCCTGGCGCACCTTCTCGCTGTAGTAGGCCCAGTCCCAGGCTTCGAGCTTGAAGGTGGGCTTGCGCGCGGCTTTCTGCTCCTTGTCGATCATCGCCTGCAGATCGGCCGCTTCGCGCTTGGCGTTGGCCACTGCGGCCGGGGCTAGTTTGCCCAGCATCGCGTTGACCGCTTCCGGGGTCTTGGCGGTCTGGTTTTCCAGCGAATACGCGGCGTAGGTCGGGAAACCGAGCAGTTTGGCCTTGTCGGCGCGCAGCTTCATGATGCGCGCCACCAATGCGGTGTTGTCGTACTGGCCGCCGTGGCTGCCACGCGACACCGAGGCGTCGTAGATCTTCTTGCGCAGGTCGCGATTCTTCAGCTGGGTCAGCGGCGGCTGGCCGGTGGTGTTGAGCAGCGCGATCACGTATTTGCCGTCGAGCTTGCGCGCCTTGGCCGCTTCGGCGGCAGCGGCGATCTGCTCGTCGGACAGGCCATCCAGCTGCTTGACGTCATCGACGACAACGGCCGCAGCATTGACCTCCGCCAGCACGTTCTGGCTGAAGGTGGTGCCCAGGTTGGCCAGCTCGGCATTCATCGCCTTGAGCGTGGTCTTGTCGGCATCGGAGAGCTTGGCGCCGTCGCGGACGAAGTCGCTGTAGTACTTCTCGACCAGGCGCACACCTTGTGCGTCCAGCCCCAGCGTGCTGCGTTGGTCGTACAAGGTCTGGATGCGTGCAAACAGCTTGCCGTTGAGCGAGATCGCATCGCGGTGCGCGGCAAACTTGGCCGAATAATCGGCCTGCAGTTTCTTGCGCGCGTCGTTGGTATCGGCACCGACCAGGTTGAAGAACACCGTGGTGGCGCGATCCAGCGTGGCGCCGCTCTTCTCCAGCGCGATGAGGGTGTTGTCGAAGCTCGGCTTGGCCTTCTGGTTGGCGATCTTTTCCACTTCCTTCAATTGCTCGGTCATGCCGGCGTCGAAGGCAGGTGCGAAATCGCTGTCGGTGATCTTGTCGAACTGTGGGTAATGCAGCGGCAGCGTGCTGTCGGCGAAGAACGGGTTGGCGTGTGCGGCAGCCTGCGTGGTGGCGGGTGCGGCGATGCTGTAGGACGGCATGGCAAGTCCCAGGGAAGCGGCCAGGGCAAAGGCGAGACGGGTGGTCAAGAGAGTTGCTCCAAAGTGCGAACCGCCGAGGCTAACCCAGCCGGCCGGGACAGGCGTGTGACAAAAGGCATGGCTGCGAGGTCATTGCGGCGCCATCAGGCGGACGCGACAAGTGCGGCTCGGTAGGGTGAGGGCGACTCACAAGACAATCGCGTTGCCGTTGGCAGGCGCAGCCGTCGCTTGGAGCGGCTAAAAAGTTGCACAGGTGACAGGCGGACGCTTCCGGTGCTCGCAATCGGCGTGTGCCACACGTCCATGCCGGTTTCGAGCGCGCCGTCCACGCGCACCTGAGGACTGCTCGCAACGTTGTGTTGGTCGCTCTTGGTGCGGCGCGTTCCAGGTCGTGCATTCGACTTGCGCCGCGCTGTCCCATGCAGCTGACGACCGCGCACGACGTTGCGGGTGCCGGCCTGGTTTCCACGCGGCCATTTTCAGTCGAGTTCGTCGTTTGTCTGCCCGACGCTGGCGGCCAGGCACGATGTCGGATATGGCGACAGCCTGCCTTGCGTTCGTGCCGAAGGCGCTTTGCGATGGCGATACAGCAACGCGGTCGGCTGCGCTACGCTGCGGTCTTTACACACGTCGAGGCTGCCATGGGGGATGTTTCCAGTTTTGAATTCACCGACCTGGAAGGTCGCACGCAGTCGATGCGCGATTACGCCGGCAAGGTGGTGCTGGTGGTCAATGTCGCGTCGAAATGCGGTTTTACGCCGCAGTACGCAGGCCTGCAGGCGCTGTGGCAACGCTATCGCGAGCGCGGGTTGGTGGTGATCGGTTTCCCGTGCGATCAGTTCGGTCATCAGGAGCCGGGCGATGCTGCGCAGATCCGCCAGTTCTGCTCGCTCGATTATTCGGTGGATTTTCCGCTGTCGGCAAAGATCGAGGTCAATGGCAGCGGCGCACATCCCCTGTGGCAATGGCTCAAGCACGAACAGCGTGGCGTGCTGGGATCGCAGGCGATCAAGTGGAACTTCACCAAGTTCCTGATCGGCCGCGACGGCACGGTGCTGGAACGGTACGCGCCGACCACCAAGCCGGACGCCCTGGCTGCGGATATCGAGCGTGCGCTCGGCTGAGTGGCAGGCGTGCATGTCTCGCTAGCGGCATGCCCTCAACGCACAAGTAAGAGCACGGGTATGCCAGACGAGGCTCCAGGAATGAAGCCTCATGGCGCGCAAGCACACGCTACGACACCAAAGGTGTCGTGCGTACCGCATCACTTCTCGACGAACGCGCGCTCGAAGACGTAATGGCCCGGCGTGCCGATGCGCGGCGAGGTCTGGAAGCCGCGCGCATCCAGCAGGGTGCGCAGGTCGGCCAGCATCTGCGGGCTGCCGCAGATCATGAAACGGTCGTTGGCCGGATCCAGGGTCGGCAGGCCCAGCGTCTGCTGCATGCGGCCATCGGCCATCAGCTCGGTCAGGCGGCCCTGGTTGGCGAAGGCTTCGCGCGTCACCGCCGGGTAGTACAGCAACTTGTCGCGCAGGAGGTCGCCGAGGAATTCGTGCTGCGGCAGCTCGCGCTCGAAGTAGTCGCGGTAGGCCAGATCCTGCACGAAGCGCACGCCCTGGGTGAGGATCACCTTGTCGAAGCGCTCGTAGGTTTCCGGGTCCTTGATGATCGACAGCCATGGCGCCAGGCCGGTGCCGGTGCCCAGCAGGTACAGGTTGCGGCCCGGGTGCAGGTCGCTGATCAACAGCGTGCCGGTGGGCTTCTTGCCGACCAGCACCTTGTCGCCCGGTTTGATGTGCTGCAGCCGCGAGGTCAGCGGGCCGTCCGGCACCTTTATGCTGAAGAACTCCAGATGCTCTTCCCAGTTGGCGCTGGCGATCGAATACGCGCGCAGCAACGGCCGGGTTTCGGTTTCCAGCCCGATCATCACGAACTGGCCGTTTTCGAAGCGGAAACCGGCATCGCGGGTCGTGGTGAAGCTGAAGTAGGCATCGGTCCAATGACGGACCTCAAGCACCGTTTCGGCGCCGAAAGCGGAAGACATACCGGTAAGTGTCGTGGGAAAGAGTCCCCGCCAATTCTACCTCAAGCCGATCAAATGAGATGAACTCTCATTTGGCTGGCCGGGAATGGGGAATCGGGAATCGGGAATCGGGAATCGGGAATCGGGAATGGGGAATGGGTGCAGTTGCCGAAGGATCCCGTACGCGCTCGGATCAGGGCGCTCAGTACCTATCAGACGTCGGGAACGCCGCTTCTAACGATTCCCGACTCCCCATTCCCGATTCCCGATTCCCCGCCTCATCGATACCCCGCCGCCTGCAGCTCGAACAGCTCCGCATAGCGCCCGCCCTGCGCCATCAATTCTGCGTGGGTGCCGTTGGCTTCGATGCGCCCATCGGCCAGCACCAGGATGCGGTCGGCCATGCGCACGCTAGAGAAACGATGCGAGATCAGCACGGCGGTGCGGTTGTCTGACAGCTCCTTGAAGCGCTGGAATACCTCGAACTCGCTGCGCGCATCCAGTGCCGCGGTGGGTTCGTCCAGGATCATCAGCTGCGCATCGCGCATGTAGGCGCGTGCGATGGCGATCTTCTGCCATTGCCCGCCGGACAGGTCGACGCTGTTCTTGAAGCGGCGCCCGATCAGCTGGTCGTAGCCATCGGGCAGGCTGTCGATGAGCTCGCTGGCCATCGCGCGCTGCGCAGCGGCCTGGATGCGTGGCGCATCATCCATCGCATCGACCTGGCCGACGCCGATGTTCTCGCCCACGCTCAGGTGATAGCGCACGAAGTCCTGAAAGATCACCCCCAGGTTGGCGCGCAGGTCGTCCAGATCGTAATCGCGCAGGTCGTGGCCATCGAGCAGGATGCGGCCCTCGTCCGGGTCGTACAGCCGTGCCAGCAGCTTGACCAGGGTGGTCTTGCCGGCGCCGTTTTCGCCGACCAGCGCCAGCACTTCGCCGGCGCGCAGTTCGAAATCCAGATGCCGCACCGTCCACTGCTCGGCATCCGGGTAGCGGAAGCCCACGTCCTCGAACACGAAGCCCTGGCGGATCGGGCGCGGCACCGGTAGCGCATTCGGGCGCGAGCGGATTTCCGGCACGATGTTGAAGAACGAATACAGATCGTCCAGATACAGCGCCTGCCCGGCGACCTGCGAAAACCCGATCAACAGGCCTTCCAGCAGCTGGCGCAGGCGCAGGAAACTGCCGGCCAGGAAGGTCAGATCGCCGATGCTGAAATCGCCGCGCACGGTGCGCCAGGCGATGTAGCCATAGGCCATGTAGTAGCCCAGGGTGCCCAGCGCAGCCAGCAGTGCGCCCCACAACGCACGCTTGCGCGCCAGTGCGCGATTGGCCTGGAAGAACTTGTCGGCCAGGCGGCGATAGCGCGCGATCAGGAAGCGGTGCAGGTTGAGGATCTTGACTTCTTTTGCGGTCTCGACGCTGGCGCCGACCTGGCGCAGGTAGTCGAGCTGGCGCCGCTCCGGCGTCCACTGGAAGTTGAGCGAATAGCCCAGCGCATTGAAATGCGCCTCGCCGATGAAGGCCGGGATCAGGGCGATCGCCAGCAGCAGGATCAACCACGGCGCATACACCACCAGGCCCACCGCCAGACTGACCACGGTGATGGCGTCCTGCACCTGGCCGAACAACTGGCTCATCAGGTTCATGCGGTTCATGGTCTGGCGCCGCGCGCGATCCAGCTTGTCCTGCCGGTCGGGATCCTCGAAATCCTCCAGATCCAGCTGCGCGGCGTGCTCCATCAGGCGCACGCTGGCGGCGTTGTTGAACAGTTCCGACAGCAGCGCATCGGCATAGCCGACCAGCCGGCCAAGCAGGTCCGAGCCGATTGCCAGCGCCAGTTCCAGTGCCAGCAATTCCAGCAACCGGTTCAAGCGGCCGCTGCCCAGTGCCTGCGCCAGCGAGTCGAAGGCCGGCGGTTGGCCGACCAGGTGGATGGCCTCGTCGATGATCAGCTTGCCGATGTACAGCGTCGCCACCGGCATCAACGCGCGCAGCACGCGCAGGCCGATGCTGCTGGCGCTCAACCAGCGGCTGGTCTGCCAGATCTGGCGCAGGAACGGCGGCAGGTTGCGCAAGGCATCCAGGCGCTCGCGCAGGGTGGGGCCGGTACGCGCGGCGGCGGGCGCAGTGGCGCCTGATCGGGAAGCTGACATGGGGTTAGTGTGCAGCGCCACGCGTGGGCATGGGGTGTTTGGAGGTGCATCGGTGCGCCCTGCGACATTTGCGCGTGGTCGCCGTGGCGCCGCTGACTGCACGCTTGCCAGGCAACGCGGTCGATGGCCTGCAGCGCGCCCGTGCCTCGTGCCGGCCCCGCGCGATCGGTTGCCCGATCAATCGCATCGATTGACGCAACGCCCGGACACGCCTGAAGTTTCGACTAAAATGTCGGGATTGCCCCCGCCAGCCGTAGAGCCAGCCGTGACCTCGATCAAGCAGGAAGACCTCATCCAGTCCGTCGCCGATGCGCTGCAGTACATCAGCTACTACCACCCGGTCGACTACATCAAGAATCTGTCGGCCGCCTACGAGCGCGAAGAGTCGCCGGCCGCCAAGGACGCGATTGCGCAGATCCTGATCAACTCGCGCATGTGCGCCGAGGGCCACCGCCCGATCTGCCAGGACACCGGCATTGTCACCGTGTTCCTCGAAATCGGCATGAACGTGCGTTGGGCCGACGCGACCATGGGCGTGGAAGACATGGTCAACGAAGGCGTGCGTCGTGCCTACAACCATCCGGACAACAAGCTGCGCGCCAGCGTGCTGGCCGACCCGGCCGGCAAGCGCCAGAACACCAAGGACAACACGCCGGCGGTGGTCAACACCAAGATCGTGCCGGGCGACCATCTTGACGTGATCGTCGCGGCCAAGGGTGGCGGTTCGGAAGCCAAGAGCAAGTTCGCCATGCTCAACCCGTCCGATTCCATCGTCGATTGGGTGCTCAAGACCGTGCCAACCATGGGCGCGGGCTGGTGCCCGCCGGGCATGCTCGGCATCGGCATCGGCGGCACCGCCGAAAAAGCCATGCTGCTGGCCAAGGAAGCGTTGATGGAGCCGATCGACATCGTCGACCTGCAGGCGCGCGGCGCCTCCAATCGCGCCGAGGAACTGCGCCTGGAGCTGTACGAAAAGGTCAACGCGCTTGGCATCGGCGCGCAAGGCCTGGGCGGCCTGACCACGGTGCTGGACATCAAGGTCAAGGACTACCCGACCCATGCCGCCAATCTGCCGGTGGCGCTGATTCCCAACTGCGCCGCCACCCGCCACGCGCATTTCACCCTGGACGGCAGCGGCCCGGTGATGCTGGACCCGCCGTCGCTGGAAGACTGGCCCAAGCTCACCTACAACCCGACCAACGCGCGCCGGGTCAACCTGGACACCATCACCCGCGAAGAAGTCGCCAGCTTCAAGCCGGGCGAAGTGGTGCTGCTCAACGGCAAGCTGCTGACCGGCCGCGATGCCGCGCACAAGCGCATGATCGACATGCTCAACAAGGGCGAAACCTTGCCGGTCGATTTCACCAACCGCTTCATCTACTACGTCGGACCGGTCGATCCGGTGCGCGATGAAGTGGTCGGCCCGGCCGGCCCGACCACCGCCACGCGCATGGACAAGTTCACCCGCCAGATGCTGGAACAGACCGGCTTGCTCGGCATGGTCGGCAAGTCCGAGCGCGGCGATGCAGCGATCGACGCGATCCGCGACAACAAGGCTGTGTATCTGATGGCGGTCGGCGGCTCGGCCTATCTGGTGTCCAAGGCGATCAAGGCCGCGCGCGTGCTGGCGTTCGAAGACTTGGGCATGGAGGCGATCTACGAATTCGAGGTCAAGGACATGCCGGTCACCGTGGCGGTGGATTCCACTGGCGAGTCGGTGCACAAGACCGGCCCGCGTGAATGGCAGTCGCGCATCGGCAAGATTCCGGTGGTGGTGGAAGCCTGATCCAACGCCATGTCGTCGCGAGAAAGCCGGTGCATCCTCCGGCTTTCTTTTTGTCGATGTGGCGTGCATTCCCGCCAGCCGTCTACGTGCCGAACATGGATGCAACGCTGCCGTTGTCGCGCTGGAAGACCGCTGCCCCCCGGCACTCATTCGCACAGGACGTCCCATGTCGAACACGCTCTACCACACCCCCAGCACCGCAGCATTTGTCGTGCATTGGCTGCTGATCGAACTCGATATGCCGCACGTCCTGCACGCATTGGACTTCGAGCGCGCCGAGCAGAAATCGGCCGACTATCTGGCCCTCAATCCGGCCGGCGTGGTGCCGACGCTGGTGCTCGACGGACAGGTGCTGACCGAGGCGGCCGCGATCGTGTTGCACCTGGCCGACCTGCATCCGCAGGCCGGGCTGGCACCACCGCTCGGCACGCCCGAGCGCGCCGCGTACTACAAGTGGATGTTCTTCTGCGCCAACACGCTGCAGCCGGCCTATCGCGCCTGGTTCTACCCGGGCGAGCCGGCGGGTGCCGAGCATGCCGATGCCGCGCAGGCGCAGGCACGCCACAAACTCGAAGCGGCCTGGAGCCAGGTCGATGCCCACCTGCAGGCCACTGGCCCGTACCTGCTGGGCCAGACCCTGTCGGCGGCCGACTTCATGCTCACCATGCTGATGCGCTGGTCGCGCAACATGCCGCGTCCGACCGATACCTGGCCGGCGCTGCAGGCGCATGCGCAGCGCATGAAGGCCCGGCCGGCGTTCCAGGAAACCTACCGCCGCGAAGGGCTGACGGACTGGACCTGAATTGTCCAGTGAGCGTGCGAGCAATGTTGAATCACTGCGCCGTGTAGCGATTTTCCGCGCCCGCTGCGGTGTACGATCGGCACACACTCAGAGCTCAGGGGGGCTCGTCCATGTCGCATTCCGCATCTCGTCGAAAACTGCTGCAATGCGCCTGCTGCGCGCCGATCGCGGCCGCTGCCACGTCCCTGCCGTTGGCGGTACGCGCGGCACCGTCGAAGAAAACCGATTTGAATGCCGGCCAGGCATTGCAGGTTCTGCGTGACGGCAATGCCGCGTCCGTCGAAAACCGCCCGAAGAAGGTGATTTCCGACAGCAGGCGCCGGTTGGAACTGGCGCTGGGTCAGACCCCGTTCGTGATCCTGGTGTCGTGCTCGGATTCGCGCGTGCCGCCGGAACTGCTGTTCGGTCGCGGCCTGGGTGAAATGTTCATCGTTCGCAATGCCGGCAACACCGTCGATACCACTGCGCTGGGGTCGATCGAATATGCGGTGAGTCAGCTCGGTGTTCCGCTGGTGGTGGTGATGGGCCACGAGAGTTGCGGCGCCGTGGCTGCAGCGGTATCGGTGGTGGAAAAGAACGCGTTTTACCCTGGCGCGATCGGCGCGATGATCGAGCCCATCGTGCCGGCGGTGCTGACCGCCAAGAGCCAGGGGGGCGAGGATCTGCTGGCCGCCTCGGTCAAGGCCAACGTCAAGCGCACCGTCGATCGTCTGCGTGCTGCCTCCGAACCTGCGCTGCTCGAACCGCTGCGCGCCGGCAATGTGCGCGTGGTCGGCGCGTATTACACGCTGAAAGACGGCAAAGTGGATTTCTTCGACGTCTGATTGGCGGATCGTTCGCCTCGGCGATGGCGCCGGCCAGTGCCTGCGCCATCGGCAAGATGCACATCGACGCCTTTGCCATGCGTCCATCTGCTGCGACGTGTTTCTAAACGCCGGTTAGTCCGTGGTTACTGCATGGTTGGTGCGCGTACGGATAAGGCGGCGCGCTCGCTGCGCGCCAGTCGGCAGATCATGCTGCGTGCAATCGCTTCATCGCCACTGCGACGGAGTCAATCGACATAATCGTCGAAGGTCTTGCGCCGACGGAATGGCATCAGATGCTGGCGCATCAACCCCTTGGGCACCGTTTCCAGTTTCATCACGCCGTACTCCTGCGGCCAGGCGTCGCGATCCGGCGGCAGCTTGAACGTACCCATCAGCATGTCCACCAACGGAAGATGGATGGCGTAATTGACGTCGATATAGTCCTGCTGGCGCGCATGGTGCCAATGGTGATAACGCGGCAACACCAGGACATATTCCAGCCAGCCGAAACGCAGGCCGAGATTGGAATGCGCAAGCACTGCCTGCAGGCCGACCAGAATCACGTAGGCGTTGACTGCCGGTGTCGAGAAGCCAAGGATCAGCAGCGGCAACAACACCGCGCTACGGGTCAACACGATTTCCACGAAATGGATGCGCGACCCCGCCAGCCAATCCATTTCGCGGCTGGAATGGTGCACCGCGTGGAAGCGCCAGAGCCAGGGAATGTTGTGGTATGCCCGGTGCAGCGATGCCTGCGCCATGTCGGCGACGAACACGGCGATCAGGAACTGTGCCCACACCGGCATGGATTGGATTGCCGCTTTCAGCGATGGAAATGCGGCCAGTCCGGCGATGCTTCCGGTGGAGGCGGTGACCAGGATGAGGATGAACTGCACCAGCACATGGCTCATAAAAAAATAGCCGATATCGGTGCGCCAGCCCGGGCGCAACGGCGAAATGCGGCGCTTGCCCAGATAGCGTTCCAGCGGCACGAAGACCAGTGCCGAGAAAAACAGCGAGATGACAAACCAGTCCAGGCCGAGCGAGTAGGGCGTGCGGCCGATCGTATCCAACTGCACGTTGGTGCCGCCAAACAGGACCGCCAGCGTTGCGCTGCCCACGCCGACCAGGGCGATGCGCTTGTTGCGGTCGCGCAGGATGGCAAAGGTGCCCAGCAAAAACGCAGCGACCAATCCCACCAGAAGAAGGTGACGGGCGAATTGCTCGTTGTAGGCTGCGCGGAATTCGCGGCTGGTCAACAGGTCGGGGAAGTGGAAGCACACCACGCCCATGAGACTGAGCACGCCGAGCAGCGCGGAAGCGTAGGCGAAGAAGGAGCGATGCGGGCGGGCCATTGGACGTCCTGTCGGCGGGGATGGCCTGTTCGGCCGTGTACGGGAGGTGATGCCGTCATGCTCCCAGTCCGCGGGCCCGGCCGCAAGCGTTTTGCAACGAAACCGCCTGCGCCGGCTAACGCGGCCAGCAGACCACCGGCCAACGCGACGGCGCCACCCGCGCGACTGCCAGGCGTGTCATCGACGGCCTGGCGGGTGGCGCGGGTGGCGACTTGCATGGCGAGTACGAGTCAGGCCGATGTCGCCGCTGCGTTGAATCGCAATTGGCATGGTGCATGCCACAGCGGATTTCGGTCGCGCATGCAGGCGGGCAGCGCAATAGCCGGCGCAGCCCTTTCAGAGGCGGCGGTGGCAACTGGCCAGCAAGCCGTCGGCCAGTGCACGACAAGCGCTTAGAACCACTCCAGCAACGAGACGCCCAGGCCGATATAGGTGGCCTTGTGGTTGTAGTCGATCAGGCTTTCGCCGTAGCCGTCGAACACCTGCACATGGCCGCGCAGCAGGTTGGTGATCGGGAAGCCGTAATCCAGCTGCAGCGAGCCGTGCGAGCGGTCGCCGCCGCGCAGCGAATGCCGCGCGATCAACGCCCACTCGTGGCCGTCCTTGTTGTAGACCAGGGTGGCGTCGCCGCGGCCCATGTAATCTTCGATATCGGGATTATTGTCGTCGACGCGGTCTTCCTTGATGCGGAACCACGGACGCAGCGTCAACGCCCAGTTCTCGCGATCCAGCCCGACATTGAGGATGACCCGGTTCCAGGACCGCGATAACGGATCTTCGCGGCCGTTGGACATGTGATTGATGCTGATGCCGCTCATGCGGCCCTTCCAGCCGAACAGGCTGTAGTTGTTGCGGAACACCAGCATCGCTTCCGGCTCGTAATTGGTCTCGCGGAACGGGCGCGAGGCATCGGCGTTGTAGGCCTGCCAGCGCGAACTCTGGGTGTAGCCCATCCAGATGTCGCCGTTGTCGCCGAACACATCCTCGACCACCTTGGTCTTGAAGCTGAGCTGGAACTTGAGCTCGGTGCTGTCCAGTTGTTGCGGCGTGGACACCGAGTTGGCCGGGTTCGGCGACTGCGGGGTGCGGTTGGAGTTGCTGGTCCAGAACGCCGGCAACAGATATACCGGCTTGTAGCCGCGCAGCTGGAACGTGCCCAGCTTGGAATCCTTGGCCAGCTCCCAGCGGCGATCCAGCAGCGAGCCACGGCCGGCGTTGGCGACCGCCTCGGCCTTGGGTTGGTCCTGACCATCGGCGCGGAAGAAATCGCCGACGCGGCTGCTCGTGCGCTTGTCCTGCGGCTGGGCGTCCTTCTGCTTGGCCATCTGCGCGGCGGCGTCGGCCTCGGCAGTCAGTTGCGGCGTATGGCCCAGTGCCTGGTCGTAGCAGGCAAGGCGCGCGGCATCGGAGGTGACCGAGGTGCAGGCTTGCGGCGATGCCGGGGTCGGTGCGATTTCCTGCGCATGCGCCAGCGGTGCGGCCGCCAGTGCAATCAACATCAAGGGGCGGGTACGGTGTCTGGACATGGGCAGTGTGGTCGATGGTGAAAGCGCCAGGCCGGCGCAGAGATGCGAAGCTTAACGGCCGCGTCTGCATGCGCAATGTGTACACGCCGGCATAACATCCGATCGGGGGGGGGCCCCCAGCTGGACTGGTTGGCGAGCGTGTGCCGCCGCACCGATAGCGCGGCGCGATCCGGCCGCGGTCAGGGCGCTAGAAAAACCAGGCGATCGCAAACACGCCGAGCATGCACAGGCCCAGCGCCAGCTTGGTCGCGGTGCCGAGCATGATGCCCAGCCAGGTACCGATGCCGACCTTGGTCGCCTGGCCGGTTTTACGGGTCTGGTAGTACTCGCCGATCCATGCGCCGGCAAACGGGCCGACAAACAGGCCGATGGGCATAAAGAAGATGCCGACGATGGCGCCGATCACCGACCCCCACAACGCCAGCTTGCTGGCACCCACGCGCTGCGCCCCGTACAGGGTTGCCAGAAAATCGACCACGAACGACAGCGCGGTGATCAGGCCCAGGACCACCAGCGGAATCCCGCCGACATGGTTGAAGCCATCGGCCCACGCGGCCACCAGCAAGCCCGCCAATACCAAGGGCAAGCCGGGCAAGGCCGGCAGCACGACGCCGGCCAGGCCAACCAGCACCAGCGCACCAGCCAGGACGTAATAGACAACGGTTGTATCCATGATGGTTCAGAAGTGTCCTGTTTCGGCCTTGACAAAATTCGAAAAGGCTGCTTGAAAATTGGTTTTTTGCGGGTTAAGTTGCTGCCGCTGCTGTTTGCAAAGGTCACCGCGAATCGTGGCCTGATGCGGTAGATCGCTCGATCCGCTACATCCTTGTACCTCGCTTCCTCCTTGCAATCACAGCGACCGCCGCCAGTCCATCACAGTGTCGTAGGGAGTCAGTCGAGATGTCCAACATCGAGCGCGAGAATGGTGTCGTGAAGTGGTTCAACGATGCCAAGGGGTTTGGATTCATCAGTCGCGAAAACGGGGAGGACGTGTTCGTCCATTTCCGCGCGATCCAGATCCAGGGATTCAAAAGTCTCAAGGAAGGTCAGAAGGTCAGCTTCACCGTCGTGCAAGGCCAGAAAGGCCTGCAGGCCGATGCAGTCCAGGTGGTCTGAGCCGCGCAAACGCGGTATTGCGCCAGGCAGGCAGCAGAAAGGCCCGTTTCCGGGCCTTTCTGCTGTTTCACGCGACGAGCCGCATTGCCGACGGCATGTGGCCGGAGACTGCGGGCAGGTCAGACAGCACGGAAAACCGCACTGCACGACATGTGCATGCCAATCCCGGCACCGACAGCGCCTGCCTGGTGGCGAGCGATGTCGGTGCTGCTGCCTTGCGTGATTGGATCAGCGCAGCACGACCTTGCCATTGACCACGCGCACGTAGGCGTTTTCGCGCACGCCGGCCAGGTCGCGCTGGTTCACCACGATGACGCGGCCATCATCCATGCGCACCTGCACATCGAAGCTGTCGCTGGTGACGTTGTTCTGGATCGCGTTGCCTGCCAGCGCGCCGGCGGCCGCACCGGCCACCGCCGAGACGTTCTTGTTGCCCTTGCTGCCGCCGGTTTCCTTGGAAATCTGGCGGCCGGCGACTGCGCCAACGATGCCGCCGAGCACCGCGCCGGTGCCGGTGGGCGCGCTACGGGTCGGGCCCACTTCATCGATGCGGGTGACGATGCCGCAATCCACGCAGCGTGGTGCCTGTTGCGGGCTGCCCTGGTCGTATCCACGGTCGCCGCGATAGCTGCCGTATTGGGGCTGCGAGGTGGCGCAGCCGACCAGGGTGACGGTGGCAGCCAGGCCGATGACGAGCAGTCGGGTTTTCATGGAGTCTCTCCGGGTGTTCAAAAAAGCGGTCGGGGCCGCGGCGACGTCATCCTGTAACGCGCTGGGTGAACGGCCTGCCAACTGGATCACTCCAGGCTTAACGAAAACCGCACGACATATTTACCGAGGTCATCTGCTGCCGTTCGCGCGCAGTGGGGCGAGCGGTCAACGAAATTCGCGATGACAGGCCTCACAGGCCTCGGAAATGCGGTTTTTTTCGCCTGCGGTCGCTGCGCAATCCGTCAGCGGCGTCTGCTGGGCCTGTTCCAGCACTGCGCGCAGCGCCTGGGCATGGGCGATGAAGCGGCGGTCCTCACCAATATTAGGAAAGGCCGGTTCCAATTCGTCGGCCAACAGGCGCAGCGACTGCAGTCGCGCCCGCTGCGTGGGCGGTTTGCAGGCGCTGCTGGTTGCCGGCTGCAGCGCGCGCAGCTGGTAGGCCATCACCTGCATCAGGCTATCGGGCACCGGGTCGCGTCTGGCCTGCAGCACGCGCGCCACCATGACGGTGGTCACCAGCCCGATCAACAGACCCAGCACCAGCATGAAGGCGTAGCGGGTCGCACGTGATTGCCTGGGAGGCGTGGCTGGCATGGATGCTGGTTCCGGAATGATGCGTCTTGGTGAACGCGCGGGTGGCGCGCGTAAAATAGGCCGATGAAAGCACAATGGCGTGAACGTTTTGCCGGGATCGACCGGCTGTATGGAGTCGGCACGGTGGAGCGGCTGTCGGTCTGCCGCGTGGCGGTGGTCGGGATGGGCGGTGTGGGCTCGTGGGTGGTCGAGGCGCTGGCGCGGACCGGCGTCGGGCATCTCCGCCTGATCGATGCCGACGACCTGTGCGTGTCCAACACCAATCGGCAATTGCCGGCGCTGGCGGGGCAGTACGGACGCAACAAGGCGCGCGCGATGGCCGAGCGCTGTGTGGCGATCAATCCGGAAATCGACGCCGACGCGGTGGAGTCGTTTCTCACTGCCGGCAATATCGAAAGCCTGCTCGGCGACGACTTCGACCTGGTCATCGATGCATGCGACAGTTTCCGGGTGAAAGTGGAAACCATCGCATGGTGCCGTCGGCGCAAGTTGCCGTTGTTGACCGTCGGCGCTGCCGGTGGCCGGACCGATCCCACCCTGGTGCGGGTGCGCGATGTTTCGCGCACCGAGCATGATGCGATGCTGGCGCTGATCCGCAAGAAGCTGCGCAGCGAGTTCAACTTCCCCAAGAATCCGCAGCGCTACTTCGGCGTGCCGGCGGTGTATTCGCTGGAGAACGTCAAATATCCGCAGGCCGACGGCAGTGTCTGCGGCATTCGCCCGCAACTGGATGCCGATGCCACGCTCAAGCTGGACTGCGGGGCAGGGCTGGGCGCTGCCACGCACATCACCGGCACGTTTGCGTTTGTCGCGGTGGGCAAGGCGCTGGAGATGCTGCTCAAGCCCAAGGCCGCCGTCGCCGGGCCGGCGGCCGAGGTTGCTGCGGCGTCGTAAGTCCTGTGCGTGACGTTGCCTGGTGCGACGCCGCGTAGTGAATCAGGCCGCCAGGCCAAATAACCGCTCCGCGTTGGCGCTGGTCTGCGCGGCGATGTCGGCAGCGGCCTGGTTGCGGAGGTGCGCGATGCAGTCCAGCACGGTGGTCAGGCGCACCGGCTCGTTGCGTTGCCCGCGAATGGCCGCGTCGGGTTGATCGGGCGCATCCGTTTCCAGCAACAGGTGTTGCAGCGGCATCGTCGCCACCAGTCCGCGCAGACGATTGGCGCGCGGGTAGGTCACCGGGCCGCCGAGGCCGATCAGAAAGTCCAGTTTCCACAATTGCTGCGCCTGTTCGGGACTGCCGGCAAAGCTGTGCACCACTCCGCGCAGGCCGCCGACTGCCTTGATGCGGGCGATCACTTCTTCGGTGGCGCGGCGCGCGTGCACGATCAGCGGCAGGTCGAAATGCTTGGCCAACTGCAACTGGCCATCGAAATAGTCGCGCTGCGCGCGCGCATCCAGCCCGTCCAGATAGAAGTCCAGTCCGCATTCGCCGATGGCGCAGGGGCGCTCGCGCTCGATCCACTCGGCCAGCAGGTCCAGGTGCGCGGGGCGGTGTTGATCGAGAAAGATCGGGTGCAGCCCGTAGGCCGGATGCAGGCCCGGCGCCTGCCTGCACACCTCGCGCAGGCCAGGCCAGCTCGCGGCAGTGATCGCCGGAACCACCTGCCGGGTAATGCCGGCCGCCTGCGCGCGTGCGATCACCGCAGCGCGGTCGTGGTCGAACTCGCCGGCATCCAGATGGCAGTGGCTGTCGATCAGTTGCATCAATCGCGGCGAACCGGTGCGGGCAGCGGCGCCTTGCGCGTCTTCCAATTGGCCAGCAACAGCGTGGTCAGGCCGAACAGCAATTCGTCCAGGAACGGAATCGGGTCCGGGATCACCAGATCCACCAGAAACAGCGCTGCGGCCAGCTTGAAAAGCGTCGGATAGCGCAGCTTGCCGGCCCACTCCAGGGCGCGCGAGGTAAGAGGA
Source organism: Xanthomonas sp. 3058 (assembly GCF_014199765.1). NCBI lineage: Bacteria > Pseudomonadati > Pseudomonadota > Gammaproteobacteria > Lysobacterales > Lysobacteraceae > Xanthomonas > Xanthomonas sp. 3058. The sequence continues at coordinate 247,259 of NZ_JACHOF010000001.1, read as the reverse complement.
TTTCGCATGCGAATGCTCCGGCTGTTAGAGATCCATGAAGTAACCGCTAGCTGAACTTAACCGCCGCGTTCATGAGCGAGGGCGTTTTTGTTCAGGGTTCCCGTGCTGGAATCAGCGCCGTCAACAACGCGGCGCGTCCGCAGGGAGCTGGTCATGAAGAGCAACACGACAACTATACTGGTCGCCGCCGGTGCCTTGCTGGTCGGAGGCGTGGCCACTGCCGCTTTCATGAACAACCGTCCATCGTCCGGTGATTTCGTGGCCAATGGCGAGCCCGCACCGCGTGGTCTGGAATACGCCGATGTGGTCAAGGTGGCGCCGATCAGCCAGCGCGAACCGCAGTACGCGCAGGTCGTCAACAGCGCTGCCATTCGTGAAACCACCACCAGTTCCTCGCCGCGCGAGGTCTGCCGCGACGTGGTGGTGCAAGAGCGCCTTCCCGAGCGTGACGGCAACGTCGGCGGCACCGTGGCCGGCGCTGTGATTGGCGGCCTGATCGGTAACCAGGTCGGCGGCGGCAATGGCCGCAAGCTGGCGACCGCGGCCGGCGCCGTGGGTGGCGGCCTGATCGGTAACCGTGTGGACCGCAACCATGTCGGCGGTCGCGTGGTCGATCGCACCGAGCGCCAGTGCCATACCGAAAACGCCAACTCGCAGTCCTCACGTGTGGTCGGCTACGACGTGACCTACCGCAATGCCGATGGCACCACCGGCACCATGCGCATGGACAGCAAGCCGGGCGAGCGCATCTCGCTGGGCGATGCCGATAACGTGGTGGCTTACGACGTGACCTATCGCTACGACGGCTTCGAGAAGACCGTGCGCATGAATGACAAGCCGGCCAGCGATCGCCTGCCGGTGGTCGATGGTCAGCTGGTGACGCAGACCGCTTCCACCGCCGGTGACCGGGGTGTTCGCGTGGAGACGGGCAGCACGCGGCAGTAAAACGCTGGCGGCCGTCCTTCACAGGATCGCTGCGATAGCAGAAAAGAGCCGGCATTGCCGGCTCTTTTCGTTGGTGGGTCCGGCGCGCGGCGATGCGGCGCCATGGTGGGCCGGCAACTGACGGATAATCGCCGCTTCTCCTGGAGTGGAAGCCGACATGCCGCTGCGTCCCGATGATCTGTTCGATGTCCGCGCGCTGCTCACCGACGAGGAACGGGCGGTGCAGGACGCCGTGGCGCGCTTCACCGACACGCGGGTGCTGCCGGCGATCGGCGATGCCTTCGATGCGGGGCGCTTCCCGCGCGAGTGGGTGCCGGAACTGGCGGAGCTGGGGCTGCTGGGCGCCAGCCTGCCGGTCCGCGATGGCGGTGCGGGATTGGGAGCGGTCGCCTACGGGCTGATCTGCCAGGAGCTGGAGCGCGGCGACAGTGGCCTGCGCAGTTTCGTCAGCGTGCAGTCCTCGTTGTGCATGTATCCCATCCATGCCTACGGCAGCGACGAACAGCGTCAACGCTGGTTGCCGGAGATGGCCGCCGGCCGGTTGATCGGCTGCTTCGGCCTGAGCGAGGCGCAAGGCGGCTCGGATCCGGCGGCGATGACCACGCGCGCCGTGCGCGAGGGCGATGGCTGGCGCTTGAACGGCGCCAAGATGTGGATCACCAACGGCAGCATTGCCGGCATTGCGATCATCTGGGCGCATACCGACGACGGGGTGTGCGGTTTTCTGGTGGACACGGGTAGCGCCGGTTTCAGTGCGCAGGACATTGCGCACAAGATGAGCCTGCGCGCCTCGGTGACGTCCGGCCTGTTCCTGGACAACGTGTACGTGCCGGAGCAGATGCGGCTGCCGAACGCGGCCGGCTTGAAGGCGCCGCTGGGCTGCCTCAACCAGGCACGCTACGGCATCGCGTGGGGCGCGATCGGTGCGGCGGTGGCCTGCCTGCGTGAAGCGCTGGCCTATAGCGGGCAGCGCATGCTGTTCGGCCGGCCGCTGGCGGCCACGCAAAGCGCCCAGATCAAACTGGCCGATATGGCGCGGCGGATTTCCACCGCGCAACTGCTCGCGCTGCAACTCGGGCGCTTGAAGGATGCCGGCACGCTGCGGCCGGAACAGATTTCGCTGGCAAAGTGGAATAATTGCCGCATGGCGCTGGACGTGGCGCGCGAGTGCCGCGATCTGCTGGGCGCAGCCGGCATCACCACCGAGCATGTGGCGATCCGGCACGCGCTGAACCTGGAGTCGGTGATCACCTACGAGGGCACCGAGACCGTGCACCAGTTGGTCGTGGGACGTGCACTGACCGGACTCAATGCATTCTAACGAGGAGTGGGTGTTGATCAGCAAGGATGTGACGCGACGCCTGCGGGGCGTCTTCCGGGCGATATGCGTGCTGGTTGGCACCGCCCTGGTGATTGCGCCGGCGCAGGCCGACGAAGCGCCGAGCATGGCGCCGGCGCCGGCCTGGGTGATCGCCGATGCGGTGCCGGGCAACGTGCCGGGCGCCAGCGGACTGCGCTATGAGCTGGTGTCCGATCAGGTCGATCTGACCGGCCGCGCGCCGCAGGCGTATCGCCGCCTCAGCTACACCGTGCAGCGCGCAAAAAGCCTGGACGAAGCCGGGCAGATTTCCATCGATTACCAGCCGCAGTACCAGCGCCTCGAACTCAACAGCCTGGACGTCTGGCGCGATGGCAAGCGCATCGACATGCGCAAACAGGCGCACTACGCCAAGTTGCGCCGCGAAAGCGGGCTGGAAGATGGCCTGATCGATGGCGCGCTGACGCTGTCGATCACCTTGCCGGATCTGCGCGTGGGCGACCGGGTCGACTATGGCGTGACCATCACCGGCAGCAATCCGGTGTTCGGCAAGGGCTATTACGACGTGTTCGATGCGCGCTATGGCGTACCGCTGGGCGAGCGCCGGGTGCGCGTGCGTCACCCAGCCGCCATGGGGCTGCAGTGGCGGGTGAGCGCGCCGGGCTTCAGCCGCAACGTCAGCCGTGTCGGTGATGTGGCGACGTTGGACATCGCAGCGCACAACCTCGCCGCCGTGCAGGAAGAAAAGGGCGCGCCGCCCGATGTCGATCCGTATGGCTTGATCGAAGTCTCCACTGCCGGCAACTGGGAAACGGTGGCGGCGTGGGCAGCGCAGCTGTATCCACGCGGGTTCAAGGACGCGCGCATTGCCGAGCGCATGGTGCAGAGCCTGCAACTGCGCAGCGACGACCCGCAGGGCGCATTGCTGCGTGCTGTGGCGTTCGTGCAGGGCGAGATCCGCTACGTCGGCCTGGACATGGGCGAGAACTCGCATGCGCCGCATACGCCGGAAGTGACGCTGCGCAACCGCTACGGCGACTGCAAGGACAAGGCGACGCTGTTGATCGCGCTGCTGCAGCTGGCCGGCATCCGTGCCGAGCCGGTGTTGGTCAGCAGCGATAGTGGGCACGGGCTGGAGAATCGCTTGCCCAGCCCGTACGCGTTCGATCATGTGGTGGTGCGCGCGCATCTGCCACAGGGCGAGGTGTGGGTGGATGCCACCCGCGACCGCGAAGACGGCCCGCTTGCGCAACGCCGGCCGCTGCCATTCGTGCGCGGACTGCCGGTGCTGGCCGGGCAGACCGAGCTGGTGGCAGTGCCATCGCCGATGCCGACGCTGCCGCAGATCGAAGTGAACGAGGACGTGGTGATCGCGTTGCGTCAACCGCAGCGGCTGGCCACCTTCAGCGTGGACACGGCCTATCGCCAGGGACGCGGCGAACGCGTGGCGGCCAGTTTCGAGAACGATGGTGCGCAGGCGGTGGGCGAGCGCTATCTGGAGTTCATGCAGCAGTACTACTCCGCGCTGACCCAGGTCGCCGTGCCCACCATCGACGATGCCAATGCGCTGGATGTGCGGACGCACGAGGCCTACCGGTTGGAGTGGCCGGCGCGGGAGGGCGACGAGATCGGCTTCCCGCTGTTCCAGCTCGGCGACTGGATGGACGCCTTGCCCAAGGAAGCGCGCAAGGGGCCATTGGCATTGCGCGGCCCGCAGCTGGCGCGTCAGACCGTGCGTGTGCAGACCGATCCGGTGATCCGGGTGGACGCGGACACGCAAACGGTGGTCAATCCGTGGTTCCGGTTCTCGCGCACGATCTCCATGCAGGACGGGCGCGTCGTCATCGTGGGCGAGTGGCAACGGTTCGCCGACCGCATTCCGGCCAGTGACGTGAAGCGTGCGGCGGCCGACATGGAGCGCGCACGCGACCTGCTGTACTTCACGCACGACTTCAAGCCGCAGCGCCGCAACGCGCCAGCCAACTGGCGTGCGCTGGGCTATCCGGTTGCCGGGCTGGCTGCGTTGATCGTCTTGGTGCTGGCGTGTCTGCTCTGGTGGCGCGGCGGTGGGTTGGGCGGGATGCTGTTCGATCCGCACGGCGTGGCGCAGCGCATGCACCAGCAGGCCGGTCTACGCTGGAGCGCGTGGGCAGTGTTCGGCCTGATCGTGGTGCTGTCGTCGTGGATGGGCGTGCATCCGGGGCCGCTGTGGCTGCTGGCCATTGCGGCGGTGGTGATGCTGGCGATCGCGCTGTGCGGTTGCGCGCTGCTGCAGCAGCTGTTGCGCTGGATGGGCAGCGCGACGCGGTTCGGCCAGCTGTTGCCGGCGCTGCTGGGCAGCGCCTTGCCGTGGCTGGTCTGCCTGCTGGCGGGGCTGGTTGCAGTGGGCGGCGATCTGGCCGTACTGCAGACCGGCGTGCGCGATCCTGTACGCGTGGCAAAGCTGGTCATGTACGTACTGCTGATGCTGCTGGGTGGGCTGTGGTGGTCGGTGTGTGCGGTGCAGGCGGTGGCTGGCGTGGCCGCTTGCAGGCGAGCCTATGCGTTTGGCGCGCTGGCATTGACGGTGTCGGGGCTGTGCGTGTTGATCGTCGTGCTGGGCGTGCCGGTGGGCGTGCTGGTGACACGCTGATGCAACGCGCTGCATGGCCCGGGCTCGCAGGGCAGTGCAGCGCACGCGACCGCATCGCCTTGCAACCGAATCGGTGCAGGGCTTTGCAAAGACACGCCGGGCTGTGACACTGCCAGCCCCTGTGTATTGCCGTGGAGCCAGCTTGATGTCGACCGTGCGTCCCCCGTTGACCGTCCATGGCATGTCCAGTTCCGGCAATTGCTACAAGGTGCGTCTGCTGCTGGAGCAACTGGGTAGCCGCTATCACTGGGTGGAGGTCGACAGCGCGGCGGGGCAGACCCGCACGCCCGAGTATCTGATGAAAAATCCCAACGGCAAGGTGCCGATGGTGGAGCGCGACGACGGCCGCGTGCTGACCGAATCCAACGCGATCCTGTTCTGGCTGGCCGAAGGCACGCCGTATCTGCCCACCGATGCGTGGCAGCGCGCGCAGGCATTGAGCTGGATGTTCTTCGAGCAATACAGCCATGAGCCGTATGTGGCGGTGGCGCGTTTCATCAGCCTGTGGACACCGCGCGATGCAGTGCGCCGCTCCGAACTGCCGCAATTGCGCGTCCGTGGCGAGCAGGCGCTGGCGGTGATGGAGCAGCATCTGCAGCAACATGCCTGGTTCACCGGCAACGACTACGGCATTGCCGACATCGCCCTGTTTGCGTACACGCATTGCGCCGAAGACGGCGGCTTCGATCTGGAACGCTGGCCGGCGATCGGTGCATGGTTGCAACGCGTGCAGAGCTTGCCCGGTTTCATCGCGATGCCGGCGCCTGCGTCCACCTCGGTGAGCGCGTGAGCGGCATGCGCAGTCTGCAGGGGTACTGACGATGTGCGGATTGGCAGGACTGTTGCTGGCCACGCCACGCCTGCATGGCGAACAACTCGATGCCTTGGTGCGGCCGATGGGCGCAGCCCTGCGCCACCGCGGTCCAGACGATGCCGGCACCTGGTGCGATGCGCAGGCCGGGGTGGCGCTGGCGCACCAGCGCTTGAGCATTCTGGACCTGTCGCCGCTCGGCCATCAGCCGATGCGCTCGGCCGACGGACGCTACGTGCTGGCCTACAACGGCGAGATCTACAACTTCGCGCAGCTGCGTGCGGCCTTGTCCGCGCTCGGGCACCGCTTCCGTGGTCACTCCGATACCGAAGTGCTGTTGGCGGCGGTGGTGGAGTGGGGGCTGGACGACACCCTGACCCGCTGCAACGGCATGTTCGCGCTTGCGCTGTGGGACGAGCGCGACAACTGCCTGTTCCTGGCCCGCGACCGCGTCGGCAAGAAGCCGCTGTACTACGGTTGGGCCGGCGACACGCTGGTATTCGGCTCCGAACTCAAGGCGTTGTGGCAGCACCCGGATTTCGACAACGGCGTCGATCGCAATGCGTTGACCTTGCTGCTTCGGCTGGGCTACATCCCGGCGCCGGCCTGCATCCATGAGCACACCTTCAAGCTGATGCCCGGGCGCGTGTTGCGGATGGATGCGCAAACCGTGGCGGCAGGTGCGGCAGCGCACCGTCCCGACCAGGCGCAACAGCCGTTCTGGAACGCACGCGAAGCGATGCAGCGCGCCCTGGCAGCGCCGTTTACCGGCAGTGACGCGCAGGCCGAAGAACAGCTCGATGGCGTGCTGCGCGATGCGGTGGCGCTGCGCATGGTGGCTGATGTGCCGGTGGGCGTGTTCCTGTCCGGCGGCACCGACTCGTCCATCGTCACCGCGATGATGCAGGCGCAGAGCAGCCAGCCGGTGCACACTTTCAGCATCGGATTCGAGGGCTCGCACCACGACGAAGCGCCGCTGGCGCGCGAAGTGGCCACCCATCTGCACACCGATCACACCGAGCTGTATGTCAGCGGTGCCGATGCGCTGGCGGTGGTGCCGAGCCTGCCGGACATGTTCGACGAACCCTTCGCCGATGCCTCGCAAGTGCCGACCGCATTGGTCGCGCGGCTGGCGCGTGGCGGAGTGACGGTGGCGCTGTCCGGCGACGGTGGCGACGAGTTGTTCTTCGGCTACGGCCGTTACCAGCGTGCGCTGCGCAACTGGCGCATGCACGGGTTGGTACCGGGGCCGCTACGCAAGCTGATGGCGGTGGCAGCGCGCCGTAATGGCGAGTCCTCGCGCACCGGCGGCCTTGCGGCCCTGGTGGCCGAAGCCGGCGCACGTGGCATCGGCGATATCTACCGCAACCGTATTTCGCGCTGGCGCGATCCGGCCGCGGTGGTGCTGGGCGCGACCGAACCGGACAGTTTCTACAGCCTGGCCGACCCGCTGCATGGCTCCGGTACGCCGGCCGACGCGATGATGCTGGCCGACTTCGCGGCGTATCTGCCCGACGATCTGCTATGCAAGGTGGATCGCACCACCATGGCGGTGGGGCTGGAAGCGCGCGCGCCGTTGCTGGACTGGCGGGTAGCCGAGTTCGCCTGGTCGCTGCCGTTGTCGTTGAAGTACCGCGACGGGGTCAGCAAGTACCTGCTCAAGCGCGTGCTGTGCCGCTATCTGCCCGAGCCGATGGTCTACCGTGGCAAGCGCGGCTTCGGTGCGCCGGTCAGCGCGTGGTTGCGCGGCGATCTGCACGGCTGGGCCGACGATTTGCTGGCGCATGCCACGCTGGAGCGCGACGGCGTGTTCGCCGCCGACACCGTGGCCGGACTATGGCGGGACTTCAACGGCGGCGAACGCAAATGGCATACGCATCTGTGGACGGTGCTGATGTTCCAGGCCTGGCAGGCGCACTGGCGCACGCAACGCGCCGCGATCGGCCGCTGAGGCGGCCGCGCTTCACCGGGTGTGAGCGCCAGGCTGACTAGAGTCGGGCGCTGATTTCCCCAATGGAGCGTTCCCATGAGCAAGATCACCATCGCCGTGCTGGTCGGTAGCCTGCGTGCAGCGTCGTATAACCGTCAGCTGGCGCGCGCGCTGGAACATCTGGCCGGCGACAAGGCCGTGTTCGACTACGTGGAGATCGGCGACATCCCGCTGTACAACCAGGACCGCGACGGCGACTACCCGGCAGAAGGCGCGCGGCTGAAGCAGCAGATCCGGGCGGCGGACGCGGTGCTGTTCGTGACCCCCGAATACAACCGCTCGATCCCCGGCGTGCTCAAGAACGCTCTCGATACCGGCTCGCGCCCCTACGGCGACAGCGCCTTTGCCGGCAAGCCGGCGGCGGTGGTCGGCATCTCGGTCGGGGCGATCGGCACCGCCACCGCGCAGCAGCATCTGCGCAACGTGCTGGCGTATCTGGACATGCAGGTGCTCGGTCAGCCGGAAGTCTTCCTGCAGTACAAGGACGGCCTGTTCGGCGCCGACGATCAGGTCGCCAACGCCGACAGCCGGAAGTTCCTGCAAGGCTTTGTCGACAAGTTCCTGGGTCTGATCGCGCACAGCAAGCGCTGAGTTGATCACAGCGGCGGTCCACCCGGTGGCCTATGCCGGGTGGGCCTGGCCATGTCGCGCAAAGCCAGACAGGTCAAGGGTCTCGGTCGCTGCGACGGCCTCCGGGTAGAACGGTGATACACCGGCTGTCCACCAGTTATCCACAGAGTTGTGCATGGTCGTCGGCGGCGCCGATGACTATGCTTCCTGCCTTCGTCTCCCTCGCGTCAGGTCTGTTTGTCCATGTCCGCTCGTCCTGGTTTCCGTTCCAAGCGCAATCGTGATCGCGACGACGACGATTACGATCGTCCCGAGCCGCGTCTTGATCAGCTGCGGGTGCCGCCGCATTCGGTCGAGGCCGAGCAGGCCGTGCTCGGTGGATTGATGTTGGCGCCGGATGCGTTCGATCGGGTCAACGACCAGCTGACCGACAACGACTTCTACCGCCGCGATCACCGGTTGATCTACCGCGCGATTCGCGAACTGAACGAGAAAGACCGTCCCTTCGATGCGGTGACCCTGGGCGAGTGGTTCGAGTCGCAGGGCAAGCTGGAACAGGTCGGCGATGGCGCGTACCTGATCGAACTGGCCAGCACCACGCCCTCGGCCGCCAATATCGCCGCCTACGCGGAGATCGTGCGCGACAAGGCGGTGTTGCGGCAGCTGATCGAAGTGGGCACCACCATCGTCAACGATGGCTTCCAGCCGGAAGGCCGCGAGAGCGTGGAGTTGCTGGCATCTGCGGAAAAAGCAGTGTTCAAGATCGCCGAAGCCGGCGCGCGCGGGCGCACCGATTTCGTGGCGATGCCGGGCGCGTTGAAGGACGCGTTCGAAGAGCTGCGCAACCGTTTCGAAAACGGCGGCAACATCACCGGCCTGCCCACCGGCTATACCGACTTCGATGCGATGACCGCCGGCCTGCAGCCGACCGACCTGATCATCCTGGCCGCGCGTCCGGCGATGGGCAAGACCACGCTGGCGCTCAACATCGCCGAATACGCCGCGATCAAGTCCAAGAAGGGCGTGGCGGTGTTTTCGATGGAAATGTCGGCATCGCAGCTGGCGATGCGTCTGATCTCCTCCAACGGTCGCATCAACGCGCAGCGTCTGCGTACCGGTGCGCTGGAAGACGAGGATTGGGCGCGTGTGACCGGCGCGATCAAGATGCTGAAAGAAACCAAGATCTTCATCGACGATACGCCGGGCGTGTCGCCGGAAGTGCTGCGTTCCAAGTGCCGCCGGCTCAAGCGCGAACACGACCTGGGCCTGATCGTCATCGACTACCTGCAGCTGATGTCGGTGCCGGGCAACAGCGAAAACCGCGCGACCGAAATTTCGGAAATCTCGCGTGGTCTCAAGGGTCTGGCCAAGGAACTCAACGTGCCGGTGATTGCGCTGTCGCAGCTCAACCGCTCGCTGGAAACCCGTACCGACAAGCGCCCGGTGATGGCCGACCTGCGCGAATCCGGCGCGATCGAGCAGGACGCGGACATGATCGTCTTCATCTACCGCGACGACTACTACAACAAGGAAAATTCGCCGGACAAGGGCCTGGCCGAGATCATCATCGGCAAGCACCGCGGCGGACCGACCGGTTCGTGCAAGCTCAAATTCTTCGGCGAATACACCCGTTTCGATAATCTTGCGCACGACTCGGTGGGCAGTTTCGAGTAAGCATCGTCCACGCTGCCGGGCGACACATGCTCGCCCCGGCATCGCGCCATCGTTGCAGCGGCTGGCTTATCCTGCGCGCCTCACTGCCGCTGCCGAGCTTGTATGTCATACGCCATCGTCTGGTTCCGTCGCGATCTGCGCCTGGAAGACAACCCGGCCTTGCGTGCTGCGCTGGATGCCGGGCACGACCCGATTCCGTTGTACATCGATGCGCCGCACGAAGAAGGCGAGTGGACCCCGGGCGCCGCATCGCGCAGCTGGCGGCATCGCTCGCTCGCCGCGCTCGATGCGGCGTTGCGTGCGCTCGGCAGTGGCCTTGTCATTCGCGCCGGCAACAGTGCGCAGGTGCTGGACGCGGTAATCGCCCAGACCAACGCGGTAGCGGTGTACTGGAACCGCAAGTACGAGCCAGCCACGCAGCCGCGCGATGCGCAGATCAAACGCACATTGCGCGAGCGCGGTATCGAGGTGCAGAGCTGCAACTCCGCACTGATGTTCGAGCCCTGGCAGTTGTCGACGCAGCAGGGCGGTCCGTACAAGGTGTTCACCCCGTTCTGGCGTAATGCGCTCACCCAGCTGCACCTGCCTGCTGCCGTGCCGGCACCGCGCAGCCTGCCGCCGTTGCCTGCGCAATTGAACACCGCTGCGCTGGACACGCTCGGGTTGCTGCCGACGCTGGACTGGGATCGTGGCTTCTGGGAGCACTGGCAGCCCGGCGAGGCCGGCGCGCACGAGATGCTGGAGATATTCATCGATGGTGCGCTGTCCGGTTATCGCGAAAACCGCGATCGGCCCGACCGGGTCGGCACCTCGCAGTTATCGCCGCATCTGCACTTCGGCGAGATCGCCCCGTGGCGGATCGCCAGCACGCTGGAAGCCAATCGCAACGCACGCAACGCTGCGGAGATCGACGGTTATATCCGCCAACTGGGCTGGCGCGATTTTGCCTATCACCTGTTGCATCACTTTCCCGACACCGCCAACCGGAATCTCAACCCGCGCTTCGAAGGTTTCGACTGGGCCAAGGTGGACCCGGTCGCATTGCAGGCCTGGCGGCGCGGCCGCACCGGCATTCCGATCGTCGATGCCGGCATGCGCCAGCTCTGGCAGACCGGCTGGATGCACAACCGCGTGCGCATGATCGTGGCCAGCCTGTTGTGCAAGCATTTGCGCGTGCACTGGGTCGAGGGTGCACGCTGGTTCTGGGACACGCTGGTGGATGCGGATCTGGCCAACAACACGATGGGGTGGCAGTGGGTCGCTGGTACCGGTGCAGATGCCGCGCCGTATTTTCGCGTGTTCAATCCGGTCACCCAGGCAGAGAAGTTCGATCCGCAGGCGAGCTACATCACGCGCTGGGTGCCGGAACTCGGCAAGCTCGCGGTGAAGGAACGGTTTGCCCCGTGGTTGCATCCGCTGTCGCTGGCACGCTTGGCGCCGGAGTACCCGCGCATGCCGATCATCGGCCTGGCCGAAGGACGCGATGCGGCGTTGGCGGCGTATGCGAAAACGCGTGGATAGCCGCGTGGCGCAAGCACATGCGCGTTCCAACGCGCTGTGCGTTCGGCGTTCGACCTGCAGACCTCGATGTTGGTGGCAGGTGTGCGTGCTGTCTCGCTGCATCCGGAAATCGCAGGCAGGGTTTCAAGTCACGCTCGACCGAAAGCGTTTTCCTGAATGCAGCACTAGCCGCATGGGCGCTGCGGTGAGTTTCATCATGCGCCAGTCGCGTTGGCCTGTTTATCCTCGCCGTCACGATTGAATGCCGGATCGTCCGGCCATAGGAGAACACCATGTCCCCAGCAGCCACCAAGAGCCTTGCCGTTGCCCTGGCCAGCGCCATCGCGTTGTCCGCCTGCGCCACCGGCGGCTCGTATGTGCAGCGCGACCAGTACGGCGACCAGACGCAACAGCAGAACCGCACTGGCCGCAATGCGCTGATCGGCACTGCCATCGGTGTGGCTGCAGGCTTGCTGACCGGCGACAGCGCCACCGAGCGTCGCCAGCATGCGATGGTGGGTGCAGGCATCGGCGCGCTGAGCGGCGCGGCGGTCGGCCAGTACCAGGATCGTCAGGAACGCGCGTTGCGCGAGCGCACCGCCAATACCGGTATCGACGTGCAGCGCCAGGGCGACAACATCACCTTGAACCTGCCGGACGGCATCACCTTCGACTTCGGTAAGTCTGCATTGAAGCCGCAGTTCTATGGTGCGCTCAACGGCGTGGCCTCCACCTTGCGCGAGTACAACCAGACCATGGTGGAAGTGGTCGGGCATACCGATAGTGTCGGCAGCGACGAGGTCAATCAGCGCCTGTCCGAGGAGCGTGCCGGCGCAGTTGCCCAGTATCTGACCGCACAGGGCGTGCAGCGCGAGCGTATGGAAACCATGGGCGCCGGCAAGCGTTACCCGATTGCCGACAACAGCACAGACGCCGGCCGTGCACAGAACCGCCGCGTGGAAATTCGTTTGATTCCATTGCGTGCCGAGGGTGCGGCCAATAGCACCGGTATGCGCTGAGTCGTGTCGCGCGATGCAATGCGCTGAGAGTGTGTGGCTAGCGCGCTGATGGTGCAGCAATAGAAAAAAGGCCGCAAAAGCGGCCTTTTTTCGGTGTGAAAAGCGCCCTCATCCGCCCTTCGGGCACCTTCTCCCGGGGCGGGAGAAGGGAGGGTGTCTGAGCGGGATAAGGTTGCGTGTGCGTTCCAGCATGAAAGCTTGGTCTTTAGCGTGGTCAATCATCGCAAGTGACCCTTAGCCTTATCCGCACTCCGGCACCTTCTCCCCGCAGCAGAAAGATGGCATCGCCGACCATCGCCGGGACGCCCTGCAGCGCTACGCAGTGACATTTTCCAGGATGCGCTTGCCTTCAGCGCGCAATGTCGCCTCCGCTCCGACCTCGACCTTTGCATCGTTGACCGCCTTCTGCTCGGCCAGGCGCGCTGGGCATTGCGCCATCATGTAGTCGGCGTCGAAATTCATCCGCGTCACCAGGAAGTCCACGAAGGCGCGCACCTTCGGCGAGACCAGGCGGCCGCCGGCGAACACCGCATTGAAATCCACTTCCGGTCCCGTCCAACCGGCCAGTACGCGACGCACCAGGCCCGATTGCACGAAAGGTTTGGCCATCACATCGCCGGTCAGCAGCAACCCTTCGCCGCACAGCACTGCGCCGTTGAACGCGGCCGGGTCGTTGGCCACCATCAGCGGGTTGACCGGGAAATCGCGCACGTCGCTGCCGTCGCTGAGCGACCAGAAGAAACGGTTGTTGTGCACGTTGCGGTTCTTGCGCAGTGCCAGGGTGCGGTGGAATTGCAGCTCGTCCGGATGCAGCGGTTCGCCATAGCGTTCGATATAGGACGGGCTGGCGAACACCTGGGTGCGCAGGCTGCCGAGCTTGCGCGCCACCAGGTTGGAATCGGGCAGGGCACCGACGCGCAGCGCCAGATCCGCTTCGCCGCCGATCAGGTCCAGCTTCTCGTTGCCCAGATGCATATCCAGCTGGATTTCCGGGTATTGCGCGTGGAATTCGCCCAGCAACGGTGCGATCCAGGTGATGCCCAGCGAATACGGCACGGTGAAGCGCAACCAGCCGCGTGGGCCGGACTGCAACTGTCCGACCGCGCTTTCGGCTTCTTCGAGTTCGCGCGCGATGCGTTGGCAATGCTCGTGATACACCGAGCCGGCTTCGGTCAGGCCGATGCGACGGGTGGTTCGGTGCAGCAGACGCGCGCCCAACCGGGTTTCCAGTTCCTGCACCTTGCGGCTGACGGTGGTCTTGGGCAGGCCGAGCGCATTGGCGGCAGCGATGAAACTGCCTTGTTCGACCACCTTGACGAAGATCAGGGTGTCGTTGAGATCGTGAGTCATTGGGTGGCTTCCGCAGGTCAGGAGGGATTAGACCGCTTACGGGACGATTATTCCCCTAAATCAGGACTAATCAAGTGCTGCTTTGAGGCCTAGCTTATGCGGCATCCCCTCCATGCAGGAGCACGGCCATGTGGTTGTGCAATGTGTTCGGCGTGTCTTCCAGTGCGCGTAGCGCCATCGAAACTGCCTTCGACCCAGTGATTCCCACGGGCAGAAGCCCGCGTGCCAACGTGCCGCGGGCGTTTGCCACCTCGCCGAAGCGGCAGGCCGGCGGTGCGCCAACGCAGCGGACTGGACTGCAACGGCGCTGGATGCAGCGCGGAATTGTCCCGATGTCGGGAGTGAAAGTCCCATGACTGGGATGGTCCAATCCGAGACAGTCGTCCTTGGCGGCGCGGGCAACGTGGGCGCCGGCATCGTCGCTGCGCTGCTCGATGCCGGCCTGCCGGTGCTGGTGATTGGACGCGATGCCGCCAAGCTCGACGCGTTGCGCGCCCGGCACGGCGATTGCCCGCTGTTGGAAACCTTGCAAGGCTCGGTGGCCGACGATGCCGCAGCCCAGGCACTGGCTGCCGAACTGGCGCAGCGCCCACGGCCGCTGGGAGCGGTGATCGCCAGTCTGGGCAGCCCGCTCAAGGCCGGACGCCTGCTGGACCGCCCGATCAGCGCGCTGCGCCGACGCCTGGAACGCGACGTGCTGCCGCATCTGGCGGCCGCGCGTCATCTGATGCCGTTGCTGGCCGAAGCCGATGGCGGCGGTCGCTATCTATTGCTCGGCAGCCCGTGCGCGCTGCGTGCCTGGTCGGCGCATGGCGACATGTCGGTTGCGGCGGCGGCCACCCGCATGCTCGCCCAGGTACTGCACGAAGAAGCCAAGCCACTGGGCATTCGCGTGCAGCTGTTGTCGGTCGAGCAGCCGGTGTGTACGCCCGGCCGGGCCAAGGACGCATGTCCGGAATGGATTCGCGCCGTGGATGTCGGCCGCGCCGCTGTCTCCCTGATCGCCGGGCCTGGCCAGCCCGGACAAGCCATCGTGACCGTCAGCCGTCGTCCGCAGGCCGCCCCGTCGGCGGACCGCCTGGCCGGTCTGCAGTTTCCCATCCCCACCCGAGAGATTTCCCCATGACCCCGAACGCCACTCCGTTCCGTTTTCCCCTGCGTACCGTATTGACGGGTGCCGTACTGGCGGTCGTGCTGGCCGGTTGCGGCAGCCAGGCTGCCGAGACCGGTGCTCCGCCACCGCCCAGCGTCAGCGTCGCTCCGGTGCTGAGCAAGGACATCAGCCAGTGGGACGAATTCAGCGGCCGCATCGAGCCGGTACAAAGCGTCGAGCTGCGTCCGCGCGTGTCCGGCTATATCGAGCAGGTCAACTACGTCGAAGGCGCCGAAGTGAAGAAGGGCGACGTGCTCTTCAGCATCGACGACCGCAGCTACCGTGCCGAATTCGCCCGCGCCAACGCAGCGCTGGCGCGGGCGCGCACCCAATCCACGCTGGCCCGCAGCGAAGCGGCGCGCGCACGCAAGTTGTCCGAGCAGCAGGCCATTTCGACCGAGACCTGGGAGCAGCGTCGCGCTGCCGCCGATCAGGCCGACGCCGATCTGCTGGCCGCACAGGCCGCGCTGGATACCGCCAGGCTCAACCTGGACTGGACCCGCGTACGCGCACCGATCGACGGCCGCGCCGGACGGGCGATGGTCACCGCCGGCAATCTGGTCACCGCCAGCGACAGCGCCAGCGTGCTGACCACGCTGGTGTCGCTGGACAAGGTGTTCGTCTACTTCGATGCCGACGAAGGCACCTTCCTGCGCTATTCGCAGATGGCCCGCAACGGCGAGCGTCCGGATGCGCGCGGTGGCGAGTTGCCGGTGCGTATCGGCCTGGTCGGCGAGCAGGGCTTCCCGCACACCGGGCGCGTGGATTTCCTGGATAACCAGGTGACCCGCAGCACCGGCACCATCCGCGTGCGTGCAGTGCTGGACAACGCGCAACGGCAGTTCACGCCGGGCCTGTATGCCCACGTGCAATTGCTGGGCAGCGGCCAGTTCAAGGCCATGCTGGTCGACGAAAAGGCCGTGCTGACCGACCAGGACCGCAAGTACGTGTACGTGGTCGACAAGGACGGCAAGGCGCAGCGGCGCGATGTGGAGCTCGGCCGCAATGCCGATGGTCTGCGCATCGTGCGCAAGGGGCTGGCCGTTGGCGACCGCGTGGTGGTCGACGGCGTGCAGAAGATCTTCATGCCCGGCATGCCGGTCGATGCCAAGACCGTGGCGATGGCCGCTGCACCGGACAAACGCACCGCGTCGAACTGATTCATCGCTGCATCGCGCCCACGACCGCCGGCCCTCCTGGAGGGCCGGTTCGGGGCCGCTGTGCCGCGCCGCCACCCGGCGGCAACCTCTTTCAGGACCACCCCAATGGACTTTTCCCGTTTTTTCATCGACCGGCCGATCTTTGCCGCGGTGCTGTCGATCATCATCTTCGCTGCCGGCCTGATCGCCATGCCGCTGCTGCCCATCAGCGAGTACCCGGAAGTGGTGCCGCCGAGCGTGCAGGTGCGTGCGGTGTATCCGGGCGCCAATCCCAAGGTCATCGCCGAGACCGTCGCCACGCCGCTTGAGGAAGCCATCAACGGCGTGGAAAACATGATGTACATGAAGTCGGTCGCCGGCTCCGATGGCGTGCTGGTGGTCACCGTGACCTTCAAGCCCGGCACCGATCCGGACCAGGCGCAGGTGCAGGTGCAAAACCGCGTCAGTCAGGCGCAGGCGCGTCTGCCCGAGGACGTGCGGCGCCAGGGCGTGACCACGCAGAAGCAATCGCCAACGCTGACCATGGTCGTGCATCTGACCTCGCCCAAGGGCAAGTACGACTCGTTGTACCTGAGCAACTACGCCACCTTGAAGGTCAAGGACGAGTTGTCGCGCCTGCCAGGTGTGGGCCAGATCCAGATCTTCGGTGCGGGCGATTACGCCATGCGCATCTGGCTGGATCCGGACAAGGTCGCTGCGCGCGGGCTCACTGCCAGCGACGTGGTCGCCGCGATCCGCGAGCAGAACGTGCAGGTCTCCGCCGGTCAGCTCGGTGCCGAACCAATGCCGAACAAGAGCGATTTCCTGCTGTCGATCAATGCACAGGGCCGCCTCACCACCGAAGAAGAGTTCGGCAACATCGTGATCCGCAGCGGCAACAGCGGCGAGATCGTGCGTTTGTCGGATGTGGCGCGTCTTGAGCTGGGTGCCGGCAACTACACCTTGCGCTCGCAGCTGGACAACCAGAACGCGGTCGGCATGGGCGTGTTCCAGTCGCCCGGTGCCAACGCGATCGAGTTGTCCGACGCAGTGCGCGCCAAGATGGCCGAGCTGGAAAAGCAGTTCCCGCAGGATATGGCGTGGTCGGCTGCGTATGACCCCACCGTGTTCGTGCGCGATTCGATCAGCGCGGTGGTGCATACCTTGCTGGAAGCGGTGCTGCTGGTGGTGCTGGTGGTGATCCTGTTCCTGCAGACCTGGCGTGCCTCGATCATTCCGTTGCTGGCGGTGCCGGTGTCGGTGGTCGGTACGTTTGCGGCGCTGTACCTGCTGGGTTTTTCGATCAACACGCTGAGCCTGTTCGGCCTGGTGCTGGCGATCGGCATCGTGGTCGACGACGCGATCGTGGTGGTGGAAAACGTCGAGCGCAATATCGAAGAAGGCCTGAGTCCGTTGGCTGCTGCGCATCAGGCGATGCGCGAAGTGTCCGGGCCGATCATCGCCATCGCGCTGGTGCTGTGCGCGGTGTTCGTGCCGATGGCGTTCCTGTCGGGCGTGACCGGCCAGTTCTACAAGCAGTTTGCGGTGACCATCGCCATTTCCACGGTGATTTCGGCGATCAACTCGCTGACCTTGTCGCCGGCGCTGGCGGCGATGTTGCTCAAGGCGCACGACGCACCGAAGGATGGCCCGTCGCGGTTGATCGATCGCTTGTTCGGCTGGTTGTTCCGTCCGTTCAATCGCTTTTTCAACAGCAGCTCGCACAAGTATCAAGGCGCGGTGTCGCGTGCGCTGGGCAAGCGTGGTGCGGTGTTCATGGTGTATCTGTTGCTGCTGGTCGGCACCGGTTTCATGTTCAAGATCGTGCCGGGCGGCTTCATCCCGACCCAGGACAAGCTGTACCTGATTGCCGGCACCAAGCTGCCGGAAGGTGCTTCGCTGGAGCGCACCAACGAGGTGATCCGCCAGATCACCCAGATCGCGCTGCAGACCGAAGGCGTGGACCACGCGATCGCGTTCCCGGGTCTGAACCCGCTGCAGTTCACCAACACGCCCAACACCGGCACGGTGTTCCTGACGCTCAAGCCGTTCAGCCAGCGTAGCCGCAGTGCCGTGCAGATCAATGCGGAGATCAACGCGCGTATCAGCCAGATCCAGCAGGGCTTTGCGTTCGCCTTCATGCCGCCGCCGATTCTGGGCCTGGGGCAGGGCTCGGGCTACTCGCTGTACATCCAGGACCGCGCCGGTCTGGGCTATGGCCAGTTGCAGAGTGCGGTCAATGCGATGTCCGGTGCGATCTCGCAAACCCCGGGCATGCAGTTCCCGATCGGTACCTACCAGGCCAACGTGCCGCAGCTCGACGCCAAGGTCGATCGCGACAAGGCCAAGGCGCAGGGCGTGCCGTTGACCAATCTGTTCGACACGCTGCAGACCTACCTGGGTTCGTCGTACATCAACGACTTCAATCGCTTCGGTCGCACCTACCAGGTGATCGCCCAGGCCGATGGACAGTTCCGCGACAGCGTCGAGGACATCGCCAACCTGCGCACCCGCAATGCCAACGGCGAAATGGTGCCGATCGGCAGCATGGTCACGCTGGGCCAGACCTACGGCCCGGATCCGGTGATCCGCTACAACGGCTACCCGGCCGCCGATCTGATCGGCGAAGCGGACCCGCGTGTGCTGTCGTCCACCGAAGCGATGCACACGCTGGCCGGCATGGCGCCGAAGGTGCTGCCCAATGGCATGAACATCGAGTGGACCGACCTGAGCTATCAGCAGTCCACGCAGGGCAACTCGGCGTTGATCGTATTCCCGATGGCGGTGCTGCTGGCGTTCCTGGTGCTGGCCGCGTTGTACGAAAGCTGGACGCTGCCGCTGGCGGTGATCCTGATCGTGCCGATGACCTTGCTGTCTGCGTTGTTCGGTGTGTGGCTCACCGGTGGCGACAACAACGTGTTCGTGCAGGTGGGGCTGGTGGTGCTGATGGGCCTGGCGTGCAAGAACGCGATCCTGATCGTGGAGTTCGCCCGCGAACTGGAAATGCACGGCAAGGGCATCGTCGAAGCAGCGCTGGAAGCCTGTCGCCTGCGTCTGCGCCCGATCGTGATGACCTCCATCGCCTTCATCGCCGGCACCGTGCCGCTGGTGTTCGGTCATGGTGCCGGCGCCGAAGTGCGCTCGGTCACCGGGATCACCGTGTTCGCCGGCATGCTCGGCGTGACCCTGTTCGGCCTGTTCCTGACCCCGGTGTTCTACGTGGCCCTGCGCAAGTGGGTGACCCGTGGCGAGTCCGCCGCACCGGCCGCTGTTTCGCACGATCACGCCAAGGCGTGAGCGCGCGATTTTTCCTCCTTCCCATTCGCAATCCAAGGACATTCACATGAGCAACGACAAGATCGCATTGGTCACCGGCGCCACCCGCGGCATCGGCCTGGAAACCGTTCGGCAACTGGCGCAGGCCGGCGTGCACACGCTGCTGGCCGGCCGCAAGCGCGACGATGCCATCGCCGCGGCACTCAAGCTGCAGGCCGAAGGCCTGCCGGTGGAAGCCATCCAGCTCGACGTCAACGACGAGATCAGCATCGCAGCGGCGGTGGGCACGCTGGAGCAGCGTTACGGCCACCTGGATATCTTGATCAACAACGCCGGGATCATGGTCGACGACATGCAGCGCACCCCGTCGCAGCAAAGCGCGGAAGTGTGGACACGCACCTTTCAGACCAATCTGTTCGCAGTGGTCGGTGTGACCAAGGCATTCCTGCCGCTGCTGCGTCGCTCGTTGGCCGGGCGCATCGTCAATGTGTCGAGCATTCTCGGCTCGCTCACCTTGCACAGCCAGCCCGGCTCGCCGATCTACGACTTCAAGATTCCCGCCTACAACGCGTCCAAGAGCGCGCTCAATAGCTGGACCGTGCATCTGGCCTATGAGTTGCGCGACACCGCGATCAAGGTCAACACCGTGCATCCGGGCTACGTCAAGACCGACATGAACGGTGGTGGCGGCGACATCGAAGTGGAGCAGGGCGCACACAGCAGCGTGCAGATGGCACTGCTCGACGCGCACGGCGCCACCGGCAGCTTTACCCATCTGGGCGAGGTGTTGCCATGGTAAGAACCTTCCTGAGTGCGGCACTGGCCGCACTGGTGCTCAGCGGTTGCGCGGTCGGGCCGGATTACCGGCCCGACCCGCCCGCATCGGTGACCTTGCAGGGTGCGCAGGATGCGGCCTTCAGCGCCGAATCGACGGTGGGCAACTGGTGGTCGCAGTTCGACGACCCGGTACTGGAGCAACTGGTACGCGATGCCTTGTTCGCCAACCACGATCTGCGCATCGCCGTGTCCCGCGTCAAGCAGGCGCGCGCGGTGTTCGTCGAGCGTCGCCTCGACCAGGCACCGCATATCACCGCGCAAGGCAGCTTCGATCGTCGCGAACAACAGCAGGTGATCGCCGGCAATCAACGCTTTCTCACCGAGACCACCACGCTCGGTCTGGATACGGCCTGGGAGCTGGACCTGTTCGGTCGCCAGCGGCGCGCCTCCGAAGCGGCGCGTGCCGATCTCGACGCCGAGCAGGCTGGCCTGCAGGACGTGCAGGTCAGCGTGGCCGCAGAAGTGGCGCGTAATTACTTCGAGTTGCGTGGCACGCAGAAGCAGCTGGAAGTGTCAAGGCGCACACTGACCAATCTGCGCGATACCAAGAGGCTCACGCAGACGCGCTGGGACCTGGGCGCCGGCAGCGAGCTGGATGTGCAGAGCAGCCTGGCGCGGTTGAAGGCCATCGAGGCCGATATTCCGTTGCTGGAAACTGCCCAAGCGCAATACCGTCATCGTCTGGCGGTGTTGCTCGGCCAGCAGCCCAACGCGCTGGACGCCACCCTGGTCGCACGCAGCATGCCCGCGTTCGCCCGTCCGCTGCCATTGGGCGATACCGCCGGATTGCTGCGTCAGCGCCCGGACGTGCGCAGCGCCGAACGTCGGTTGGCGGCGGCCACTGCGCAAGTTGGCGTTGCCACTGCCGATCTGTTTCCGCGCATCAGCGTGAGCGGCTTCGTCGGTTTCCTGTCCGGCGATGCGGCCAGACTCACCGAAAGCAGCGGCAAGGCCTGGTCGATCACTCCATCGATCAGTTGGGCGGCATTGGACTTCGGCACCGTGCGTGCACGCCTGCGTGCCAGCAAGGCACAGGCCGAGGGTGCATTGGCGCAATACCAGCAGAGCGTGTTGTTGGCGTTGGAAGACACCGAGAACGCATTGATCGGCTATGGCCGTCAGCAGGCGCGCCTGGCGATCGTGGTAGAGCAGGCCAATGCCGCACGGCGTGCCGAACAGTTGGCGCAGATCCGCTACCGCGAGGGTTCGGAAGATTTCCTGACCCTGCTGGACGCGCAACGCACCCAACTGGCGGCCGACGATGCATTGGCCCAGGCCGAAGCGGCGGTGAATGTCGGTGTGGTCGGCGTGTACAAGGCGCTGGGCGGCTGGAAGCAGGGCGAGGCGCCTGCAGCACCGGTGGCTGTGGTCAAACGTTGACACACGCGTGCGGGGCGGCCGCCAGGTCGCCCCGCAGATCGTGCGTCAGTCGGCAACCCGTACGCTGTCACGGCCACCGTTCTTGGCCAGATACAGTGCAGCATCTGCGCGCGAGAACCAGTCCTGCCAATGGGTTTCGCCATCGTGACGTGCGGCGCCCAACGACACCGTGATGCGTCCGCCCGGACCACGCAAGCCATTGCGGATCACCTTGCGCAGGCGTTCGGTGGCCGCTTCCAGTTCCTGCAACGAGCCGGCACGCAGCAACACCACGAATTCTTCGCCGCCAAAGCGGAACACCTGATGCGGATCGCGGATTTCAAAGCGCAGGATGGTCGCCAGATCCGACAGCGCCGCATCGCCCGCGGCATGACCGTACAGATCGTTGACCTCCTTGAAATGATCCAGATCCAGAATGATCAGGCTGTTGAGGCGGTCGTGCGGTTGGCGTTGATCGATCTGATGGGTGAGCGCGCGCTCAAGCATGCGGCGGTTGGGCAAACCGGTGAGCGCATCCAGCGAGGCCAGCTCTTCCAGATGCACCCGGTCGTCCTGCATCCGCAGCGAAAACGCATAGCCCACCGCCAGCGTCACCAGTGTCACCACCACCGTCGATGTGCCCTGGCCGGGGCTGACGATCAAACCGGGCAGGAACAACAGCGCCGCCAATAACGGCAGGCTCAGCAGAACCGCGCGCCGCGGCCCGCACAGGAAATAATTGGTGGCCAGCACCGGGAACAGCCAGGGCAGGGCGCCATCACCGCCGGTCCAGCAGGCCAGCAGGCAGCCGCCGACATTGATCGATGCCAGCCAGATCCCGCCGACGCCGGTGTGTTCGGCATCGCGCATCTGCCAGCCCCGCCAGATCGCCAACAGGCCGAGCGACGCGGTGACAAGACAAGCAACCACCTGACCGGTCATGGCCAGGTACACCGCATAGAGGCAAAGCAACAGCGCGGTGATTGGCCCGAGCATCTTGACGATGCCGAGGCGAAAATCCCGCCGCAGGTGGAGGATCACAGGGAAGGTTCTGTAGGAGTCGGGATCATTATCGGCTGTGCCTTGCGAAAGTTGAGCATGCACGGGCCGCGACACCGGACAGGAAAATGAAGCGTTGCGCAGTCGTGCTTCGCACACCCTTGACGGCCTTGCCGTAACCGTAGCGTGTCTTGTCGTTGGAGTGTGCAATGCCTACGCGCGAACAACTCGATACCCAGCTGGATGCGCTGCAGGACACGCTGCCGCAGTTGTCGGCAGATGAAGATGCAGATTTCGACTATCTCGATTTTCAGGCGCGTGCCGAAGCGGTGCTGAGTAGCGCTGCACCAGCGGATGCAGCCTACGTGCGCAGCCGTATCGACGACATGCTGACCGGCGCTGGCCTGATTCCGCTCGACAGTGCCTGCAATGCCTGTCGCTGAGACCTCGCCTCGGATAGAGGCGCAATATGCCGTACATCGCTGCCGAGAAATGTCGCCCCCGCGCTCTGCGGCAATGTCCGCGCCGGCGCGCCACACGCGATGACTGGGGCGTGTCCGGTAGCGTTGCGATACACCTGTTTAGCTGACGCCGGCTGACACGCCGGCACTGACTACCTGGTTGCGTCCACCCTGTTTGGCGCGATACAGCGCTTCATCCGCACGGCGCAGGAGCTGCGCTGCATTGCCCGCATGTTCCGGAAAACTCGCCGCACCGAACGATGTGGTGACCTTGGGCAGCGACACGCCATCGGCCATCACCTGCAGGTTCTCGATGCCCGCACGCAGTTTCTCGGCCATCAGGCAGGCAGTGGAGAGATCCACTTCCGGCAGGATGATCGTCAGTTCCTCGCCGCCGTAACGGCAGCAGATGTCTTCG
This sequence comes from Xanthomonas sp. 3058, assembly GCF_014199765.1. NCBI lineage: Bacteria > Pseudomonadati > Pseudomonadota > Gammaproteobacteria > Lysobacterales > Lysobacteraceae > Xanthomonas > Xanthomonas sp. 3058. The sequence continues at coordinate 223,808 of NZ_JACHOF010000001.1, read as the reverse complement.
CCACGCGTCTGCGCCAGCAGGAACTCGCCGATCGCCGCCAGCACACGGTCGCCACCGCTGTGTCCATGCAGATCGTTGAATTGCTTGAAGTGGTCCACGTCCAGCATCAGCACCGACAATGGCTGCATCCGACGCGTGCAGCGCGACAGTTCGTGATTGAGTGCTTCTTCGAGATAACGCCGGTTGTACAGGCCGGTGAGCGGGTCGCGGATCGACTGCTGGCGCAGCGTCTCGCGCAGACGCAGGTTGTGCAGCGCCAGCGACAACTGCTCTGCCGCCGCCTCGGCCACCGTCAACGAGGCCAGATCGCGCGCATCGTCGCTGCGCAACGCCAACATGCCCAGCTGCGTGCCTTGCGCCGACAACGGGATGCACACCGTGCTGGTGTGCGGCGGAAGACTGGCGCCAATGTGTTGGCAGACGATGCCCTGGCTGGCGTCTGCCACCAAATGGGTGCGGTCGCGACGCAGCGCCCAGCAGTTCTCCGGGGCGATACTGGCGCTGTTGTCGTCGGCCATCGCGCCCCAGGCCACTACCTGCTCGGCGCGATCGCGCGAGGCGCGCAGCAGATACACCGCACCGGTCGCGCCGGGGATCAGCGGCGCGATGGTGCGTGCGGTGATCTCCAGTGCTTCCTCGGCATCACGACAGTTCTGCAACAGCCCCGAATAGCGCGCCAGCGCCTCCAGCCCGGCAGAGGTGCGTTCCAGTGCGGCAAACGATTCGACCAGGCGTTCGCTGGTCTGGCTGGCCACATCCTCGGCGCGTACGCGTCGTTCCAGCTCGCGCGACAACAAGCGATACGCCAGCAGCATCACCAGCATGCCGCTGACGATGCCGATCACCGTGACCCGCAACACCCACTGCGCGCTGGTCTTGTTGGCCTCGGTCCGCGTGACCAGCTGATGGCGTTCCAGCTCGGTCATGGTCTTCACCTGACCTCGCAGCATCGTGGAGGTCTGGAACACCCCTTGGGCGATCGACTCGCGCGCGCCCTCCGCACCCTGTGCGCGGTATCTGTGCAGCAAATCGCTGATCTGCACCAGTCGCTTATCCACCAACCCTCTCAGGCCGACCACATTGCGTCGCTGTGCGGCGTTGTCCTGCACCAGTGCTTCCAGCCGCTCCAGACGCTCGGGCAGGCGTTCGATCGCATCGGCGTACACGGCCAGAAACGCCTCGTTGTCGGTCAGCACATAGCCGCGTACCGACGACTCTGCCGACAGCACGCCCGCCTGGATCTCGTCGATGCCGGCGATCACTTCCTGCGTATGCGTGACCCAGCCGGCGTCGGACAACGAGCGCTGCGTGGTGAAATAACCGCCAATACCGATCAATACAAAGATCGCCCCACCCAGCAGCAATGCCCCGGCAGCACGTCGTTTCGCCCTGTTGGTCACTATCGTGTCCCCCAAACACCGATTGTCTGGTAGAGCTTGATGCAAGCGGCGTGCCTATGCTTCACCCCGCTTATCGGTCAGCACAGAGTGGGGAGCGCATGTCGCTCCCGGGCCGGCCTGGCGGTATCCTCCAGGCACATCATCGAGCCGAGCACAGATTGGTCATTTTTCTAGGTCCTTATCAATTGACCTGCCGCGCCACCCAGGGCAACACCTCCACCCGTGGGTGGGTCGCCGACTGGCGTATCGCGCAGATCGGCGCCAGCAGGACTGGCGAACTGGCAGGCGCCGTCCTTTCGTCCCTGTTCCCCGATCACCGCAGCGCCATGGCTGCCGCGCGCATCGCCGGCATGGTGACGCTGGAAGCCATGCATGCCGAGGCGCAGCGGCACCTCGAACACGTCTGAGCGCATGTCTCGGCGTGCTGGACACACCGAGCGCGCTGGCATATCCGCTTGCGGCGAGTTGGCATGTGGTTTGCTTCGAGTGCTTCAGGACGCTGGGGGAGCGTCTTCGAAGGAGGCGAAATGGAAGAGCCCAACAAAAGTGCCATGGTCCTGCTGCAGCAGGAAGCCACCGAATTGCGCGCGCTATTCGACCAGTTGCGTGGCAATGCGTCCGTGCCTTTGGACGATCAAGCCAATACGATCGCCGGCGCGCCGCCCGAATTTGTCGAACAGACGGCTCGCGTCACTCTCTGACGTCATAGGTAAGTAGATGGCTGCGGGTCATGCGCTGCCCACGCCACGCCGGTCGCCCGGTTTTGTGGACAGCGCCTGGCCTACGTCACGTCCAGCGTGTGATGCAAGGTCATCGAGAAATACCCAGCAGCGATCTGCCAGACATGGCCGACTGTTGCCCGGATGTGGTCAGCCATGTTGCATCGCCCATGAAAAAGGCCGGGAGCCCTCTGCATCGAGGAGTCCCGGCCTTAGTCGGTCGTCTTAGGACCGGTGTTTGGTGGAGGTGGGCTCTACCGCCGATCCGCCGTAAAGCATTGACGGGAAAGGAGTTGGCCTATCCAATTACGGCCAGATGCCCCCGCAGATACCCCCAGCTCAAGCGGCCTTGTCCCGCTGGGCGATTTGCTGGTTGATCCAGTCGGCGACCTCGGATTCGACCCAGACCGAGGATGTGCCCAGATGGAGGGGCTGCGGGAAGGTCTTGTCCCGGATGCGGCTGTAGAGGGTGGACTTCGACATGCCGACGCGCTCAAGCACATCGCGCAGCCGGAGCAGCCGCTGGGTGGTGGTCGGGGTGTTGCTCATCGTTTGGTCTCCTGTTGGTATGCCTGCCAGGCTGACTGCACCTGCTGGAAGGTATCGGCGTTGCCGCGATTGTCGGGATGATGCTGCGACCGCAGGCGCCGGTAGCTGCCCTCGGGGTCGGCCGGGTCCAGGACATCACGCCAGGACAGCGCCACCGGCGCGGGCAGGGCCGCGAAGCCGGTGAATGCCCGCTCCATCATGTCGGAGCTGCCCCAGCGCTCAATGCCGCGAATCGCGCCGATCGTCAGGGTGATGGCCCGCAGATTGGCCTCGCGCTTGGCGAACTTGTCGCAGGCCAGGACCATCTCGACACCCTTGCGGGTGAAGTAGACGGCGATGCCCTCGTCGTCGTTGCGCGGCTGCTGGCTGTACGGCATGCCGTCCTGGCGCAGCTTGAGGTTGCTGCTGACGATGATGTTGCGCGCACCGAGCCGGCCAAGCTCGTCCACCAGGTCGCGGAATGCGCGGTCGGTGGTCTGCGCCTTGAACGGACTGTGCGCGCGGAGGTGTCCCGGCGTGCGCGGCCAGCCGGCCGGCCAAGTCAGCGGATAGCGCTGGTCGGGGCGCTCAGCCATTGCGCACCTCCGGCGTGGCCTGCTGGTCGATGATCGCGCGCAGCACCATCGTTTCGGCCGAATGGTTTGCCATGGCCTCACCCTCCCAGCCGAGCCCGCAAAGCGTGAAAAGCTTTGCTCGCTGCTCTGCAATCAGGTCACGGAAGAACCACAGCTTGATCTGCGGCCAGTGCGCATGCTCCTTCGCCGCTACCGGTTGCGTGTGGGTGGCGAGGACTTCTTGCAATTCAATCTTGCAGGTAGAAAAAGCGCCCGAGGCTCCGTAGTGACGTTCCCGCAACCACTCAGCCCAATTTTTATCTTGCGATGCTGCGTGTTCCGCTTTCGCGCGCTCGTCCCACGCAGCGATAAGTTCAGAAACCACATCCACCGGCACAGCAGCTGCTGCGGGCGGGCCAAGAAACAGGTCGGCACCGTCCGGGATCTTGGTTCCGTAGAACGTGTGCGGGTAGTACCAAACCACCGGTCCGTTGCCGCCGTCCTGCCGTACCTTCGCCACAGGCTCATTCGCCACCAACCGTGGGAGCTGGTTGCGCGGCACTGTGTCGGTTGGCTTCTCCGGTGTGCGGATCTCGCTACCGTGCAGTACGTGTTCCATCAGCTGCAGTTCGTATCGCCAATCAGGGATCCAGTTCCCGGGGGTTGCTTCCCACATCGATTCGGCCGGCCACCCGATGAACATGCAACGCAAGCGAACCTTACCCAGGGCATCACGCAGCTCCTCAACTTGATGTTGTCCCACCGGCTGGCAGGCGGCGAGGGCGGCAACCTCAGCATTCAGTGCGCGCGCCACGCTCTTTGCCCGCACCTCTGCATCGTCGCCCGAACCGAAGTTGTAGAACCAACCAGATCGGCCCGTGCGATAAGTCGCCCACGCGTCATCGCCATGCTGATCGGCGTAATACTCCCCGCCGCTCCATGCATCGGGCTGCGCGGATAGGGCGGCGATGGCCTCCGAGAATAGATACGAAAAGGCGCCGGCCTTCTGTTTTTCGAGGGCGAACGTAAGCCGCCCGATCAGGTCTTCATGCATCGTGATTCTCCTGGTTCGCCAGCGCGGCGCGAAGCTGCTCGGCCTGGCCCTGGCATGTGTTGATGGCTTCTGCGCAGATGGCGCGCAGAGCCTGGTTCTCGGCGGTGACCCGCTCGATGTGGTCGGCGGCCATGGCCAGCTGCTGCCGGAGCAGATCCTTGGCCGGCTGTTTCATCCGGCGCGGCTCGCGCGGGAAGAGCTGGGGCTTCATGCGGCCTCCGACATTTCGCAGAGGCCAAGGTCTGAGGTACAACCTCCGCCGGCCTGCTCAGCGAAAAACATGGCGAACTGCCGGCCGCCGCGATCGGTCTGTGCCCATTCCACCAGCGTGCGAATCCGCGAGTACTCACCCGGTCGGTCGTGGTCGGTCGGGTCAGTCACCGCGGGGAAGAAAGTTGCGGATCGCCGCTTGTTCGCCGAGGCCACGATCGATTCCCATTGCTCGATGCGGTCAATCTGCTCCGGGAACCGCGAAGCGATTTCGCGCAGCTCGCTCTTCCGGCAGTTGATGCACGGCATACAGCCAACGCGTCCCATGCCCTGGGCGTAGAGGGGGTTAGGTGGGATGCCGTGGCGCCGGTGCTGGGCCCAGACATCGGCCACCGTCCACCGGAAGATAGGACGCCAGACCATGGAACCGCACTCGTGTCGATTGAAGCGTGGCTGCTTCGCTCGATTGCGGCTTTCGTCCGCCCGGATGCCGAGCCACTGCAGCACCGGGCCTGCACGTAGCATGTCTCCGACAACTTGCGTGGTGATCGGGATGGTCTTCAGCTCTTCCGTGCAGAACTGCGCCATCCGGCTTGGAAACCGGCCCTTGGAAATACACAGGTCGAGGAACGGATTGCCGGTCGGCTCATGCAGCGCGGCGGCCTGCTCCACGATCGCGTCCGAGATGCCTTGCGCTGGCCACTTCTCCAGGATGTAGGCGCGGTGCCGCGCAAGCTGGCGGGTGAAGTCGGCCCGCACTGTTTCCACAGCCGGCCCGCCGGTTCGTTCCGCCAAGCGCGCCACATACTCCAGCGTGGCCTCGTGCTCGTTGCCTGTGTCGGCGAAGACCGCGCGGAACGGCCGGCCGGACTCCAGCGCCAGCAGGTAGGTTGCGGTGCTGTCTTTGCCGCCCGACACATTGACCAGGTGCTGGATGGTCATGCGACGTCTCCCAGCGGCAGGCCTGCGCTGATGCCGCGCAGGCGTTCCCGTGCGATGTCGGCGTAGTCCGGATTGAGTTCGACGCCCAGCCAACGGCGGCCCAGCCGCTCAGCGACCATTGCGGTGGTGCCGGCGCCCATGAAGGGATCCAGCACGACGCCACCGGCCGGCGCGCCGGCGAGCACGCACGGCTCGATCAGCTGCTCGGGGAAGGTGGCAAAGTGCGCTTCCCGAAATGGCTTGGTGGCCACCGTCCACACGCTGCGCTTGTTCCGCGTCTCTGTGTCAAACGATTCGGGCGCGCGATCTGTGCGGTGCTGAGCGGCCTGCTGCCCGGGCAACACGTGCGCAGCCACGGAACCGGCGCGGGCGATGGTATCTCGCCGCGAGCGGCCGCCCACGGCCTTCATGGTGCCGTTGATCTTGCCGGGGACGCGGTCGCTGCCGTCCTGCGCGTCCAGGTTCTGCGACCAGCGTGCCAAACTACTGGCGGCTGCCTGCTCGCGAATGGCGCCCTGGTCGAAGTAGTAGCGCGGAGACTTGCTCAGCAGGAACAGGTACTCATGCGCTTTCGTGCACCGGTCGCTGACGCTCTCCGGCATCGGGTTCGGCTTCGACCAGATGATGTCCTGCCGCAGATACCAGCCGGCCTCCTGCAGCGCAAATGCAACGCGCCAGGGAATCCCGATCAGGTCTTTCGGCTTCAGCAGCTCATCCGAGGCTGGCACGCGGCGCGAGCGCTTGGGGTGGCTGATGATGCTCTTACGCTGCATCTGGCTGGCGTTGTACGCCGAGTTGCCGTGCGAGGTCGTCCGGCCTTCCGCGCCCCAGCTGCCGGCGTAGCTGTCACCCAGGTTGAGCCACAGCGTGCCGTCGTCGCGCAGGACGCGGCGCACTTCTTCGAATACCGCGACCAGGCGCGCGACGTACGCCGCCGGCGTTTCTTCCAGGCCGATCTGGCCGGCCATGCCATAGTCGCGCAGACCGTAGTATGGCGGGCTGGTGATGCAGGTCTGCACCGAGGCGTTGGCCAGGGTGGGCAGGATGCTGAAGCAGTCGCCGACGTAGATTCGCTGACAGGCGGTCATGGCAAAATCGCCTCCTGACTCAGGGTGATGAAATGGAAACTCTTAAATGGGTATTTGCTCGCTGCTGGCCGCTGAGCGCAGGCTGCGAAGTCGATTGGGACGCATGGACTGCTGTTATTGCTCTGGCAGCGTTGTTCGCTACTGTGGCCAGCGTGGTAGTAACGGCTGTCTCGGCTTATGCAGTTTTCTGGCTGGGTAAGCAGGCCAATCGGTTGGCACACACGACCTACGAGATTGAGCAAGCTGCTCGGGCTAGGGAGGCTAAATTCATTCTTGGTTACCTCTATGCTGAGGTCCTCTACAACCACACTTGCATTACGCAATGGCTCAAGAATGCCGACTTCTACGAGCAACGGCTTCGCTCGATGGACCAGTCCCAGATACAAGGATTGATTGACGTGCTGGGAGAGTTGCTGCTGCCGCAGACGGAAGGTCTGTTTGGTCGCTTGCACGTGGTGGATGAGGTAATCGGAGCACGGCTCGCACGGGCAGTAAGCATGCTCCAGCTTGTTCGCGGGACGCGATGGAAGATTCGGGACGCGGCCACAGATGAAGTACGCATGGAGAAGTTTCTTCTCCTCCGCCAGCAAGCGGAGAGCGTTCTGCTTGATCTGGATGCAGTCCTGAAAGCAGGCGAGCAAGCCCAGAATCTTCTCTAACGGCCAATCAAACTGGGCTTTGCCAAAAGAGCTATTAGCCACCACGAGCCTCGCGCTGCGCTTCGTCGCGCAGTTCCTGCAGGGCGGGCACGTGCGTCAGCCGCACAAGCTCGTCGGTCTTGCCGGCATCGCGTGCGCGTGCCAGCGCCCATTCCAGCGCGGCGAGGCGGTCGTTCGGATGCATGGTCATGCGGTAACTCCCGTAGCGGCCAAGTCGATCTCGTCCACGCGGTCGCGCAACTGCCGGCGCGCGCGGCGCAGCTGCTTCGCGACATACGCCGCGTCGTCTTCGCCGGTGAAGGTCAACGCATGCATGTGTAGCGAGCTGCTGTGATCGCGGCGGAACATGCGCCAGGTGACGAAGGCGCCGTCGCTGGTCGGGAAGCGGCCCCAGGAAAAGCCGCCATTACGCTTCGGCGCGCGTCGTGAGAGGTGCCGGTTCATGCGTTCGCCTTCAGCGCGTCAATGACGTCGCATACATCGCAGTAGCAGGCGTCAGCCGTCATAGAGAGCAGTCGCTCGGTGCTGATCTCGCCGTCGTCCAAATCATCGAACGCATCAACAATTGCCTGCTGTTTCTTCGGGAGCTGGCTCACGCGGCATTCCTCAAGAGGTGAGTGCGTTGCACCGGGCCGAACCAGGTGCAACACAGGTTGTTGAGCCGGATCTGCTCGGGATCACGGCGGACCGGTGCGAGCCTGGTCTGCGCCCGCTTGATGTCGTTCCGGCAGAGCACACAGACGTTGAGCACTCGACCGTTCTGCATCGGGAACTCGGCTTCATCCAGGCGTCGAGTGCAGCTCGTGCAGGTGCGCAACATCAGGCGGCCTGCTGGTAGCTGGATGTGGCCGCGCGGGCGAAGACCTGCTGCATGGCGGTGAACATGGCCGGCAGTTCCGCCGCGTCGTACAGCTTCGAGGCGCGCTCGATGGTTACCGGCAGGAAGCCCAGCTGCGCCAGGCCATCGGCGGTGATCGTCAGCGGTGCGATCTTCGCGTTGATGTCGCCGAGCTTGATGCGCACGACCTGGGCCGGTGCCGGCGCTGCCAATGACTTGACCGCTTGAGCGAGGGCGGGGGAGAGGGCAGCAGGAGCCGCCGCCACCGGAGCAGGCGTGAGCACCCGGGCGGGAGTTGCAGAGTCAGCGGGCGCAGGCGCTGGTGCAGGCGCAGCCGCGATACGTGCTGCCTCGGCCTGTGCATCGGCGCGACGCTGCGCTGCCTCACGCTCCTGCTGCTCGCGCGCCAGCTTGGCCGCTTCCTCCTGACGGATATTCTCGCGCTGCGCTTCCAGTCGCTGCTCGTCCACGCGCTGCTGCTCGGTGATGCGCGCGGTGATCAGGTTGCGCAGATCCTCCGGCGACTTCGTGGCGCACAGCTGCACGCGGTCATGGAACAGACCGGCGAACGTGCCCATTTCCATTTCCAGCACGCGCACGTTCGCGCGCACGCGCTCGGCCTGCTGGCTGGCGGCGATCTTGGCGTTGGCGGCAGCGGTGCCGACGGCATCCTGCATGCTGCTGATCGACTTCTTGCCCTTGATCACCGCGCCGATGTCGGCCTGCAGCGAAGGCGGAACCGCCAGTGCATGCGCATCGAGACCGGCATTGATGGACGCGTAGTGATCCCGCACCGACTGCACGCCGTTGGCGACGATCTGGGTGCGGCGGTTGTCCTTCTCCACCTTGACCAGCTTGTCGAGCTCCAGGCGCACGCGGCGCGCTTCGGCCGCGACGTCATCCATCGTCCGGAACACCGCGTCGATGTCTGCGGTCTGGCCGAGGATCTGCTGCTTCGTCGCCTCCAGCCGATCCTCGACGCCCTTGCACCACTTCACGGTTTGCTCGGCATTGGCAAAGTCGTCGTCGGTCTGCAGCTCGCGGTTGATGCCGCTCAGCACTGCCATTGCCGACGCCTTGAAGTCGGCGAGATTGGATGCCGTCACCATGCCGGTGACCGCGATATGCAGGGCCGGAAGATGCTGCGGGGCACGGCCGACGGCAGGCGCAATGGCCGGCTTGTCTTCGTACGAGCAGACGTCACGCTCGAACTGCTCCCAACCGGCCAGGATGCGCTGGCGCACTTCGAGGTTGGGCACGTACCAGCAGTGGCGTTCTTCGACCAGGTTGCCGTCGGCATCCCATTCCGACGCCATGAACAGCACACGTTCGCCTCCGGATACCGCCAGCTGCTGTTCCATTTGGATCTGGTGATAGACCGGCAGTTCGGTGCCGGTGCAGCCTTCCGTCATGCAGGCGCGCAGCGTGGCGTTCAGCATCTTGTGCTCGAACAGCACGTCGCCCAGCAGCGTGAGGCCGTCGAACGACGCAGATAGCTTTCCCTCCACGCCGACACACGGGTACAGGTCTTCGCCCACAATCGACTCTGCCAGCGGTCGCGCGAGCGCCTCGAAGCGATGGCCGTCGTCAAAGATCTGCTGCAGGAACCAGCTAATTTCCGATTCAACTCCAGTCGCGCGGACCTTGAGGAGCTCGCTGCGGGTAACGGACGGGAACTCGCCGAGCATCACCGGTGCTTCGCTCGCGTTGAGGTGGGTTGCGCGGTGGGCATGCCATTCCGCAGTGCCCTGGATCAGGTTGACCATCTTCATGCTTGATCTCCGGTTACTTCGGCGGTGTGGGTGTCGGTACCGGCCGGCTTCTCGCACGCGTGGATTGCTGCGCGTTGTTCCGCAGTCAAAGCGCCCTTCGTTTCGGCCATTGCAATGATTTCGTCAGCAGACTTTTTGCCGGCCTCGATCGCAGCGCTCCACGTCTTCATGGACGCCGTGAACGCTTCGGGGGTGTAGCCGGTGGGCTTTTGCGTGCTTGCAGTGGTACTGCCTGCGAAGGCGTCTTCCGGAGTCGTGTCGCCTTCCTTGATCGCGGTCACGATGCCGCGCAGCAGAACCAGATGTTCCAGGCCGATATCCTCGATGCCTGGTACCTCCAGCTTGGCGCAGACCTGCTCGGCCGTGACCCCGAACCGCTGGAAGTGCGCCAGCGCATCGGCGCGGCGGTTCGCGAGGGTCTTGATGTCGCCCATGATCACCTTGCGGGCCTCGACGTACATGTCTTCCCAGAAGGCTTTCGGCACGCCCTTCAATACGGCGTTTCGCAATGCGATCGAGCAAGCGGCATTCGCGGTGACGCCGATCATGTCGGCCTTGAAGCGGCGCCCCTGTCGGTCCACGATCCGGCGCTGCACCTCGTAGGTGATCGCCACGTTGCGCTCCAGGTCATGGAAGACGCCCTGCGCGGTGATGAACTCGCCCTTGTCGTCGATGACGCGTGCGCCTGCACGGTTGTTGCCCCATGCAGAGGCGACGATCTCGGCAAAGCGTGCGGATGGACCCTCGATCGTCTTGCCGTCGCGGGGCAGGGCGTAGACGCACTGCTCGGCGATGCTCTGGCTCAGCGTGACCATCTGGATGGCTTCGTCGCGGAAGCGCTTGAGCGAACGCGGGAATCGGCGTGCGGTGGAGATCTGCTGCTCGATCTCCGAGCGGCTGATCATGGCGGCCATGCCTTCCTCGGGGACGAGCTGGCCTTCTTGTACTTGTGCGTTCATTGCGTGATTGCTCCAGCCGGCGGTTCCGGCGAGGTGGGAATGAGGTGCCCCGTCAAGCCGGGGCCACGCTGGGCTCGCTCGCGCCCTACGCGTTGGGGTTTGGTGGAGGGGCCGGAGCTGATCCCGGCATCAGGGCCATGACGTTCCGCACGTGTTCGGAGTTGCCCCACACGCTTTGCGCATCAGCCTGCGCATTCCCTCCATAGCGGAGCGGCCTGGTCTTCGATACGCAAGACATGGACGCTCGTTGATCGCAAGCCGCTCCGCTATGGATAGGGGCCGGTCTTTCCCGGCGGTCAGCGGTGTTGCATCCGCACCACTCGTTCACCCATGAGCTTTCGCTGGGGCCGGTCTTTCCCGGCTGCATAGGCGCTGAGCCTTCCGCTCCTTCTTGCGCACGTGTCGGCGGTGCGTGCGGTTCCCTTCCTGCCTTTAACGTCTGACCTTCGAGAGTCAATGCACGGTGCGATCGCGTCCGTGGACACCTGCCACGGATCAGGGTTTGGGATCAGGCCGCGTCGGAGAGCGGGCGGTCTTCGACCTTGCGGTAAGGCCAGCGCACCGGGTCGGCCTTGATCACCTTGTTGAAGTGGCCACCCTTCGACTCGGCCGCCTGCAGCGCGGCGTAGTCGTCGGCCGTGACGTTGTCGTAGTGATAGAGCGAGGTGATCTCGCCCTTCCAGTTCTTGAAGCGTACGGCCAGTGTCTGGCAGGCGGCGTCGTGGCCGATCGCCGCGATCTGGCGGCTTTCCACGTCAATCAGCGGGATGCAGAGGGGCGCGTTCATGCCGCCACCTTCTTGCCGGCGTCGATCAGGCTCGCGGCTTCGGCAGCTGCTGCCGCGCTGTCCTGCGCATCGAGCGTGTCGCCGCCTTCGGTCAGATCTTCGGCAGCTGCAGTGCCGCGCTTGGGAGCGAGGAGCGTCAGCAGCACGTCTTCGCGAATCAGCGCTTCCGACAGCTCGGCCAGTTCCTGCGGCTCGACTTCGGCCGATGCAGTGAACGACATCGCCAAGCTGCCGCCTTCCTTCGGTTCGATCACGAAGCGTTTGAGCTTCACGTCGACCAGGATGATGGGATCGCCGGCTTCCAGCAGGCCGGCCAGGTGCATCTCGTAGCCGGTGAATTCGTGGCTCAGCTTCAGCGGCTCCAGTGCCGGATGCTTCACGGCGGTCAGGCCGTCGCCGCCGATCTGCGGCAGATCCTGCTGCTCGCCCTTCGCCGGCTTGCGGAACAGGTCGTGGCGCAGCGTCGAGTCGAACGAATCGAGCGCTTCGTTGCTGACGCTCAGGACGTACTTGATGTCGACAGCCAGCTTGCGTTCTTCGCCGTGCCGCTGGATGCGTTGGTTGACGTTGGCGATGGACGCCTCGTGCCTTTCGAGCTGAAACATTGGATACCTCGTCGGTGGTGCCGGCGTACCGGCGGGGATCAGCGGATGCCGCGGCGCGGCTGTTCCGGAAAATCAGGCGTGATGTCGGTGGCTGGCTGCGGCTGGTCGCGGTGCGCACGTGCTCGGGCGTTGCGCCAGCTCTCGGGCAGATGCAGCGCCAGGAAAAATGCAATCGTGTTGAGCGCTTGGGCGACCAGATCGGCGTTGCGGCTATAGGCCAGGCAGCCGAACGCCACCAGCACAACAATCAACACGCACAGCCACGCAAAGCTGGTGTAGCGGCGGCCGTTCACAGGAATACCGCCTGGAAAAGCAGCGCTGCGCCTGCGCCGATCGCCATGAAGAACGCAGCGAAGATCGCGTCTTCGCGCAGCATGAAGCTCTGATATTCGGGGTCGGTCTGCTCGTGCATGTCAGGCTGCCTCAGGACCGTCGAAGTAGGTCGTTGCCGACTCGTCCGGATCGCGCACATGCTGCGATGCCTGCACGCGCAGAGGCCGCACGTTGTCGGGGCGAAAGGTCCGGGCCAGCTGGCCAGCAACCACCGGGCCGTAGCCGCGCTCCGTTGCGATGGCGCGGACCAGATCGGCGCCGCGAGCAGCGGTGGGGAAGGGGATAACGGCGCTCATGCCTCTGCCTCCAACTCGAAGCCATGAGAAGCCAGCTCGGCTTTCCCGGCACGCAGCTCGCGCGCATAGCCGTCCTCGAGCTCATGTGCTCGCGTGATGGTGTCGACCACCGATCCGTCCGGGCGCGTGATGGTTCGGCCGCCGCGCGCACACCGGTTGATCGAGTAGCCGAGGTGATCCCAGATGCCGTTCGGGCCGCACTGTGGGATGGTCTTCATGCCGCCACCCGCCACGGCATCTCGGCGACCGGCGCCGGCTTGGCTTCGTACACCGTCAGGTAGTGCTGCACCGCCTCGATGCGCGAGCAGTCCACGTCGTCCATGCGGCCGTTGATCAGCTGCGACAGGTAGTCGGTGACAGCGTTGCGCAGGATCTCTGCGGCACCTTCGTCGTTGCCTTGGGCCAGGTGGCCGGCGATCAGGGCCAGCTGCTCGGTCGTCAGCTCGCCCAGCGCCTCGCTCAGAACGCTGCCATCGCGGTGCAGGGCCAGCGCCAGAACGTCGGCGCGCTCGTCGGACAGCTCATGCCGGCTGCAGGTCGCGCAGCCGCATTGCGGGTGGTACGGGTGGTGATTGGCCATGGCTCAGGCCTCCCCACGCTGGGCGGACTGGCCGCTATGATCTGTAAGCGAATTCGCGCCAATGGAGGAAGCGCTATGCCTGTCTGGGCACAATGGGTCACGTTCGCGGCTGCCGTTATCGGCTGCGCGGTCGCTGTCTCGAACTTGGCTATCAACTACGTGCGAGGTGCCCGCAGTCTCCGAATCGGCATGCAGTTCGAGCCAGTCCATGACAAGCCGACCCGCCTTCTCATCAAGGTCGTAAACCGTGGCGGTGTAGCGGTGACCATCGCAGACATAAGCCTGATAGCTGGCCGGGATGGGAAGGGCCAAGCCCATCGCCTGAGGGTCGAACACGGGCAGCAGTTCGTTGGCGCCGTTGTCGAAAAAGGCACCGCACTTTCTTTCCGCATCCACCCCGAGGCGCTGAACGAACCACTGGATGCTGGCGCCCACACTGTCCAAGTCACCACGGCGGATGAGCGCGTCTACAGCCTGCGCTTCCGGGAGCTGCTTGACCGCAAGGATGAGCTGCAGTGCGTAATCGTCCCCAACGGGGCAGCGCATGAAGGCTTCCGCATCGAGCGCCGAAACGCGCTTCCTGATCAGGCGCGTTCCGAGTCGCGCCAGCGCGGCGATGGTGATCGCCACTGAGGTTCCGACAAGTAGGGGCTGGTCGTACATCTACGTTCTCCGTCGCACGTCCCCGGCGGGATCCGGGTAGTTCGTTGCGATGGACGTAGATTACCAAACGGTAATTACATGTCAATACCAGATGGTAATTATTTTGACCGAGCAGAATTGGCTGTCGCGATAGGTTCAAGCCGACTCTTACAGAGCCGGCTCGATACTGGACTCACCTTCGAGCACTGTGTGGATGCGGTAGGAGCGGGATTGCCCTGGATCGACCACGATCTCAAGGCTGTGGCTGCGCGCGACCTGGCGCTCTTCGCTATTGACACCGCAAAGACCCCTGCCGCCAACCGATCGAGAAGTAATAACGTGCCGCCCTACGCTCAAAGCTATGGTTGCGCGCTCGCCAGAGTTGAGGTGCGCAGCAGGCTTGCCATCTATGTAAAGCCCCAAGAGACAGCCGGATCCCACCATGCCAATGTCGCGGACAACAGAAATCGAACCCGTAGGGTCTGCCTGGGCGCCAAAGTCAAATAACCGATCAGCAGACACATCTACTATCTGATCTGCCCGTGGTTGCTTCGTCGGTTGGAGGCAACCGGACAGCAAAGCAACTGCAAGTGCGCTGATCGCCATCAGACCAATCTTCATGCATTTCCCATCTTATGTGGACGACTGCGGAAGGCCATCCGTTGAGCACCGGTCAATGGTAGCAAGACCAAGACCGCGATCCCCGGGCAGGCCAGTTAGAACCTACGGAATCCAGCGTGGACGAGAGCCTTGCCGCGAACTGCGAGATCCGTGGGATCGCAGCGCCACTCTTTGAATTCTGGGTTCGCGCTGACTACATAGAGGCCATCGCTTCTTTTTTGCAGCATCTTGATCTGTGTCTCACCGTCGTAGCTGATCAAGTAATAGTCGTCGCCGTCGAAGTAGTCGATGGACGTGTCGATCCATACGATGTCGCCATCTTCAATCTTGGGGCGCATTGAGGGGCCACGCCCAGTGATGATTTGGATTCGCCCCGGTTTTGGGAGAAAGCCGAGCTTTCGGCGGACCTCCCATTCGGCCACCTCCATGACCTTCATAACCTCGGGAAAATCTTGGTTCACCACGCCTTGCCCCATCCCTGCTGCTCCCTCGAAAAGCTGAAGGCGAAGGTATCCCTGAGGGGTCTCAGCAGATAAGACAGTCGAGGTCGCAGCGGTTGCTGTTGAGTCATTGTCCAGATAGCCGCTCGGCATGCCTGCAGCCTGCTCCAGCGATCTGGCTTTTTTCTCCCCGAATGACTTCTTGCCATTCAACAGGCCGGACAGCTCCCCTTGATTAATGCCGACAGCGGCCACAAAGGATGCCTGCACGCCAGCATGGCGGTCATCGATCCAAGCGCGCAGACGAGCGCGACGCAGCGCAACGATGGTGGGGTCTGTAGAGGTCATGACCGATTTTCCCTTACCTATCGGTAATTGACCAAAAGGTGTTGACTACAAATTACCAAAGAGTAATATTCCGCGCATGGACACTCTGCGCAGCTACCTCACGACCTTGACCCCAGCCGAGCAGGCCGACTATGCCGCTCGCGCTGGCACTTCCATTGGCTATCTCCGCAAGGCGATGAGCAAAGGCCAGCGCTTCGATGGCGGCCTGGTGCGCCAGCTGCACGTTCAGAGCCAGGGAGCCGTCTCTCTGACCGAACTGCGGCCCGATATCTGGCCGCCGGCCAACCCCGCAGGGGAGGTGGCCGATGCTGCCTGACGTGAAAATCCACGCGCTGGTTGCAGCACCGCGCGGCCTCTTCGTGGAAGACCAGCACCGGGCGATCAACGTCGATGAGTTCTGCATCGGCCTCACGGAAAGCAGCTGGTTGGTGATGCGTCGCATGGCTGCTAGCCCACAGCATTTTGAAGTAGCTGAAGTGCATCAGGCGCGTGCTTCAGACCCGCGTCCACCAGCTTCATGGCGAGGTGTTTTGTGGTCTCGGCAGGCAGCTTGCGAAGCTGATCAAGCAATCGCGACTTTTGTGTCGGGGGCAGATCCGAATCGCGAACCTTCGACTCGATCAACTGACGAAGGGTCTCCTCATGCAGCTTGATCGTGACCACGCCCAGCACAGCGCCAAGTCCGCCGTCATCCATCAGGAAGTCCATGCCGCGTGCGGTGATTTTGACCTCGCCGAGCAACATGGTTCCGTCGATGCCGTCGTAGCGCTTAGCTTCGACGAGCTTGTGCTCGTGCAGGTACCAGATGTTGACGCTGGACGCGTTGTCGTCCCCGTTTGCCCCCAACGCGCTGCCAGGCAATCCCATTGGGTAGGCCTCGGCGAGTTTCTCCAGCAGCTGTCGCTGTGCTTGTCGATTCAACAGTTCCATGTCGCCCTCCTGCGGGCTGTGCGTGTCGTAGCCGCAGCCTACCGCAAGGGGGGCGACGCCTTCCCTGGCCATGTCTCAGCCCTTCCGTAACAGCTTCACGTGCATGCGGCCGTCGACCCACCGCAGCCCAAACACGTTGCCGCCCACACGCACGATCGTCGTGACGTTTGGGGCCCTTCTTCTCGCTGATTTGATCCGTCGTTGCAGTGCGTCCATGGCGCAGAGCGTGGCGGATGGTCCCTTCACGAACCACGTTCAGGTATCCCGCCGATGAACATCTCCGATGCAGCACACAAGACCGTTTTGGACTATCCCGGCGGCAGCCTGGCCCTGGCCACACGGCTCATCTCGATCAACGACCGCGGCGAAGAGAAGCCGATGTCTGCAGCGGTTCTCCGCAGCAAGGTCAACCCGAACACGCGCACGCACCACCTGACCCTGGCCGAAGCCAGCGAGATCATGGGGCTGACTGGCGACTTCCGGATCCTGCACGCGCTGGCCGCCGAGCACGACTTCATCGTCCAACGCGCTGACGTGCCGATGGCTGGCAGCCTCATGGAGGCTCTGCTGGATGCCGGCGAGCTGAAGGGCAAGCTCTGCAAGCTGATCGCCGACGCGCTCGACGACCACGTGTTCACCCCGAACGAATCGAAGGCCGTGGCGGCGGTGTGCGGCCAGCTGCAGGCGATGTTTGCCCAGGTAGCGCAGCACGCGTTCGCTGAGGCCGCTTCGGTCAGGGAGGCAGCATGATCCTGCAGCTACTCGAAGACTGGCGCCGCGAGCGCCGCATCCGCCGCTTGGCAGAGTTGCTAAGGCAGGCGCAGGGCGCCGGCAAGAAGGCCGTTGCGCGCGCCTATTGGCTCGACATGAAGCGCGAATGCGAAGGCCGTAGCGATCGGCAGGTGAAGCGCATGGAGCGGGCGGGGCGGCTGGTATGAGCACGCTGATCATGTCCAAGTGCTGGCCGATGACCATGCCGCCGTCGCCCAAGGCGGTACTCATCTCGCTCGCCGACAACGCAAACGACCAGGGCCACTGCTGGCCCTCGATTCCAACCATCTGCGAACGCACGTGTCTCAGCGAGCGAACAGTGCACAGCGCCATCCGCTGGTTGGAGTCTGTCGGCCTGGTCGCCGCCGACCGTTCGAATGGTCGCCACACGCGCTACGTCATCACACCAGATGCCTACGAACCACCGCAGCAGTTGCACCCCCGCAGCAGCTGCACCACCGCAAATGCCGCAGTCGAACCACCGCAAAATCTGCACAAACCACCGCAAATGCCGCAGTCACCCCCGCAGCAGCTGCGGTCTAACCGTAAAGAACCTAAAAGCAACAACAGCGAAGCATCCGCCAGTGCTTCGCCGAAGCCACGCATGCAGAACTTCGACAGCTGGAGCACCTCGCTCGGTGACGAAGATGCGATCCGCGCTGACGACCCTGTGTTCGAGTGGGCCGAGAAGGCCGGCATCCCGGATGAGTTCATCGAGTTGGCGTGGCTGTCGTTCGCTGATCGCTACTCCGGCGACCGGAAGCGCTACGTGGATTGGCGCGCCGTCTTCCGCAACGCCGTGCGGGGCAACTGGCAGAAAGTCTGGTACCTCAACCCGCAGACCGGCTACGCGCTGACGACCATTGGCGAGCAGTACCGCCGGGTGCGCGATGCCGAGGCTCAGGCCGAGCGGGGTGCTGCATGAGCATGCACGACGACATTGAGCGCATGGCCGCGTTGTACAGCCACGGCGATCCCGTCCACGCGGCTGAGTCCGAGCAGCACGGACGGCGTGCGGCTGACTGGTCTCGCATCGAGCCGCAGGACACGCAGCTGCGCATGCCGCCGCACAGCGTGGACGCCGAACAGGCGGTGCTTGGCGGCCTGATGCTGGTCAACCGCGCATGGGACGACATCGCCGACCTGGTTGAGGAGGGCGACTTCTACCGTCGCGACCACATGCTGATGTTTCGCGCCATCCGCGAGATGGCCATCTCACAGCCGCGCCGGCCGTTCGACGTGGTGACCATGGGCGATTGGTTCAAAGCCCAGGGGTTGCTGGAGCAGGTTGCCGACGGCGCGTACCTGATTGAGCTGGCCAGCACCACGCCATCGGCAGCCAACATCCGCGCCTATGCTGAGATCGTGGCGGACAAGGCGCGGTTGCGTCGCCTGATCGAAGTCGGTACCGGCATTGCCAACTCAGGCTTCAACCCGGAAGGCCAGAGCAGCGTTGAGCTGATCGGTGCCGCAACATCGCGCATCGGCGCGCTGATGGACAGCCAGCCATGCGAACTCGAATCCGTCGCGCCGGTGATGGATCGCGTCTTCGAACGTCTGGGCGAGCGCTCCCGCGATGGCGGTGGCATCCACGGCATCACGACCAGCATCGACGGCCTGGACAACCTGCTGGGTGGCCTGAAACCGGGCGGCCTGTACGTGCTGGCGGCGCGCCCGAAGATGGGCAAAACCACGCTGGCACAGAACATCGCCGAGCACGTCGCGCTCAACCTGCGCAAAGCGGTCGCGGTCTTCAGCTTCGAAATGCAGGCGGAGGAGCTGGGCGACCGCATGCTGGCGTCGGTGGGCGGCATCGATGGCAACCGGATCCGCTCCGGCGACCTGGACGACGTGGACTGGACGAACGTCACCAGCGCAATGCACAAGCTGCGCGCGGCGGACATCTTCGTCAGCCGGCCGCGCCGGGCACGCGTCGAGCACGTCAGCTCGCAGGCACGCCGGCAGCACGCACGCAAGCCGCTCGGCCTGATCGTCATCGACTATCTGCAGCTGATGGAGATCCAGGGCGACAACCGCGCCAACGGGGTCGGCGATATCAGCCGCGGCCTGAAGCTGCTCGCCGGTGAGCTCGGCGTGCCGGTCCTGCTGCTGTCGCAGCTCAATCGCAAGCTGGAGGACCGCCCCGACAAGCGCCCGCAGCCTGCGGATCTGCGTGACTCCGGATCGATCGAGCAGGACGCCGATGCGGTGATCTTCATCTACCGCGACGAGGTGTACCACCGCGACAGCCGCTGGAAGGGCACCGCCGAGCTGCTGGTTCCGCTGCAGCGCAGTGGCCCGCCTGGCGAGGTGCGCGTGCTCTACATGCCGGAGCGCTTCAAGTTCCAGAACCTGCCCGAGTACTGGGAGCCGGCGCCGATTGAAAGTGACGACGGCAAGCCGGTGCCGCGCTCGCGCGGCTTCCGTAACCTCAAGCCGCGCACGCCGCGGCAGGACGTCGACGCATGACCATGACTGCTGCAGCAAAGAAGATCCGCGCCAAGCGCGCATCGCGCCCCATCTATGCGCTGATCGAGCGCGTGGTGGTGATGGACACCGGCGAGGAGCGGCTGGCCATGCTCGCCGAGCATCCTGTCGACCGTGAGTTGATGAAGCAGCGCGGCTACCGGCGCGGCCAGGAGGTGCGGCTGGAAATCAAGGCACCGCGCGACGCCTGGCGCCACCGGCTGCTGCATAAGATCGGTCAGCTGATGGTCGAGAACGTCGAGGGCTGGGAGAACCTGGACAGCCACGAGGCGATCAAGCAGCTGCAGCGCGAGGCGAACGTCTGCTGCGAGCAGATCGACATGGACGCCACGCCGGTCGTAGCCGCGGTGCTGGCCGCGTCAGATGCGGCCTTCGGTCCTGGCGCGGCGAAGCTGCTGCGCGAAGTACTGCCGAGGATCGAAACGATCCCTGTCACCGTCGCGCGTTCGTTGGCGTTCGATTCGATGGATGAGGACGAGTTCCGGCGGCTGTTCGAAGGCATCACCCGGCACATCGGCGCGGCGTATGCGCACGTGCTGATCAACGACGTGCTGGCCGAGTTCTGGCTGATGGCCAACGGCCAGGGCGCGCAAAAACCTGCGAGGAGGGCTGCATGACGTTAGGACGCACTCCGCATCTGAATCACACACTTTCGCAAAATCCCCCTGTGGAACTCGAGTTCTTTGATTCTGCCTTCAAACGCATCTCGATGAATCATCCGAAGCTGACCATCTGTTTTCAAGGAAGACCAACGCTCTCTAAACCGCTTTACGGCCTGTTGTGCCTCAGAGAGAGGCTCCAGCAGATCGTAGCTGGTGAGCTGGTCAAATCGAATAAAACCGAAGGCCTCTTCGACGCTGGTCGGAAAGCCCGGCAATTCGCCGCCCATCACCTCGCGCGAAGGTTCCAATTTGAGTTCGTCTACTTGCCCGAGAAATTTCGTTGCCGTCGCTTCGGCGTGCTCGACGAGCCGGATGTAGGCGCGCGTGGTCTGCGCGTCGCGACGTCCTTGTTGCCACGTCGGGATAAAACCTGTTGCAAGAATGGATGCAGTGGCAAGGAAGGCCTGTGCCCAGGCTGCCCAGACCTCTGGCTTGAGGCACGGAGCTTCAAGGAACAAAGGGCAATAGGTCGGGTCAGCCATAGCGATCCTTTTGAGCTTGGATCTGCATCGTGGCTCGCAGCCCGCCGGCAGGCAAGCGCAAGGGCTCAAACCTGATGCGCCGCGCAATCAAAGCAGCCAACAGGTCCGCGCAAGCCTACCAGGACGCCGCGCGCGCGCTCGGTTGCGTCGTCTGCCGCTGGCGCATCGCCGCCGGCCTGCAGCGCGCCATCCAGTGCGGCCACACGCAGATCCATCACCGAAATCTCGGCGACCTGCACGGCCAGAAGCAGATCGGCCAGCACGCGGTCGTCGCGCTGGGGGCCTGGCACCACGACGGTGACCAGATGCCCGGCATGACCCGCGACCGCATGCGCGAGGTCTTCGGGCCCAGTTTTAAGCACCACGCCCGCGAGTTCCGCATCTGGACATTCGATGTCCTGGGCGGCCGCGGCACTGAAGCCTGGCAGACCTACCAGGACCAACTACTCAACATCCCGAGGGCAGCATGAACCAGCAGCAATACGAGAACGCCCGGCTCGCCGGCCACCGCGCGCGACAGGCCAGCAAGAAGCGCGACGACTCACCGAAATACGCCATGGGCGAAGAGGGCGCACTGCTCCGCGAGGCCTGGCGCGAGGGCTGGGACGAAGCCGATGCAGAGCGGAGGAAGGCGGCATGATCCAGCGGCATCAGCTATTCCGGCACGAGCCGCATAACGAGATCTACGGAGACTGCCATCGCACGGCCATTGCCTGCTTGATGGACTTGGAGCCGTGGCAGGTGCCGCATTTTGCACAACTCGCCGCCACCCAGCAGGGCTACGACTGGGAGGCTGCTGTCGCGGAATTCCTGGCAGCACACGGTCTTTGTTCCGTGGATGTCTCCTTCGGCCCGGATAACGGAGTGGAGGGCGTTTTTGCCTACATGCAGTCTCGCAATTCAGGCATCCGCTATCTGCTTGGCGGGATGAGCCCTCGCGGCACGAACCACACGGTCGTCGCATGCGGGGGCGGGTACGAATGGGATCCGCATCCCGATGGCGGCTTCCTTGTCGGACCACTGACCAACGGTCATTACGAGATCACTTTTTTACTTCCTTTGTCGATGCAACTCAGGAGCGCGGCATGAGCATTCAGCAATCAGCAAAGCTGATCTCGAACGGCGATCAGCGTGTGGAGCGTCTGACCAAGCGCGAGGAATTCGCCAAGGCAGCAATGCAGGGGATCGTCTGCAGCATCCAGAGCGAGGACGGCTACAACCGTTTGGCGCGGCATGCGGCCGTGAACGACATGAAGGTCAGCCAGTGGATTGCGCACGACGCGGTGAAGCAGGCCGACGCGCTGCTGGCCGAACTGGAGAAGCGGCCATGACTGCCACCCCGATCCGATTTGAGGGCAAGGTGTTCGCCAGCGTCGCAGAGTTCTCGCGCACCTATCCGGCCTATGCGCGGTGCATCGACGCAATACGCGACGGCGCCGACACGATTGCCGAGGTGGAGCGGCGCGTCGCCGTCGGCAAGCAGAAGGCGATCGCCAGTACACGCGAGCGGGCGCAGCAGGCCTATGCGCTGAAGGCAGGTTCACGATGACGCTGCGCGTGGTCTTCGGAATTGACCCCGGCATGTCCGGCGCCGTGGCCGCACTGATCGACGGCGAGGCTGGCCCGATCCTTGACATGCCGACAATGACGGTCGGCAAGAAGCAGGAAGTCGATGCGCGTGCGATCGCGGTCTTCATCCGCGAGATTCGCAGCCAGCACCCGGGCGCGGTATTCGCGGGATGCGTGGAGCGCGTTCGGGCGATGCCGCCGAAGGGGGACCGGAAACCGGGTGCGCAGTCGTCGATGAACTTCGGCGAGAGCTACGCCAAGGCCAAGGCGGTGCTCGAGGTGATGGGCATCCCCTTCAGCCTGGCCGAGCCGCAGAGCTGGAAGCGCCATTTCGGGCTGATCGGGAAGGACAAGGATGCATCGCGGCAGCTGGCCATCCGCCGCTTCCCGTCCGCCGCGCCGCAGCTGCAGCGCAAGAAGGACGACGGCCGCGCCGAGGCGCTGCTGCTGGCCCTGTGGCACGAGCAGAAGAACCAGCCGGGAGCCCTCGCTGCATGACGCTCAACCCGACGAACCTGAGCCGGCCCGAGGCCTACTACGAGAAGCTGCTGCGGAAGCGGTACGCGGCGGCAGTGCGCAAGCGCGGGCTGTGTGCGTTCTGCAGCTGCCGCGATCGCACGCTGGGGATCGTGCACTGCCAAGGCAACGAAAGCAGGCAGATGGGGATGTGCCAGGACGACGGCAGGCTGCCGCAGTTCCGGCTGGATGATGAAACGTTGGAGGAATTTCGCCATGCGGCGTAATGAAGATCCGCTGCTCGACGAGCTGCGCCGATGGGGATACGCCCACGCAAACCGCTACACCCTCAGCCGCTCCGACCGCAGCCGACACGTGCTGGAGAACGCCAAAGACTACGCGCCGAAGACGGTGGAGCAGGCTTTCTGCGAGCTGGTGGAGCGCGATGGTCGGCAGCGGCGGCGCTTCATGGCTGAGCGGGCTGGGCTGACCGCGCTGGGCGAAATACCAGCATGGGCCGTCGATCCGGTGCGCGCCCGCAACGACGCCGACCGGCCGCACGACAATCCGGAGGTCGCCGTCGACATCGGCATCCCCGACGACCTGCGCTGGATAGACCGAGCGCTGGCTTCGATGTCGAGGCAGTTTCCGCTGCGTGTGCTGGTGATGCGCACCGAGTTCACTGTGGCGGCAAGCCAGGCGGTGAAGGCGCGGATAGTAGCTGAGCAGTATGGCGGCGCGCTGACGGTACGGCAGTATCGTTATGAGCTGACCAAAGCCGTCGATAATTTGCGGGGCACGCACGCTTACCGTGCTGCATAAGTCCCGGCGCGGTGACCTGTCGCGCCGGGGTGCAGCTTATTGGGCCAGGAGGAGCAAGATCGCAGGCACTAGCCTGATCAGCTTGCTCAGGTCCACCTGGACCTCGAACTGGATCTTAATCATGACGGGATTTCCGGCACGAGCGATCCAGGGGTACCCCGGGACCGCGTTGGCGATCTCGGCTTTATTTATCGTCGCGTTGCTACGACGTCATCTCCGCGCGTGCACTCGCCTTGATGAGTTCGGGATTCAAGTCCTCCTTGGCCTTCAAGCGACGCGGTCGTGAGCCGATTGAATCAACGTTATCTGTCTCTTGCAGGCTGGGCTTCCTTCCACCCATTGAGCAGCCGCTAAGCCACCCTCGGACACCCCGCTAAGGGGCCCTGGCCATGGCCGGCACCGCCGAACCAAGCCTGAGCTGGAGAATACGCGTCTGGCGTCCACTCGCAAGGCTTGACATGTGACGTCACCCATCTGCATGATTCCTGCACTGTCAAAAGTTCCCCCTGAAACCCGGCCCAGCGCCGGGTTTTCGCGTTTCTGGGGCCCAACACCGACCGCTGCCAGCGTGCCAGGTCCTCGTCGAGAAGCGAGGCGCTGCGCGCCGGGATCGCGCACGGGCCGGCGACATGACGCCGCCCACCAATCCGCCGGCGGCGGTCGGTACCTATCGGAGAGCACTGCCGCGATCTGCCCAGCTGGGCGGGACCAGCGCGGCGCAGCGGACCTGCTGAAGGGACAGGACCACCGCGGCGGTGCTCGCCGTTCTTCAATGCCCGCATCCCAGACCGGATCAACCCTCGTGCCTAGCCGGCAGCGGGGCGGGCACCTATCGCCGCTTTGGACTGGGAGTACCGGGTCGCGGCACCTCCGGCTCGTCGAGAGACGCCCGGGTGACGGCTGCGCATGCAGCGCCGGAACCGTAACCGGCACCTATTTCCGCCGCCGACGCGCGGCTCCAGCCCTGCCAGCCGGCGGGGCTTTTTGTTTGGAGGCAGCAATGGCGGTCATCACGCCCGAACAAGCCGGTGGCCGCAACGTCGTGGCTTTCCTGGACATGCTGGCGCATTCCGAGGGCACGTCCACAAGCCCGGCCACGAGAAACGACGGGTACGACGTCATCGTCACCGGCGCCGATCGTAAGCCGGAGATCTTCACCGACTACAGCCGGCACCCGTTCGCCGGCGGCCGCAAGTCGAAGGCGATCAATTCGAAGGGGCTGACCAGCAACGCGTCTGGCCGCTACCAGTTCATGCTCAAGGATTACGCGCACTACCGCGACCTGCTGAGGCTGCCGGACTTCGGCCCGCTCTCGCAGGACCGGTGGGCGCTGCAGCTGATCAAGGAGCGGCGCGCGATCGCCGACATCCAGGCCGGTCGCTTCGTGGAAGCGGTGGCGAAGGTGCGCAACCTGTGGGCCAGCCTGCCGGGCGCCGGCTACGGCCAGCCCGAGCACGCCATCGAGAAGCTCATCGCCGCGTACAAGAAGGCCGGCGGCAAGGTCGGGAGCGTATGACCATGGACGCACAGCAGAACAACGACGGACGCCTGAGCTTCACCCTCGGCACCGTGGAGCGCTGGATCGTCGGCGGCGCCGCGACGCTGATTGCGGTGGTGCTTGGCTGGTTCGGGAGCACGGTGATCGCTACGAAGAGCGCAGTGGACAAGGCCGCCACGCAGCAGTCGGTCTCCGAGCTCAAGGAGCAGCAGGCACTCACCAACGACCGTCTGGCCAACATCACCGCTCAGCTGGCTGACGTGCCGGCGATGAAGCTGGAGATGGCCAAGGCTCAGATCAAGCTGGATCAGCACGACCAGGACATCAAGGAGCTCAAGCAGCTCAGGGGGCTCAAGTGAAGGCCGCAGAGAAGGCAGTGCGGGCGCTGGGCCTGGAGCCGGTGCCGGATATCGCGAACTTCAAGCGCTGGTGGTCCGTGAAGCTCGACGCCGCAGCGCTCGCCGTCGGCGCCGTCGCGCTTTCCTATGGCGAACTCCCTGACGAGTGGCGTAGCGCGCTACCGCCGAACATGGTCGCTTGGATTGCTGGTGCCGGCCTGGCTATCAAGGCCGCCGCACTGATCGCTCGCGGCGCCCGACAACCCAAGCTGGAGCCATGCGATGACGGACAAGTGGTATCGAGGCCTGCCGGAGCCCCAGCCGATGCAGATCCCTGATCCCCTCAGACCGTATGTGGCGCTGCTGCGCTGGGCGCTGATGGTGGCGTTGGCCGGCGGCATCTTCGTGGCCGGCTGCAGCCGTGGCGAGAACAATATGCAGGCCCAGGCCGACAAGGCTGTGGCAAAAGCCGAGCGTGAGCGGGACCAGGCAAAGCTGTCAGCGACCGACAACCTCGCGGCAGCAAACGCATGCGGCCAAGCGCTGAGCGATATCAGCGACGAAACCCGGCTGGCCGAGCAGCGCGCAAGCGAATGGAAGGCAGCCGCGGACGCCGCCGCCTCGCGCGCATCCGAATCTGGCAAGGAGGCGGCAGCCAAGGTGGCCGCTGCAGCGAAGGCGCTGGATGCGGCTAGGGCCAAGCCAACCTGCCGCGCACAACTGGAGATGTTGCTATGCCCCGAAATCCCTCTGCTCTGATCCTGGCGCTTGCCCTGGCAGGGTGCACCGGCAAGGTGGCCACCAAGCCGACCGTGCCGCACGTGGTGTACGTCCCGGTGGTCAAGACCGTCCCGGTGCCAGCCGAACTCACCAAGCCGTGCCCGCCCAAGCGCGTGCAGGAGCGCACGGTGCAGCAGGTGGTCAATGCCTACAACGCCAACGTCCCGGTGCAGGACGATTGCGACAAGCGTATGCGCGAGATCCGAGAACTGCCCACCAGCGAGGCAGCCTCGCCTAATGCCAAGCCTGCTACCGGCGGCGCAGGCGGCTGAGGATCCAGGGAAATACGCTGCTTGCTGAGTAGTTGAAAAGAAGCTCGGACAGGCAAATCGTGTAGTAAGTGATGCTCGCAGCAGCGGCAAATTCTTGGATAGACATGTGGTGTGGCTTTCTTTGATGGAGAGCGCATCGTGCGAGCTGCCGGACTGGCCGCACACTTCCGGGGTTTCCACTCCGGGTTTTCCGCCACCAACTTTCGGCCCCACCCGGGGAGCCAAACCATGCCCAAGAAGAAACCCAAGCCCAAGGCGCGCGCAGCGCCCGGGCTGACCCAGAAGCAGCAGCGCTTCGTGGTCGAGTACCTGAAGGACCAGAACGCAACCCAAGCGGCCATCCGCGCCGGGTACAGCGAGAAGACCGCCAGGAGTGTCGGGTCGGAGAACCTGACCAAACCCGACATCGCCGCTGCCATCCAGAAGGCGCAGGCCAAGGTCGCCCAGCAGGCAGCCGTGACCGTGCATTCCCTGGCTGCAGAGCTGGAGGAAGCCCGGGGCATTGCCCAGGGAGAGAAGCAGGCGTCCGCGATGGTCGCCGCCACCATGGGCAAGGCAAAGCTGTACGGCCTGGCCGTCGAGCGCCACCGCCATTCCGGTGCCATCGGCACCTATGACCTGAGCAAACTGTCAGACGATGAGCTCGATCGCCTTGAATCGATCCTCGGTCCGCTTGCCGTCGCTGGCGGAGATCCGAGCGGAGAGGTTGAGGCGGGAAGCTGAGCGGGAGCGCCTGCGCATCGCTGAGGATGTCGAAGGCATCCGGGCGCGGTCGCAGTCGCTGGAGGGATTCATTCGCGAGCACTGGCACGTGCTTGAACCGACCCGGCCGCTCAAGATCGGCTGGGCACTGCGGGCGATGTGCCTGCACCTGGAGGCGGTCACAGAGGGTCGCATCCAGTTCCTGCTGATCACCGTGCCGCCGGGCATGATGAAGTCGCTGGTGCTGGTGTTCTGGACGGCCTGGGAATGGGGGCCACGCGGTCGCCCTGATCTGCAGACGCTGGCCACCTCCTACAGCCAGCCGAATGTCCTGCGCGACAACATCAAGCTGCGCCGCCTCATCGATAGTGCTCAATATCAGGCCGCCTGGCCGCTGAAGCTGCGAGGCGACCAGAACGCCAAGGGCAAGTTCGAGAACACCGGCAACGGCTTCAGTGAGGCCAGACCCTTCAGCTCGATGACGGGCGGACGCGGCGACCGGGTCAAGGTCGACGATCCGCACTCGACAGAAACCGCCGAGAGCGACGCCGAGCGCAAGACCGCCGTCCGCATCTTCCGCGAGGGCATCACCGACCGCCTCAACGACATCACGTCGTCGGCCATGGTCATCATCATGCAGCGCCTGCACCAGCGGGACATTGCAGCGGTGGCGATGGAGCTGGATCTGGGCTTCGTCCACCTCAATCTCCCGATGGAGTTCGAGGAAGAGCGGACCGACAAGGACGGGAAGAAGACCGGCGGCGCTTGCCGCACCTACGTCGACGGCAAGCTGTTCTTCGAGGATCCGCGCACCCAGGAGGGCGAGCTGCTGTTCCCGGAGCGCTTCCCCCGCGCCGAGATCGAACGGCTCAAGCGTGCGAAGGGCACCTATGCGTATGCCGGCCAGTACCAGCAGCGGCCAACGCCACGCGATGGTGGCTCGTTCAAGCGGGATTGGTTCGAGGTCGTGGAAGCGGCACCGGCCATCTCGACGGCACGCAAGGTTCGGCGGTGGGACTTCGCCGCGACGGATCCGAAGGAGAAGACCAGCAGCGATCCCGACTACACGGTCGGCCTGCTGCTGGGCGAGACGGGCGGCATCTACTACGTGCTCGACGTGGTGCGCGACCAGGTGTCGCCCGCCGGCGTGGAGCGGATGCTGACGAACACCGCGCGGCAGGACGGCAGGACGATCAAGGTACGCATCCCGCAGGATCCTGGCGCCGCCGGCAAGTCCAATGCGGCGCACCAGATCAAGCTGCTGGCCGGCTGGGATATCAAGGCCGCGATCGAGTCCGGATCGAAGGAGGTCCGCGCAACACCGGTGGAGGCGCAGGCCGAGGCCGGGAACATCAAGTTGGTGAATGGCCCGTGGGTGGCCGCTTTCCTCGACGAGATCGCCGAGTTCCCCAACGCCAAACACGATGACCAGGTGGACGCGCTCTCTGGCGCATTCGCTGAGCTGGTCACAGGCAGCACCTACAACCTTGGAAACGCACTCTGATGGGCAAGCTCGCACAACTCAAAGACGGGCTGGTCAATCTCGTGGCCAACTTGGGCACAGGACGCGATAAGGCGCTGCACAGCCACTACGCGCTCGCTCCGCTGAGCGACATTGATGCCAGCAACGCCTACCGTGGCACGTGGCTCGCTCGAAAGATCATCGACATCCCTGCGCTCGACGGCTGCCGCAACTGGCGGACGTGGAACGCCGATCAGACTCAGATCAGCGCCCTCGAGGCGGAGGAGAAGCGCCTTGGCCTGCAGGTGAAGCTGCTGGAGGCGCACATCAAGGCGCGGTTGTTCGGTGGCGCTGCGATCTACATCGGTACCGGCGACTCGGATGTCAGCAAGCCGCTGGACCCGACGCGAGTGAGGAAGGAGGGCGTCAAGCACCTCAACGTGTTGACCAAGCGCATCCTGACCGCAGGCGAGCTGGATCGTGACGCCGAGTCGCCCAGCTTCGGCCGGCCGGCGTTCTACACGCTCACCTCGGCACGAGCCGGCCAGGTCGAGATTCATCCCTCGCGGCTGGTCATCCTGCACGGTGCCCATCGGCCGGATCCGGATATCGATCACGGTGACGGCTGGGGCGACTCGGTCCTGATGGCGATCAGCGACGCGGTAAAACAGGCGGACGGCACGAGCGCCAACATCGCCAGCCTGGTATTCGAGGCGAAGGTCGATGTGCTGAACATCCCGAACCTCATGTCGCAGCTGGCGGACGACCCTGTGTATGAGGCGCAGCTGCTCCAGCGCCTGCAGCTCGCGGCGATGGCCAAGGGCATCAACGGCATGCTGGTGCTGGATGGGGAGGAGACGTACACGCAGAAGTCGGCGTCCTTCAATGGACTGGTCGATGTGATGCTCGCGTTCCTGCAGCAGGTGTCGGGCGCGGCGGATATCCCGCTCACGCGTCTGCTGGGCCAGTCACCCGGTGGTTTGAACAGCACCGGTGACAACGACATCCGGAACTACTACGACCGCATCAAGTCAGGCCAGGAGCTCATCTACACGCCGGCCATGTCGGTGCTGGATGAGTGCCTGATCTACTCGGCGCTCGGCAGCCGACCGAAGGACGTGTTCTACAGCTGGCGGAGCTTGTGGCAGACCAGCGACACCGAGCGCGCCACCAACGGCAAGACCACGGCCGACACGATCAAGACCCTCGCCGACACCAAGCTCATTCCCGACGAGGTGCTAGCCGAGGTGGCGGTGAACATGCTGACCGAGGCGGGCGTAGCGCCTGGCCTGGAATCGGCAATGGACGACTTCACCAAGGCGAACCCGGACTGGCAGGAGGATCAGGACGAGGATGAGCGTGCAGCGGCCGCGCTGGCTGCCGTGCCTGTGCAGGATCAGATGTCGATCGGGCAGTGAGCCTTAGAACATCGGCTTTGTAAGTTGGCACTTTCCCTTGAATTCGACGACAGATGTCGGATGGATCATCCAGATTGCATCGCCCGTGTAGCGATCAAGGTTGTACCAGTAAGTCTTGCCTGAAGGGGTCACCAAGATCCCCATGTAGGTCTGTGGGTCATTACCGAGAGGGCCGACAGCCCATCCATTGAGCGTCTTGATCCGAACTGTTCCGGACTTCGAATCGACGGTGGCCAGGCTGGATTGGGAGATTGGATCACGCGGCGGAATGTAAACCTGTCCATCGCAGAGAAGGTCGGTGGCGCCTACGACAGGCGCGCAGAGCGCAGCGGCAACGAAAGCGATTAGGCGCATAGATTCCCCCGGAAAATTTCCTTCGGGGCAAGTGTAGCGCGGCCTGCAGGGCCTCTACATACATCAGGAGTACCCAATGTTTCTAACCGATCGAGTCTCGGTGTCGGCGCCACGCCGCACCGCGGACGGCTACCTCGTGGCCGATGCAAAGGTGGCCCGCACCGGCATCCAGCAGTACCTGGGATCGGAGGTCGGCAAGCCGGAAATGCCTTTCGTGCGGCTGTACCGGCCGCCCGAGGAGGTCTTCTCCGACGCCACGCTGCGCAGCTTCGCGCACCGGCCCATGACCAATGACCACCCACCGGTGATGGTCGATGCCAGCAACTGGAAGGAATACGCGGTCGGCCAGACCGGCGACGAGGTGCGGCACGACGACAAGTTCGTGCGCGTGCCGCTTGTGCTCATGGACAAGGCGGCTATCGCCGACTGGGAGGCCGGCAAGGTCGAGTTGTCGCAGGGCTACACCGCCGAGATCGTCTTCGAGGATGGCGTGACGCCCGAAGGCGAGCCGTACGACGCCGTGCAACGAAACATCCGCAACAACCATCTCGCGCTAGTCGACCGGGCGCGCGGTGGTGAACACCTTCGTATCGGCGACGACAACCATCAGAGGAACACTTCAATGCCTGACATCAAGACCCGGACCGTCCTGGTCGATGGGCTGTCCGTCGAGACCACCGACGCCGGCGCCCAGGCCATCGACAAGCTACAGCGCCAGCTTTCCGACTCCAACGCCACCGCCGCGCGCCAGGCGACCGACCACACCGCAGCCCTCGCGCTGAAGGACGCGGAGATCGCCAAGCGCGACGCGGCCATCGACGACCTGAAGGGCAAAGTGCTGACCGACGCTGCCCTGGACGAGCGAGTGCAGGCGCGTGGCGACCTGCTGGCCACGGCCAAGGCGATCCACGACGCCGACTATCGCGGCAAGAGCGATGCGGACATTCGCAAGGCTGCCGTCATCGGCAAGCTCGGCGACGCCGCGATCGCCGGCAAGGGCGACGCCTACATCGAGGCGCGCTTCGACATCCTCGCCGATGCCGTGAAGCCGTTCGATCCGGTCGCACGCGCACTCAGCGACGGCGCCGCACACCGCACCGTCGTCCAGGACAACGGCTACGCCGCGTCCGTCGCCGGCCTCGATTACCGCACCAAGAACCAGGGGGCCTAAGTCATGGCACTGCAAACCAACTACCCGGACATCCAGCCTGCAGCCACGCGCGGCATGCAGGCCACGATGATGCCGTCCACCGTCATCTCTCGCACTGTCGAGGACGTCGCGGGCCTCGCGTTCGGCCTGGCCGTGGCACAGGGCGCGACGGACAAGGGCATCGTCACGTTCGGCGGCGCCAACCTGAAGTTCGTCGGCATCACGCTGCTGGATCGCTCGGCCACGGGCCTGGATCTGTTCCCGCAGCGCGCATCGGCGCGCGTCATCACCAAGGGCGACATCTGGGTGACCGCTTCGGTCGCCGTCGCCGCTGGCGATCCGGTGTACCTCACCGCGGCCGGCGCGTTCACCAACGTCGCCACCAACAACACCGCCATCACCGGCGCCCGCTGGGACACCAGCACCACCGCGGCAGCCCAGCTGGCCGTCGTCCGTCTCGGCTAAGGAGCCCAGCCACATGCGTGCACATCCACTCTTCGATGCCCAGGTAGTCATGGGCTTCGTGGTCTCGCAGACCACCATCATCGAGCCCGGCGTCTACCGGACCGTCTATCCGGACATCCAGTACCGCGACCTGATCCCGGTCGATACGTCCGGTAGCGAGTTCGCAACGTCGGTCACCTACTACTCGCAGGACCAGTACGGCAAGGCCGACTGGATCAACGGCAACGCCGACGATATCCCGAAGGCCGGCACCAACCGCTCGCAGTTCCAGACCGGCGTGCACACCGCTGGTATCGGCTACGGCTACGGCTGGGAAGAAATCGGCCGCGCGCAGCTGCTCGGCATCAACCTGCCCAACGAGGACGCCGCCGTCGCGCGTCGTGCATCGGAAGAGATGGTCGATCGCGTCGCGCTGCTCGGCGATGCCAGCAAAGGGTTCAGCGGTCTGTTCAACGCGGCAGGTGTCACTCCGGTAGCGGCACCCACTGGCGACTGGCCCAACGCCACTCCCGACGAGATTGTCGGCGACATGAACCAGTCGCTGTTGAATGTGTTCAATGGCACGAACACCGCAGCGATCGCAGATCGACTGCTGCTTCCTTGGTCGCGCTACCTGCTCATCGCCACTCGCAAAATGAGCGACAACAGCGACATGACCATCCTGCAATGGTTCTTGGCGAACAACGTCTACACCGTGCAGACCGGGCAGCCACTGACCGTACGCGGCCAGCGCGGCCTGGACACTGCAGGTGTCGGCGGCGTGCCCCGCATGATCGCGTACCGCTACGACGCGAACGTGCTGAAGCTGCACATGCCGATGCCGCACCGCTTCCTGCCGGTGTACCAGAGCGGCCCGCTGCGCTGGGACGTGCCGGGCGTGATGCGCATGGGCGGCTTGGACGTTCGTCTTCCCAAGCAGGTCGTATACGTAGACGGGATCTAATCCAACACGGCCCCGTGCGTCATCGGCGGGGCCACACCGGAGCATGCAATGAAGATCAGCAACAACCACAAGACGCCGCTGGCGTTGCCGGACGGCACCGAGATCATTCCCGGCTCGCCGGCTACCGTGCCGAACTGGGCGACCCTCAAGAAGAACGCTGTCGTGCAGGCGTGGCTCGCCGCGAACATCCTCAGCGAGTCGGAGGACGACACCGCGCCGTTCCTGCTCGGCACGTTCAACCTGCCCGAAAGCATCCTGCTGATCGAAGGCGGTGACAGGGTCACGCGCGACGACGTGGTGCAGCACGCGTTCAAGGCCTCGGCGCTGTCGCTGGAAGACTGGAACTCGCTGGACGAGGTGGACCGCGAGGCACGCATCAGTGGATCGCTGGACGCGCTGAAGGCCGAAGCCGCTGCAGCCGCCCAGGCTGTGATTGATGCGAAGGTCGCCGACGACCAGAAGAAGGTCGATCTGATCGCCAAGCTGGAAGCCGGCGGCATCAAGCACGACAAGCGCTGGGGCTTGGACAAGCTGCAGGCCGCGCTGGACGACGCCGAGAAGTCGAAGACCGGGAGCTGACCATGTACGGCACGCTGGAAGGAGCAGACGACTATCACCTGATCCGTGGCAACACGGCATGGGCAGCAGGCAGCGAGGAAGCCCGCACGGCGTCCCTGGTGCGCGGTACCGACTACATCGACGGCCGGTACCGGGTGCTGCTGCTTTCGGGCCGGTGGCAGTCGATGTTCCCCGGCGTGCGTGCGGACGGCCGGGGCCAGCCGAACGAATGGCCCCGCACCGGCGCAGTTGACTACGACGGCAACCCGATCGCTCCCGATGTGGTGCCGATCGAGGTTGAGCACGCGGCGTACGAAGCAGCGCTGCGAGAGCTGGCCAGGCCCGGCAGCCTGTCGCCGGACTTCGTGGCGAGCGCGCTGGCGATCCGCAAGAAGGTCGGTCCGATCGAAGTTGCGTACAGCGACAAGTCGGCCGATGGCGGGGTGCCGAATCGCCCGGTCATTTCGGTGATTGACGAGATCCTCACGCCGTTGATTCGCCGGCCAGCCACGTTGCCTGCGGTGTTTGTCGTATGAGCGCGTTCTACGACGAAATGCAAGGCGTCGCGGTCGAGATGATCGACGAGTTCGGCTACATCACACAGCTGGAGCGCGATGGCGCCGTCACCGGGCCGCCGCACAACCCGCAGCAGGGGCTGCCAACGCGGCACGACTGCAAGGTGGTGGAAACCGAGTACAGCCTTACCAACCGCGACGCCACGCTGGTGCTGCAGGGGGACAAGCTGGGGCTGATCTCCACCGATGTCGCCATTGAGCCGACGAAGGACGACCGGATCCTGCTCGGCGGCGTGCTGTATCGCTTCATTGACCTGCAGCCGCTTTCACCGGGCGGGCAGATCCTTCACTACGAATTCCACGCGAGACGCTGATGGCCGCAACGACTTCCCGCCAACTTGAGCAGCTGGCGGCGAAGCTGGAGCCGGCCATCGCGCGAGCCTTTCTCAAGGCGATATCCGAGGTCACCAGTCAGGCCGGCGTGCAGCTCATCGCGGATCTGCTGCAGGCCGGGCGGATCGACGACGTGCTCACCGTCATGGGGCTGGACGAGCCGCGCTTTGCGGACTTGGGCGAAGCGCTCCGCAGCGCCTACGCGGCAGGTGGGCAGCAGGGCGTGTCGGAGATGCCGAAGATGCGGCTCAGCCTGGATCCGATCATCACCGGCAACTACAAGCCACGGCAGGACGTGCGTTCGCCCGCGCTTCGCCCGAGCTTCGACCTGCGCAACCCTACCGCTGAGGCCTGGCTGCGCGAGAAGTCCAGCAACCTCATCACCGGCATCGTCAACGACCAGCGCACGCTGATCCGCAACGTGCTGGAGAGCGGCATGGTCGCCGGCCGCAATCCGCGCCAGAGCGCGCTGGACATCGTGGGGCGGGTCGGTGACACAGGTCGGCGCACCGGTGGCGTGCTGGGGCTGACAGCGCAGCAAGGCCAGTTCGTGCAGAGCATGCGCGGCGAGCTGTCCAGCGGTGAACCCAAGGAAATGGCGAAGTACTTCGGGCGTAAACGTCGCGACAAGCGCCTGGACGGGATCGTCAAGCGGGCCATCGCCGCCGGCAAGCCGGTATCGCAGGCGGACATTGACAAGATCGCTGGGCGCTATGCAGACAGGCTGCTGCAGCTGCGTGGCGAGATGATCGCGCGCACCGAGTCGATTGGCAGCATGAGCGCTGGGCGAGAAGAGGCGTATCGGCAGCAGATCGAGTCGGGCGCGTTGTCGGCGGATAACGTGACCGGCACGTGGTCAGCGACAGCAGATAGACGCACGCGGCATAGCCACCAAGCCATCAATGGGCAGAAACGTACATTCGGTGAGCCGTTCCAGACTCCGAGCGGTGCGCTGCTCAATCACCCTGGCGACACGAGTCTCGGCGCCGGCCCGGACGAGATCATCGGCTGCCGCTGTACCAAGGAATACCGGATCGACATGATTGCGGAGGCGTTACGTGGCAAACAAGTTCGGTGACCAGGTAAGGGCCTTCACTGAGAAGGCCAAAATGCGACAAGAGGTCATCTTCCGAGAGTCGGCGCAGCAGGTGATGGATGACGCCAGTAAGCAGGAGGGCGAAGGCGGGAAAATGCCGCGCGATGTCGGCTTCCTGGTGAACTCGCGAGCGGCATCGATAGACGGCATGCCAAGCGGGAAGTCCACGCCGGAGAAGGGCGCGACTTACTCCGCTCCGGTGAATGGCGATCCTGCGCTTGTGTTCTCGAAGCTGGAGTTAGGGCAGACGGTGTGGGCCGGATGGACAGCGGCCTATGCAATGCGCATGGAACACGGCTTCAGCGGCAAGGACAGCTTGGGCCGGCAGTACGAGCAGGCCGGCAAGGGCTTCATGCGAGCTGCGGCGCAGAACTGGGACTTCATCGTCAACGAGGTCACCGCGAAGGTGAAGGCACGCATCCCATGAGCGACACCGCGATCTATGACGCCTTCGCCGGCCTGGTTGGCGCCTTCGCCGCGAGTATCGGCCTGCCGTGCTCCTATCCTGGCATTGGCTTCACCCCGCCGACCAGCGGATCCTGGCTCGAGCTGCAGTGGTTCCCCAACCAGACGCAGAATTACGGCATGGAGGACGACGGGCCGTCGCTAATGCAGGGCTTCGGCCAGCTGGCGGCGTGCTATCGGCCAGGCGCCGGCATCATGGTCGGCACGCAGCTCACCGACCAGATCATCGCGGCATTCGGCAAGGGCACGACCTTCGCCGGCGTGCGCGTGTACCGCAAGCCGTGGACCTCAACCATCATTCAAGACCCGGAGCGGCACATGCATCCGGTGACCATCATGTGGCGCGGCTTCCTGTAGCAGCCATCCATAGCAGTTCCCCAACCCCGCCCCGTGGCGGGTTTTTTTATGCCCAAAGCGAGGAGATATCAGCAATGGCTGAGGCACAAACCAACAGCGGTTCCAAGCTCTACATCTGCGTCACGCCGCAGGACAACGACCTGACGGAGGACCAGTTCAAGGCGTTGACCTACGTACCGGTCGCCAAGGTCGGCAGCGTCGGCGAGCGCGGCCTGAATACCAACATCGTCACCTACGACACCTGGGACACCACTGTCGCCTTGAAGGGGAAGGGCATCTCGAACGCCGGCGATCCCGAAGTGGAGATGGCCCGCAATCTGGCGGATCCGGGACAGATCGCCATGCGCGCTGCAGGCCGGCCGAATGTCGCCAGCGCCTACGCATTCAAGGTCGAGCGCCCCAGCGGCGAAACTGAGTACATGCGCGGCCTGGTCGCCGGTCCGCGCACGCCCGGCGGCCGCAATGAGGACTTCGTCCTGCACGTCTACTCGCTGGCCCTGAACCAGGAACCGATCGAGGTTCCGGCGCCCGTTACCCCGTAATCGAACAGCAGGGGATAGGGCGGCCGCCTGACAAGCCGGATCTGATCCGGCCGGCTTTCCCTGCTTCACCTCCCGGATCGATCGCAAAGGATCACCTATGACCGAATTGACTACCATCGTGGCCGCCGAGCGTGCCATCGACATCAAGCACCCCGCCACCGAGGTTCCTGTGGGCCTGCGCATCACGCTGCTGCCCGACAGCCACCCGAAGGTGCGCGCGGCCAGCCGCAAGGCCCTGGACGACCGCCTGCAGGGCAAGGGCAAGGTCACCGCCGCCAAGATGGAGCAGGGCCGCACCGACATGCTGGTCGCCTCTGTGGGCGCCTGGGAATGGCTGGGCGACCTGACCTTCCACGGTGCCAAGCCGCCGCTCACCGACGAATCCGTGCGCAAGGTGCTGAAGGAGCTGCCGTGGATCGGCGACCAGCTGGAGGTGGAGCTGGGCAACCGCGCGGAGTTTTTTCGCAGCGCTGAAGACGCGGATAGCTGACGCCACCTATCTGGCCGTCCGGTACGACATGCCGGACGCCAAGGGCGAGACACGACGCGCGCGCAATACGCGCTTCGAGGAGCCGACGCCGGACGTGGACATGCCGGAAGAAGCCGCGCACGTCTGGGAATGGTTCTGGCTGCTCTCCGGCCGCCGTCGCAGCGGTCCCGAGGCGCTGTCCTACGCCGAGCTGAGCGCGTGGCAGGAGCTGACCTGCCGCGATCTCGTGCCGCATGAGGTGGCAATGCTCATGGCGATGGACGACGCCTACCTGCGCGCCGTGCGCGAAGAACAAGCAGCGGCGCGCGAGCGGCCGCCCGAACCGAGCAACACCTGGAGCTGATTAATGGATATCGCCGAACTTGGCTTTCGGGTCGATTCGAGTGGCCTGGTGGAAAGCACGAAGGCGCTCGATCAGAACGCAGCCGCAGCCGACAAGGCCAGTGGGTCGGCAGATCGGCTCGAGCGCTACTTCCAGTCGATGTCGCGCTCGATCGACCGTTCTGCCGTGGTGCTGGGCGACCGTTTGGGGGGCGCACTGGATCGTATTGGCGCCGGTACTGGCACGGTCATTGCCGAGCTGCAGGGCATGAACCGCGCACAGGCGGAGATCGTCAGCGCGCTGGTGGCGATGGAGAGCAGGCTGACCGGTACCGCTGCCGGCTTGCAGGCCTACAGCGCTGCAGGCAAGGAAGCTGCAGCCGGTGCCACGGCCACCGCCAGCGCATCGGAGAAGCTGGAGCGTCAGCTGGCCGAGCAGGAGGCGCGTTACCGCAGCGTCGCGCAGCAGGCCATGGCCTATGCAGAAGCGCAGCGCAGCGCCAACGTGTCGGACCGCGCACTGGCCGAGGCGGCACGTGATTCTGCTGCCGGCATCGACCACCAGGCGGCGGCGCTGTCGCGCGCAGGCACGGAGCAGGAGCGCATGGTCGCGCGTGCGCGTGCGTTGCAGGAGGCCGAGGCACGCACAGCAAACCAGGCGCGCGAGGCAGCGGCAGCGGCGCAGGCGCAGGAGATCAACCTGAAGCGCTTACTGGCGCAGATCGATCCCACCGTTGCCGGCTTGAATCGACTGGCCGAGATGGAGGAGCGGCTGGAGCGTGCCGGCGACCTGGGGCTGATCAAGCCGCAGGTGATGCAGCAATACCAGGCGCAGATCGAGGCGAGCCGGCAGGCACTGCTGAAGTCCAAGAACACCACCGAGCAATACGGCATGACCGCGCGCCAGACGGCCGCGGCGATGCGCATGATCCCGGCGCAGATGACGGACATCGTCACCAGCGTGGTGGCCGGCCAGCCGATCTGGATGGTGGCGATCCAGCAGGGTGGCCAGCTGAAGGACCAGCTCGGCGGCATCGGCCCGGCAGCAAAGGCCGTGTCGTCCTACGTGCTGGGCATGGTCAATCCGTTGACCGTGTCGGCCGCCGCTGCGCTCGCGTTAGCGGTGGCCCTGAAGCAGAGCCAGGACGAGCTGTTCGACTTCCAGAAGAACCTGATCCTCACCGGGCGCAATGCGGACATCAGCGGCAGCCAGTTCCGCGGCCTGGTGTCGGATCTGGACAAGCTGACAGGTGTGACGCGCGGCGGCGCGGTGGATGCGCTCAATTCGGTGGCAGCTTCCGGCCAGTTCGCCGGCAAGCAGTTCCTGATGGTCGCCGAGGCGGCCGCGCGCATGGAGGCGTCCACTGGGCAGGCCAGCAGCAAGACGGTTGAGGCGTTCCAGCGCATCGCGCGTGATCCTGTGAATGCACTGGTGGCGCTCAACAATCAAGAGGGCTTCCTCAACGCCGCGCAGCTGAAGCGGATCATCACGCTGCGTGACGAGGGGCAGGAGCAACAGGCAGTGGCGGAGGCCCTGCAGCTGTACTACGAACGATCGATCAACGTAGCGAACCAGGCCGATGCCGCAATGCCGGGATTGGTGAAGTGGTGGCGCGACGTCAAGGATGAGGTTTCGGGTGCATGGGGAGAGGTGCAGACATACGCCAGCTTGCTTGATGACGTCATCAAGAAGCAGAAGCAGGCCTCCAATTTCAGCCCTGGCGACGCGATGAGATCGGTAGCTGGAAACACCGGCAACCTTGCGTCACTGATCCCCAAGGACTGGATCTCCTCAGCCGCGACGCTGACCAATGCACTCGCCAAAGACTTCCTGCGTTCGGCTGGTGGAAGCAGTGGATTACCTATGCCGGTCTTCGAGGTCTCGCCAGATTCCAAGCAAGCCATCGCAGAAATGGCGAAGGCGTACGAAGAGCAGGACGCGGCCGCCAAGGCCGCATCAGAAGCTTTAACTGCTCGACTGGCCGGCCTCGACCGGGAGTCCGCAAAGCTCGCCGCGCGCAACAAGATCATCGAGCTTTACAACAAGCTGGAAGGCGCGCGCGACGCGAAGGGGAACCCTGATTCGCGGTTGTCCGACGGCTCCATGCAACGCCTCATCGCGCAATCCAACGCGCAGATCGACAAGCAGTTCAACCAGCGGGAAGGCGTCGGCAAGGCGAACACGGACGACAACGCGGCGCAGAGCTTCATCGCCAGCGTGCAGCGGCAGATCACCGCCAACCAGCAGCTGGCCGAGAGCGGCGACAAGGTGTCGGCAAGCGATCGGATGGTAATCCAGGCGCGGCAGTTACTTGCCGACAAGACCAACACGATGACGGCGGCGAGCAAGCAGCTGCTGCAGGCGATGATCCCGCAGCTGGCAACGACTGATGCGCAAGCTCAGGCTGAGGTCCAGCGCCAACGAGGCATGCAGGCGAGCATTGCGCTAACCGAGCGCCTGGCGCAGTTGGAAGATCAGCGGCAGCAACAGGCTGACATCGATCTGATGGGATTGGGCCGAGGTACCGATGCGACGCAAGTGCTGCAACGCCAGTTGGACATCCAAAGGGAGTACCTGCGCGAGCAGGAGAAGCTCGACAAGGCGTACAACAGCGACAGGAAAACGCTCACCGATGAAGCGCTGCAGGTGCGAAAGACGCAGTACGACGACGACACCTTGAGGCTTGCGACAAGCCTCAACAATTCGTTGGGGATTGAACGCAACTACCAGCAACAGCGGATGGCGATGCTGGGTGACTGGAGAACCGGTGCACGACACGTCTGGGCCGACTACGCGTTCTCTGCAGCCAATGCCTCGGAGATGGCTGCATCGACCCTATCCAACGGCCTCAGCGCGGCGGAAGATGCATTCGTCCGCTTCGTGCAGACGGGGAAGCTGTCGTTCTCTGATCTGACCAAGTCGATCCTGGCGGATCTGGCACGCATTGCTGCGAGGCAGGCCATCGTCGGCGCCATCGGTTCCATCGTTGGATCGTTCGCTGGTGCGGCGGCCGGTGGTGCATGGTCTGGCACCAGCGCCGGGGCGGGCAGCAACCTCAACTTCGGCAACAACGTCGACAGCTTCACCGGCAGTAGCTGGGCGAGCTACGGCGGCGGTCGCGCCGGCGGTGGCAACGTCTCCAACTCGTCGATGTACGAGGTGGGCGAGTTCGATCGCCCGGAGATCTTCAACGATCGGCGTGGGCGCAGCTACCTGATTCCCGGCAACGACGGCACGGTGGTGCCGATGCACCAGCTGCAATCAGGCAACGGCGGCGGCTCTGCCACTCCAACCGTAAACGTGAGCATCAACACCGTGATCCAGAGCGACGGTAGTAGCAGCACGTCGGCTACCGCCGGCGATGACAACGCAATGGGCCGCGCACTCGCGAAGTTGATTGAGCCAGAGGTGAAGCGGGTGCTGGTGCAACAGATGCGGCCGGGCGGCCTGCTGACGGGAGCGCGCTGATGGCAGATGTCTTTCCATGGAAGCCCACGTCGCAGAGCAGCGGCACCGCAGCCGGTGTGGTCAGGCGGGCGGCATTCGGCGACGGGTACAGCCAGGCCAGCGCGGACGGCATCAATGCCATCTCGCGTGCGTACCAGGTGACATTCACCGGTACCGAATCGCGAATGAAAGAAATCGCCGCGTTTATCGACGCACACATCGGTCGTTCGTTCCTCTGGACGCCAAGGATCGGCGGCCAGGGGTACTACCAGTGCGACGGATACAGCGACCGAGGGGAGGGCGGCGCAATGCTTTCCATCAGCGCAACCTTCGAACAGAAATTCCAGCCCTAAAGGCGAGATATGGCACGTCAACTAATCGATCAAAGCACGCCCAATCCCGATGGAAGCATCGGCGACGATGCGTATGTGGCGTTTTCCAAAGGCAATGCGATGTTCTCGGAGCTGTATCAGTCCGTCGGGCAGAACCTGCTGATCAATAGCGATTTCCGAGTCAATCAGCGAGGTTTCGGCGGTGGCGCGCTGGGTGCCGGCGCCTTCGGTTTCGACCGTATGTTCGCTGCTCCTGGTGGATGCAATGTCAGCGTCAACCAGTCAACCAGCGTCATTACGCACACCAGCGGCACCTGGTGCCAAGCAATTGAGGCACCGCGCGATGCGTTCGGAAAGACCCTGTGCATCGCAGTCGATGACCTGAGTGGCGGCAACTTGACGGTAGATGTTGGCGGTGTCGTCTCTGCGATCACACCAGGCGCAGGGCGCCGATACGTCAACCTTCTCGCTCCCGCCAGCAGCAATACCGGCAATCTGTTGGTGAAGTTCAGCGCCGCAAACGCCACCTACCGTAACCCTGCAATCGTGCGCGGAGCTGATATGGCAGGGTTCCAATACAGGTCAGTTGCAGAGAATCTTGCTGCTTGCCACCGGTACGCAGTGGGCGGGACTTTCTT
The DNA here is from genome assembly GCF_014199765.1 of Xanthomonas sp. 3058. Taxonomy (NCBI): domain Bacteria; kingdom Pseudomonadati; phylum Pseudomonadota; class Gammaproteobacteria; order Lysobacterales; family Lysobacteraceae; genus Xanthomonas; species Xanthomonas sp. 3058. The sequence continues at coordinate 181,696 of NZ_JACHOF010000001.1, read as the reverse complement.
TATGCGCGGTGCCGTTCCACAGCAGACCGGTGTGGGCTTCTATGTTCCCGCTGCAATGCGGGGCGCGCCTGCTGTGAACTTCTTAAATATGAATTATGTGTATGGCTGCTCGGGTGTCGGGGCCAATCCATTCAACTCCGGCGTTGAAATATTCGTGACTGCGAACCAGGCGTACGCGTATGGCGGTGTATATTTTTTCGACGCGGAGATCACGTCATGAGCTACCAACTGATGGCTGATCCGGATCGTGTAATTCGCATCGGCGATGGGGCAACGATCCCCCGGGGACATCGCTGGTGGGATGAGTACGAGAATTGGCGGGCGACGGGTGGTATTCCAGTTCCCAACGCCGCACCGGAAACGGTGGAGACGATGCGTGCTGCCTTGCGTGCATTGACAACTCAGCGCCGCTGGGAGTTTGAGACGGGAGGCATCGCGATCGGTGGTGTTCAGGTGGGAACGTCCACCGAAGATCAGAACCGCATCAGCACAGTGCTTGCCGCTGCTGATCTGGGCACGGTGGAGACGGTGGACTTCAAGGCCAACAGTGGGTGGGTGACGCTGACGCTGGGGGAGATCCGCGGCATCGCGGCAGCGATCAGCTCGCACGTGCAGGCGTGCTTCACTGCTGAGCGCGCGCATCACGAGGCAATTGATGCGCTCGATTCCATCGAGGAGCTGCAAGCCTACGACGTGAGCAGCGGCTGGCCGGCATGAGCATCCTCGCCGATATCCAGACACTGGAGCCTGGCGCGCGCGTGACGCTGTTCGAGCTGGATGCAACGGCGTTGGGTGCAGACTCGCTGCTGTTCCATCCGCACCTGCAGACCAGCCCGATCGTTTGGCAGCAGCAGGTCTACGATCCCTGGCCGGTCGAGGCCACCGGCTTTGAGCGCACCAGTGATCAGCCGCCGAACCCGCGTCTGCGTGTGGGCAACATCGACGGCACCATCACGGCGCTGTGTCTTCTGTTCGATGATCTGGTGGGCACGCGTGTCATTCGCCGGCAGACGCTGACCAAGTACCTCGACCCGGTGAACTTCGCCGGCGGCAATCCAACTGCCGATCCGGATGAGCACTTCCCCGACGAAATCTGGTTCATTGAGCGCAAGGTGTCGGAGGACAAGAACCAGGTCGAGTTCGAGCTGGCCACTGCCGCCGATCTCAACGGCGAGCAGTTGCCCGGCCGGCAGATCATTGCGAACACCTGCGGGTGGATCATCCGCGGCGGCTACCGCGGCCCCTACTGCGGCTACAACGGCCCACCGGTGGCGGACATCAACGATAATCCGGTCAGCGATCCGGCGCTCGATGTCTGCGGCGGCAAGGTGCGCAGCTGCAAGTTGCGCTATGGCGCGAACAACCCGCTGCCTTACGGCGGCTTCCCCGCAGCCGGCCTGCTGCGCACGTAGTAGCATGAGTGGCAGATATTCAGGAAAAGAGAACGTGACCATTTTCATGGTGAAGCACCTTTACAAGGCGATTCAGTGCGGGCGTTTCGGGCCTGACTTGGTGGCCGCCGAGGCGATGGTTCGGGTTAAGTCTGCCGATGGGGTCCTTCATGATGTGCGGTGGCTGCGAGGGAAGATCGGGCAGCCGGGCATAGAGGGCAACTACGTGTTTGAGGTCCAAAATCTACCCCCTGGCGAACTCGTCGTGGAGCATGCTCCTGACGCTATCGTGTCGGTGGCGCGCCTGAACTAGGCGCAAGCCGCAGCTAAGCTGCGAGACATCCTCAGATCCAATTCCAGGCCCGCCGCAAGCGGGCCTTTTCTATGGGCGACCACATGGAACACGCAACCCTGCAGGCCATCCAGGCCCACGCTATGGCCGAATACCCGCGCGAGTGCTGTGGGCTGGTGGTGCTTGCCGACACCGGCGAGCGCTACGTGCCGTGCCAGAACGCGGCGACCACGCCGAGCGAGCATTTCATCCTGCCCGCTGCCGACTATGCCGTGGCGGAAGATGCCGGCGCCGTACTGGCGCTGGTGCACAGCCATCCCAACGCGTCGGCGCTGCCGTCGGATGCGGACAGGGTCATGTGCGAGGCCAGCGGCCTGCAGTGGCACATCGTCAGCGTTGGTCAGGTCGACGGCCTGCCCGAATGCGGTGAGGTGCAGAGCATCCAGCCCAGCGGCTACGTTGCGCCACTGGTGGGCCGCCACTTCGCTCATGGCGTACTCGACTGCTACACGTTGGTGCGCGATTTCTATGCGCGCGAGCTTGGCATCGAGCTGTCGCATTACGACCGTGCCGACGACTGGTGGCACAACGGCGGCGATCTCTATTCGCTGGAGCGGCTGCAGTCAGAGGGATTCTCCGAAATCCAGGACGACCCGCAGCGCGGGGACATGATCGTGATGCAGATTCGTGCGCCGGTGCCGAACCATGCTGGCGTCTATCTAGGCGAGGGGCAGATGCTGCATCACCTGGCAGACCGGCTGTCCACGCGCGTGCCCTACGGCGGCTATTGGGCTGACCGAACCGTGCGGGTCGTGCGCCACAAACTCGCCACCGGCGGTGCGGCATGAGCATGCACGCAGTGCCCAAGGTGCGTGTAGTGCGTCTGTACGGCGTGCTGCGCGCCAAGTTCGGCAAGGAGTTCCGGCTAGCGGTGGCATCGCCGGCCGAGGCCATCCGCGCGCTGTCGGTGCAGCTGCCTGGCTTTCAGGAATTCCTCATGGGCGCCAAGGACTGCGGCCTGACGTTCGCAGTGTTCAACGGCCAGCGCAACCTTGCCAAGGATCAGCTGCACGACCCGCCCGGTGATGACGCAATCCGCATTGCGCCGGTGCTGCAGGGCTCAAAGCGCGGTGGCGTTCTGCAGACGATCGTCGGTGCTGTGCTGATAGTCGCCGGGGTAGTTCTTAGCGCCTACGGCTTTGGCGCCATCGGCGTCCCTTTGACCAATGCAGGTATTGCAATGGTGATCGGCGGCGTCGTGCAGATGCTGTCGCCGACTCAGAAGGGCTTGGGCACACAAGACAGCCCAGACAACCGCCCGAGCTATGCGTTCAACGGGCCGGTAAATACGCAGGCGCAGGGCAATCCGGCGCCAGTGGCATACGGAGACACCTGGACTGGCTCGGCCGTCATTAGCGGCGGCATCTTTGCCGAGGATCAACAATGAGCGGTGATTACCAACAGAACGTGGCAACGGTTTTGCATTGTTCGAGCGCGCCACTGCAGCTACACGGAGCGAAGAAGGGCGGTAGCTCCGCCCGGACGCCAGTTGAGACACCCGATAGCCTGCAATCGATCGCATTCGCAAAGATCATCGACCTGATCAGTGAGGGAGAAATTTCTGGGCTGAAGGATGGCTTGCGCTCGGTATACCTGGATGGCACGCCGTTGCAGGGTGCTGACGGCACCTTCAATTTCCAGAACGTCCGGTTCGAGACGCGTGCCGGCACGCAGGATCAGGAGCACCTGGCCGGTTTCCCGAGCGTGGAGAACGAGAACTCGGTGAATGTGGAGCTGCGCAGCGACCAGCCGGTCGTGCGCAGCTTCACCAATCCGGACTTGTCCGCGATCCGTGTACGCATCGCGGTGCAGGCGCTGCAGAAGACCAACACCAAGAACGGTGACATTGAGGGCCACAGCGTCAGCTACGCTATCGACGTGGCCACGGACGGAGGCGCTTTCAACACAGTGATTTCCAACGCCTTCACTGGCAAAACCACCACACTCTACGAGCGCAGCCACCGCGTCGACCTGCCCGAGGGTAGCCAGTGGCAAATTCGCGTTCGCCGCCTGACGCCCAACGCCAACAGCGCGACGATCGCAGACACTACGCTGGTGCAGTCGATGACCGAGATTATCGACGCCAAGCTGCGCTATCCCAACTGCGCGCTCGCTGCTCTGGAAGTCGACGCTAGCCAGTTCCAGGCTATCCCCACGCGCGCCTATCGCGTCCTGGGCCGCATCGTGTCCGTGCCGAGCAACTACGACCCTCAGGCCCGGACATACGCCGGGATCTGGGACGGCACCATGAAGCCTGCGTGGACCAACAACCCGGCATGGGTGTTCTACGACCTGGTGACGAACGACCGGTTCGGCCTTGGCCACCGAATTCCCGCCGCATGGGTCGATCGCTGGCGGCTGTACCAGATCGCGCAGTACTGCGACCAGATGGTCAGCGACGGGCAGGGTGGGCAGGAGCCGCGTTTCACCTGCAACGTCTATCTGCAGATCAGGCAAGACGCCTACAAGATGCTGCAGGACATGGCGGCAGTGTTCCGTGGCATCACGTACTACGCTGCCGGGCAGGTGCTGGCCTCTGCGGACATGCCGCAGGACCCGGTCTACACATTCAACCAGGCCAACGTTATCGATGGCCGGTTCGTCTATTCCGGCTCTGCCCGAAAAGTGCGCCACACGGTCGCGCTGGTGTCGTGGAACGACCCGGAGGACTTCGGCCGCGCCAAGGTCGAGACGGTCGAGTATCGCCCCGGCATCGCGCGCTACGGCATCCAGCAGACCGAAGTGGCAGCCATGGGCTGCACCTCGCGTGCGCAGGCTCAGCGCATCGGCCTGCATATCCTCTACACCGAGAACTTAGAGACGGAGACCGTCACGTTCGGCGTCGGTCTTGAAGGCGTGGTGCCGCAGCCAGGTGACATCATCGAGGTGGCAGACCCGAAGCGCGCTGGACGGCGCAACGGCGGTCGCATCCGATCGGCAGCGGAGCGGTCTGTGGTGCTGGACGCGATGCCCGAAGGCTTGAGCATCGGCGACACCATCCGCGTGCTCGGCAGCAACGGACGCAGCCAGGGCCGCACGATCAGCGGCATCGCCGGCAGCACCGTCTCGGTATCCGTTCCGTGGGACACGGTGCCGGTGGCCAGCTCGGTTTGGGCGGTGTCGACCTCAGAACTCGCGCTGCAGACCTTCCGCGTGCTGGGCATCACCGAGGGCGACGGCGCCGAGAACGCCATCACCTACCAGGTGGCTGCGCTGAAGCACGTGCCGGGAAAGTTCGCTGCGATCGACGACGGCGCGCGCATCGAGCTGCCGCCGATCAGCATCATCCCGCCCAGCGTACAGCCGCCGCCGACCAATGTGCGGCTGTCGTCGCACAGTTTTGTGGAGCAGGGGATTGCGCAGCACGTGCTCACCATCGCATGGGATCCGGCCGACAAGGCAATCGCCTACGACGTCGAGTGGCGACGCGACGATATGTCATGGGTCAAGGCCGGCCGCGCCACCACTACCAACCTCGAGGTGCGCGGCATCTACGCCGGGCAGTACCTGGCGCGCGTGCGCGCGGTCAACGCGCTCAATGCGGTGTCGATGCCGGCGCTATCCCCGCTGACGCAGATCACCGGAAAGATTGAGCCGCCGCCATCGCTGGCCAGCCTGACGGCCGCCGGCATCATTTTCGGCATCGATCTGTCGTGGTCGTTCCCGCAAGGGGCTACCGACACCGAGCGCACCGAAATTTGGTACAGCCCGGCCAACAATCTGGAGGGCGCGATCAAGCTGGGCGACTTCGCCTATCCGCAGGCGCGGCACTCCATGCTCGGCCTGGCCGCCGGCGCGCGCTTCTTCTTCTGGGGCCGTCTGGTGGACCGCAGCGGAAACATCGGGCCGTGGTATCCGCTGGCCAATGGCGTCATGGGTGAGAGCAGCACGGACGCCACGGCAATCCTTGAGTATCTGGCCGGCAAAATCAGCCTGAGCGAGCTGTCGCAAGAACTGCGCACCCCGATCGAATCGATCAGCAGCCTTGTACCGTTGATCTGGGACGAAGGCGCGACTTACAGCACCGGCCAGACGGTAGTGTATGCCGGCATCATCTGGAGTTGGACGGCAGCAGAACCGGGGAACGAGGAGCCGCCGGGCACCAACTGGCAGAACGTCGGCACGGCCATCGCGGAAGCCGGTGCAGTGGTGGGTGAGGTCAATGCGCTGAAGCTGCAGATCAACAATCCGGAGACGGGTCTTGCAGCGATTGGCGACCGCACTGACGGATTGGTGGCGCAGATCAGTAGCCGGCATGCGGGTGACCGTGATTGGCATGCAGGCGATCGCAATGTGTTTGCCGGAACGCGTACCTGGCAGTCTGTGATTGTGGAGGCGGACCGCGCGCAGGCACAGCGAGTCGATACCGTCGAGGCAAGTGTGCAAGGCGCCCAGTCGGCTGCACAGTCCGCAAGTGCCAGCGTGCAGCAGACATCTCAAGCTCTGGTCGACCTCAATGGCAAAGTGTCGGCGACGTACACGGTGCGTGCGCAGATCACCAGTGCTGGGCAGATCTACATGGCCGGTATGGGCGTGGGCGTCGAGCAGCAGCAGGACGGCAGCTACCAGAGCCAGATCCTGATGCAGGCCGATCGGTTCGCGGTGATCAACGTCGCAAACAACGCTGTGACGTCGCCGTTCGTGATTCAGGGCGGGCAGGTGTTCATCAATCAGGCACTGATCGGCAACGCTTGGATCACAAACGCAATGATCGGCGACACCATCCAGTCGAATGACGTGGGTGCCAACGGGCAGCCACGCTGGAAGCTGGATAAGAACGGAACAATGACGATAACCGGCCCCAATAACGGCGGCTGGCTCACTATCACAGACAACCTGCTGCAGGTGTTCGCACCTAACGGTCAGGAAGTCGTCAGAATGGGTTCGTGGTAATGCCTAACGGAATTTTGATCTGGAACCCCGCTAACGGGTTCCTTGAATTGGGTTTGACCACGAGGCTGCAGCGCACTGTCGGGCAAATGCAACTGCCCGCAGAAGCGTCAGGAAACATCGATCTGTCGGGGTTGGGCGGGGTGCCCTGGTTCTTCACGTTCCCGTCGTCCATCATTTCGCTGGGCGTCGCCGCGTTCCCTGGCGTGGACATCAACGGCACAACGTTGGCTTGGAGCACTGGTGGCCAGAATGGATCGCCGATCATCTATGGGGTGTGGTGATGACAGTTGGCACCAGAATCCAGGTGCAGGACGGATCGGGCGCCCTGCAGATTGACGAGAATTATCGCAACTATTTCATGCGGGCAAAGTACAACGTGCAGCTGACGCAAAAGAACCTGTTCACGTCTGCGCAAAGCTGCGGTGAGTTCGCCATCGGCCTGCAGTGCCAGAACACCCCCGTGGTTGCCATTGGCGGTCCTGGTGCGGTAGGCGCGGTGTTGACGATCTTTCCACCCAACACCGGCCACGGCACACCCGGTCAGTACACGATCAACTTGGTAGGCCCGCTGAATGCGTCAATTACTGTTTACTTGTTTGACAACATTGCGCCAAGCGAAATCAGCGACTACGGCCTGATCTTTTGGGATCTGCAGGGGCGCGTCAAGTTCGATGCGTTGGGAAAAATGTTGAAGGTGGTTGGGCGGATCAGCGCAATCCGTGACCAGACAAGTGACGCAATTGCCATACCGGCTGGACGTGCGTATGCCATCATCTGCACCGGGGCCTACTACTCGCAAGGGGTCAGCGGCAGCAACTTCGTCTACTTTGGGCGTGGCGCCGCGATCACCACCACTGGGTTTGCCACGATCGGCACTTTCCAGACGGGCACCAGCACCACGCAGATCACACCTACACAAACCCCGCGTTGCACCGGTTTTGTTATCGATGTTACCGGCTATTGATGATTTGACTGCGCACTCGGCCGCTGAAACGGATGACGACGCGTTGCTGCCCTCGGCCATCATGGAATTTGACTCCGCTGCTGGTTACTAGGTATCCAGCGTTTAGTAAATCCTGATCGCTGAAACGAAAGTCGTCCACGGTTGGATGGGTATGGAATGTATAGCCGGTGTACTCGAAGCCAGGTGCAAGGCAAGTGGTAATGATTGTGCAATGTCCGTTGCCGCCAGCACGGTTTATTGCAATAGAATAGCGATCTCCCGCTTGGCCTATGGCTCCACAAACCTCGCGGGAGTTAACTAAAGACCACCGCGCATATTTTGGTGCAATGCGGACAATGAACGCGTCGAGGCTTTGGCCGGCGGCGGGTGTCTGGTATTCAATCTCTACTGTGCCGGAAGACTGAGCGGGGAAAGTTGTGTCGCAAGAAATTGCGCGCTGATGCGAGGAAAGAAGGCTCAGCGCTGCTGTGATTAACAGTGCGCGCATTACGTTCTCCGAATTTGCTGCGCCGGTCACTGCCGGCGGCCCGAGGTCATCTCGGCGCAAGGCCAAGATGCATGGCCCGCACATCCAAAAAAACGTTCATTTGAGCTATGCCCGCACACTCGACGCTCTCGGAGAAATCCGACACCGCAGTGCGGAACAGGCCGATATTCGGAATCCCATATCGCTGCCAATCTACATCTGCCGGTCGCGGTGCCAAGATGGCCGCTCAACCCGCGAGGCGCCTGAGCAGCGCCCAGCCGGCACCCTAGATGAAACCCTCAATGTCATCGCGTGTGAGCACGCCCAGACGATGACCCCAGGACGCGACCAGTTCAATAATGACGGTCGCTTCGGCAGGGAACGCGTATAGCAGCTCCGCTTCGAACTGGTTGAGCACTTCCAGAGGCTCAGACGAGCACGCCAGCCGCTGCCGCAGTTGTTCGAAAAGGTTGGCTGGCGGGGCGGGGTCCATAACGGCAGATTCTAGGAACACTTGTCTCACGCCCTGAGACGGTGCTGCCGATACTGCGGGCATGGACAGAGCTGCACTCAGAACCCATCTCGACAACCTCGATGCCGCAGTGCCGGCTCTACTGAAGAGCAGCCCCGACCGTTGCCACTTCTGGCAGGCCTTCGCTGGCATGGCGGACGTCATTGAGGACGGCGCCATCACGGGCGACGATGCCCAATTCGTCTCCCGGCGGCTTGATGAGATCTTGGTCTGGCACGGCCTCCAAGATCCCGACCGCGACTGTTGAGAGGCGGCCATGTGTTACTCCGCGCAGATCCGAGCCGAGTTCAAAGAGTTCCAGCGGGCGTTCGGCGCCGTGATGGACATCGACACCTATGTGAAGACTTTCTGGTGGGGCGAGGGCCTGCAGGCCCGTCGGATCAAGGCGCCACGCGCGATGGTGCGCGAGCTTCTGGAGATTGGTCCACCCGACCTGCAGGAGAACCTGCGCGCGGCGGACGCCGCCGAGGCTGACACGCTCACCCGTGAGATTTTCGACCAGAAGCGCCGCGTCGGCGATGCCGAGCGGGCGCTGCAGCTCAAGGAAACGAAGAAGGCGCGCGAGGACGTGCGCATCGGCACGAACAAGATCCAGCAGGCGCAGCGGCGCCTCGACACGCTCAAGGGCACGCGCGGCCAGGACGACAGTCGGATCTTTCCGGGCGTCTACTGTCCGGTGCTGGTGGTCGAGAACGGCCAGCGTGTCGTCAAGCCGATGCGCTATCAGTGCCGCCCGGCCGGCACGCCGGCGATGTACGACCGAAAATTTCCCGGCACCTACAACGCCCGCCGGGACAACCTGGAAGGGTTCTGGCGCCGGCAGTTCGGCTACACCCATGGGCTGATGGTGGCCGACCGGTTCTACGAGAACGTCGAAGGCCCAGACGGGCAGAACCAACGCATCGAATTCGTGCCGCGCACCGGCGAGTCGATGCTGGTTGCGTGTCTCTGGTCGCACTGGCGCGATCCCGCCGGCATCGAGCCGGACCTGCTGTCGTTCGCTGCTATCACCGATGAGCCAGAGCCGGAAGTCGCCGCCGCTGGCCATGACCGGACGATCATCAACATCAAGCCCGAGCACGTCGACGCCTGGCTCAATCCTGATCCGGGCAACCTGGATGCGCTCTACGCCATCTTCGACGACAAGCGGCACCCGTTTTACGAGCACCGGCTAGCAGCATGACCAGCAGCAGCCATAACCAGGATAGATAGCCATGCCATCACGATCTGCGCACCGCGCCGCTCTCCGACGGTCCCAAGAGCCAGCTGTCATCGCTCCCGAAGGCATCGCGCTGCCGGAATTACCTATCGGTATGAACTGGCATAACCCGGTCGCTGGCCAGAGCACCGATCGAGACGAATGGAACCTCTTGCGTGTCGGTCCAGGCGGTGCAGATGTCCTGGCAAGGGTTCGGCGTAACGGGGCGACTGAGGCAGATGTGTCGCTGATGATCGCCGGAAGCCCAGTGGTACCGCCGCCTGTGACGCTGCCGATCGCTCAGGCTTTTGAGGTGGCGGCCGAGTTCGCGTGCAGCTTGTCCAGGTAGTCCGCCCAGCTGCGTCGTGCCCGCTTGGATAGGGATTACCTGTCTACGAAGATACTGAGTCCGCTGACAGCATCCCGTTCAGGCCAGCGTAGCGGCGGTCAGGCCGACGCAATGAGGCTTGCTGCAGCCGGTCGAAGGGGGGGGGGGCAGAGTTGAAACTTGGCCGCTTGTCCACATCTTGTAGACACGTTGAGCAAAGGTGGTAGCCTGCGCGAAGAATGAGAGACAGTTGATGTTCAAGGCAATTGACGACAATTGGAGTGCGGCATGACCAACACGGTCCTAAGTGTCGCGAACAATTTTATTGAGCGCGGCCTGAGAGAAGGTAAGCCAATTTCGAACATGAAGTTGCAGAAGCTCTTGTACTTTGCACAAGGGCACTGCCTTGGCATGTTTGGTCGACCGTTGGTGGATGAAGCTCCTGAGGCGTGGCAGTACGGTCCTGTTTTCCCGTCCGCTTATCATGCATTTAAGCAGTATGGCGCCCAGCCGATTCTGAGCCAAGCCGTGCATTTTAACCCCTTCACTGGACAGTATTCGGCTTATCCACCAGTTCAATCATCTCAAGACCTGGGTTTGATCGAAGCTGTGTGGAACGGCTACAAGGATCGTACCCCGATTCAGTTGTCCGAGATGTCGCACGCGCCTGGCGGCCCTTGGCAGAAAGCTTACGGAACATATAGAAACGCGGATATTAGCGCGGAAGCCATGACAGAATTTTTCCGTCCTAAAGCGGCCACTGACTAATCATGGTTGATGTAGAGAACGACAGCGATGGGGGCTCATTGGAGAGTCGGCAACGTTCCGTCACTCTCCAGGTCCGCGACATGGCGGATCAGATCCTCAAGGAGGCCGAGACGTCGCCGCAGCCGGCGGATGTCTTAGCCCGTCGGCGAGAAGCTGAAGATCGGCTGCGTGAGGAAGAGCGCGCCTACCGAGGTGAGCAGCGGGCGGCTGAGATAAATGCGCTCAAAGCTCAAAACGATCGCGTGCAACACGACATGGAGTTGAGGCGCAAATATGCCTCTCGTGCAGTTGGCCTTGCATATGTCGGCGTGGTTTTTTGGTGTGTGATGTTTCTTGCAACTGGGATTGCACGTTCGGTTTTTGACACTTCATTTCTTAGTGATGCGGCATTAATTACTTTGACGACTGGAGCGACGGTGAACGTAATTGCCGTTTTCCTTGTTGTCGTGAGAGGCCTGTTCCCTCCCGAGGCAAGACCAGTCAGCTCAGGAGCTTTACCGACTCAGCCGGTGGACGCCGGCAGATAGTTTGCTCAGGTACGCTTCTTGAGCGAGGCTAGGTAATCGGCCCATACCTGCATCATGCGCACGCGCTCCGCGAGGTGTGTCGTGCGGTTGTATGCCCGGCCATTGGGATCCTTCACCGCGTGCGCCAGTTGGTGCTCAATGATGTCCGGCCGAAAGCCCAGGATCTCGTCAAGGATCGTGCGGGCTGTGGCGCGAAAGCCGTGTCCGGTCACCGTGCCTACCTCGTAGCCCATGCGGCGCAACGCCGCGTTTACCGCGTTGTCCGACATCGGCCGCAGCTTCGTCCTGGCGCTGGGAAAGAGGTAGCGGCCGGCACCGGTGAGCCGCTGCAGGTCCGCCAGAACAGTCAGCGCCTGGCACGAGAGCGGGACAACGTGGGGCTGGCGCATCTTCATCTTTTCGGCCGGGATGTTCCACCGGGCGGCCTCGATGTCGAACTCTGACCACTCTGCCTGCCGCAGCTCGCCAGGTCGCACGAACAGCAACGGCGCCAGTACCAGCGCGCAGCGCGTGACGTGGCTGCCCTTGTAGCCGTCCATGGCGCGTAGGAGCGGCCCCAGCTCATCGGGATCCGTCACTGCCGGCAGGTGGCGTTCGGGCGTCGGCTTCAGCGCACCGCGCAGATCCGCCACCGGGTTGCGGCTGGCGCGCCCGGTGGCGATGGCGTAGCGCATGACCTGGCCGCAGTTCTGCATGATCCGATGCGCCGACTCGAAGGCGCCGCGCTTCTCGATGCGTCTGGCCACCGCCAGGAATTCGGGCGCTTCCAGTTCCGCCGCCGGCCGCGAGCCGATGTAGGGGAACACGTCGTTCGTGAACCATCCGACGACCTTCACGCGGTACCCATCCACCCAGTTGCGCTTTTCCAGCCACTCGTTGGCGATCACCTCGAAGGTGTTGGCGCCGAGAATCGCCCGCGCTGCCGTCGCGGCTTTGCGGTGTTCGCCCGGGTCGATGCCCTGGGCCAGCAGCTGGCGCGCCTCGTCCCGCCGCTGCCTGGCCAGCGCCAGCGGCACGTCTGGATAGACGCCGATGGCCAGCCGCTTCTCCTTGCCCCCGAATCGATACTTCAGGCGCCACCAGCGCCCGCCCTTGGGCGAAACCTCTAGATAAAGCCCGTCGCTGTCGTACATGCGTTGGGTCTTTGCGGCAGGTTTGGCGCGGCGTATTGCGAGATCGGTCAGTGGGGGCATCTGGCAGGCAGGTGGGGGCGGGTGCCCCAAAATATGCCCCCAACGTCTCACAAGCTGATACGTTCACTAGCGCACCACGGCGCACATAAAAAAGGCCGAGAACCCTTGTTTTACGGGGGTTCCCGGCCTTCTTCGGATCTTCAAGATCCGCTCATTGGTGGAGGTGGGCGGAATCGAACCGCCGTCCGGAAGCACTCCATCCCCAGCACTACATGCTTAGCCCTCCGTTAGATCTCATTCCCAGGCAGCACGGCTGGCAAAGCGCACCTGGAAACCAGCCTGCTTTATCTAACCGGTAGCTGACAGGCAGCCACTACCGATGGTTCCGTGATAATGACCCTACACCTACGAGCACGGGCACAAGTAGGTTCGGGGGTTCGCCTTAGGCGGCTGTAGAACTACAACTAAAGCTGATTAAGCAGCGATAGCGAAGTCCGAACCGTAGTTGTCATCGTTGGCAACTAAAAGTTTGCTGCTGGATTAACGAGGAAAGCTGCCCCCTCGGCATGCGCCAAGCGACTTCGCGACCCCCGTCGAAACCAGTGCACCCCCGGGGAAAGCATCAAAACGCTGACGTGGTCAGTGTAGGGATCGGCGCGCCCTGTCACAAGTGGTGAGATGCGCAGCGCTTACAGTGGCTTCAGTCCCGTACCTGACCGGACAGTTCGCAAACGAAGGAGCGACGCGATGGCGACCAGTAAACCCCCACGTCCGCAGCCGGCGCATGTCGCGCCACGCAAGCCAGCCGCCAGCGCCGATCAGCCCGTGCGCAAGCGCGCATCGCGGATCGCGCAGGCGAAAGCGAAGGCCGCTGCAGCGGCCCGCGTCCAAGGTAAGGCGCGCACGGTGATCTACATCCACGGCATCGGCAACAAGCCGCCGGCCGAGGTGCTGCGCTGCCAGTGGGACAAGGCCTTGTTCGGGCGGCCGATGGGCGAGCGCACGCGCTTGGCGTACTGGGTCAATCGTGAGCGCTATCCGGTTGCCGAACCTGGAAGCTGCGATGCGCGCGACGTCGGCCCTGCGCTCAACCAGAGCGTGCAGAGCGCCTTGAGCACGCTTGGGCTGGTGCCGGGGGAGCAGGATCTGCATCTGCTCGCCGATGCGTTGGCGCACAGCGAGCAGGAGCGCGCCGATCTGCATCGGTTGCTGGACGAACTGGATGCCGCGCCCGCGCCATCTGCGGGAGGTGTGCGGGCCAAGGGCCCGGTCGATGCGATCAACCGGGTGCTGCTGCGGCTGATTTCCGCCGCGCTGCTGCAGGACGTGCACGACCTGTTCTTCGTGGCCGAGCGCGCCGACCTGATGCGCGAAAGCCTGGCCCAGCGATTGCGCTCGGGCGGTGGGCCGTTCGTGGTGGTGGCGCATAGCCAGGGCTCGATGATCGCGTATGACGTGCTGCGCCAACTGCACGCCGCCGACTGCGAAGTCACGCTGTTGCTGACCCTGGGCTCGCCACTGGGCCTGCCGCAGGTGCGCAGCATGTTCAAGCGCTGGACCGGCACGCGCAAGCTGCCGTTCCCCGCGTGCGTGCAGCGCTGGATCAATGTGGCCGACACGCGCGACCCGATTGCGCTGGACCCGGATCTCAGCGATGACATCGCCAATGCGAAGGGGCGTTTCGAAAATCTGTCGGGCGCGCGCCTGAACCCGGATTGGCAGCGCAACGCGCATTCGGGCTCGGGCTATCTGTCGATTCCACAGGTGCGTGCGGCGGTGCGTGAGGCGGTGGGTGTCGGCTTCGATCAGCCGGTTTCCAATGCGGTGTTGATCAAGGATCTCAGCGAGCAACTGGAAGCGCACGGGGCCGAGTATCGGCACGAGGTGCTGATCGAGCTGGATCGTCGCGTGCTGGGCAACGACCCGGACGCGGCGCGGACGCTGCTGTTGGCGCAGGTGCGTGAGGCCGCCGCGCGCACGATGGGCTTGAGTGGCGATGCGCTGGACGAGGCGATCGAACTGGAAGACGGCTTGCAGCGCTTCGTCTCGGCGCGGCTGACGCGTTACGAGATCGAATCGCTGCAGGACCGCTATCGCACATTGGGATTCCGTCGCGTGTGGCGCGATGCCGGCAAGCGCGCGTTGATCCACGTGTCCGGCAATGTGTTGCATGCCGATGCTGCACGCACCGCCTATCGCGCGCGCGGTCAGCAGATCGGTTGGGCGGTGCTGGATACCGGTATTGCGGCCAGTCACCCGCATTTTTTCGTGGAGGGAGAGCGCGACACGGTGGTGGCGCAGTGGGATTGCACGCGGCGGGGCGCCCCCAAGCGGCTGACGCGTGCCGATGGCGATGCCTTTGCCAGGCTCGATCGACACGGGCACGGCACGCATATCGCCGGGATCATCGCCGGGCACGGGTGCGCGGTGATCCCGGATGCGCAGGGGAATCCTGGAAAACCGCTGGAATTTTCCGGCATGGCGCCCGACACCCAGCTCTACGGATTCAAGGTACTGGACGATGCCGGCAATGGCCGCGATTCGTGGATGATCAAGGCGGTGCAACACGTGGCCGCGATCAACGAGCGCGCCGGCGAGCTGGTCATCCACGGGGTCAATCTGAGCCTGGGCGGTTACTTCGATCCAGAAAGCTATGGCTGCGGGTTTACGCCGCTGTGCAACGAGTTGCGGCGGCTATGGCGGCAAGGCGTGCTGGTGGTGATTGCTGCCGGCAACGAAGGCCTGGCGTGGTTGATGCGCAACGACGGCGATGCGTATCCGGCCAACATGGATCTGTCGATCAACGACCCGGGCAATCTGGAAGACGCCATCGTGGTCGGCTCGGTGCATAAGAGCAGCCCGCACAATTACGGCGTGTCGTATTTTTCTTCGCGCGGACCGACTGCAGATGGCCGCGGCAAGCCCGACATCGTGGCGCCAGGCGAAAAGATCGTCTCGGCCTATTACGACTTCGACCCGAACGACCCGGCCAGCCTGATGGTGGAGATGAGCGGCACCAGCATGGCCGCACCGCATGTCTCCGGTGTACTGGCCGGATTCCTCTCTGCTCGCCGCGAGTTCATCGGCTTCCCGGATCGGGTCAAGCAGCTCATGCTGGACACCAGTACCGACCTGCAACGCGATCGCTATGTGCAGGGCAGGGGAGTGCCGAATTTGATGCGGATGCTTGGGGCGACGTGATTCGTGAGTGGGGATTGGGGATTTGCAAAAGCACGAGCTCTGCGTGCCGCGTTGTTGCTCACCAGTGCCGGCAAGCGACTAAACGCCAGCTGCGAGCGGCTTCGCCGTTACGAATCCCCAATGCCGAATCTCCAATCGCGGCCTCTCACGCATCGCGATTATGCCGCCGCATCACACGCTGCTTGTCGCGCTGCCAGTCGCGGTCCTTGGCGGCGTCGCGCTTGTCGTGGTTCTGCTTGCCCTTGGCTAGCGCGATTTCCAGTTTGACCTTGTTGTTGCTCCAGTACAGCGCGGTGGGCACCAGAGTGTAGCCGTCGCGTTCGACGCTGCTCAGCACCTTGTCGATTTCCCGGCGATGCAGCAGCAGCTTGCGGTCGCGGCGTTCCACCGGCACGGTGTGGCTGGAGGCCTGGATCAACGGGGTGATTTGCGCGCCGATCAGAAAGATCTCGCCGGAGCGCACGTAGGCGTAGCCGTCGATGATGTTGGCGCGGCCGGCGCGGATCGCCTTGACCTCCCAGCCCTGCAGTGCCAGGCCGGCTTCATAGCGTTCTTCCAGGTGGTATTCGTAGCGCGCACGCTTGTTCAGCGCGATCGTTTTCGTGGCCGTCGCGCCGTTTGCTTTATCCTTGGATGGTTTCTTGCTCATGCCGCTATTGTCGCCGATTCGGCGTCGTCAAACGATCTTCCGCCTTTCACAAGTTAGCGAATGCCTACCATCCGTCGCAGCGCCCTGGTCGAACACAGCGCCACCCGTATGTTCGATCTGGTCAATGATGTTGCCGCCTATCCGCGCCGTTTCGGCTGGTGCGATGCTGCCCAGGTGCTGGAGCAGGACCACGCGCATATCGTGGCGCGGCTGGATCTGGGGCTTGGCTCGTTCCGCACCTGGTTCACCACCGACAACATCCTCGAGCGCCCGGAGCGCATCGTCATGCATCTGCGTGATGGGCCGTTCAAGCGGCTGGAAGGCTTGTGGGAATTTCAGGCGCTGGGCGAGAACGCCTGCAAGGTCAGCCTGACCCTGGAGGTGGAAACCAGTTCGCGTTTGCTGGGTCCGGCGCTGGCGCTGGGCTTTCAGGGCCTGGCCGATCGGATGGTCAACGATTTCGTGCGGGTCGCCGATCGCGGCGACGTCTGAGCGTGCGCGTCGAGGTCGTACTGGCCTGGCCGGATCGCTACAGTTCGGTGTCGCTCGATCTGGCCGATGGCACCACGGTGGCTGAGGCGATCGCGGCGTCGGGGTTGGCGCTGGAGCAACCGCCCGTAGCGCAGGCGGTGCACGGGCTGATTGCGCGACCGGACCAGGTGCTGCGCGACGGCGACCGGGTCGAACTGCTCAGGCCGCTGCTGCTGGATCCGAAGGAGGCGCGCCGCCGCCGTGCCGGTCCAGGCAAAAAAAGCCGGTCCTGACGTCTAGCTGCTTGCCGACACTGCGACGCATGCACGGCGTGGAGCGAACTCTTCCGGGCACCGTTCTAAGCGGCAAGCGTGTCCGTTGTTTTGGGCAGGCGCACGTGGACGCGAGATGCCTGGCAACGGACGCGAAGTGTCGGTGTCGATGCCCGCGCTGCAGTCATTGATCGACACATCTTTACCGGCTAGGCAAAAACTGAAAAACGCATCCGTTCAACGGGATGCGTTCTCCGGTTCGACCAACCCGCAGGCGATCGCGCAGTGCGCGAGCAACTGCATCAACGGCCGCGCTGCTTCTTCTTGTCGCGGGCCAGGTTGCGGCCGAATTGCTTGGGCGCCGACTTGGCCAGCTGCTCGTCCTGGGACGGGAAATAATCGCCTTCCCAGCGAACGACCTGCTCGTTCTCGAAGAACACGGTGAAATTCTTCACCTCGGTGTGCGCCAGACGGTCCACGCGTTGGGTGGACGTGTAGTCCCAGCGCTGCGAGTGGAACGGGTCGGGGATCGAGGGAGTCCCCAGCAACGCGCTGACCTGCTGCTTGCTTTGGCCTACCTGCAGTTGCTCCACGGCATTCTGTTTGATCAGATTGCCCTGGTAGATCGGCTGCTTGTAGATGATGCCGCAGCCAGCGGTGGAGAGAGCAACGGCGGCGACCAGCAGAAGTTTGCGCATCGGGGATTAAGTGCTGAGGAAATCACGCCGATGATACACTCCCCTCGGTCGCCGCGACCCGTTTGATGGCAGCTGGCGCTAAATCGCCAATGAACGGAGAACATATGGAAACCCACGACCTGCGCAAAGTCGGGCTCAAGGTGACCCATCCGCGGATGCGGATCCTGGAACTGCTCGAACAGAAGAGCAACCAGCACCACCTCAGCGCAGAAGACATCTATCGCCAGTTGCTCGACCACGGCGACGAAATCGGCCTGGCCACGGTCTATCGGGTGCTGACCCAGTTCGAGGCTGCCGGCCTGGTGCTGAAACACAATTTCGAAGGCGGTCAGGCGGTGTACGAGCTGGATCGCGGCGGCCACCACGACCACATGGTGGATGTGGACACCGGCCACGTGATCGAGTTCGAAAGCGAAGAGATCGAGGCGCTGCAGCGTCAGATCGCTGCCAAGCACGGTTATGAGCTGGAGGAGCACTCGCTGGTGCTGTACGTGCGCAAGAAGCGTCCGCGCTGACTGCGAGCGCTTGTAGCGACACCGACAGGGCGGCTTCGGCCGCCTTGTGCGTTTGCCGCCATCGGCTGTCTCGGCACTCCCGATGGCGGCCGGCACTGCGCCCGGCGGCTCAGGCGCTCTGCAACAGCTTGCGTGCGGCCGCGCGGGCCTCCTTGCTCACTTCCACCCCGCCCAGCATGCGCGCCAGTTCTTCCTGGCGGGCTTGCGCGCCGAGCAGTTCGACTGCGCTCTGGGTCATGCCGTCCACCGGTGCCTTGCTGACCCGGTAGTGCGCGTGGCCCTTGGCGGCCACCTGCGGCAAGTGGGTCACGCACAACACCTGGCGCTCTTCGCCAAGGGCACGCAGCTTCTGTCCGACGATATCGGCCACCGCGCCGCCGATGCCCGAATCCACTTCGTCGAAGACCATGGTCGGCACGCTGTCCAGGCCGAGTGCGGCGACCTCGATCGCCAGCGAGATGCGCGAGAGTTCACCGCCAGAGGCGACCTTGCGCAACGCGCGCGGCGGCTGCCCGGCATTGGCGGCGACCAGGAATTCCACCCGTTCGGCGCCGTTGGGGTCCGGGCGCAGGGTCTCCTGCGGCTGCAGCTGGATCAGGAACTGCCCGCCGCCCATGCCCAGCTCGCCGATCAGCGTGGTGGTGGCAGCCGACAACGCCTCGGCAGCGGTCGTGCGGCTGGCGCTGAGGGCGTTGGCTGCAGTGCGCCAGACGTCGATTGCCGCCTCGATGTGCTTGTCCAGCTGCTGCAGGCGCGCGTCGGCGCCGCGCAGGCTTTCCACTTCCAGGCTCATGCGGTCGCGCTGGGCGGCCAGCTCGTCCGGGGCGACACGGTGCTTGCGGGCCAGGTCGTGCAGGCGGCCGAGCCGGCGCTCCATCGCCTCGAACTGGGCCGGGTCGGCCTCCAGGTCGTCGCGCACGCGGTCGAGCAGGGCCAGCGCCTCTTCGATCTGGATGACGGCGCTGTCCAGCAGCGCATCCACCTCGCCCAGGCGCGGCTCGTGCTCGGCCACGCGCGCCAGGTCGTGGCGGCTGTCCTGCAGCAGGCCCAGCGCCGAGGCACCCTCGTCGCCATTGAGCTGCAAGGCCACGCTGTCGCAGGCGCCGATCAACGCGGTGGCATGCGCCTGGCGGCGGTGATTGACGTCCAGCGCGGCGATCGCGGCCGGGTCCAGGTCTTCGCGTTCCAGTTCGCCGAGCTGGTGTTCCAGAAAGCCGATGCGATCGGAGACATCGCCCTGCGCGGACAGCGCATCGCGCTCGTCCAGCAAGGCCTGCCAACGCTGGCTGGCCTGGCGCACCTGTTCGCGCTGGGTGCCGTTGCGGGCGTAGGCGTCGAGCAGGGTGAGCTGGCTGTGGCGGGCCATCAAGGCCTGGTGTTCGTGCTGGCCGTGGATCTCCACCAGCTTTGATGCCAGTTCCGCCAGTTGCGAGGAGGTGACCGGGCGGCCGTTGATCCAGGCGCGCGAGCCGCCGTCGGCGCGGATGATCCGGCGCAGCTGGCATTGGGCCTCGTCGTCGAGTTCGTTGTCCGACAGCCAGGTCAGGCCCGGGTGCTGGGCCGGGAGCTGAAATTCGGCCGAGAGTTCGGCGCGGTCGGCACCGTGGCGAACCACGCCGCTGTCGGCGCGCAGCCCGGACAGAAAGCCCAGCGCGTCCACCATCAGCGACTTGCCGGCGCCGGTTTCGCCGGACACCACGGTCATGCCCGGGCCGAATTCCAGTTCGGTGGCGCGGACGACGGCGAAATCCTTGATGGAGAGGTGTCTGAGCATGGGATCGAGTGTGAACGCTTTGGGGAAGCTTAGGGTGAGAGGGGCCGGCAGGGAATAAGACGCTTGCCAACCGCAGGGCCAGACATTATCTATGCCCAGTCTCACCGGATGATCCCATGCGCGCGTCACAGTCCCCAACGCTCGACCCCCGCGCACGCCAATTGCTGCGGACGCTGATTGCCCGCTACATCCGCGATGGCGAGCCGGTGGGCTCCAAGACGCTGGCCCAGCATGCCGGGCTGGACGTCAGCCCGGCCACCATCCGCAATATCCTGGCCGACCTGGAGGACGTGGGGCTGCTCAGCTCTCCGCATACCTCGGCTGGGCGGGTGCCCACCGCGCATGGGTACCGGGTATTCGTCGACAGCCTGGTGCAGATGCAGCCCCCTGGCGAGGAAGAGGTGCGGCGCCTGCGCGCCGAGCTGGCCAGCGGCAACGGCACCCAGTCGTTGCTGGGCAGCGCCTCGCAGATGCTGTCGGCGATGAGCCATTTCGTCGGCGTGGTCAGCGCGCCGCGGCGCGAGCAGTTTGCGTTCCGGCATATCGATTTCGTATCGCTGGATGCGCGCCGGGTGCTGGCGATCCTGGTGTTTGCCGACAACGAGGTGCAGAACCGGGTGATCGAACCGCGCCGGGCCTATGAGCCGGCCGAGCTGGAGCGGGTGGCCAATTACCTCAATGCGCAGTTCGCCGGGCGCGCGCTGTCGGATATCCGCGCCAGTCTGCTGCGCGAACTGCGCATGGCCAAGAACGAGATGGAGCAGTTGCTGGCGCACAGCGTGGACCTGGCCAGCGAGGCGCTGGTGCCGGCCGATGCCGAGGACATGGTGATGGCCGGGCAGACCCGCCTGATGGGCGTACAGGACCTGTCGGACCTGGACCGGCTGCGCGAGCTGTTCGAGGCCTTCGCCAGCAAGCGCGAGATCCTGCAGCTGCTCGAGCGCACCATCCAGGCGCCGGGCGTGCGCATCTTTATCGGCGAAGAGACCGGCATGGTGTCGCTGGACGACGTCTCGCTGGTCACCGCGCCATACACCGCCAACGGCCAGGTGCTGGGCGTGCTGGGGGTGATCGGGCCCAAACGCATGGCCTACGACCGGGTGATTCCGCTGGTGCAGACCGCCGCCCAGGTGCTGGGGGCGGCCATGGAACCGCCCGGCACGCGATAAGCGGTAGCGATCGATACGATCGTTTTGCTTGAAACGCGCGCGCGCGCCCACATACGGGGTGACGTTGGGGCGGGCGTTCCGCTTGCCCGGGAACTGCATATGAACCAAGACCACCCCGAATTCGACTCCGAAGACCTGTCCCAGAACCCACCCGAGACCGATCCGCTCAAGGCCGAGATCGAGGCGCTGCGCAGCGAGATCGCGCTGGTCAAGGCCGATGCCCTGCGCGAGCGTGCCGATCTGGAAAACCAGCGCAAGCGCATCGCCCGCGACGTCGAGAACGCGCGCAAGTTCGCCAACGAGAAGCTGCTGGGCGAGCTGCTGCCGGTGTTCGACAGCCTGGACGCCGGCCTGACCGCGGCCGGCACCGAGCCCAGCCCGCTGCGCGATGGCCTGGACATGACCTACAAGCAACTGCTCAAGGTCGCGGCCGACAACGGCCTGACCCTGCTCGACCCGGTCGGCCAGCCGTTCAACCCGGACCAGCACCAGGCGATCAGCCAGGGCGAGGCCGAGGGCATCGCCCCGGGCCACGTGGTGCAGGTGTTCCAGAAAGGCTATCTGCTCAATGAGCGGCTGCTGCGCCCGGCCCTGGTGGTCGTGGCCAAGCACGACTGATTGCCAGCGCCCGGCTGAACTGCCGGGCGCGTCGTTAGAACACAGATGCGCACAGATGGCTTGAACAGCTGCGCGCCACCCCCACATCTCAGCCAGACCCGGCGTCGCCGGACACAGCTACAGAATCATCAGGAGCGTATCCATGGGCAAGATCATTGGTATTGACCTCGGCACCACGAACTCGTGCGTGTCGATCATGGACGGCGGCAAGGCCCGCGTCATCGAAAATTCCGAGGGCGATCGCACCACGCCGTCGATTGTCGCCTACACCAAGGACGGCGAAGTGCTGGTCGGCGCCTCGGCCAAGCGCCAGGCGGTGACCAACCCGAAGAACACCTTCTACGCGGTGAAGCGCCTGATCGGCCGCAAGTTCACCGACGCCGAAGTGCAGAAGGACATCTCGCACGTGCCGTACGGCATCCTCGCCCACGACAACGGCGATGCCTGGGTGCAGACCAGCGATGCCAAGCGCATGGCGCCGCAGGAAATCTCCGCGCGCGTGCTGGAAAAGATGAAGAAGACCGCCGAGGACTTCCTGGGCGAGAAGGTCACCGAGGCCGTGATTACGGTGCCGGCCTACTTCAACGACAGCCAGCGTCAGGCCACCAAGGATGCCGGCCGCATCGCCGGTCTGGACGTCAAGCGCATCATCAACGAGCCGACTGCCGCAGCCCTGGCCTATGGCCTGGACAAGAACGGCGGCGACCGCAAGATCGCCGTGTACGACCTGGGCGGCGGCACCTTCGACGTGTCGATCATCGAAATTGCCGAAGTCGACGGCGAGAAGCAGTTCGAAGTGCTGGCCACCAACGGCGACACCTTCCTGGGCGGCGAAGACTTCGATAACCGCGTCATCGAGTACCTGGTCGACGAGTTCAACAAGGATCAGGGCATCGATCTGCGCAAGGATCCGTTGGCGCTGCAGCGCCTCAAAGACGCCGCAGAGCGCGCCAAGATCGAGCTGTCGACCAGCCAGCAGACCGAAGTGAACCTGCCGTACGTCACCGCCGATGCCTCGGGCCCGAAGCACCTCAACATCAAGTTGACCCGTGCCAAGCTCGAAGCGCTGGTGGAAGACCTGGTCAAGAAGTCGATCGAGCCGTGCCGCACCGCGTTGAATGACGCCGGCCTGCGCGCCAGCGACATCACCGAGGTGATCCTGGTCGGCGGTCAGACCCGCATGCCGAAGGTGCAGCAGGCGGTTGCCGACTTCTTCGGCAAGGAACCGCGCAAGGACGTCAACCCGGACGAAGCCGTGGCCGTGGGCGCGGCGATCCAGGGCGGCGTGCTGGCCGGCGACGTCAAGGACGTGCTGCTGCTGGACGTGACCCCGCTGTCGCTGGGTATCGAGACCATGGGCGGCGTGTTCACCAAGATCATCGAAAAGAACACCACCATCCCGACCAAGGCCTCGCAGACCTTCTCCACCGCCGAAGACAACCAGTCGGCCGTGACCGTGCACGTGTTGCAGGGTGAGCGCGAGCAGGCCCGCTTCAACAAGTCGCTGGCCAAGTTCGACCTGTCCGGCATCGAGCCGGCGCCGCGCGGCATGCCGCAGGTGGAGGTGTCCTTCGACATCGACGCCAACGGCATCCTGCACGTGTCGGCCAAGGACAAGAAGACCAACAAGGAACAGAAGGTCGAGATCAAGGCCGGGTCGGGCCTGTCGGACGAAGAGATCCAGCGCATGGTCGCCGACGCGGAAGCCAACCGCGAGGAAGACAAGAAGTTCCAGGAGCTGGTGCAGACCCGCAACCAGGCCGATGGCCTGATCCACGCCACCCGCACCGCGATCACCGAGCATGGCAGCAAGGTTGGTGGCGATGTGATCGGCAAGGTGGAAGCGGCGCTGTCGGATCTTGAGACCGCCATGAAGAGCGACGACAAGGCGCAGATCGAAGCGCGCAGCAAGACGCTGGAAGAAGCCGGCCAGTCGCTGTACGCAGCGGCCGCCGCGGCAGAGCAGGGCGGCAACGCCGATGCGGCCAGCGGCAATGCGCAGGCCTCCAAGGCCGCCGACGACGTGGTGGACGCCGAGTTCACCGAGGTCAAGGACGACAAGAAGTAAGCCGTGATTTGGGAGTCGGGAGTGGGGATTGGCAGCCGATGAACGTGCCAATCTCCATCCCGATATCCTTTACGCGTCGCGTCGCCAAGGCGGACCAGCACGCGCTGTCCGCTTTTGCGTTTCAACGAATCTCAAATCACGAATCCCGAATTCCCGCTTATGAGCAAACGCGATTACTACGAAGTGCTGGGTGTGGCCCGTGGCGCCAGCGACGAAGAGCTGAAGAAGGCGTATCGGCGCTGTGCGATGAAGCACCACCCGGACCGCAATCCAGGCGACGCTGCTGCCGAGGCGATGTTCAAGGAGTGCAAGGAAGCCTATGAAGTGTTGTCGGACGGCAACAAGCGCCGCGCCTACGATGCGCATGGCCATGCGGCATTCGAGCACGGCATGGGTGGTGGTGGCGGTGGGCCGGGTGGCCCGGACATGGGAGATATCTTTGGCGATATCTTCGGCAATATTTTCGGCGGTGGCGCCGCCGGTCCGCGCGCTGCGCGACGTGGCGCCGACGTCGGTTACGTACTGGAACTGGATCTGGAAGAAGCCGTCGCCGGCATCGAGCGCCGCATCGAGATCCCGACCCTGATCGAATGCAAGCCCTGCCACGGCAGCGGGTCCGAAGACGGCAAGGTGGAAGTGTGCGGCACCTGTCATGGGCGCGGCCAGGTCCGCATCCAGCGCGGTATTTTCGCCATGCAGCAGAGCTGCCCGCATTGCGATGGGCGCGGCACGCTGATCCAGAATCCGTGCAAGGTCTGCCACGGCGCCGGTCGCGTCGAAGAAGACAAGGTGCTGTCGATCAAGGTGCCTGCCGGCGTGGATACCGGCGACCGTATCCGCCTGGCAGGCGAGGGCGAGGCCGGTCCCGCTGGCACGCCGCCGGGCGACCTGTATGTGGAAGTGCGCGTGCGCGAGCATGCGATCTTCCAGCGCGACGGCGACGACCTGCATTGCGAGGTGCCGATCCGCATTTCGCAGGCCGCGCTCGGCGATATCGTGCGCGTGGCGACCCTGGGTGGCGAAGCGGAAATCCGCATTCCTGCCGAAACCCAGACCGGCAAGTTGTTCCGTTTGCGCGGCAAGGGTGTGCGTTCGGTGCGTAGCCGCAGCGAAGGCGATCTGTATTGCCGCGTCGTGGTCGAAACCCCGGTCAACCTCACTGCCGATCAGCGCGAGCTGTTGCAGCAGTTCGAAGCCACCTTCACCGGCGAGGATGCACGCAAGCATTCGCCCAAGTCGGCCACCTTCATCGATGGCGTCAAGGGGTTCTGGGATCGGATGACGTCCTGAGGCCGGAATCGGGAGTCGGGATTGGGGAATCGCAAGGGCGGCGTGGCCGGGCCCGCCGGGATGATGCGCCATCGTGGCGATTCGGGATTTGGGGGAGCGGACGCCCGCTTCCGAATGCCCGGAGAGTTGCACGGCTGAGCGAGGTTCTCCATACGAATGCCGGCCTCGGTGGCCGGCATTTGCGTTCGTGCGGCGGGAGCCCGCAGATGTAAGGGCGATATCGACTGTTGGCAGCGCACAGACCGATCTGGCGGCGGTACGCGCAGCGGCGAGCGAACGACGGTCGCATCGATCGACGGTGGGCGCGCCGTGGCGCTGGCGTAAAATGCTGCGATGAATAATGCCCCCGACAGTCATCTGGTCCACGGTCGCCGTCAGCGCCCGGATGGTCCGTCGCCGATCGATGTGATCTCGGTGCAGTCGCAGTTGGTGTACGGCCACGCCGGCAACAGCGCGGCGGTGCCGCCGCTGCGTGCGCTTGGGCTGCGCGTGGCGGAATTGCCCACCACGCTGCTGAGCAATGCGCCGTTCTACGCCACCTTGCGTGGCCGTATCCTGCCCGCCGACTGGTTGGCCGATCTGTTGCTGGGGGCCACCGAACGCGGCCTGCCGCAGCGTGCCCGCATGCTGGTGTCCGGCTACTTCGGCAGTCTGGCCAATGGCGAGGCGTTCGCCGATTGGCTCGAACAGACCCTGCCGCAGGCGCCGCAGCTGCGCTACTGCCTGGATCCGGTGATCGGCGATACGCATACCGGACCCTACGTCGAGCCGGGGCTGGAGCGCGTCTTCGCCGAACGGCTGCTACCGCATGCCTGGCTGGTCACGCCCAATGCGTTCGAGCTGGGACGCTTGACCGGTATGCCCAGCCTGGAACAGGACGATGCCATCGCTGCGGCGCGCGTCCTGCTCGCCCGCGGCCCGCAATGGGTGCTCGCGCACAGCGTTGCCGGCGCGACAGGCGAACTGGTGACCTTGGCGATCAGCAACGATGCGGTGTATCGCTGGGCCAGCCCGCATCTGCCGGTCGACGTGGCCGGCACCGGCGATGTGCTGATGGCGTTGTTGATCGGTTTCCTGCTGCGCGATGTGCCATTCGAGCAGGCGGTGGGGCATGCGCTCAGCGGTGTGCACAGCGCGCTTGAGGCTACGTTGGCTGCAGGCTACGAGGAGTTCGACGTGCTGGCCGCCGCACCGGCCGCACTCGCTGCTGCACCGCGCTTTGCCGTCGAGCGCCTGGCATGAGTGCGCAGCCGGTCGTCGGCATCGTCGGCATTGCCGGCGCCTATGGACGCTGGCTGGCGCAGTTTCTGCGCACACGCATGCAACTCGAGGTGATCGGGTTTGATCCTGCCGATGACGGCGGCATGGACGAGGCGACGCTGGCGCAGCGCGCCGATGTGCTGATCTTCGCCGCGCCGATTCGCCACACCGCCGCATTGATCCAGCGCTACGTCGAACTCGCAGGCCCACGCGCCGCATCGCAGTTGTGGATGGACGTCACCTCGATCAAGCAGGCGCCGGTCGCGGCGATGCTGGCCTCGCCGGCCGAGGTGGTCGGCCTGCATCCGATGACCGCACCGCCCAAGTCGCCGACGCTGAAAGGGCGGGTGATGGTGGTCTGCGAGGCACGCCTGCAGCAGTGGTCCACCTGGGTCACAACGCTGTGCACCGCGTTGCAGGCCGAATGCGTGTACGCCACGCCCGAGCACCACGACCGCGTGATGGCGTTGGTGCAGGCGATGGTGCACGCCATCCATCTGGCGCAGGCCGGCACCTTGCGCGACTACGCGCCGTTGCTCGGCGAACTGCGCGCGCTGATGCCGTATCGCTCGGCCTCGTTCGAGCTGGATACGGCGGTGATCGCGCGAATCCTCTCGCTCAATCCCGCGATCTACGAGGACATCCAGTTCGGTAACCCGTACGTCGGCGAAATGCTCGATCGGCTGTTGCTGCAGCTGCAGGAACTGCGCGCGCTGGTGGCACAAGGCGACGATGCGGCGCGTGCGCAGTTCCGCAGCAGGTTTCTCGACGACAACGCGCAGGCGCTGCAAGGCGATTCGCTTGCCGCCGGCAACTACACCTACGAACGGGTGGGCTACCTGCTGGCCGATCTCACCGAACCGCTGACCTTGAGCGTGTATCTGCCGGAAGACCAGCCCGGTTCGCTGCGCGCGTTGCTGCATGTGTTCGAACAGCATGGAGTGAATCTGTCCTCGATCCATTCCTCGCGCACGCCGCTGGGCGAATTGCATTTTCGTATCGGGTTCGAAGAGGGCAGCGATTTTCAGTCATTGGCAGAAGCGGCGAACGAGATTGATTCGAGCGGGATCGGACGCGTGCTGGATCGTCCTGAGCGGGGAAAGTGATTGCGGAAGGCGGGTGCTGCGCTCCTTACCGGTGGCTTCGCGTGTCGATGTTCCCGGGCAGGCCAGGCATCGTCGGGTGTGGCATGCTTGTTCGGGCATTTGTCGTGCCATGCAAAGGCCAAGGGAAGGACGCTATGCGCGCAACGAAACCGCAGGGCGGGCGGCGTCGGATCTATCGAGTTGCGCTCTGGTTCCTTGGAGCAGTCGCTGCGCTTATTGCTTTTCTCTTTCTGTGGGCTGTGCTTCCGGCCCTTGTAGAAATTGCCACGGGTGGTTCGGCTCGATTCTGGTTCTTTGGCCAGGGTGGTTTCGTCGTGGGTGCCGCGTTGGCCTATCTCGCGTTGGCGGCGCTCGTGATTTTCAGACGCCGCATTCGTGGTGCCAGGGGCATGCGCACCTGATCCTTCGTTCAAGCCGAACCCGTTCCGGGGCGGAGGATGCAGCGCGACCGCGCAGGCACTGCAGGCGCCGCAATTGGCTGAGGCGCAGGCGCAATGCGCACACGCGTGCCCAGCGCAGACATCAACGCGTCAACGACTCAACTGCAACGCATCCCGGTCCGCGGTGGCCGCTGCCAACTCTGCGCGTGCCGATGCAATCCGTGCCTGCGCATCGATCAAGCGCACACGCGCGTCGTTGGCGGTTTCCTCGCGCTGGTTGACCAGGAAGAAATCGCCCGAGCCCAGCTCGAAGCGGCGCCGTTCGGCGGCGGCCAGGCGGTCGGCGAGGCCGCGTTCTTCATCGGCAATCTTGGCCAGCCGCTCGGCGGCGTTGAGCGAGATGACGATCGATTCCACTTCCACCGTAATCTGGTCGCGCAGGTAACGGCTGCGCTGGTCCAGCGCTTCGATTTCGGCACGCGCTTCGGCAACGCGGCCTTTGGCGGAGCGGTTTTCCAGCGGCACGCTGAAGCGGAAGCCGATGATGGCGTCGGTCGGCGAGCGGTTCGGGCCGCCGACGCCGGCGGCGCCCAGATCCTTGCTGACCTCGAAACTCACGTCCAGGCGCGGTTTGAGATCGTTCTGCGCCAGCATCAGTCGCGCGGTGGCCTGGTCGATGCGGGTCAGCACGGCGCGGTAATCGGGGCGCTCGACCGGCGCGGTGATCTTGCTGGCACCGGCCAGGCCTTCCAGCGCCGAGGTATCGGCAGGCAGGCGCTCGGCCGAGACGATCAGCGGCATGCCGGCATCGTCGCGCAGATACAGCGACAAGGCATTGGCCGCGTTGGCGAAGTCCTGCTCCGAGCGCACCACCAGCGCGCGTCGGCGCACCAGGTTCTGGTCGTTTTCGGTCAGCAGGATGGTCGGCCGCGCACCCAGCGTCACCTGCCGCGAAATCGCGTTGCGGCGCCGCTCTGCCAACGCCAGCAGGTCGTTGTACGCACGCAGTTTCAGGCCGGCCGCCACCCAGCTCTGGTAGGCGTCCACGGCGCGCCGCTGCACGCCGATCGCCACCATCTCCGCTTCGTACTGCGCCACGTTGATGTCGGCGCTGGCGACGCTGCGACGGGTACGGCGTTCGTCCACCACGCGGTCGCGCAACAGCGCGTACAACGCGCCAACCTTCACTTCGCCGCCGCGATCGGTATACGACTTGTCTTCGTAGACCGGGAACGCACCGCGCGAGGAGCGGTAGCCGCCGTAGTAATAGCCGCCGTTGTTCTCGAACGGTCGCTTGACGCCGCTTTCGATGGTGCTGCCGTCGTAGTAGCCGGCCTCGCGCGAGCGGCCTTCGATGTCGAACACGGTGTCGAACGCGCCGTCGGCCGATATCCCTTTGCCTTCGGCCTGGCGAACCTTCGCCAGCGCTTCGACGATCTGCGGCGCAGAGCGGGCCGAGGAGTGCAGCACCTCATCCAGGCTGAGCGGCGCGGCCTGTGCGAAGGCCGCACCGGGGCAGAGTGCGATCAGCAGGACAAGCAGATGCCGCATCATTTCTTGCCCGTCGTGTCGTCTTCGGACTTGTCGGCGGCAGGCTTGGCCTTGCCAGCGTCCTGCGTGGTGGCAGAGGGGCGCCGGCCGAATTCCAACGGGAAGTTGTTGAGCTGGCGCCACAGTTCGTAGCCCACCCGCACCGTCTCCCCCAGCACCCAGCCGCGCACCTTGCCACCCTGGCGGGCGAATTCCTGCGCCGGCCACGCCGGTTTGCCCGGTTGCGGCTCGACCAGGATGCGAAACAGCCCATCCGGGGCGGCATTGGGGTCGATCGCGCGCACGCGGCCATCGAACATGCCGTGCGCCACCGACGGCCAGCCGCTGAACTGGATCGCCGGCCAACCTTCGAACTCCAGGCGTACCGGGCGGCCGGGACGAATCAACGGCACATCGCGGCCATCGATATACAGCTCCACCGCACGCTCCACGCGCTCGGGCGCGATCACCGCCAGCACCGTGCCCGGCGAAACCATGGCGCTGCCGCTGGCGGCGTTGAGCTGCTGCACGCGGCCATCGCGCGGCGCGCGCACCAGCTGCGCGGACTGGCGGTTCAACTGGATGTCGATGCGGGTCAGTTTGGCGCGCGACTCCGCCAGCTTGGCATCGGCTTCGGCCACCTTGATCTGGGTCAGCTCGTAATCGCGGCGGCCGGCCAGCCCTTCGGCGAGCAATTGCCGGCTGCGCTCCACGTCGATGCCGGCAACCGCGCGCGATTGCTGGATGGCGGCGATTTCCGCCGCGACCTGCGCGCGCTCGCTGGCAAGCCGGGTGAGCAGATCCGGGTCCAGGTCGCCGACGCGTGCGATCGGGTCGCCCTTGGACACGTGCTGGCCGTCGTGCACATACCAGCGCTCGACACGGCCGGGCACGAAGGCGGTGACCTGCTGCTGGCGGTCGCCCGGGTCGAGCGAGACCACCTGGCCCTTGCCGCTGGCGGTCTGCACCCACGGCGCGAACGCCAGGATCGCGCCTGCGATGGCGACGCCGATCAACAGCATCCAGGCCAGCGCCTTGGCGATGCTCGGTGGCCGCATCGAGGCCAGCGTGGGGAAGTGCGCGATCCGATCAGGGGCGTGCTGCATTGGTGGCCTCCTGGGTGGATGCGATCAGTTCGGCGCGCGTGGCGTAGCGCTGCTGGCGCTCGGGCTCCAGGCGGAACCAGCCATCCAGGGTGATGTCTTCCGGCCTGCCGGTGCACAGCAGCACGGTGGTGCCGGCCTCCTTCAGGCGCCCCAGCACGCGGGTCAGGCGTTCTGCGGGGAGCAGGTCGTAGAGCTGCGACAACATCAGCACGCGTGGGCGCACCAGCAAGGCGTTGGCCAACTTCAGCGCCATCACTTCGCCGATCCATAGCGGGAAGCCGGATGCGGCAAGACGCGTGTCCAGACCCTGCGGCAATGCGGCGATGCGTGCGCGCAGCCCCACGGTGTCGATGGCTTCCAGCATCGCTTCGGAGCTCACGTCGGCCGAGGCCATTGCCAGATACTCGCGGATGGTGACCTCGACGATCGTCGGTCGATCGAGCACGGTGACTTCCGAGCGCAGCAGGTACATGTCGAAGGTGGCCAGGTCCGCGCCGCCCACCATCACCAGGCCGCGATCCGGCACCACATGGCGCTTGAGCACCATCGCCAGCAGCCGCTCGGCGCCGCCATCGGCCAGCGTCACCAGGTGCTCGCCGGCGTCCAGGGTGAAATCGAAACGCGCCCCCTCGATCACCACGCCATCCAGCCGCACCGCGCTGTTGCCGGGGATCTTGCCGGCCGCCACGACGGCACGTTCCTGCGGAATGGCGTACAGCAGCGACAATTCCTCGGCGCTGGCGACCAGGTCGTAGAAAGTGTCCAGGTACGCGCCGAGCTGTGCGATGCCATAGAACACCGCGCTGAGGATCAGCTCGGCCGCCACCAATTGGCCAATCGACAGCTCGCCGCGCAGGATCAGGCTGCCGCCCAGCGCCAACAGCGCCGCGCTGGCAACTGCGTACAGCAGCAGGAACGCGACCGTCTGGGTGAAGCTGTAGCGGAAATGCCGCCGGTGCCGGTCGACGTAGGCCGCAGTGACCGCCTCGGAACGATCCATCGCAAAATTGAGATGACGGCTTGATTTGTAGAAACCGTTGGAACCGCCGACGCTTTCCAGCCAGTGCGCGGCATTGTGCTTGGCGTGGCTGAGGTCGACCGCAGTGCGGATCGAACCGCGCGACCAGATCATCCAGATCGCGAAGATGATCAGCAGCAGCAAGGCGTTGAACCCGAGGAAGAACGGGTGGTAGAAGCTGGTGACGACCAGGCCCACCGCCGACTGCAGCACGATGGTGAACGCGCCGATCGCCAGGCTGGGCACCGCTTTTTGCACCACCACCAGATCGAAGTAGCGGTTGAACACATCGCCGCGGTTCTGGTCGGCGAAGAAGGGGTTCTGCGCATGCACCGCGCGCACCGTGATCTCGGCCACCACGCGCGCAAACAGGCGGCGCTCGAACAGCGCCATCATCCACACCCGCATCGCGCTCAGGCACGCAACCAGCAGCAGCAGCCCCAGCAGCAGGCCCGATAACGTCCACAGCGGCGTGGGCAGCGCGGTGTTGGCGACGCTGTTGATCAGCAGCTGCACCGAGATGGGCGTGGCCAGCGACAGCAGGCTGATCGCCACGCCGTACACCAGGGCAAGACGCACATACGGCATGTCCGGCCCGACGATTTCCGCCAGCCAGCCCACCGCTTCCCGCCATCCGATCCGCTTTGACGCCATTGAACTTCCATTGATGGGTTCAGTGAAGCATTGACGAGTTGCCGCGATAGGACAAGGCCGGAGCGCTTATCCGTTGTATAGGATTTTCCTATGCGGCTGCTGCGCGCAGCAAATTTGCGATCAAGCCGAACGCTGGCGCACGCCCTGCGCCTTGCCGCCACAGCAGCCCGATTTCGCGGTAATAGCGACCGCCCTTGATCGGGCGCACCACCACATCGTCGCCTTCGCGGATTTCCTGGCGCACGTACAGGTCCGGCAATAGTGCCAACCCCATGCCCATGCCGGCCATCTGCCGGATCGCATCCAGACTGGTTCCTTCGTAATCGCGCAGCACATTGGCGCCGACATCCATGGCGATGGCGGCGACCTGCTCGGCCAGGCGGTATTCCGGCATCAAGGTCAGCAGATTGGTTCCGCGCAGATCGGCGGGGGTGATGCAGGTTTTGGCGCGCAGCGGGTGATCGGCGGCCATGGTCACGTGCAATGGTTCGCGGAACAGCCGCTCGCTATGCAAGCCGCGTCCGGCTACCGGCAACTGGGCCAGGATCAGGTCGTGCACGCCGTTGGTCAGGCCGCTGGCGAGTACGGTCGGCAGGCCTTCGCGCACATGCACGCGCAGCGCCGGATGATCGCGGTGCAGGCGCGCCACCAGACTCGGCATCAGGTACGCGCCCAGCGTGGGCGACACGCCGAGCCGGATGGTGCCGATCAAGGTGTCGGCCGATGTCGCGCGCACCTCTTCCAGATCGGCCACGTCCAGCAGGATGCTGCGCGCCCGATCGAGCAGGTCGCGCCCCAGCGGCGTCAGGATGGCGGGTACGCCACGCTCGAACAGTGGCGCGCCGATGATGGTCTCCAGCGCGCGAATCTGTTGCGACAACGACGGTTGCGACACGCCCATCTGCTCGGCGGCGCGGGTGAAGCTGCCGGTGTCGGCCAGCGCAACGAAATAGCCGAGTTGGCGAATGGTGGTTCTGGGGCGCGGCATAAGTCACATCGTTACGTCGGATCGCGTGGAATCGCAGCATCGCACCCTGGTCGACAAGCGGGGCCATCGCCCTGTCCACCGGGAACGGCTGTCACCCCGGCGTCATTGATCGATGAACTGCAGGCGCGCCAGTTCGGCATACAGGCCGCCTTCGGCGATCAGTTGTGCGTGCGTCCCTTGCGCGACGATGCGCCCGGCATCCATCACCACGATGCGGTCGGCCTTGAGCACGGTGGCCAGACGATGGGCGATGACCAGCGTGGTGCGGCCTTCCATCAGCCGGTCCAGCGCCTGCTGCACCGCGCGCTCGCTCTGTGCGTCGAGCGCGCTGGTGGCCTCGTCCAGCAACAGGATCGGCGCGTCCTTGAGCAGTGCGCGCGCGATCGCCACGCGCTGTTGCTGGCCGCCGGACAGGCGCGTGCCGCGTTCGCCGAGTTCGCTGGCGTAGCCCTGGGGCAGGGCGCGGATGAAGGAATCGGCTTCGGCGGAGGCGGCCGCGGCTTCCACCTCGGCGTCGCTGGCCTCCAAACGCCCGTAACGGATGTTGTCGGCGGCGCTTGCGGCAAACAACGTGGGGTGCTGCGGCACCAACGCAATGCGTTCGCGCAGCAGCACCGGGTCGGTGTCGCGGAGATCCACCGTGTCGATGCGTACTTTGCCGCTGACCGGGTCGTGAAAACGCAGCAGCATCGACAGCACCGTGCTCTTGCCTGCGCCCGACGGGCCGACCAACGCGACCGTCTCACCGGGGCTGACGTGCAGGTCGAACCCATCCAGCGCCGGCGCGTCGGGGCGCTGCGGATAATGGAACACCACCTGCTCGAAATGGATCGCACCGCGCAGTGGCTGCGGCAAGGAGTGCGGTATGGCCGGCGCAACGATGGCCGATTGCTCGTCGAGCAATTCGCCGACCCGGCCCATGCCGCCGGCGGCGCGCTGCAATTCGTTCCACACCTCGGCCAGGGCACCGACCGAGCCGCCACCGATCAGCGCGTACAACACGAACTGGCCCAACGTGCCCGGCGTCATGCGCCCGCTGATCACATCTTGCGCGCCCAGCCACAGCACGCCGACGATGGCGCCGAAGATCAGCATGATCGCCACCGCGGTGACGGTGGCCTGGGTGCGGATGCGCAGCCGTGCGGTGTCGATCGCCGCCAGCAGCGCCTGGCTGAAACGCTGGCTCTCGTAGCGCTCGCGCGCATGCGCCTGCACGGTGCGCACCGCGCCCAGCGTCTCGGCGGCCAAGGTATTGGCATCGGCCACGCGATCCTGGCTGGCACGCGAAATCTTCTGCAGGCGACGCGCGCCCAGTACGATCGGCAGCACCGCCAGCGGAATGCCGATCAGGGTAAAACCGGCCAGCCGCGGGCTGGTGACGAACAGCATCACCATGCTGCCGATCACCGTGACCGAACTGCGCAACGCCACCGACATGGTGGTGCCGATCAGCCCGCGCAGCAGCTCGCTGTCGGCCGACAACCGCGACACCAGCTCGCCGCTGCGGCTGCGATCATGGAAGCCGGCGTCCAGCCCGATCAGATGCGCATACAGGCGACCACGCAGGTCGGCGACCACCTTTTCGCCCAGCAATGCGACGAAATAGAAGCGCGCGGCGGTCGCCAATGCCAGCACCACCGCCACCGCAAACAGCAGCGAGAACGCCTGGTTGATCTGCGAGCCGCCGGAGAAACCGTGGTCGATCATGCGCTTGACCGCTGCCGGCAGGCTCAGCGTGGCGGTAGCGGACACCGCCAGCGCCACCAGCCAGGCGGCGAACAAGCCGCGCTGACGTTGCACGAACGGCCACAAGGTACGCAGGCTGCCGAGCTTGCGCAGTGGGCTGGGCCTGGCGACGGCTGGCTGGTTCATGCGGCTTCCGGTGATATGAAGTGGACACGGTTGCGAGTGGCGTCGCAGAGGCGGGTTTTCAAGCTGGTAAGTTGATCGGCTGGCAATTGCACGCGCAGTGCCGCGCCGTCGGCGTCGAAGTGTTCATCCAGCTTGTCGGCATGGAAGGCGCTCAATGCTGCATGCACCAGACCCAGATCGTCGAACTGGCATTGCAGGTCGAGCAGCGACAGCGCGATCAACGGCCGCCGCGTCGCCAACCGCAGGCATTCGGCTGCAGCACCGCCGTAAGCGCGCACAAGGCCGCCGGCGCCAAGTTTGATGCCGCCGTACCAGCGCGTCACGACCACCACAACGCGGTCGTACCCCTGGCCATCGATTGCGGCCAGGATCGGCCGGCCGGCGGTGCCGCTGGGCTCGCCGTCGTCGCTGGAGCGGTAATCCTGCCCGAACCGGTAGGCCCAGCAGTTGTGGGTAGCCTCCGGCACGGACACGCGCTGCACGATCTCCAGCGCATGCGCGGGAGCGTCCAGTGCAGCAGCGTGGGCCAGAAAGCGACTGTGCTTGATGTCCAGGCTGTGGTGCGCGTCAGCGGCGAGGGTATCGAGCATCGTCGCCATTCTATGCGAGGCGGTGATGACGATTGCGGCGGCCAGCGTGACTGCCGTTGCAAGCTGGCAGATCGGCATGCTGTCGGATGCCGCCATGAGCGCTGCCGGTGGTGGGTTGCGCGATGGCGCAAGCGGCAGCAACCGGGGGAGTGCGCCGCGCTGTGCGTGCGCGCTGAGTTCGGCGTCGGTCGTTCCAGGCGTCCGGCCTCAGGCGGAGGGCCGCGCACGGACATGCACTGAGGGGGCGCATCGTCGTCGGTTGCTGGCCGTGAAGCGGAAAGTGGTCGTGCACCTGGCCGTCGGGAGGTGACGTCCGGCACTGCACGCAGACACACGCAGTGCCGGAGATGCACCCAGCAAGGTGCCGGACCGTTAGCGCATCACACCAGGGTGGAGCGGCGCTTCTCGTCGATCCACTTGGATGCCTGCGCCGGCGTGTAGTGCTGCATCCATTCCAGCATCTGCCCGATATCGGCGCCGTACCACAGGTCGGCGCGCTGGTCCGGATGCAGGAAGCGTTCTTCGACCATGCGATCGATCATGCCGATCAGTGGCGCGTAGAAGCCGTCGATATCCAGGAACGCACAGGGCTTGTTGCCGATGCCGAGCTGGCGCCAGGTCAGCATCTCGAAGATTTCTTCCATGGTGCCGAAGCCGCCTGGCAGGGCGACGAAGGCGTCGGACAACTCGAACATGCGCATCTTGCGCTCGTGCATGGAGCCGACGATTTCCAGCGTGGTCAGGCCGCGATGTGCCACTTCCCAGTCGGCCAGCTGTTGCGGAATCACCCCGGTGACTTCGCCGCCCGCAGCCAGCACCGCATTGGCCACCGTGCCCATCAGCCCGACATTGCCGCCGCCATAGACCAACCGCAGGCCGTG
The DNA here is from genome assembly GCF_014199765.1 of Xanthomonas sp. 3058. NCBI lineage: Bacteria > Pseudomonadati > Pseudomonadota > Gammaproteobacteria > Lysobacterales > Lysobacteraceae > Xanthomonas > Xanthomonas sp. 3058. The sequence goes on along the minus strand of NZ_JACHOF010000001.1, from coordinate 145,034 downwards.
TTCGGCGATGCGCTGCCCCAGCGCAGTGGCACGCTCGGCGTAGGCGGGTTTGTTGCCGGCATTGGAACCGCAGTAGACGCAGATGCTTTTCATGGGGATTCGGGATTTGGGATTGGGGATTCGCAAAAGCGGAGTTGGACGCATCGATCAGGCAGACGCAACGCCTGAGGACTGCCTGTTGGGTCTTGCGTGTTGCGGGACTTAAACGCATAACGCCGGGTTTTCGCCCGGCGTTAAGTGATTGCCGGGTTGGGAGAAGGGATCAGGAATCGCTGTTGCGAATCCCCAATCCCAAATCCCCAATCCCAACGCGTCAGTTCGCCTTATGAATGGCGCGCTTGCTCACCGCCATCGCGGCGTCGTGGATCGCTTCGGACAGGGTCGGATGCGCGTGGCAGATACGTGCCAGGTCATCGGCCGAGCCGTTGAATTCCATCGTCAGCACGCCTTCGTGTACCAGCTCGGACACGCCCACGCCCACCAGGTGCATGCCCAGCACGCGGTCGGTTTCGGCATCGGCGATCACCTTGACGAAGCCGGCCGGCTCGCCCATGGCCACCGCACGGCCGATCGCCGCGAACGGGAAGCTGCCGGCCTTGTAGGCGACGCCTTCGGCCTTCAGCTGCTGCTCGGTCTTGCCGACCCAGGCAATCTCCGGCTCGGTATAGATGACCCACGGAATCGTGTCGAAGTTGACATGGCCCGGCAGGCCGGCGATCAGCTCAGCCACCGCGATGCCTTCCTCAAAGCCCTTGTGCGCCAGCATCGGGCCGCGCACGCAGTCGCCAATGGCCCACACGCCGTCGACGCCGGTATGGCAATGGCCATCGACCTCGATCTGGCCACGGTCGGTGACCTTGACGCCGGTGCCGTCCGCCAGCAGGTTCTTGGTCGCGGCCTTGCGGCCCACGGCCACCAGCAGCTTGTCCACGGTCAGGGTCTGCTCGCCAGCGCCGTCGGTGTAGCTGAGCACCACCTGCTTGGCAGCGCCGCTACCGGTGATCTCGGTCTTGCTGACTTTAGCGCCCAGCTTGATATCCAGGCCCTGCTTCTTGAATTCCTTCAGCGCGGTCTTTGCCACTTCGGCATCGGCCAGGGCCAGGAAATCCGGCAGCGCTTCGAGGATGGTGACCTCGGCGCCCAGGCGCTTCCAGACGCTGCCCAGTTCCAGGCCGATCACGCCGGCACCGATCACTGCCATGCGCTTGGGCACGGCGGTGAAGTCCAGGCCACCGACGTTGTCGACGATGGTGTCGCCGTCGAACTTGGCAAACGGCAGTTCGATCGATTCCGAACCGGCCGCCAGGATCACGTTGGTGCCCTTGAGCTCGATCTCGCCGCCTTCGTGCTGGGTGACCTTGACGATATTGCCCGGCTGCAACTGGCCGAAGCCGTAGTACGGCGTGATCTTGTTGGCCTTGAACAGCATCGCGATGCCGCCGGTGAACTGCTTCACGATCTTGTCCTTGCGGCCGATCATGGTGGGCACGTCCATCTTGGCGTCGTTGAAGCTGATGCCGTGGTCGCCGAACAGGTGACCCATGTTCCAGAACTGGCGCGAGGAATCCAGCAGCGCCTTGGACGGAATGCAGCCCACGCGCAGGCAGGTACCGCCCAGCGCGGGCTTGCCGTCCTTGCCGAGTGCGGCGTCGATGCAGGCGACCTTCATGCCCAGCTGGGCCGCGCGAATCGCCGCGTGATAGCCGGCGGGGCCGGCACCGATGACGACGACGTCGAATTGTTCTTGTTCGCTCATTCTTCGCTCACGAGATTAGGAATTGGGGATTGGGGATTCGCAAAACGCAGGATGCTCGGGACCGGGACGCTTTCGCCAATCCCGAATCCCGAATCACCAATCCCGGCTTTCATCACAGACCGAACAACATCCGGCCCGGGTTTTCCAGCTGGTTCTTGATGTCCACCAGGAACTGCACCGAATCCTTGCCGTCGATGATGCGGTGGTCGTAGGACAGTGCCAGGTACATCATCGGCGCGATCACGACCTGGCCGTTCTCGGCGATCGGACGTTCCTTGATCGCGTGCATGCCCAGGATGGCGCTCTGCGGCGGGTTGATGATCGGGGTGGACAGCAGCGAGCCGAAGGTGCCGCCATTGGTGATGGTGAACGTGCCGCCCTGCAGATCGTCCAGGCCCAGCTTGCCGGCGCGCGCCTTGGCGGCGTAGTCGGCAATGCCCTGCTCGACGTCGGCGAAGGACTGCCGCTCGACGTTACGCAGCACCGGCGTGACCAGGCCCTTCTCGGTCGACACCGCGATCGAGATGTCGCTGTAGCCGTGATAGATGATGTCGTCGCCGTCGATCGATGCATTGACCAGCGGGAAGCGCTGCAGCGCGTTGGCAGCGGCCTTGACGAAGAAGCTCATAAAGCCAAGCTTGATGCCGTGGGCCTTCTGGAATTCGTCCTGCAGTTCCTTGCGTGCGGCCGACACCTTGGCGAGGTTGACCTCGTTGAAGGTGGTCAGCATCGCGGTGGAGTTCTTGGACTCCATCAGACGCTTGGCGATGGTCTTGCGCACGCGGGTCATCGCCACGCGCTCTTCCGGACGCGCGCCACTGGCCTTGCCGACGCCGCCGTTCTTGGCGAAGTTGACGATGTCTTCCTTGGTCACCGCGCCACGACGGCCGGTGCCTTCGACCTGCGACGGATCCACGCCCTGGGTGATCGCGGAGAAACGCGCACCCGGCGGCAGCGAATCGGCCGCCGACTTCGACGGGCTCGGCGCAGCGGCGGAAGCCGGTGCCGGGGCAGCGGCTGGAGCGGCAGCAGCCGGCGCCGGTGCATCGGCCTTCTTCTCGTCGGCCGGTGCAGCAGCAGCCACGGCGCCTTCTTCGATGATCGCCAGGATCTGGTTACTGGTGACCGTGCTACCGGCTTCGAACTTGATTTCCTTCAGCACGCCATCGACGGGCGAAGGAACTTCCAACACGACCTTGTCGGTTTCCAGGTCGACCAGATTCTCGTCGCGCTTGACCGCTTCACCGGCCTTCTTGTGCCAGCTGGCGATGGTGGCGTCGGAAACGGATTCGGGCAGTACCGGAACTTTGACTTCGGTGGCCATTCGGGGAGCGTCCTAAGGTTTGCGTTCTTTGGGGAAGAGGAGTTATTCAGCGACTTGGTCGTTGAACGGATTGAGGAGCGCATCGGCGACCAGCTTCTGCTGTTCGACGATGTGGTCGGCCATGTGGCCGGCGGCAGGCGAGGGCGAACGGGCACGGCCGGCGTAATGCAGGCTCTGACCGCTGGCCAGGCAGAAGTGCAGGTGATGGCGGATCTGGTACCACGCACCCTGGTTCTGCGGCTCTTCCTGGCACCACACCACGTCGGTGGCGTTGGCGTAGGCCTTGAGTTCGGCCGCCAGCTGCGCACGCGGGAACGGATACAGCTGCTCCACGCGCAGGATGGCGACGTCGTCCTGGCCACGCTTGGTCTGGTCTTCGAGCAGGTCGTAATAGACCTTGCCCGAGCACAGCACCACGCGCTTGACCTTCTTCGGGTCGGCCTTGGCGTCGGGAATCAGGTGCTGGAACTGCCCATCGGCCAGTTCTTCCAGGCTCGACACTGCCAGCTTGTGGCGCAGCAGCGACTTGGGCGTCATCACCACCAGCGGCTTGCGGGTGGTCATACGCATCTGGCGGCGGATCATGTGGAAGCACTGCGCCGGGGTGGTCGGCACGCAGACCAGCATGTTCTCCAGCGCGCACAGCTGCAGGAAACGCTCCAGGCGCGCCGAGCTATGTTCCGGGCCCTGGCCTTCGTAGCCATGCGGCAGGAACAGAGACAGGCCCGCGATGCGGCCCCACTTGGCTTCGCCGGCGGCGATGAACTGGTCGATCACCACCTGCGCGCCATTGGCGAAGTCGCCGAACTGCGCTTCCCAGATGCACAACGCATTCGGGTCGGTGGTGGAGTAGCCGTACTCGAAGCCCATCACCGCTTCTTCGCTGAGCAGCGAGTCGATGATGGTGGCGTCTTCGGGGTTCTGCACCAGCTGGCGCAACGGCAGGTAATAGCTGTCGTTCTTCTGGTCGTGCAGGATCGCATGACGGTGGAAGAACGTGCCGCGACCGGCATCCTGGCCGACCAGGCGCAGCTTGTGGCCCTCGGCGAGCAAGGTGGCGTAGGCCAGGTTCTCGGCAAAGCCCCAGTCGCCGGCCTGCTGTCCTGCAGCCATCTTGACGCGGTCGTCGTAGATCTTGCCGACGCGCGCATGCAGCTCGACGCCTTCAGGAATCGTGGTGATCAACTTGGCCAGGCGGTCCAATTCGCTGCGCTTGACGCGGGTATCGACCGGATCGGCAGCGGTGCCGACCAGGTACTTGGACCAGTCGATGGCGAATTCGTCCGGCTTGCGCGTGGCCAATTCGGTGGTGTATTCGCCCGAATCGAGCTTGTTGCGATAGCCGTCCACCAGCGCCTTGGCCTCGTCGGCGCTCAGCACGCCGTCGCTTTCCAGCTTGGCGGCGTAGAGCTCGCGGGTGGTCTTGTGCTTGCGGATGGCCTGGTACATCACCGGCTGGGTCGCGGCCGGCTCGTCGGCTTCGTTATGGCCCCAGCGGCGGTAGCAGACCAGGTCGATGACCACGTCCTTCTTGAACTGCTGACGGAACTCGTACGCGAGCTTGGACACGAACATCACCGCGTCCGGGTCGTCGCCATTCACGTGGAAGACCGGCGCGCCGATCATCTTGGCCACGTCGGTGCAGTACAGCGTGGAGCGGGCGTCGTCGCGGGTGCTGGTGGTGAAGCCGATCTGGTTGTTGATGACGATGTGCACGGTGCCGCCGACGGCAAAGCCGCGCGCCTGCGACATCTGGAACAACTCCATCACCACGCCCTGGCCGGCGAATGCGGCGTCGCCGTGGATCAGGATCGGCAGCACGGTCTTGCGCTCGGCATCGCCGAAGCGTTCCTGGCGCGAGCGCACGCTGCCGACCACGACCGGATCGACGATTTCAAGGTGCGAGGGATTGAACGCCAGCGCCAGATGCACCTGCTTGTCGGTGCCCACCGCGATGTCGGCCGAGAAGCCCATGTGGTACTTGACGTCGCCGGTGTGGGCGCGGTCGTCATGGGCATGCTCGAACTTGCCTTCGAATTCGTCGAACAGCTTGCGCGGATTCTTGCCCAGCGTATTGACCAGCACGTTGAGACGGCCACGGTGGGCCATGCCGATCACGATGTCCTTGACCTGACCGTTGCCGGACTGGCGAATGATCTCGTCCATCATCGGGATCAACGCATCGCCGCCTTCCAGCGAGAAGCGCTTCTGGCCGACGTACTTGGTGTGCAGATAGCGCTCCAGGCCTTCGGCGGCGGTAAGCCGCTCCAGCGTGCGCTTGCGGCTGTCCGCATCGGCGGCAATCTTGCCGCCGGCATCTTCCAGGCGCTTGTAGATCCACTGGCGCTGGTCGAATTCCTGGATGTGCATGAACTCTGCGCCGATGGTGCTGGCGTAGGTCGCCTTGAGGCGGGTCAGCAGATCCTTGAGCTTCATGCGCGGCTGGCCGCCGACGCCGCCGGTGCTGAATTCGCTGTCCAGGTCCGCCTGCGACAGGCTATGGAACGGCAGATCCAGATCGGGCGGGTTGACCGGCGGGGTCAGGCCGAGCGGATCGAGCTGCGCACCCAGGTGACCACGCGCGCGATAGGCGGTGATCAGCCGTCCGACGTTGCGCTCGCGCTCGTCGCTGGGGCCTGCGCCGGTCCCGGCATGGGCAGCTTGCTTGGAAGCGGCGAGGATGTGAGCAATGGCCGCCGAGTGCGGCACGTCACCGGCATCGTGGCCGTTGAAGCCGTCGAAATAGCTCTTCCACTTGGGATCGACACTGTCCGGGGCGACGAGGTACTGCTCGTACAGATCCTCGATATAGGCGGCGTTGCCGCCGGCGAGCTGCGATGACTGTGCGAACTGCTTTAGGAGATTATCCACGATGGTAAGTCGGGTCTGCTGTGGGGATGATTGTGCGGAAGCGGCAGGGCGAGATGCCCTATCGGTCGGTATCAAATCTCAAAAAATTATACCCCCTTGCGCAAGTGAGGGGGCGTCTGGCAGCTGACCGGACGGGTAGGCCAACCGGCCCGGCGCCTACGTGCGGGGAGCGCTGCGGCGTCAGATGCCGAGTGCGCGCGGCTCGTTCCAGAGCGCGCTGCGCTCCCAGATTTGCGCGAATTCACGCTCGAGCTGGCGACTGCGCGCGGCACCCGCTAGCCAGGTTTCGCCATCGTCGAAGCGATGACCTGTTGGACGAAAGTAGTAGGCGTCATCGCCGACCACGTAGGCCGATGCATAGCCGGTATCGACCGGATCGCTGACCGCGCGGAAGCGAAACACGCTGGGCAGGCGCTGGGCCAGCCGCAGCATCGCGCTGCCGCTGGCGTTGGCGCTTGCGGTGTCCTGCACCAGCACATGCACGCGTTTGTCGTGGCGGGCGGTGGCGAAACGGCGCAGCGCATCGAGCACGGCGAGGTTGTCGAACAACGGCGGGTCCAGTGTCCGGGTGTAGATCAACACCTGGCGGCGTGCGGTGTACAACAGGCCGGTGGTGGCCGCAGCCGCTGCGTTGAGGGTGCTCACGGCCATCGGACCGTCGAGGCGGCGATGTACGGGCGTGTCCGGCGTATCGCCTGTATCGCTGGCGTACCCGGGCTGATCGGTGGCTGCCGTTGTATCGGTCAAAAAGCCGAGGCGTGCGAACACCGCCTCGGCATTTGCGGTCACCTGGGCGTGCAGGCTGGGCCAGCCGCGTTGCTGGGCCTGCGCCACTGCTGCAGCCAATAACTGGTCTGCGAGGCCGCGGCGGCGCCAGTCCGGCACGACGCCGAGCCGGTCGACGCGGCGATCCGGGGTCAATCGCACCGAGGCGACCAACTGGCCACCCTCGCTACGTACAGCCAGATGCAGGCTGAGCGGATCCAGCGCATCCCAGTCGCTGGATCCGGGGCTGCACGCCAGGCGCAGCGCACGCAGGGTCGCGGCGTCGCGGGCCGGATCCAGCGAGACGGTCTGCGGCCAGGCGCGCGTGCTCATGCGCGTTCGGCAGACGTGTCAGTGTCGCTGGCGTCCGCTGCATGATCGTGGTCGTCGGTGCTGTCGCTGTCGTCTTCCGAAGTGGCGTCGATGGCCTCGGCCGGGTTGTCCGCCTCGTCCGCGACATTCTCGATGTCGGCATCGGCGTCGATCTCATCGTCGTCCGCATCGGTGTCGGCATCGTCGTGGTCGGCCGACAGGCTCAGCGTGTGGGTCCGGTCGTCGTCGATATCCTCGTCCATGTCCTCATGTGCACGCTGGTAATGGCCCTGCGCCAGCAGCTCCAGCACCACCTCGCGGCCGCGCGGCGACAGCTGTGCGTAGAACGCGCCGTCGATCTCTTCGGCTGCTGCCAGGCGTGCGGCGTCCTTTGCCGAGAGCGCGAATTCCAGGCCGCTGCAGAACAGGGTGGCGCCACGCTTGGCGCGCCGCCAGGCCAGCCGCGACCAGGGATGGCGATGCAGCAGCACGCCTTCTTCCAGCGCCTGTTCGACGGCTTCGCGCGGGATCGGTTCCGGGGCCGGCACCACGTCGCCGGAGGCGCGATAAGTGGTCATGAAGCGGCCGAACCAGTCGCCCAGTCGATCCGGGTCGTTCATGCGCAGCGCGTTGAGCGCGGCGACCACGCGGTTCATCGCGCTGACGTCGATCTCGTACGGATCGGCAGGCAGCTTGAGATCTTCGTCGTGATAGCGCACGGCCTCGTCGGCATCGGCGATCAGGGTGTCCAGATAGTCGCCGATCAGTTCGGCCGAGGACGGCGCGCGGGTGCCGATGGAAAAGGTCAGGCAGGCGTCTTCGGCCACGCCGTGGTGTGGCACCAGCGGCGGCAGGTACAGCATGTCGCCCGGGCCCAGCACCCAGTCGTGGGTGGACTTGAATTCGCGCAGCAGCTTGAGGTCGACGTCGTCACGGAAGGTCTGCGGCGTGGGCTTGCGGCCTTGCGAGGCGCGTGCGTCGATCTGCCAGCGGCGGTGGCCCTGGCCCTGCAGCAGGAACACGTCGTAATGGTCGACATGCGCGCCGACCGAACCGCCGGTGGCGGCGAAGCTGATCATGATGTCGTCGATGCGCCAGCGCGGCAGGAAGCGGAACTGCTCCAGCAAGGCGCGCACGTCGGCGTCCCACTTGTCCACGTCCTGCACCAGCAGGGTCCAGTCGTGGTCGGGCAGGCCGGGAAAATCGGTTTCCTGGAACGGGCCGGTGCGCACGTTCCAATCGTCGGTGGTGCGATCGTGGCTGATCAGCCGCGCCAGCACGCCGTCTTCGCAGGCCAGGCCGGCCAGGTCTTCCGGCTGCAGCGGCGATTGGAAGTGCGGGAACGCGTTACGGATCAGCAGCGGGTGCTTGTGCCAGTAATTGCGCAGGAAGCGCTCGACCGGCATGCCCAGCGGCTGATCGCGGGTGGCATGGATCTCGAAGGGCAGCGGCGCGCCCTGTCTGGCAACGGTCTTTTTTGCGGCGGTCTTTTTCATAGGGTGACGGGTCCGACTGGGAAAAGCCGGCGCTGCGCGGCCGGCGAAGTGGCCTATTGTCGCCCAGCCCGCTGCGCGATGCCTTGCCGGCATGTGTCGCAGTCAGGTTTCAGTGCAAGGCATGCCCCATGGACGCGCTGGCCGCACCGGATGCTGGCCGGCGTCGGCGGATCAGCGGGTACAGCTGCGATGGGCTTGCTCCATGCGCCGCTGGCGCATGAGGTGGTCGGTCTGTGCGCGATGGATGCGTCGGCAGCACGGCAGGCATGTCGATGGCGATCGCGCGCCGTTACATCAGCTTGTTGCCGCTGCCGCGGTCGTCCAGCGTGGGTTTGCTGGATGGATTGACGGTGTTGTCATTACCGGAAAAACGCACCTGTTTCACCTCGCGGACCAGCACCAGATTCTGGTTGCCCTGGATGTCTGCGCTGCCAAGGGTGGTCAGGTTGAGCGTGTTGTTGTTGCCAACGATGCTCAGCTCGCCGGCCTGTTTGTTGAGGACAGTGAAACTGCTGCCTTCCAGGCGGATCGTGCGTGCCTGTTCGACATTGAGCGCGCCATGCGAGGCAGTGATCGTCACTGCGCCGCATTCGCCGTTGACGATCGTATCGGCGTTGTCCTTGGTGATGCGCAGATCCTTGCCGCCGCAATCGGCACCGCTGGCTGGGTCGGTCAACGTGGACGACACCGCCGACAGCGCCTGCGCGGCGGGGCCATCGCCGCCGCATCCGCTCAGCGCCAGCACGTTGGCGAGGGTCAACAGGGATACTGCTGTGTGAATAACACGCATCGCGGATCTCCTGAGGTGTGAGGCCGGCACGATAGCAGTCCGGCTCGGTGATCGCTGTGCAGGAGCAGGGGCTCTGTCCGGGCCCGCAAAGCCGTTGGCGTGCATGACACCAGGCGGATCGACGTGCATCCGTCAACGAGCGCAGACCGCACGCCAGTGACAGAGCGCGCAACCGATGGACGCTGCCTAGGTCTGGGCAGTCTGGGCGGACACCGCCCGCACGGCGGGCCGACACTGGCCTTGCCGGCAGATCAGATGGCGCGCGCCAATTGCTCGGCCAGGCCGGTATAGGCACCCGGGGTCAACGCGCGCAGGCGCTGCTTGTCTTCTTCGGGTAACTGCAGGCTTTCCACAAACGCCTGCATCGACGCGGCGGTGATGCCCTGGCCGCGGGTCAGCGCCTTCAATTGTTCGTACGGATTGGGCAGGCCGTGGCGACGCATCACGGTCTGCACGGCCTCGGCCAGCACTTCCCAGGCGGCGTCCAGATCGGCATCCAGACGCTGCGGATTGACGGTCAGCTTGCCCAGGCCCTTGGCCAGCGAATCCAGCGCGACCTGGGTGTGGCCGAAGGCGGTGCCGAGCGCGCGCAGCACGGTGGAATCGGTGAGGTCGCGCTGCCAGCGGCTGATCGGCAACTTGGCGGAAAAGTGCTCGAACAGCGCATTGGCGATGCCGAAATTGCCTTCGGCATTTTCGAAGTCGATCGGATTGACCTTGTGCGGCATCGTGGACGAGCCGACTTCGCCTTCTTTCAGCTTCTGCTTGAAATAGCCCAGCGAGATGTAGCCCCAGATATCGCGCGACAGGTCGATCAGGATGGTGTTGACGCGGCGGCTGGCGTCGCCGATTTCGGCCACGTTGTCGTGCGGCTCGATCTGGGTGGTGTAGGGGTTGAACACCAGGCCCAGGCTCTCGACGAAGCGCTGCGCGAACGCGGCCCAGTCCAGGGCCGGGTACGACACCAGGTGCGCGTTGTAGTTGCCGACCGCGCCGTTGATCTTGCCGGTCAGCTCGACTGCGGCGATCTGCTTGCGCTGGCGCTCCAGGCGCGCGACCACGTTGGCGATTTCCTTGCCCAGGGTGGTGGGCGAGGCGGTCTGGCCATGCGTGCGCGAGAGCATCGGCTGGGCGGCCTGGGCGTGGGCGAGGCTGCGCAGGCTGGCGGTGATGCCGTCCAGCGTCGGCAGCAGCACCTCGCGGCGCGCCTGCTCCAGCATCAGGCCGTAGCTGAGGTTGTTGATGTCCTCGCTGGTGCAGGCGAAATGCACGAATTCCAGCGCCGGGCCCAGCTCGGCATCGTCCTTGAGCTGTTCCTTGATGAAGTACTCCACCGCCTTGACGTCGTGGTTGGTGGTGCGCTCGATCTGCTTGACGCGCGCGGCATCGCTCACGCTGAAGTCGTCGGCCAGTCGGCGCAGGGTCTGCGTGGCGGCCGCCGAAAACGGCGCCAGCTCGGCGATACCCGGCTCGGCGGCCAGTGCCAGCAACCATTCGATCTCGACCTTGACCCGCGCCTTGATCAGGCCGTATTCGGAGAAGATCGGGCGCAGCGCATCCACTTTGGACGCGTAGCGGCCGTCGAGCGGGGACAGGGCGAGCAGGGCGGAATCCGACATGGGCAGGGCACTGGGAGGCTGGCGGGGGTGCGTATTCTACGCCGCCCCGGCGCTGCGTTCGCCTACCGGCCGCACCGTGATCGCCTGGATGCGGTGTCCGGCCATGCGCCGCACCGTCAGCGCGTGACCGTCCAGCTCCAGGGTCTCGCCTTCTTCGGGCAGCCGTTGCAGCTGGTGCACGATCAGCCCGCCGACCGAATTGACGTGGTCCGGGGCGCTCAGATCCTGGCCCAGCAGGCGTTCCAGGCGGAAGATCGAGGTGCTGCCGGCGACCAGCAGCGAGCCGTCCTGGCTGCGGATCGGCGCATCGCGCACCACATGGCGGTGCTCGTCCTCGATCTCGCCGACCATCACCTCCAGCAGGTCTTCCAGGGTGAAGAAGCCCAGGATGCGTCCCTGGTCCTCCACGCACAGCGCCAGGTGGGTGGTGCCGGTGCGGAACTGTTCCAGCGCGTTGGGGATGGGGGTTTCCAGGGTCAGCAACGTGGGCGGGCGCAGTAGCGGGCGCAGGTCGTCCAGGGCCTGGCTGCGTGCCATCGCCACCAGCAGATCCTTGGTATGCAGGATGCCCAGTACCTGCTCGCCATCGGCGTCGAACCACGGGTAGCGGCTATAGCGGGACTCGCTGAACTCGGCCAGCACCGATTCCAGCGTCATGCCTTCGCGCAGGCTGCGCAGGTGCTCGCGCGGGCGCATTAGGTCGCCGGCAACCAGATCCGGCAGTTCCAGCGCGTGGCTCATCAAGGCCAGCCCATGATCGGGCGTCGCCGCGTTGGGGTCCTGGCGGCCGACGATCAGCATCAGTTCCTCGCGCGAATAGCGATGCGACTGATGTTCCACATCGCCCCAGCCCAGCACCCGCAGCAGCCGGTTGGCGCTGCTATTGAGCACCCAGATCGCCGGGTACATCAGCCAATAAAAGACGTAGAGCGGCGCGGCGGTCCACAGCGACATCCGCTCCGGGCGCCGGATCGCCATGGTCTTGGGCGCCAGTTCGCCCAGCACGATGTGCAGAAACGAGATCAGGCTGAAGGCGATCGCCAGGGAGGTAATCTGCGCCGCTTCCGGCGACAGGCCGAGCGCGTCGAACAGCGGCTGCAGCAGATGCGCAAACGCAGGTTCACCGACCCAGCCCAAACCGAGCGAGGCCAGCGTAATGCCGAGCTGGCACGCGGACAGATAGGCATCCAGATGCGCATGCACACCCAACAGTAGTCGCCCACGCCAACCGTTGTTCTGTGCCAGGCCCACCGCCTGCGTATGGCGCAGTTTGACCAGTGCGAATTCGGCCGCAACAAAGAAACCGTTCAACAGCACCAGCACGAACGCAACCAGCAACAGCAGCACATTACCGAGCATGTGCGCCTCCACGTTGCATCACTGCCGTGTGTCTGGATGCCATGCGTTGCATGCCAGCGGCGCTGCGGTGGATGGAAGCGAATGGCGTGGGCAATGGGTTTCTACAGTCAGGGTCATCGCCCATGGCGGCGTGGTACCTCATTTGGATCCAACGTCAGTCTAGTCCACCGCATGCGACGACACGGTCGCAACGCTGCGAGCGAGTATCGTAGGCGGTCTCGCCAGCGTGGGTGCGCCTGCTGCCAGCCATCCATCACCACAAACCAACAATGTGCGGAGAGTGCAGATGAGCGAACATTTCAGGACCGAACACGACAGCATGGGTGAATTGCAGGTGCCCGCCGCTGCGTTGTGGGGTGCGCAGACCCAGCGTGCCGTGCAGAATTTCCCGGTGTCCGGCCAGCCGATGCCGCGTGGTTTCATTCGTGCGCTGGGCCTGATCAAAGGTGCGGCCGCCGGTGTCAATGCCGACCTGGGGCTGCTGCCCAAGTCGATCGGTAAAGCCGTGCAGGACGCAGCGTTACAGGTGGCCGACGGCACTCACGATGCGCAGTTTCCGATCGATGTCTATCAGACCGGCTCGGGCACCTCGTCCAACATGAATGCCAACGAGGTGATCGCCACGCTGGCCACGCGCGCCGGCAAGCACGCGGTGCATCCCAACGATCACGTCAATCTCGGGCAGAGTTCCAACGACGTGATACCGACCGCGATCCGCGTCTCTGCCTTGCTCGCGGTGCAGGAACACCTGCAACCGGCGCTCAAGCATCTGCGCAAGACCATCGACAAGCGTGCCAAGAATCTGGACAAGATCGTCAAGACCGGACGCACCCACCTGATGGACGCAATGCCGCTGACCTTCGGCCAGGAATTCGGTGCATGGTCGGCGCAACTGCGTTCGGCGCAGGAGCGCATCGACGATTCCCTCAAGCGCCTGCGGCGGCTGCCGCTGGGCGGCACCGCGATCGGCACCGGCATCAACGCCGACCCGCGTTTCGGCGGCAAGGTGGCCAAGGCCTTGTCGGGCTTGACCAAGTGCAAGTTCGAGAGTGCGGACAACAAGTTCGAAGGCCTGGCCGCGCAGGACGATGCGGTGGAGTTGTCCGGTCAGCTCAATGCACTGGCAGTGGCACTCATCAAGATCGCCAATGATCTGCGCTGGATGAACGCCGGCCCCCTGGCCGGATTGGGCGAGATCGAGTTGCCGGCGCTGCAGCCGGGTAGTTCGATCATGCCGGGCAAGGTCAATCCGGTGATTCCCGAGGCCACGGTCATGGCCTGCGCGCAGGTCATCGGCCACCACACCGCGATTACCGTCGCCGGGCAGACCGGCAATTTCCAGTTGAACGTGACGTTGCCGCTGATCGCCTACAACCTGCTGGATTCGATCACCTTGCTGGGCAACGTGTCGCGTCTGCTGGCCGATACCGCGATTGCCGGGTTGAAGGTACGTCAGGAGCGCGTGCGCGAGGCGCTGGATCGCAATCCGATCCTGGTCACCGCGCTCAATCCGATCATCGGCTACGAAAAGGCTGCAGCGATCGCCAAGCGTGCCTACAAGGAGCAGCGCCCGGTGCTGGATGTCGCCAAGGAAGACAGCGGGCTCAGCGAAGCAGATCTGCGACGCTTGCTGGATCCGGCTGCCTTGACGCGTGGTGGTATCCACGCGGGTGGCGGGGGCGGTGGCTGATCACGGCGACCGTAAGCGCACTGGCGCGCGATGCGGCGTTATCGCCCACGCCGCATCGCACTCAGGCGCGCTCTTGCTCAGGCCCGAGTCCGGGTGTTGCGTGCCGTTTCGCGTGCTCGTCAGTGCCGCTCGGCCTGCACGTTGCCGAAGCTCTCGCGGTACGGCTGCAACGAGGGAATCTCATCCAGCAACTCGCTGCTGAGCTGTTGGATCTCCGGCGTGGCGGTCAGCTTGATCGACTTGTATTCCGGATCCGTGCCGGCGTCGTTGACCGCCTGCTGACGCAGCATCTGCAGATGCCCGAACAGCAACTGCAGCTTGGCGCGCGTCGGTTCTTTCTGCGGTAGCGCGATATCGTCGATTTTCAGCGTGCCGTCGGGGGTGATTTCCGCATTGGCGGCCGGTGGACGGCGGATCATCACCGACTGGGTGGTGATCGCAACGCGCGGCTTGCCGCGTTCGGCGCGGCGGGACGACTGGTCGCCACAGGCGGTCAGGGCGCATAGCAGCAGCGCCATGCAAAGCATCACGAACTTGTTCATGGGGTCAATGGGTCGAGGGGAGCGCGCTAGTGTAATCCTGCCCCGGCCTGCTGATCGGGGCGGTGGCCGCCCCGACTGGCTGACAAAATGTCGCAGGCCGCTGTCGGTGGGTTGTTTGCGTGCAGCATTCGGCACCGTCCTGCGATCCATCCGGAGGCAGGCAACCGCTGCGCCTGCCAGTGGCTGCGCAGCGGCCGTCATCGCCGCGCTTACTTGCGGCAGTCGTCGACGTCGTTCTGGGTCAGGGTGGAGTACGGCGCGAATACCGGCACCAGTTGCGCAGCGGCGTCTTGCGCGCTGCGCAGCTTGGCCAGTTGATCGCAGATCTGCATCGCCTTGTGTTTGAAGGTTTCCGCCTCGGCTTGGATCTTGTCGCCGATCTGGTCGGTATTGCCGCTGAGCACGCCCTTGAGCGCTTCGCCTGCGGCATGCGCACCGAAGGCCGCGCCCTGGGTGCCGATGTCGATGCCTTTTTCGGCGACGCCCTGGATCTGCGCGTAGAAGCCGCGCATTGCCTGGCGCTGCGCATCGTTCAGCGCCACCGGCTTGCCATCGATGCTGAGCGCGCCATCCACGCCGATGGTGGCGGCCGGGAGTCCGTCACGCTTGAGCGTCACGCTCTTGCCATTGAAGGTCACGCCACTGCCGCTGTTCTGGCCGGACATATCGACCTTGGGTTCGGATTTGCCGCAGCCGACCAGCAATGCACTCATCACCACTGCAGAGATAAACAATTTCATCGGTAGTCCCCCTTAGGTCGTCAATGAAGTGATCAGTTATCGGCCGGCACGCGCGTGGTGCCGGTGACATCCTCGACGTCGATATCGCCGCTGCCCTTGCGCGCGACGCCGACATCGCCTCGCACCTTGCGCACCGTCAGTGCGCCGGAGTTGACCGCGTCGACGCTGACGTTGCCTTGCACGTCGTCGATATCCACGTCGCCCGAACCGACCGTGCCCAGCGTGACGTTGCCTGCGACCCCGCGCAGTGTGACGTCGCCCGAACCGACCTTGCCGACATCAGCCGCGCCACGTATCTGGCGCGCCTTGAGGTCGCCCGAGCCCACGCTCAGTACGCGCAGCGACCCCATGTCCTCCAGCTCGATGTCGCCGGAACCGACCTTGGCGGTCACGCGGCCTCTGGTCCGGCGAATGGCCATGTCGCCCGAGCCGACGTCGGCACTGACGGCGGCAGCGCCGCTGATGTCGGCGTCACCGGAACCAAGATCGAGCTGCACCAGCATGCTGTCGGGCACGCTGCCGCGCAGGTCCAGATACGAGTAGCTTTCGCCGATGGAAATACGCAGCGGGCGGTCCTCCGCCAGGGCCACCACCAGCTTGTCGCCAACGCGCTTCTGGGTGATGGTCAGGCCCTTGAGCAGATTGGCGTGTGCTGCACAGGCGCGGCCGCTCAAACGCCCGCCGTTGCCGGGTGCTGCGGTCAGATGCAGGTCGTTGGAGCCGACCTCGAACAACACCGTCTTCACTCCCGTCAGTTGCAGATCCAGGCTGCGGGGTTCGGAGAACTTGCATTGCTCCTCGGCAAACGCCGCGCCAGGCAATGCGAACAGGATGGCCAGACTCAGATGCAGGCGCATGCGGACCTCAGGCTTCGGAGCGCCGACGGCGCAGATAGATGGAAGCGGCGATCAGCGCGATGCCGATGGCGGCACCGATCCAGATGTCCGGGTCGCCGTAGACCCGCGAACTATCGGTGTGCTGCAACGCCCATTGCACCAGGTCGCTGGGGTTTTGCATCGCACTGCTGTCCAGATTGCCGCTGACGGCAAGCGGCGACCAAGTGCCGGGCAGGGCGCTGAGCAGACCGCGATAGCCGACGATGTACCAGATCTCGCCGATCGGCAGCGAGACGCCCGGCATGGCCGCGAGAATGCTCAACATCACGCAGGCCAGCAGCGGAAACAGCACCGCCCACAGGAACGGCTTGCTGGTGGCCCAGGCCGAGCAGAACATCAGCCAGCCTACGGTGGGCAGCGACCACAGCAAGCCCATCGGGACGGTCCGCAGCATCAGCCACAACAGCGAGAACGGATGCGAGTGAGTGGCCAGCCCCCATGGATTGGGCACGCCGGCGATCAACGCGCCGCCGATGGCGATCAGCCATAACGCCAAGCCGACCAGCACGCCGATGGCGATTGCGACAAGCGGGGCCAGCAACAACGCCCAGGCGGCTTTGGACAGCACCGTCTGCACGTCGGACACCGGCAACGATTTCCAGAACAGCACGCTGCGGTCGCGGCGGTCGTCGTAGAGGCTGCCAAGCGCGTAGAAGAACACGACAAACGCCAGCACCACCGAGGCGATGCCGATACCGCCCAACAGCAGGCCGTCGCCGACCTGGCCGAGGGTGCGGGTGTACTCGGCCATGTCCGACATCGTCATGCTGTCGCCGACCATGTTGCGGCGGGCGCTGATCGCACCGATCACCGCGCCCAGCAGCGCGAAGAACACCGCGATACCGCCGGTGATGACCTGCGCCCAGACGAAGCCGCCACGGTGTTCCCAGTATTCGCGTTTGAGCAGCCAGCCGAAGGTACGGGCAGGCGATGCGTGGTTGGTCATGGCATTCATGCGTAGGTCCCCTTCATGACGGCAACAAACAGGTCGGCCAGGCCGGGATTGCGGGTTTCGCCGAAGCCGGCGAGTTGTGCCTTCGGCACGCCATCGAACAGCATCACGGTCTTGCCGAACGGCAGGCCACGTTCGTCGATCGGGTTCAAGGCGCGGGCGGCGTCGAGGTGCTCGGCAGTCACCAGCACTTCGGTGTAGCGCTCGGCCACGTTTTCCATGTCGGCGGTCAGCACGATGCGGCCGTCGCGGATGAACATCACATCGGTGAGGATGTGCTCGATCTCTTCGACTTGATGGGTGGTGACGATGATGGTCTTCTGCTCGTCGAAATAATCCTCCAGCAGACGCTGGTAGAACTGCTTGCGATACAGGATGTCCAGGCCCAACGTGGGTTCGTCCAGCACCAGGATGCGCGCGTCGATGGCCATCACCAGCGCCAGATGCAGCTGCACGATCATGCCCTTGGACAGTTCGCGCACCCGCGATTTGCGGTTGAGCTGCGTATTGGCCAGAAAACGCTCGCACTTGGCGCGATCGAAGCGCGGATGCACGCCGGCAACGAAGTCGATCGCCTCGCCCACCCGCAACCAGCGCGGCAATACCGCCACGTCGGCGATGAAGCAGACCTGGTTCATCAGGGCGTTGCGCTGGGTCCGCGGATCCATGCCCAGCACGTTCAATTCGCCATCGAAATCGGTCAGCCCCAGCACGGCCTTGAGCGCGGTGGTCTTGCCGGCGCCGTTGGGGCCGATCAATCCGACGATGCGCCCGGGGGCAATGGTGAAGCTGGTGTTGTCCAGCGCGAGCCGATGCTTGTAGGCCTTGCGCAGGCCACGTGCGTCGACTACATGGTCGTTGGAGACGGCAGTCATGGTGTTTTTCCCTGTGGCAACAGATCGTCGATGGATAGTCCCAGGCGCTGGATGCGTTCCAGCACCGCAGGCCATTCTTCGTTCAAGAAACGCTCGCGTTCGCTGCCGCGCAGCTTCTGTGCGGCTTCCGGGGTCATGAACATGCCCAGGCCGCGGCGTTTCTCCACCAGGTTCTCATCGGCCAATTCCTGATAGGCGCGCGAGACGGTGATGGGGTTGAGTTGGTAGTCGGCCGCCACTTGCCGTACCGAAGGCAGGGCGTCGCCAGGCTTGAGGATTCCATCCAGCATCATGGCAATGACCCGTTCCTTGAGTTGGCGGTAGATCGGAGCGCCATCGCTCCATTGAATGTCGGTCATGATCAGCTCCGTGGACGCAGGACCTGCGCGAAGGAGAAAAAGGGCATCGACAGCGAAGCGCGCAGGTGCCGGCTGGGCCGGGTGCGCTCCTCGGGGGGAGTTGTCGCGTTTTCCGTAACCGCCTCCGACACGCCATAATCGGCGCCGGACTCCGTCATCTGACTGGAAGCGGCTCCCAGGCAACCAACGACGAGCAGGGTGCTGCCGAACAGCAACAGCGGAACTGGTCGCTTGACGCGTGTGCTGTTCATGGATTGCCTCTGCGTTGGATGACTGGTGTTGTATTCAACTATAACACCGACACGCAGGTAGTCAACTCCTGTCCTACCCAACTTATGGCACCCCGCAGCGGCGGGTGGCCCTGAACCTTTCGAAGGGGATCGCGCATGTTGCTCAATCGCTTGCTAGTTGTTGTATTCGCTGGGGTTTTTTCGATGTCGACCATGGCGGCGGGCACCCCCGTGCTGGATCTGGACTATCGACCGCTGGCCGGGAAGGCGCCAATCAACCTGAACCGTGCCTACGCAGGCAAGGTGGTGATGGTGGTCAATACCGCCAGCAAATGCGGCTACACCCCGCAGTACGAAGGGCTGGAAGCGCTCAACCAGCGTTTCGGCAGCCGGGGTTTCACCGTGCTGGGGTTTCCGTCCAACGACTTCCAGGGCCAGGAGCCCGGGTCGGAAAAGCAGATCCAGGAATTCTGCACGCTGACCTACGGCGTCAAGTTCCCGATGTTCGAGAAGGTGCATGTGCTGGGTGCTGAGGCAACCCCGCTGTATCAGCGCCTGACCAAGGCTACCGGCGTGGCGCCTGGCTGGAACTTCCACAAGTATCTGATCAGCCGCGATGGACGCGTGGTGGCGCAGTTCCCCAGCAAGATCAAGCCGGACGATCCGAGCGTGCTGGCGGCCATCGAACGCGAGCTCAAGGCACCGACGCGCTGAGGACGGCTCTCGCATCGCCGCGCGCGCATGCGACAATGCCTGTTCAGCGCCATCGGTGGCGTGTCTTTTCACTTTCGGGAAGTGCATCGAATGAAGATGGGAAAGCGCGGCGCGGCGGCGTCGCTACTGATGGTGGCACTGTCGGCATCGATGCCGGCGATGTCGCAGCAACCGGCCGCAGCGGCCACCAAGGAGAAGCCAGTTTTGAATGCATCGTCTGAGAAGAGCACGCGCGAGAACGTCAGCTACGCCATCGGCATGGACGTGGCGCGTTCGTTCGAGCCGATTGCCCAGGACATCGACCTGAGCGCAATGCAGCGCGCCATCGAGAATGCATTCAAGGGTGGCAAGCCGCTGCTGTCCGACGAACAGACCCAGGCGACCGATACCGCCTTGCGCACGGCGCTGGCGGCCCGCAATGGCCAGCCGGTTCCGGGCATGGCACCGGGAAGCGCGCCGGCCGCGCCGTCCAAGGAAAACGTTGGCCTGATGCTCGGCGACCGCGCGGTCGGTCCGTCGCTGGCCGGCATCAAGGACGAGATCGATCTGTCGATCCTGATGGAGGCCGTGCGCACCGTGTTCGCCAAGGGCACCACGCGTCTGACCCAGCAGGAAGCCGCCGCCACCATGCAGGCGTTCGCCTCTGCCAAGCAAGGTGCGGTGGGCGCCAAGAATCGCGAGCAAGGCAATGCCTTCCTGGCCAAGAACAAGACCGAGAAGGGCGTGATCACCACCGCGTCGGGCCTGCAGTACATGGTGCTGCGCCAGGGCAGCGGCGAGCGCCCGATGCGGACCAACAAGGTGCGCGTGAACTACGAGGGCAAGCTGCTCGACGGGCAGGTGTTCGATAGTTCCTACCAGCGCGGCCAGCCGGCCGAATTCGGCCTGGATCAAGTCATTCCCGGTTGGACCGAGGGCGTCGCATTGATGCCGGTCGGTTCGAAATATCGTTTCTGGATCCCATCCAACCTGGCCTACGGCCCGAACGGCACACAGGGTGGGCCGATCGGACCTGACGCAACGTTGACGTTTGATGTCGAACTGATGGGTATCCTTCCCTGATCCCCCACAGGAGTACCCCCACCCATGCGAGTTGCGATCTTTGGTACCGGCTATGTTGGTCTTGTCACCGGTACCTGTCTGGCGGAAGTAGGTCATCACGTTATCTGCGTGGATATCGACCAGGCGAAAGTTGATGGTCTCAATCGTGGGGTGATTCCCATCTATGAACCCGGCCTGGAGCCGATGGTGAAAGCCAACCACGCCTCTGGCCGGTTGCGCTTCACCACCGACGCTGCAGAGGCGATCGCGCACGGCGAAATCACCTTCATCGCCGTGGGCACGCCGCCGGACGAGGATGGCAGTGCCGACCTGCAGTACGTGCTGGCGGTTGCACGCACTGTCGGTCGTCATATCGACGGCCCGTCGGTGGTCGTCAACAAGTCCACCGTGCCGGTCGGCACTGCCGACAAGGTGCGCGTGGCGATCCAGGAAGAGCTGGACGCACGCGGCGTGGACCACGAGTTCGACGTCGTCTCCAACCCCGAGTTCCTCAAGGAAGGCGACGCCGTGGCCGACTGCATGCGTCCGGATCGCATCGTGATCGGTGCCAAGAAGCCGGCGGCCATCGCGCGCATGCGCCGTCTGTATGCGCCGTTCAACCGCAACCGCGACCGCATCGTGGAAATGGACGTGCGCTCGGCCGAGCTGACCAAGTACGCGGCCAACGCGATGCTGGCGACCAAGATCAGTTTCATGAACGAGATCGCCAATATTGCCGAGCGTGTCGGTGCGGACGTCGAGCACGTGCGTAACGGGATCGGCTCCGACCCGCGCATCGGCTGGCACTTCATCTACCCAGGCGCCGGTTACGGCGGCTCGTGCTTCCCCAAGGACGTGCAGGCGCTGGCCAAGACCGCCGAGCAGTACGGCATGCAGCCAACCCTGCTCAACGCGGTGGAGAGCGTCAACAACGCGCAGAAGGGTCACTTGTTCGAACTGGTGCAGCGCCACTACGGCACCGAAGGAACCGGCAGCATCGCCGGCAAGACCTTCGCGGTGTGGGGCCTTGCGTTCAAGCCCAATACCGACGACATGCGTGCCGCCTCCAGCCGCCGTTTGATGGAGCAGTTGTGGGAGGCCGGTGCCACCGTGCGTGCCTACGACCCGGAAGCGACCCACGAAGCCAAGCGCATCTTCGGCGAGCGCGACGACCTGACCTTCTGCGACGACGCATTCGCTGCGCTGGAAGGTGCCGACGCCCTGGTCGTGGTCACCGAGTGGAAGCAGTTCCGTAGCCCGGATTTCGGCAAGATCAAGCAGGCCTTGAAGGACGACGTCGTGTTCGACGGCCGCAACCTTTACGACCCGCAGGAGATCGAAGCCGCAGGTCTGGCCTACTACGCCATCGGACGAGGCCGTTCGTTGCATGCATGAGCAACTCTCACCGCGCGACCAGGAACTGGACGCGCGGTTGGTGGAACTGGAAACGCGCCTGTCCTTTCAGGAACAGGCGCTCAATGAACTGAGTGAAGCACTTGCGGACGCCCGTTTGACGGGCGCCCGCAATGCCGAACTGATCCGCCACCTGCTCGAGGATCTGGGCAAGGTGCGCTCCACGTTGTTTGCCGATGCAGCGGATGAACCGCCGCCTCCGCATTATTGATTGCAGATTGCCACCGCCATGAGCGATACCTTACGTGACCAGCTGCTTGGGTTGGGCTTCAAGTCCGCCCCCAAGCCCGAACGCAAACCCGACGCCCGGCCCGGCGCGCGTCACCATGGCAACGGTGGCAGGCCTGCGCCCGGCGGCAACAAGCCGGGCGGCCAGGGCAGGGGGCCGCAGCGGCCGCACGCCGCTGCGGCAACCGACGGCAAGGGCGAGCGCAAAAGCGATGGCAGGCCCGATCGTCGCAACGATGGCAAGCCTGCAGCTGCTCCACGTCCGCAGCATCCCAATGCCGACCGACGCGGCCCCAGGCCCGCACGCACGCGCGAAGATATCGATCTGGCCAAGGCCTATGCGATTCGCGCACAACGCGAGAAGGACGAGCGCATCGAAGCCGAGCGGCTGAAGCAGGAAGAAGCACGCCTGCGTCGCGAAGCCAAGGCCAAGCTCGAAGAACTGCTCAAGGACAAGGGGTTGAATCATGCCGACGCGGAGATTGCCCGGCATTTTCCGTATGGCGGCAAGATCAAGCGCATCTACGTGACTGCCGAGCAGCTCAAGGCGCTCAACGCCGGTGAGCTCGGTGTGTTGCAGCTCAATGGTCGCTATCTGTTGGTCACCGCCGAGGTACTGGCGGAGGCTGAAGCGGTGTTCGCACCCTCGGTGGCATTGAAGGTGGATCCAAACGCGCCAGCGGGTGAGGACCCTTACGCCGACCCCCAGTACCAGGTGCCAGACGACCTGGTCTGGTAACGCCGCACGACGCAACCATGTTGGCGCCTGGGCACCCGATGGGTGCCCATCTGTTGAAAGGGCCACACAACGTCTGCGCGGCCGCCAGCGGGATGCGCTAGATCCGCAGCGATACGTTCTCGCTGCATCGCGGGGCCGGCCGTGTTCCATGCCAGCTGCGGCCTGCCGGCGGCGTATCGCCGCTCACGCAGATTCAAAGCACCGATTTTTCGAGGATCAGGATGACGCGCTCGGTTTCAGGGACTGGTTACTTTGCCCATATCGATGGCTTGCGCGCGCTGGCCGTACTATCGGTCATCGCCTATCACCTGGATGCGAGCTGGTTGCCCGGTGGCTTCACTGGCGTGGACGTGTTCTTCGTCATCTCCGGGTTTGTGGTCAGTGCGTCGGTGGATCGGCTGCCGCGCATCTCGTTCGCTGCCGAGCTGACGCGGTTCTACGCGCGCCGCCTGCGGCGGATCGCACCGGCGTTGCTGGCCTGCCTGGTGACTACCGCGCTGTTTTCGACGTTGTTCATTCCCGAGTCGTGGCTGAGCGAAGCCAGCACGAAAACCGGCCGCATGGCGGTGTTCGGGTTGAGCAACTGGGTGCTGGCCA
Organism: Xanthomonas sp. 3058; assembly: GCF_014199765.1. NCBI lineage: Bacteria > Pseudomonadati > Pseudomonadota > Gammaproteobacteria > Lysobacterales > Lysobacteraceae > Xanthomonas > Xanthomonas sp. 3058. The sequence continues at coordinate 121,726 of NZ_JACHOF010000001.1, read as the reverse complement.
GTGTCGGGCAGGATTATTTCTCGCCGCGTGCCGAATTCAATCCATACACCCAGACCTGGTCGCTGGGCGTGGAAGAGCAGTTCTATCTGCTGTTTCCGTGGATGTTTCTGGCCTGGATGCGTGGTGGTGCCGGGCGCGCCTGGTCGCTGGGTGTGTTCGTGCTCGCCAGCGCAGCGTCGTTGGGGTATGCGTGGCAACGCACGCATGTGCCCGGACATGAGGTCACGTCGTTCTATCTGACCACCGCGCGCTTCTGGCAGTTGGGTGCAGGGGTGTTGTTGTATCAGCTGATGACGTTGCTGCGCGGTCGCGATGGGCGCAATCTGTTTGCCGCAGGCATCGGGGTGCCTGCGCCGCTACGCGCGGTGCTGTTGCTGTTGGCCCTGGCAAGCATCGGCAACGGCTTGTGGAACGCACGTCCCGGCCACTCGCCGTGGAGCGACGGTCTGTGGCCGGTACTGGGCACGGTGGCGTTGTTGGCGTTGTTGCATCGCCATGCCGACGGCTGGGTGGGGCGCGTATTCTCCGCCACGCCGGTGGTCGCGATCGGGCGCATTTCGTACTCGTTGTACCTGTGGCATTGGCCGGTGCTGGTGGTGCTGCGCTGGACCATCGGGCTGGAGACGTCGGGCGCCAAGCTGCTGGCACTGGTGCTGACGTTTGCGTGCGCAGCGGCGTCGTATCGCTGGGTGGAACTGCCGTGGCGCACGCGGCGCCTGGGCGGCTGGTCGAACATGCGCGTGGTGATGGTCGGCATCGGCGCCTTGGTGCTGGCCGCTGGCGTGCAGTCGGCAGTGATCAAGTTGGCGCCCTATACGTCGTTGAGTACGGTCAGTCGTCATCCGCTGGACTGGTATGCGTACGCGCGCGGCTTGCGCAAGGAGCTGCCGGACTGTCGTCTGGTTGCGAGCAATGCGTCTGTGGCCGGGCAGCCGGTGCGGATCTTCGCGCGCGGACAGTGCGCGCGGCCTGCCGCCAGTCAGCGGCAGGTGTTCGTGATGGGCGACTCGCATGCGCTTGCTTACAACGAGCTGTTGCGTCGCTTTGCGGTGATGGAAGGCGGCAGCGTGCGCGTGTACGGGGTGGCCGGGTGTTCGGTCGCATCGATGCAGCCGGGGGGGGCTGTCGGCAGGTTGCGATGCGTTTGTGCGTCCGGCGCTGGAGGATGTGGCTGCCAGAGCGCGGCCGGGCGATGTACTGTTTCTGCCTGGCCTGCGCGTGCCGCGCCTGGCCGAGCAGGATGTGGTGTTCGATCTGCACCGCAATATCGCCATATTGCAGAGCGAACAGGCACAGCACGAACGCGATGCGATGGTGGCCGGGACGATCGCGTTGTTGACGCCCGTGCAGGCGCGTGGCGTGCTGATCGTGCTGGAGGCGCCCAAACCGGTCCTTATGGCGCCGCCGTATCGCTGCTCGGACTGGTTCAATCGCGGCAACGCGATCTGCGCCAACGGCATGCAGATCGAGCGCAAGACGATGGAGGACTATCGCGCGCCGGCCCTCGACGGGCTGCAGCGTATTGCGGCTGGACTGCAAGGCGCCAGCATCTGGGATCCGCTGCCGCTGTTGTGCGATGCGCAGCTGTGCGCGCCGACGCAGCAGGGTCGGCCGCTGTTCTTCGATGCCGATCACTTGAGCGGTTATGGCAACCGTGTGCTGCTGCCGGGTTTTACCGTGCATCTGCGCAATTTGCCCGCGCCTGCATCGCCTGCTCCATGATCCATGCGCGTGGTGGGAGATGCACGGGCCGGTCACGGCACGCGCGCCACCATGCACGCCGTTATTGGTTGACGTAGGGGCGCGTATTGCCGGCTGCGTCGCTGCTCACTTTTTGCCGATGGTGCCGTCTATGTCCATGTCCTCCAATTCCCTGCAGTCCCGTGCCGGTGCAGTCGCGCTTCTGACGGTGCGTCGTGCTTCACGCCTGCATCCGGGGCGTCTGGCATCGGCCGGATTGGCGTTCGCGCTGTGCGTGGCCAGCCGGCCGGCGGCAGCGCAGAGCGAGGATGCACCGGCGTTCGATCGCCCTGGCATTCCGTTCGCTGCCGAAACGCTGCAGCCCGGCGTGTTTGCCTGGGAGCAGGGCCTGCCGGATGCGAGTACCGACCGCAGCAACGGTCAGCGGATCACCCAGTACAGCGCCGATACGGTGCTGCGTCTTGGCGTGTCCCGGAACGTGGAACTGCAGGTGGGGAGCGACAGCTACAACTGGCAACATGGTGGCGGCAGGCGTGTGCATGGCGGCGGCGATAGCCAGGTCGGAGTGAAGGTGGCATTGCCGTCGCGCTCGGACCGCTTTCACTGGGCCGCACTGGGCACCTACAGCCTCCCGACCGGCAGCCGCGCGTTCAGCGATGGCTATGCACGCGAGGTGGGCGTGACCGCGTCCTGGGATCTGGCGCAAGCGCGCGCACTGGCGGTGTACGTCAACTACGCACGCGACGACACCGGACACACCTGGACGTTCTCACCCAACTACACCTTCTTTTCTGGCGAACATTTCAGTAGCTATGTGGAAGCAGGCGTGGACACCGGCAGCGAGCATTCGCGCGTGGCCGGTGCAGGCGGTGCCTGGCAGCTGCCGCACGCAATGCAACTGGACGTTTCGCTGCTGCGCGGACTGACCTCGGAAAGTCCGGATTGGCAGGGCGGGATCGGGTTGTCGATTGCGTTTCAATGAGCGAAGCGGCACGCCGCGCCTGTCGCACTGCTGCAGACGTGATTGCATTGCATCGTCTCCGGCGTGGGTGCTGCGCTTGCGGCGACGTTCGATCGCCGGGAAATCGGTATCTGCCTGGTGGGTCTTTGACGCGATCGGTGTCCTGAAACGCGGTGTCTTTTTCCGACCCAAGGCGCGGTTGCTTTGGAGCACATGTCGGCGTGACATCTTTACGTGCTGTGCGAGCAGGCCTGCAGAGTTGACTGCCAGCCTTTAGATGAATGCCAGCGATCTGCGAAGGCTGTCATGTTGCACTGCCGCATGCATTGATTGCGGGGAAAAGGCCTAATTGGATCGATCCAATCAACGTTAGATGCATGCGCCCTTTTCTTACCGCAAGGCCCGCAACGTGACGCCTGCAAAGCCGACGGCTTCGGTTGGGCATGACGACGATGCGCGCCGCGTCCGTCGTGGTGCGGTGACCTTGCGTGATATCGCGCTAGCCATTGGCGTTTCCCGCGCGACGGTGTCGTTGGTGCTGCGCGGCAGCCCGCTGGTGCATGCGACCACGCGCGCGCGCGTGCAGGCCGAGCTGGATCGCCAGAATTACGTCTACAACCGCGCCGCCGCCAATCTGCGCCGCCGCACCTCGTCCAGCATCGCGTTGGTCATCAACGATCTGTCCAATCCGTTCTTCGCCGAATTCGCGGCAGGCGTCGACGAGGCATTGGGGGCAGCCGGCTACGTGACCCTGCTTGGCAGCACCGGCGAATCGACGCAGCGGCAGCAGGCGGTGCTGACCTCGCTGATGGAACACACGCCCGCCGGCATCATCCTGTCGCCGGCCGAAGGCAGCCAGGCGCAGGCACTGACGCAGGTGCTGGGACGTCAACACAACGTGGTGCTGTTCAACCGTGAAGTGGAGGGCGCGCATTGGGATCTGCTGGCCCTGGACAACGAGCAGGGCGCGTTGCTGGCCTGCGCGCATCTGATTGCACAAGGGCACCGGCGCATCGTGTTTTTCGGCGGACATGCCCAATCCAGTTCCTGCCGCCAACGCCGTGCCGGTTACGCGCGCGCGATGACCGACGCCGGCCTGGCCGTGCACTACGTCGAATCTGCGCCCAATCGGCAGGACGCAGCACTGTGCGCCGCACGCATGCTCGGCAGCGCCGATCACGTCGGCGCCACTGCGGCGGTTTGCTACAACGACAGCGTCGCGTTGGGCCTGATGGCCGCCTTGACGATGCATGGCATCGTGCCGGGCCGCGACTTTGCGGTGACCGGCTTCGACGATATCGCCGAAGCGGTGTTGTATACCCCGGCGTTGACCACCTTGGCTGCAGATCCGCGTGCGCGTGGCCGGCAGGCCGCGCAGTTGGTGTTGCAGCGGATCGGCAGCCCCGAGCTTGCATCGCAGCGGCTGACCGCCGCGGTCGAATTGAAGATCCGCGCCAGCAGCGCATTCGCGCCAGGCTGCGGACCTTTGCTGCAGTCTTCCAACGATTCTCCCGTGCATTCCCCCACCAAGGCCTCAGGCCGCTGACCAGGCAATTCCTATGGTTTCCCTTTCCACGCAATCCACTGTGCCAAGCGGCAACAAGGCGCCCGTCAACAACGGCGTCGCGTTGTCGGTCGCCACCACGATCTTCTTCATGTGGGGCTTTCTCACCTGCCTCAACGACATCCTGATTCCGCATCTGAAGGCGGTGTTCGAGCTCAACTTCGCGCAGGCGATGCTGGTGCAGTTCACCTTCTTCGGCGCGTACTTTTTGATGTCGTTGCCGGCCGGCTGGCTGGTGGCGAGGCTGGGCTACAAGCAGGGCATCGTTGCCGGGCTGGCAGTGGCCGCGGTGGGCGCGCTGGGCTTCTGGCCGGCGGCGGAGCTGCGCGTCTACGGAGCGTTCCTCGGTGCGTTGTTCGTGCTGGCCACCGGCATCACCATCTTGCAGGTGGCGGCCAATCCGTACGTGGCATTGCTCGGTCCCGAGCGCAGTGCCTCCAGCCGTCTGACCCTGGCGCAGGCGCTCAATTCGTTGGGCACCGCAATCGCGCCGCTGTTCGGTGGCTGGCTGATCCTGTCCAACACCGTGATGAGTAGCGATCAACTCAAGGTGCTGCCGCAAGCCGAGCAACTGGCCTATCGCGTGCAGGAGGCCCAGGCAGTGCAGGGGCCGTACATCGGTCTGGGCATCGTGCTGTTCTTGCTGGCGATCTTCGTGTTTTTGTTCCGTCTGCCGGCGCTGACCGACGCAGGCGCGCAGAAGGACGAAAGCAAGCATTCCTTGCTCGATGCCTTGCGTCATCCACATGTGCGCTTTGGCGTGCTGGCGATCTTCTTCTATGTCGGCGCGGAAGTGGCGATCGGCAGCCTGATGGTCAATTACTTCTCGCTGCCGCAGATCGGTGGCTTCAGCGAGCGTGAGGCGACCAACTACGTGTCGGCTTACTGGACACTGGCGATGATCGGCCGCTTCATCGGCTCGGCCTTGCTGGCCAAGCTGTCGCCGCGCGTGTTGCTGTCGGTCTTCGCTGCGATCAACGTGCTGCTGTTGGGGGCGACCATGCTCAGTGGCGGCATGGTGGCGGTGTATGCGCTGGTGGCGATCGGATTGTTCAACTCGATCATGTTCCCGACCATCTTTACCTTGGGCATTGAACGCCTTGGTCCGCTGACCGGTCGCGCATCGAGCCTGTTGATCATGGCCATTGTCGGCGGCGCCATCGTGCCGTATCTGCAAGGTCTGCTGGCCGACAGCATCGGCCTGCATGAGTCGTTCGTGCTGCCGCTGCTGTGCTACCTGTATATCGTGTTCTACGGCATCTGGGGCTCACGTCTGCGCGGTGCCCAGGCGGAGGTGCGCGCATGAGTGCCGTCAGAAACCAGGTGGTGTGCTTCGGCGAGGCCTTGATCGACATGCTGGCGTTGCCGGCGGAGGGTCCGCACGAGGCGCGCACCTTTGCGCAATATGCCGGCGGCGCGCCGGCCAATGTCGCCGTGGCGGTGGCAAAGCTGGGCGGTGCAGCGCATTTTGTCGGTATGCTCGGGCGCGACATGTTTGGCGACTTTCTGCTGCAGAGTCTGCAACAGGCGGGCGTGGTGACCGATGGCATCGTGCGTACCGATCAGGCCAAGACCGCGCTGGCCTTCGTTGCCTTGGACGAGGCGGGCGAGCGCAGCTTCAGTTTCTACCGCCCGCCGGCAGCGGATCTGTTGTTCCGTCCCGAGCACTTCGCCGCTGACGGCTTCAAACAGGCCGCCGTGCTGCATGTGTGCTCCAACAGCATGACCGAGCCCGCAATCGCGCAGTGCACGCTCGACGGCATGCGCCGCGCGCGCGCCGATGGCGCGATCGTCAGCCTGGATTTGAACCTGCGCCCGATGTTGTGGCCGCAGGATGTGGATCCTGCGCCGCTGCTGTGGGAAGCGCTGGCGTTGGCCGATGTGGTCAAGCTCTCGCGCGAAGAACTCGATTACCTGGCCGGCACGCTCGATGGCGATGCTAGCGCGGTCACCCAAAAGCTTTGGCAGGGCAAGGCCAGCTGGTTGCTGGTCACCGATGGTGGCGGGCCGGTGCATTGGCAGACGCGTACCGACTCCGGCCAGCTGCCGGCGTTCCGCGTGCAGGTGCGCGATAGCACCGCAGCCGGCGATGCATTCGTCGGCGGCTTGCTGTTTCAGCTGGCCGCGCGTGCGACCACGCTGGAGCAGCTGTGCGGCGATACCGGTGCGATCGGCGAGGTGATCCGTTTTGCTGCCGCAGTCGGTGCGCTGGCGGTGACGCGCAAAGGCGCGTTTGCGGCGATGCCCAGTGTCGATGAAGTCCATTCCTTGATCCAGGAACAACCATGAGCCGTTTAGCTGCGACCCCTGCACCCGATTTCCGTTCGGCCGACGTGCTGCGTCAGCATATTGCCGACACCATGGCGTTCTACCACCCGCGCGCGATCGATCCGGCGGGCGGGTTTTTCCAGTATTTCCGCGACGACGGTTCGATCTACGATGCCGGGCACCGGCACCTGGTCAGCAGTACACGCTTTGTCTTCAATTACGCGATGGCCTACCGCGAATTCGGCAATGCCGACTATCTGCAGGCGGTGCGTCACGGCCTGGACTATCTGCGCAACGTGCATCGCAATGCGGCCACCGGCGGCTATGCATGGACCTTGCGTGATGGTGTGGTCGAAGACGACATGAATCACTGCTACGGCGTTGCCTTCGTGTTGCTGGCGTATTCGTGCGGCCTGAAGGCCGGTGTCGATGAAGCGCGCGCATGGATGGACGAGACCTGGCAGCTGCTGGAAAAACATTTCTGGGAGCCGGAATTCGGGTTGTACCGCGACGAAGCCGATGCGCAGTTCAACTTCACCAGCTACCGCGGCCAGAACGCCAACATGCACATGTGCGAGGCGATGATCGCTGCGTATGAAGCCAGCGGCGAGCAACGTTATCTGGACCGCGCCCTGTCGCTGGCCGACACCATGACCCGGCGGCAGGCAGCCAAGGCCGATGGCCTGGTCTGGGAGCACTACGATCTGCAGTGGAACATCGACTGGGACTACAACCGCGACAATCCCAAACACCTGTTCCGCCCCTGGGGCTTTCAGCCGGGTCACCAGACCGAATGGGCCAAATTGCTGATGTTGCTGGATCGCTATGCACCTGCCGATTGGTTGCTGCCGACCGCGCAACATCTGTTCGATGTGGCAGTGGCGCGTTCGTGGGATGCGCAGCGTGGCGGGCTGTATTACGGCTTCGATCCTGAAGGCAAGGTCTGCGACGACGACAAGTATTTCTGGGTGCAGGCCGAGTCGTTGGCGGCGGCGGCGTTGCTGGCCCAGCGCAGCGGCGAGGAGCGCTATTGGCAGTGGTACGACAAGCTCTGGGATTACTCCTGGAAGCATATGATCGACCATCGCTATGGCGCGTGGTATCGCATCCTGGATGCGGACAACCGCAAGTACAGCGACGAGAAGAGCCCCGCCGGCAAGACCGATTACCACACCATGGGTGCGTGCTACGAGGTCTTGAACGTGTTGCGGCCGGCTGCGTGATGCGACACGGTCGGTGAGGTGTGCCGACCTTTCAACGACGTCAAGACGCCGAGATATCGATTCGGAGTCTTCGTTTAGCTGCAGTCAGACGTTGAGGTCAGAAGCCTGGTTGGTCGAGGGCGCGATGTCCTCACCGCTTGCGGGACACGCCGTGAATCCGTCCGTGGAGGCTCGGTGGCGGCATACATGCCGCCACACGGTCCCGCCAGCGGCGAGCACACCGCACCAGAGACTCCGCTGGTTGCTGTGTTTAAACCCATGCATGCCGACCATCTCGACTGGTCCTTGCCCGCCCACCGTCGTGGGACCTTACGCGGCATGGATGCCGCGTAAGAGCTTACAAGGACGTACTTGCAGCGTGTCCCGCGACGGTGGGCGGGCAAGGGCCCTGCAGCCAGGCGGCAGAGCATCCAGGCGGCAGATCAGCTGCCCTCACTCCGGGTCGTAATCCAGATTCGATGCCAACCAGCGTTCGGCCAGCGCCAGTGTGATGCCCTTGCGTTTGGCGTAATCGGCTGCCTGTTCCTTGCCAACTCGCCCGACTACGAAATACTGGCTCTTGGGATGGCTGAAGTAATAACCCGACACCGCTGCGGTAGGCAGCATCGCGAAGCTTTCGGTCAGCGTCATCGTGGTGTGGCGCTCGGCATCGAGCAGGTCGAACAAGGTGCGTTTTTCGCTGTGTTCCGGGCATGCAGGGTAACCGGGTGCAGGACGGATGCCGCGATAGCGCTCGGCGATCAGTGCCTCGTTGTCCAATCCCTCGTCTTCGATGTACCCCCAGAACTCGGTACGCACACGCTGATGCAAACGCTCGGCAAGTGCTTCGGCCAGACGGTCTGCGAGCGCCTTGAGCAAGATGGAGTTGTAGTCGTCGTGCGCGGCTTCAAAACGCGCCACATGTCGGTCGATACCGATGCCGGCGGTGACTGCGAACGCACCGATCCAGTCCTGCTTGCCGCAGCTCCTGGGCGCGATGAAGTCGGCCAGGCAGAAGTCGGGGCGGTCGATGGGTTTGTCGACCTGTTGGCGCAGGAAGTGCAGGGAATGGGGAATGGAGAATCGGGAATGGTCAGGCGCTGATGGATCGCTTTGCGATTCCCGATTCCCGATTCCCGATTCCGCAGGCTCGGTGAGCAACACAACATCATCGCCCACACTATTGGCCGGCCATAGTCCGAACACGGCCTTCGCGGTCAACCATTTTTCGGCGACGATCGTGCGCAGCATCTTGCGTGCATCGCGATACAACTCGCTGGCCTGGGTGCCGACCACTTCGTCGCTGAGGATTGCCGGAAACTTGCCGGCCAGTTCCCAGGCCTGGAAGAACGGGGTCCAGTCGATCAGCTCGATCAACTCCTGTAGCGGATAGTCGTCGAACACATGCAGGCCCGGCTGGCGCGGGGGGGGCGGTGTGTAGTTGTCCCAATCGCCGTCGAAACGCTGGGCGCGTGCCTTTTCCAGCGAGACCAGACGCTTGGCGTCGCCGCGGTTGCGGTGACGCGCGCGGATCTCTGCGTAGTCGGCATCGTTGGCGGCCACGAATGCCTGGCGCAAGTCGCGCGAGATCAACGATTGCGCAACGCCCACCGCACGCGAGGCGTCCTTCACCCACACGGTGGGCGCGGTGTAATGCGGGTCGATCTTCAATGCGGTGTGCGCACGCGAAGTGGTGGCGCCACCGATCAGCAGCGGAATCTCGAAACCTTGTCGCTGCATCTCGCGTGCAACATGCGACATCTCTTCCAGCGACGGCGTGATCAAGCCGGAAAGCCCGATCAGATCCGCATTTTCCGCGCGCGCACGGTCCAGGATCACCTGCGCGGACACCATCACGCCCAGGTCCACCACATCGAAGTTGTTGCACGCCAGCACCACGCCGACGATGTTCTTGCCGATGTCGTGGACGTCGCCCTTGACCGTGGCCATGATGATCTTGCCGTTGGACTTGCCGACATCGCCGGTGCGCAGTTTTTCCGCTTCGATGAAGGGGAATAGGTACGCCACCGCTTTCTTCATCACGCGTGCGGACTTGACCACCTGCGGCAGGAACATCTTGCCGGCGCCGAACAGGTCGCCGACCACGTTCATGCCATCCATCAGCGGGCCTTCGATCACATCCAGTGGACGCGTGGATTGCTGACGCGCTTCTTCGGTATCGATTTCCACGAATGCATCGATGCCGTGCACCAGCGCATGCGCCAGACGCGCACGCACCGGTTTTTCGCGCCAGGCGAGGTCTTCGACTTTCGCCGCGCTCTTGCTGCCCTTGTAACGTTCGGCGATTTCCAGCAGCCGCTCGGTGCCGTCCTTGCGGCGGTTGAGGATCACGTCCTCGACGCGCTCACGCAGTTCCGGGTCCAGCTCGTCGTAGATCGGCATGCCGCCGGCGTTGACGATGCCCATGTCCATGCCGGCCTTGATCGCATGGAACAGGAACACCGAGTGGATCGCCTGGCGCACCATCTCGTTGCCGCGGAACGAGAACGACACGTTGGAAACGCCACCGGAGATATGACAATGCGGCAGGGTGCGCTTGATCTCGCGGGTGGCTTCGATGAAGTCCACTGCGTAGTTGTCGTGCTCTTCGATGCCGGTGGCGACGGCAAAGATGTTCGGGTCGAAGATGATGTCTTCCGGCGGAAAGCCCACCTGCTCGGTCAGCACCTTGTAGGCGCGCGTGCAGATTTCGACCTTGCGCGCGCAGGTATCGGCCTGGCCCACTTCATCGAAGGCCATCACCACCGCAGCGGCGCCGTAACGCAAGACCTTGCGCGCCTGCTCGATGAATTGCGCTTCGCCTTCCTTGAGCGAGATCGAATTGACCACACTCTTGCCTTGCAGGCACTTCAGGCCGGCTTCGATCACGCTCCACTTGGACGAATCCACCATCACCGGAATGCGCGCGATATCGGGCTCTGACATGATCAGATTGAGAAAGCGCGTCATCGCCTTTTCCGAATCGATCAGGCCCTCGTCCATGTTGACGTCGAGGATCTGCGCACCGTTGGCGACCTGCTGGCGCGCCACTTCCACCGCCTCTTCGTAGCGCTCTTCCTTGATCAGCTTGCGGAACTGCGCGCTGCCGGTGACGTTGGTGCGCTCGCCCACGTTGACGAATAGCAGGTCCGGGGTGATGACCAGCGGTTCCAGGCCGGACAGGCGGGTGTGGCGGGGAGTGCTCATGCGATGCTCTGGTTGGCAGCGGACGTGGCGAATGTCCAGGCGAGACGATGATGGTTGGCGGTCGGCAGGGCGCGGATCGCGATGGCCCTCATCCGCCCTTCGGGCACCTTCTCCCGCGTGCGGGAGAAGGGAGCTTTCATCCCCGTGCCGAGCAATGTGCTGTCGTTCTCCCGCGTGCGGGAGAAGGGAATTTTCGTCCCCGAGTCGAGCAATGCGCTGTCCTTCTCCCGCGTGCGGGAGAAGGTGGCGCGCAGCGCCGGATGAGGGCCAACGTACTGCATCACGCCGCCAACTCCTGCGCACCCGGCAACTGCCGCGGCGGCAGATCCGCTACCGCTTCGGCAATTGCGCGGATGTGGTCCGGCGATGTGCCGCAGCAACCGCCGACCAGATTCAACAAGCCGGACTGGGCAAATTCGCGCAAGGTCTCGGCCATTTCCTCCGGTGTTTCGTCGTACTCGCCAAAGGCATTCGGCAGGCCGGCATTCGGATGCGCGCTGACGTAAGCGTCGGCGATCTGCGACAGCGTTTCCACATGCGGGCGCAAGTCCTTGGCACCCAGTGCGCAGTTCAGTCCCACCGACAGCGGACGTCCGTGCGCGACCGAGGCATAGAACGCCTCGGCGGTCTGCCCGGATAGGGTGCGGCCGGACGCATCGGTGATGGTGCCGGAAATCATCACCGGCAAGCGCCCGCCGCGTGCTTCGAAGACTTCTTCGATCGCATACAGCGCGGCCTTGGCGTTGAGCGTGTCGAAGATGGTTTCCACCATCAAGGTATCGGCGCCGCCGTCGATCAGGCCGTCGATGGCCTCGCGATAGGTCTCGCGCAAGGCGTCGAAGCTGGTGTTGCGGTAGCCGGGGTCGTTGACGTCCGGGCTGATCGAGGCGGTACGGCTGGTGGGGCCGAGCACGCCGATCACAAAGCGCGGTTTGTGCGGCGTCAGCGCTTCGACTTCATCGCAGCATGCACGCGCGACCTGTGCGCCGGCCTTGTTCAATTCGTAGACCAGATGTTCCAGGTGGTAGTCGGCCTGGCTCACCGAGGTCGCGTTGAAGGTATTGGTTTCCAGTAAATCCGCACCGGCATCCAGATAGGCGCGATGGATGCCGGCGATGATCTCCGGGCGCGACAGCAGCAGCAGATCGTTGTTGCCCTTCAGGTCGTGTCCTTCCGGGGCGTGGGCGTGATCGCAGCCGGGGCCATGCACATGCGCGCTGTCGTAGCCGTCGGCAAAACGGGTGCCGCGGTAATCGGGCTCCTGCAGGTCATGGCGCTGGATCATGGTGCCCATCGCACCGTCGATGATGAGGATGCGTTCGCGCAGCGCGGCGGTGAGCTTGGCCGCGCGCTCTGGGTGCAGCCATGGCAGCGTGAACGGAATGGAGGATTCGGCAGGGGGGATTGGCAGATGTGTCATGCGTTGGTTCTCCGCGGCGCGTTGCTCTTGCTTTCAACGATTCCCGATTCTCGACTTCCGATTCCCGGCTTCATCGCAATCAACGAAATCACTTCGAAATGCGGCGGGCGCTTCTCGCGTGTCACCGTCTCCAGGCTGGACACCTCCAGCCCGGCCTTCTCGGCGAACTTGCGCAATTCCTTAGCCGCAAAGCCGAGATTGACGTGGCCATAGGCATGCACTGCCGCGCGATGTTCGTGTTTGGCCAGGCTGCACAGCAGCAGCCGGCCGCCGGGGCGCAGCACACGCGCCGATTCGGCCACCGCCTGCGCCGGCTTGGCGGCATAGGTGAGCGCGTGCATCAGCACCACCAGGTCGAAGCTGGCATCGGGGAACGGCAGTGCATGCATGTCGCCTTCGCGTACTTCCACGTTGCGCAGTTTGCGCAAACGCTCGCTGGCAGCGGCGACCACGCGTGCGCTGGTGTCGATGCAGATGTAGCGGGTGGCGTGCGGCGCCACCAGTTCGGCCAGCACGCCATCGCCGGAGGCGATGTCGAGCACGTCGCCGGTTTCCAGCAGGGGCAGCGCGGTGCGCGCCAGCGCTTCCCAGGTGCGCCCCGGGGAGTAGTGCCGTTCCATGTCGCCGGCCACCGAATCGGCCCAGTTCTGGTCGGCGGCGCGATTGGCCAGCACGGCGGCCACGCGCTCGGCGTCCTGGCGCAGCAGCGGATCGTCGCTGCCGGTGCTCAGTGCCAGCCACAAGGCGCGCTGCGCCGGGTCCAGCGACACTTCATCGAAGCGGTAGTAGGCCGACACGCCGGCGCGGCGGTCGCGCACCAGCCCGGCCTCCTTGAGCTTGGCCAGATGCGTGGACACGCGCGGCTGCGCCAGACGGGTGATCGCCGACAGCTCGGCCACGGTGAGTTCTTCCTGCTCCAGTAAGGTCAGCAGGCGGACGCGGGTGGCATCGGCAAACACCTTCAGGCGCGCCGACCAGTCTTCCAGATCCATGAATATCTCTATATCGCGATATGGAGATATTTTCGGCCCGGCCGGGTGTGGGGTCAACTACATACGCATGCGAATGGTTGTGGCTACAATGGGCGCTCAGCCTAGGCCTGGAGGGATGCGACGTGGATTTCAGCTTTACCGAAGAACAATTGATGATCCAGGATGTGGCGCGCCGCATCGCCCAGGAAAAGATCGCCCCCAGCGCGGAGCGGTTCGACCGCAGCGGCGAGTTCCCGCTGGAGAACATCCAGCTGCTCGGCGAAAACGGCCTGATGGGCATCGAAGTGCCGGCCGAGTACGGTGGCGCCGGCATGGACCCGATCAGCTACGCGTTGGCGATGATCGAAATCGCCGCCGCCGATGGCGCGCATTCCACCATCATGTCGGTCAACAACTCGCTGTTCTGCACCGGCATCCTGAAGAACGGTAGCGAAGCGCAGAAGCAGCTGTATGCGCGCGCGATCGCGGAAGGCACGCAGATCGGTGCGTTTGCGTTGACCGAACCGCAGTCCGGTTCCGACGCCTCGGCGATGCGTTGTCGTGCGGTCAAACAAGCCGATGGTCGCTTCGTCATCAACGGCAAGAAGAGCTGGATTACTTCCGGTCCGGTGGCCAGGTACATCGTGTTGTTTGCAGTGACCGAGCCGGACAAGGGTTCGCGCGGCATCACCGCGTTCATGGTCGATACCGACAAGCCCGGCTTCCATCGTGGCAAGACCGAGCCCAAGCTCGGCATCCGCGCATCGGCCACCTGTGAGATCGAGTTCGCCGACTACATCGCGCAGCCCGATGAGGTGTTGGGCGTGGAAGGCCAGGGTTTCAAGACCGCGATGAGCGTGCTCGATGCCGGGCGCATCGGCATCGCCTCGCAGGCGGTCGGCATCGCGCGCGCCGCTTATGAAGCAACGCTTGCGTACGTGAAGGAGCGCAAGGCGTTCGGCGCGGCGATCGGCACGTTCCAGATGACCCAGGCCAAGATCGCCGACATGAAGTGCAAGCTGGATGCCGCGCTGCTACTGACGCTGCGTGCGGCCTGGTTGAAGGGGCAGGGGCAGCCGTTCGGCACCGAAGCGGCCGTGGCCAAGCTCACCGCCTCGGAAGCAGCGATGTGGATCACCCACCAGGCGGTGCAGATCCACGGCGGCATGGGCTATTCCAAGGAAATGCCGATGGAGCGCTACTTCCGCGACGCCAAGATCACCGAGATCTACGAAGGTACCTCGGAGATCCAGCGCCTGGTGATTGCGCGCGCCGAGACCGGACTGCGCTGAGGATTTGCCGCAGAAGCGTTCTGCTGAAACATGCTCGGCGACGCCGGGAGCAGTGAGCTCCATGACGGCGCCTGCTCGAAGGCGTTTCGGAGATCATCTTCCTTCCCCCGCCTGCGGGGAAGGTGCCCGAAGGGCGGATGGGGCGGCACACACATACATGCATACACACAGAGCGCCCTCATCCGGCGCTGCGCGCCACCTTCTCCCGCAGGCGGGAGAAGGGCGTAGGCGTCTTGTTGCATGTGCAGCGCCCTCATCCGACGCTGCGCGCCACCTCCTCCCGCAGGCGGGAGAAGGGTGTGGGTGTGTCGTTGCATCGTGATTCCTGCCTCCGCCAGCTGGACAGGGTGAGGGCGCCTGTCTCGGATCAGCTTGTGACGCGCCAACAGTGCAGCCCACAATCGGGGGTCTTCCGCTCCTTCCGGCCGCGCATGATCCTGTTCCCCTTCCTGTTTCGTAGCCTCGGCCGGCGACTTGTCGTGACCGGCCTGCCCATCTGGCTATGCCTGCTGACGCTGCCCGCGCTCGCGCAGACTCCGCCACCTTCGATCGTGCCGACCGACCGCTTGCAGGAGACATGGTGGGCACAGCGCCACGCGCAGGTGCTGGAACAGGTGAAACAACATGCCGATACGCCATTGCTGTTGATCGGCGATTCGATCACCCAGAACTACGAACAGGCCAAGGCGCCGGACGAAGACTTCCAACCGACCTGGCAGGCCTTCTACGGTAGCCGCGGCGCGCTCAACCTGGGTTTCAGTGGCGACGGCACCGAAAACCTGCTGTGGCGGCTGGCCAATGGCGAGGTCGATGGCCTGCAACCCAAGGTTGCGCTGCTACTGATCGGCACCAACAACACCGGCCATCTTGGCCAGACCGCAGAGCAGGCCCAGCTCGGGATCGATGCGGTGGTCGCGGCGATCGAGCAGAAACTGCCACGGACGCACATTCTGTTGCTCGGCGTGCTGCCCAGCGCGATTTCCGCAGAGAAGTCGCGCCGTGATGCGCAGATCAATCAGGGCCTGGCGGTGCGCTACGGCGACAACCCGCGCGTGACCTATCTGGATGTCGGTTCGATCTTCTTTCGTGGCGGCAAGCTGCGCACCGAGCTGTTCTACGACACCCGTCTCCGTCCGCCAGCCGGTGCCTTGCATCCGGACACGCGAGGCCAGCGCATGCTGGCCGAAGCGATCGAGCCGACCCTGGCGCGGTTGCTGGGCGAGCCGCCGGCCAAGCCGGTGGCCGAGCTCGGCCGCGATTTTGCGACGTCCTTGTTGCCGGTCGATTGGCTGGAACAGGATTCCTACGACTGGTACGCCCGTCACCACGCAGCGCTGGCCGCTGCGCGTGCGCTGAAGCCGGAGGTGGTGATGATTGGCGATTCGATCACCCACTTCTGGGCCGGCCTGCCGCTGGCCACCCGCGTCAGCGGTGCGCAATCCTGGCAGTGGCTCTACGGCGCACGCCCGGTACTGAATCTGGGCTTCGGCTGGGATCGCACCCAGAATGTGCTGTGGCGCATCCGTCAGGGGGAGCTCGACGGTCTGGACCCGCAGTGGGTGGTGCTGCATATCGGCACCAACAATCTCACCGGCACCGCGCAATCGCGCGCGAGCACGCCAGCCGAGACCGTGCTGGGCGTGGAGGCAGTGGTGAGCGAGGTGCGTCGCCGCCTGCCCAATAGCAAGCTGATCCTGATGGCGATCATGCCGCGCGGCCGCCATGCCGACGATGCGCGGCGCGCACCGATTGCCGAGACAAACCGGCTGTTGATGGCGCGTTATGGCAAGGATCCATCGGTGCGCCTGGTCGATATCGGCAAGCAGTTGCTGCAGCCCGACGGCACATTGCCCGAGGCGCTGATGCCCGACGGCACCCATCCCAGCGAGGCCGGTTACGCCGTCTGGGCACAGGCGCTACGCCAGGCAGGGATCGCTGCCCGGCCATAAGGGCGTCCGCCGCGAAGGTGATAGGGCAGTGGCGTCACGTGGGGCGCTGCTGTCGTGCGTGGTGATATTCCGTTGCGCGATGACCGAAGGCTGGCGTCATCTGACGGGTGCTTCGTCTGCCCGATCCATCCACCGTTCCAGCAACGCGAGTACCCACGGCCGTTGAAGATTTCCAGACCCCAGATACCAGAAGACCCCCGATCGCTCGGAGGTCTTTTTAAACTGGTGCCCAGAAGAGGACTCGAACCTCCACGAAGTTGCCCCCGCTAGCACCTGAAGCTAGTGCGTCTACCAATTCCGCCACCTGGGCAGGTGAGCCGCGAATTTTGCAGCCTCCCGGTGGGCTTGTCAATGCCTGTCGAACCGCAATTGCAACCGGTTGGGCGAGCCTTGCTGCCCATGTGGCGGCCGCAAGGGGTACCATGTAAGCAATGACAAAGAAAAACACCCCAGATTCCGATCGGCCCAGTCGCCGCAAATCCACCAGCCCGGGCGAGTCCACCACCGCCGAAAAACAGAAGTTGCCGGGCTGGATGCCGGACTTCCTGGTCCGCGCCGCCGCTGGCGCGTCGACCAAGTCCGCAAATAAACGCGCTGCCGACAAGGCCGCCAACGCCTCGCCCGAACTGCCGGTAGCGCCCGCGCTGCCCACGGCGCCGGCACCACGCGCGCCGCATCCACGCAAGAGCGGTCCGCCTGCGCCGCCGCCGGAACGCCTCCAGCACGCGCCGACGGAAGTGGCCGCGCCGGCGACGGAAGTGTCTGCGCCGACGGCGGAGTTCAAGGATCCGCATGCCGATCGCGAAGCGCTGCGTTACGCCGAGCCGATCGCCAGCCGCGAAGCCATCCTGCAGCTGCTCGACGCCTGCGACGGCCCGCAGACCGCCGAGGAAATCGCCGAACAACTCAATCTCAGCGACCGCATCGATGCGCTGGGCAAGCGCCTGGCGGCGATGGTGCGCGAAGCACAGCTGGTGCAGAACCGTCGCGGCGGCTACGCGCCGGTGCAGCAGACCAGCCTGATCGCCGGTGTGGTGATCGCCAACCCGGAAGGCTTCGGCTTCCTCAAGCCGGACGAAGGCGGCGACGACCTGTTCCTGCCTCCGTACGAAATGCGCAAGGTCATGCACGGCGATCGTGCGCTGGCCAACGTCACCGGCATCGACCGTCGCGGTCGTCGCGAAGGCGCGATCGCCCGCGTGCTCGAACGCCGCATGTCGCGCATGCTCGGGCGCTTCTTCTACGAACATGGCGTGGCCTATGTCGACCCGGACGACAAGCGCGTGCAACGCAACGTGCAGATCGCACCGGACGGCATCGGCGACGCACGCGAGGGGCAGCTGGTGGTGTGCGAACTGATCGCGCCACCGGATGCGCGCCGCCCGGCGATCGGCAAGATCATCGCGGTGCTCGGCGACAAGCTGACCCCGTCGCTGGTGGTGGAAATGGCCATCCACGGCCACGAACTGCCGCACGAATTCCCGCAGGAAGTGCTGGACGAAGCCGCGGCAGTGCCGTTGGTGGTCGAGCCGCAGATGATCGGCGGGCGCGTGGATCTGCGGCAGATGCCGCTGGTCACCATCGATGGCGAAGATGCCAAGGATTTCGACGACGCGGTGTATTGCGAACCCAACGCAGACGGCTTCCGTCTGGTGGTGGCGATCGCCGACGTGTCCAACTATGTGCGTCCCGGCACGCCGCTGGACGACGAAGCGCAGAAGCGTGCCACCTCGGTGTATTTCCCGGGGTTCGTGGTGCCGATGTTGCCGGAAACCCTGTCCAACGGCATCTGCTCGCTGATGCCCAAGGTCGATCGCATGTGTTTCGTCTGCGACATGCAGGTAGGACGCGATGGCGAAGTGACCGGCTCGCGTTTTTACGAAGCGGTGATGAACTCGCACGCGCGCCTGACCTATAACCAGGTCTGGAAGGCGGTCGGCGAAGACGATGCCGATACCAAGGCGTTTATCGGCCCGTTGCTGCCGCAGGTGCAGCGCCTGCATCAGCTGTACAACGTGCTGTCGAAGGCGCGCACGCATCGCGGCGCGATCGAATTCGAAACCTCCGAAGTGCGCTTCGTGCTCGACAACACCGGCGAGGTCACCCAGGCCGGCATGCTGGTGCGCAACGATGCGCACAAGCTGATCGAAGAATGCATGATCGCTGCCAATGTCGAGGCCGCGCGTTATCTGCTGAGCATGCATGTGCCGGCGCCGTACCGCGTGCACGAGCGGCCGCCGGAGAGCAAGTTCGAAGACCTGCTGGAGTTCCTCAAGGAATTCCAGTTGAGCCTGCCGGCGTGGAGCAAGGTGCGTCCCGGCGATTACACCAAGTTGCTGAAGAAGGTGCGTGCGCGCCCCGATGCGGCGTTGCTGGAATCGGTGCTGCTGCGCAGCCAGAGCCTGGCGGTGTATTCGCCTGACAACAACGGCCACTTCGGCCTGGCGTTGGAGGCGTATGCGCACTTCACCTCGCCGATCCGGCGTTACCCTGACCTGCTGGTGCATCGCGCGATCAAGCATGCGTTGACCGGCGCCTCCCCGGAAAAATACATCTACACCCCGCGTCAGATGGCCGCCTTGTCGCTGCAGTGTTCCGAGCGTGGTCGGCGTGCCGACGAAGCCGAACGCGAGGTCGATGAGCGTTATCGCGCCGCGTGGATGGAAAAGCATGTCGGCGGCCAGTTCGATGGTGTGATCAGCGGCGTGACCGGCTTCGGCCTGTTCGTGGAGTTGACCCAGTCCAAGGTCAACGGCCTGGTGCATGTCACCCAGTTGCCGCAGGACTACTACCAGTTCGATCCGATCCGCAAGACGCTCAGTGGCGAGCGCCGTGGTCGCGCGTTCCGGCTGGGCGATCCGGTGCGCGTGCTGGTGCTCAAGGCCAGTATGGAAGAGCGCAAGATCGACTTCCGTCTGGCCGAGGATCGGGACGATACGTCCGACGCTCCGCTGCCGCCGCGCGCGCAGCCGCCCAAGCGCAAGAAGAAATCTTACTGAGGCGCATCAATACTGCGTTGCGATCAGCCGCCTGCCGGTTGATCGCAATCAGTGATGGCCGCTGGGCCGGAAGCACATGCCTGCCGCGAAGCACACGCCTTGCGGTGGGCACGCTCTATCGCGGGTGCCCATCACCGCACATCGGTCGGCCGTGACGTGGCAGGCCACAGGCCCTACCATTCCCCTTTATCTCTTCGTATGTCCGCGCAATGAGCAAGCAGAATCAGTGGATCGTCGGTGTCAACGCTGTCGCCTCGTCGATCGAGAACGACGCCGACAATGTGCGCGAGGTATTGATCGAGGCCGGTAGCAAGAATCCGCGTCTTACCGAGATCGAAGAGCAGGCGCGCCGCAAGGGCATCGACGTGCGCCGGGTCAACACCCAGGCGCTGGACGGCGTGGGCGGGCAGGTACGCCATCAGGGCGTGGTCGCGCGCTACGCAGCGGCACGGCTGTGGGCAGAAAACGAGCTTGAAGCATTGGTGGCCGCGGCCGAGGGGCGCGCGCTGCTGCTGATCCTCGATGGCGTGCAGGATCCGCACAACTTGGGTGCGTGTCTGCGCAGCGCGGCTGCGGCCGGCATCACCGCGGTGGTCATTCCCAAGGACAAGTCGGCCACGGTGAATGCCACTGTGCGCAAGACCTCGGCCGGTGCGGCCGACCGCATTCCGGTGGTGGCGGTCACCAACCTGGCGCGCTGCCTGCGCGATCTGCAGAAGCAGGGCGTGTGGCTGTACGGTCTGGCCGGCGAGGCCGAGGCGTCGTTGTACAGCGTGGACCTGCGCGGCAATGTCGGGCTGGTGCTCGGCGGCGAGGCCGATGGCCTGCGTCGGCTTACCCGCGAACATTGCGACGGCCTGGTCAAGATTCCGATGCCGGGCGATATCGAAAGCCTCAACGTGTCGGTCGCCGCAGGCGTGACCTTGTTTGAAGCGGTGCGGCAGCGCCTGGGCGTGTAATCGCGCCACGTCGGGACGCATCCGTCAGGATTGGCGTGTGGCGAGCGTTGATCGGCTGGTAGAGCGGTGCTCTGTGCCGGCAACAGTCGGTCAGGTGCGTGCAGCTTTGCGCAGATGCTGGTCTTCCGGTGTTGCCGCTCGCAGCTTCAACGCTTATGCATCAATGCTTTCGGGCGCACGCCAGCCGCCCCTCGGCGCGTGTGCGCTTTTTTGCCTACCATATGGATTGTGAATGGCGCGTCATGTCAGATGAACGATGGGGTGGACGCCCGGCAGTCGGGCGGAAATAGCGACGCAGTCGGCGCAGTGCTGAGGGGAGAGTCGCGCTGGCTGCACTGGATCGGTGCCTGTGGCTGGCTGCTGCTGGCATGGTGTTCGTTCGCTGCGATCGCCGCACCCGCAGGAACCGCGCGATTGCGCGACTACGCCATCGACAGCTGGAGCTCGCGTAACGGTCTGCCGCACAACTCGTTGCGCGACATCGCCCAGACCCGCGATGGCTATTTGTGGTTCGCCACCTGGGAAGGGCTGGTGCGCTACAACGGCCTGGAATTCAGCGTCATCGATCGCAGTACGCGCCCCGGCCTGCCCGATAACGGCGTCGGCGCCTTGTACGTGGATCGCGATGGCGCGCTGTGGCTGAGCGATGCGCGCGGCAATCTGGTGCGTCACAGTGCCGATGGACAGTGGCGGCACTGGCAGCGGCAAGGTCAGTGGCCGCAGGCGCTGATCCACGCGATGACCATGGATGCCGACGGTCGTATGTGGTTGCTGTTCGAAGGCCACGGGCTTGGCTGCCTGTGGCCGGATGGGCGCTTCGACTATTTCCCGCCGCGCGATGGCGTGCCGCTGCAGAGCAGTTTTCCGCGCATGGCGTTCGACGATCAGGGCAGGCTGCTGATCGGTACGCTCGATGGGCTGGTCTACCGCGAGCCGGATGGGCACATGCATCGTGCGCCGGCGGCATTCGGCCTGCCATCGGGGCTGGCATGGCCATATCGCGCGACGGACGGCACGCTGTGGGTGGTCGCAGGCGAGCAACTGTATCGGCTGCAGGGCGAGCGCGCCGAGCTGGTGCATCGGGTGCCGGGGCAGGGCCGCTTCACCGCGATGCTGCAGGATCGTCATGGCGATCTGTGGCTGGGGAGCGAAAATCAGGGGCTGCTGCGTATCGGCAGTCATGGCGTGGAGCATCTGCCGGCCGGTCGCAGCCTGCCCAGCGGACGCATCGTCAGTTTTCGCGAGGATGCCGAAGGCAGCATCTGGGTCGGCACCAATGGCGGGCTGTTCCGGCTGCGCGAAACCCTGTTCAGCAGTTACAGCCAACGCGATGGCCTGAGCGGCGACTACAGCCGCGCCATGCTGGAAGACCGCGATGGCAGTTTGTGGATCGCCGGTAGCGCCGGGCTGGATCGCATGTTGCCGGATGGGCGCATCGTACCGGTGGCGGTCGCCACGCCGTCCGGGCGTCGGCTCTCGGTGCTCAGCCTGGCGTTGGACCGGCAAGGCGATCTGTGGGTCGGTACCTTTGCCGACGGCGTGTTCGTGCTGCGCGATGGACGCGTGTTGCGGCACTACGGCGAGGCCGAGGGCATGCCCAGCGGGCATGTCCGCGCCATCGTGATCGACGACCACGCCGTGGTGTGGCTGGCCACCCAGCGCGGTGTGGTGAAGTTGGTGGACGGTACGCCCGTGCCACTGGCGATCGACGGCATGCCCGCCAGCGTGGTGACTGCGATCGCCGCGATTGGGAAGGCGCTGTGGATCGGGTCGGTCGATGGTGCGGCGGTGTTGCGCGACGGCAAGCTGCACCAGCTGGACCTGCAGCGCCTGGGTGGTGCGCGCAGCGTCTTCGGCTTCCAGGCCATCGGCGACGCTGTCTGGATCTCGACCGATCGCGGTCTGTATCGGGTGCGCAACGGGACGATCGCACGCGTGGGCCTGGAGCAGGGCATGCCGGTGGATACGGTGTTCCAGCTGGTCGTCGACCGCCTCGGCAATGCGTGGATCAGCAGCAATCGCGGCATGCTGCGCACCGGACTCGACACGCTCAACGCCGTCGCCGATGGGCGCGGCAAGCTCGTCATCGAACGCTATGGCGAGATCGACGGCATGGGCAATGCGCAAGCCAATGGCAGCTCCGGCCCGAGCCTGATCGAACGCGCCGATGGCTCGGTGTGGGTGGTCACTGCAGGCGGCGTGAGCTCGGTTGCCCCGTCGCGTCTGCGATCCTTTCGCGAACGCCGCGCACCGCCTGCGCTGATCGAGAGCGTGCAGCAGGATGGCCGCCCGTTGGCGTGGCGGCAGCAGGCAAGATTGCCCGGTGGACATCGCCTGAATGTGTCCTACGTCGGCATGAGTTTTCTGCTGCCCGAGCGGATCGAATACCGCACGCGCCTGGAAGGACTGGACGGCGACTGGACCGAACGTGGCCGGCAGCGCAGCGTGGAATTCATCGGCTTGCCGCCGGGGCGTTACCGCCTGCATGTGGCCGCCCGCCACCCGGGCGGCGCGTGGAGCCGGCGTGAAGCGGTGTGGGCGTTCGAGATCCTGCCGTGGTGGTGGCAACGGCAGGACGTGCGTTTTGCAGCGGTGCTGGCTGCGATTCTTGCGCTGGCCCTGGTGTATCGATTCCTGTTGCGCCGCTACACCACCCATAACGCACGATTGGCCGAACTGGTACGCAAACGGACCGAAGACCTGCAACTGCAGGCGCAGCGGCTGCTGCAGGCCAATCAGGAAAAAACCGACCTGCTGACGCGGCTGCGTATCAAGTCCGATGTGTTCGAGCGCCAGGCGCACGAGGACGCACTGACCGGGCTACCCAATCGCCGCCACTTCGACGAAGCGCTGGCGCGCGATATCAGCCGAGCGCGGCGCAGTGGTGGGCCATTGGTCCTGGCGATCCTGGACATCGACCACTTCAAGCGCATCAACGATCACTATTCGCACGCCAGTGGCGATGCGGTCCTGCATGAAGTGGGCGTGCTGCTGACCGCCGCTGCCCGCGCCTCGGATCTGCCGGCGCGCATGGGCGGCGAAGAATTCGCCTTGCTGCTTGCCGATACCACCCTGGATGAAGCGCAGGCGCTCTGTCTGCGCATCCGCGCGCTATTCCATGCCCGCCACGACTGGGGCGGTGTGGACGGCCTGCAGGTGACTTTCAGCGCCGGTGTGGCCGAATTACGCGATGACGACACCGGCGCATCGTTGATGCAGCGCGCCGACCATGCGCTCTACCAGGCCAAGAGCGCAGGGCGCGACCGGATTTGCGTGGGCTAGGGCGGGATGGGGGAGTCGGGATTGGAGATTGGGAATAGGGAATCGGGAATCGAGCTTGGTGCTAGGTGAGACGGCAAAGCCAGCCGCGCGCATCTCCCTTCTCCCGCTTGCGGGAGAAGGGGGCGCGTAGCGCCGGATGAGGGGAGTGCGGCTACAGGTTCAAGCCTGCCCCCATCCGCCCTTCGGGCACCTTCCCCCGCAGGCGGGGGAAGGGAGCTTTTCGCTGTGGTTAGGCTGTCGGCGCGCGATGCGCTCGCGTCCCTGCAACCCGCCGCCGCTCCCTTCTCCCGCTTGCGGGAGAAGGTGCCCGAAGGGCGGATGAGGGCGCGGTTGTCGCGGTCACCCTGCTTTTAGCTCGAGCAACATCGCGCGTTTGCCAACAATCCCCAATTCCAGCCCACTCAGCCGACGCGGGGCCCCGGCCAGGCATTGGCGATCGTGCAGAACAACCGTGCGGTTTGTTCGGTGTCATACACCGCGCTGTGCGCATCGGCGGTGTTCCAGTCCAGGCCTGCCGCTTGCGCGGCGCGCGCCAGCACGGTCTGCCCGTAAGCCACACCTGCCAAGGTCACCGTGTCGAACACACTGAACGGATGGAACGGATTGCGTTTATGGCCCACGCGCGCAACCGCTGCATTGAGAAAGTTCAGATCGAAATGCGCGTTGTGGCCCACCAGGATTGCGCGTTGGCAACCATATTTCTTCACTGCCGCACGTACCGGCGCGAACACGTGGTCCAGCGCGTCCTTTTCCTGCTTGGCGAAGCGGAACGGGTGGTCGAGCACGATGCCGGTGATTTCCAGCGATTTGGGATCGATCTCCAGGCCCGGCGCCGGTACCAGATGCGCACTGGCGGTTTCCCCAGGGAAAAAACGTCCTTCGGCGTCCATTTCGATCGGTACGCAGGCAATTTCCAGTAGCGCGTGCTTGTTCCAGTCGAACCCGCCGGTCTCCACATCCACCACCACGGGCAGATAGCCGCGGAAACGCCGCGACATGGGCATCAGGGAGGGGGCAGGCTGCAGGTCGACCGGTTCGTTCATCCGCATAGCCTAGCAGGTCGCATCACCGGCTCGATCCTGGCGTTACGCATTGTTGGTCCAGGCCCTGCGCAAAAGAAGGCCCGACCCGCGTCGCCGCAGATCGGGCCAGCCCTCCGCATGTTGTTGGCAGTCTGGCCGTCAGATCAGCGGCCGGTCACCACGCTGGCAATCAGGCCGGTGGCCACTGCAATCAACACGTATTGATTGTCCACACGGCGCCACTCATGCCCGCGCGGTGGTTGCTTCAGATGATGCCTGCGGTAATCGGCGACATGGTTGCCGCGATTGCCCGGCGCCAGGCGCTCACCGCGTTTGAATGGAGGTCCATGACGGTCGTTGCGGTGGTCGTCGTGACGGATGTCGCGCCGATCTGCGCGCCTGTCATCGTGGCGGTCGTCGCGACGGTCAGGGCCATGTGCGTCATGCCGCTGTTCGATGCGAGCATGATCGTCGTGCTGCTGCTGGGGCGCAGCGAACGCTGCACCAGAGGTCAGCAGCGACAAAACCACGAGCGATCCAATGATCTGCGTCATCTGCCTACCCTGCGTCACAGGAACGGCCTGTGCCACTGCAACCTAGGTGCGATCAGATGAATACGTAATGATATTAGGCCTTTCAGCCTGCTCATCAGGGTGCCGGCAGGCGCTGCCGGCACGCGGATTCGTCAGATCACTCCGGTGGTGCTGGTGTCGTCGCGCTTCACGCGCGGTGGCAGCGGCTGTTCGCCATGCACCAGGAACCACACGTTCTCGGCGATGTTGGTGGCATGGTCGCCGATGCGCTCCAGATTCTTGGCCATGAACAACAGATGCGTGCACGGGGTGATGTTGCGCGGGTCTTCCATCATGTAGGTCAACAGCTCGCGGAACAGGGCGGTGTACTGCGCGTCCAGGCGGGCGTCTTCGTCGCGCACGCGGATGGCGGCATTGGCATCCTTGTCGCGATACGCCAGCACGGCGTCGCGCACGGCGCTGGCGGCCATCTGGCCGAGCGCGCGCAGGCCCACGGTCTGCGGCAGCGGCGGTGCGGAATTGAGTGCGATCGAACGCTTGGCGACGTTCGCCGCGTAATCGCCGATGCGTTCGATGTCGGCAGGAATCCGCAGGCCGGCCAGGATCTCGCGCAGGTCGCGCGCCATCGGCCCACGCAACGCCAGGCGCATCACGTCGTGACTGATCGCATGCTCAAGCGCATCGATCGCCTCGTCGTTGACCACGATGCGGTGTGCCGCGCTGTCGTCGCGGCGCTCCACCACATCCAGTGCGGCTTCCAGCTGCGCCACTGCCGTGTCGCCCATGCGCACGATCTCGGCGACAAGACGGTGCTGCTCCTCGTCGTAACTTTTGACGATGTGGTCGTTGAGGTGCTGGTTCATCGTGGTCTCGATTCGTGGCAATGGTGGAAGCCCGCCGCTGTGTTGGCAGCATCGCACGCGATGTAAAGAGCGTGCAGGGCAGGGTGTGACGGTGCTACTTCTTCAGTCGGGCGCTGCTGCGTAGTGGACTACATCAACCGAAGCGGCCGGTGATGTAGTCCTCGGTCTGCTGCTTGGACGGTTGCGAGAAAATCGTTTCGGTGCGGTCGTGTTCGATCAGGTCGCCCAGGTACATGAAGGCGGTGTAGTCGGACACGCGCGCGGCCTGCTGCATGTTGTGGGTCACGATGACGATCGTGTAGTCGCACTTGAGCTCTTCCACCAACTGCTCGATGCGGCTGGTGGAAATCGGGTCCAGCGCCGAGGTCGGTTCGTCCAGCAGCAACACGTCCGGCCGCAGCGCCACCGCACGTGCGATGCACAGACGTTGCTGCTGGCCGCCGGACAGGCCCAGCGCGCTTTGCCCGAGCTTGTCCTTGACCTCGTCCCATAACGCACCCTGACGCAGGGCGTGCTCGACACGATTCTGCATGTCGGCCTTGGAGAGTTTCTCGTGGTGACGGATACCGTAGGCGACGTTTTCGAAGATCGTCATCGGAAACGGCACCGGCTTCTGGAACACCATGCCGACCTTGCTGCGCAGGCGGTTCATCGGGTACTTCGGCGACAGGATGTTTTCGTTATCCAGCAACACTTCGCCACGCGCTTCCATCTTCGGGTACAGCGCGTAGATGCGATTGAAGATGCGCAGCAAGGTCGACTTGCCGCAACCGGACGGCCCGATCAGCGCGGTGACGCGCTTTTCCGGAATCTCGATGTTGATGCTCTTGAGCGCGTGGTACTTGTCGTAATAGAAATCCAGATTGCGTGCGGCCACCTTCACCGGCGCCTGCGCGCTTGGCGCCCCCTTGGCGGCCGGAACAGCGATGCGATGCATCGGCTTGGCGTTTTGGAGATCGTTCATGTCGGGTGTCCGGAGGGAAAGGTCAGTCATTGGAGATCTTGTTGCGCAATAGCAGGGCACGGGCGCCCAGGCTCACCAGCAGCACGAACACGGTCAGCACCAGCGCGCCCGACCAGGCCAGGGTCTGCCAGGTCTCGTAGGGGCTACCGGCGAACTGATTCATGATCACCGGCACGCTGGCCATCGGCTGGAACACGTTGCTGTTCCAGTACTGATTGCCGAACGCGGTGAACAGCAGCGGTGCGGTCTCGCCGCTGATGCGTGCCAGGGCCAGCAGGATGCCGGTGAGGATGCCGGCCGAAGCGGCGCGATACAGCACCTGCACGGTGACCTTCCACTGCGGAATACCCAGCGACAACGCCGCCTCGCGCATCTGCGCCGGCACCAGACGCAGCATCTCGTCGGTCGTGCGCACCACCACCGGCAGCACGATGAAGGCCAGCGACAGCGCGCCTGCAAACGCGGAGAAGCGCCCGCCGGTCTGCATCACGTACAGCGTGTAGACGAACAGGCCCAGCACGATGGACGGTGCCGACAGCAGGATGTCGTTGACGAAGCGCACCACCACGCCGGCCTTGCGCGCATTGCCGTACTCGGCCAGCCAGGTGCCGGCGGCAATGCCTAATGGCGTGCCGATCGCCAGCGCCAGGCCGCACATCACCGCACTACCGAAGAAGGCGTTGAGCAGGCCGCCTTCCTGCATCGGCGGGGGTGTCATCTTGGTGAACAGATTGACGTCGATGCCCGGCACGCCCTTGGACAGCAAGGTCCACAGGATCCAGGCCAGGAAGAACAGGCCGAACAGCGCGGTGGCGCACGACAGCAACAACGCCACCACATTGGTCACGCGGCGGCGGTTGTAGAGGGATTGCGAGGCCGAGGACATCAGTTGCCCTCCCGACGCGACAGTTGCATCAGCATGAAGCGCGCAATCGCCAGCACGATGAAGGTCACGATGAACAGCACAAAGCCCAGCAACAGCAGCGCCGACCGGTAGGTCTCGGTGGCTTCGCCGAAGTCATTGGCGATCAACGCGGCGATGGTGGTGCCAGGCTCCAGCAGCGACGGCGACAGCCGCACCGTGTTGCCGACCACGAACGCCACCGCCATGGTTTCGCCCAGCGCACGGCCCAGGCCCAGAAACACGCCGCCGATCACCGCCGAGCGCGTATATGGGAGCACGATGTCCCAGCTGACTTCCCACTTGGTCGAGCCCAGTGCGTACGCCGATTCCTTCAGGCGCGTAGGCACGGTCAAAAACACTTCGCGCATCACCGATGAAATGAACGGGATCACCATGATCGCCAGCACGAAACCAGCAGTCAGCAGACCGATGCCCAGCGGCGGCCCCTGGAACAACGGGCCGATCACCGGCAGCGTGCCCAGATGATCGTTGAGCCATGGCGTCACGTGCTCGGTCATCACCGGCACCAGCACGAACAGGCCCCACATGCCGTAGATGATCGACGGGATGCCGGCCAGCAATTCGATGGCCGTGCCCACCGGGCCACGCAACCAGCGCGGCGCCACTTCGGTGAGGAAGAACGCGATACCGAAACTCACCGGCACCGCAATCACCATCGCAATCAAGGCGGTGACCAGCGTGCCGTAGATCGGCGCCAGCGCGCCGTATTTGTTTTCGACCGGATTCCAGTCGGCGGAATAGAAAAAGCTCAGGCCCTGCATCTGCAAGGCATGGCGTCCGCCCCACAGCATCGACAGCGCAGCGCTGCCGAGTGCCAACAGGACGAAAACGACCGTGGCGGCCAACGCGAGCTTGAACAGGCGGTCGGCACGCGCATCGCGCAGGTCGCGGCCGCGTGGTGCGGTCATCGCTTCGGGAATGGCGGAGGCATTCATTCGATTGGACTCGTCACCCGCGCAAGGGCGGGAGCGTGAGACATCAGGAACGGCGAGGCGCCCGCAGGCACCTCACCGCCGAGCAGCCCGCCGTGTGGCGGGATGCAGGCATTACTTGAACTCGCTGGCCCAGTAGGACTCGATCTGCTTCACCAGCTCCGGCGGCAGCGGCACGTAATGCAATTCGCTGGCCTGCGCCTGGCCGTTTTCCAGCGCCCACTTGAAGAAGTCCAGCGTCGCCTTGCTACGCGCCGCATCCTTGGGCTGCTTGTGCATCAGCATGAAGTTGGTGGCGGTGATCGGCCAGGCCTTCTCGCCCGGTGCATTGGTGATCACCAGGTTGAAATCCTTGGCATTGGCCCAGTCGGCGCTGGCGGCAGCGGCGGCGAAGCTGTCCGCGTTCGGTTCCACCCACTGGCCGGCTGCATTCTGCAGCGAGGTGTAGGGCATCTTGTTCTGCAGTGCGTAGGCCAGCTCGACATAGCCGATCGAGCCCTTGATCTGCTGCACGTACGAGGCCACGCCTTCGTTGCCCTTGCCGCCGACGCCACCGGGCCACTGCACGGAGGTGCCTTCGCCGACCTTGCTCTTCCACTCCGGGCTGACCTTGGACAGGTAGTTGGAGAAGTTGAAGGTGGTGCCCGAACCATCCGAACGATGCACCAGGTTGATCTTGGTGGCCGGCAGGGTCACGCCCGGATTGGCCGCGACAATCGCCGCGTCGTTCCACATCGTGACCTTGCCCAGGAAGATGTCGCCCAGCAGTGCGCCGGTCAGACGCAGCTTGCCCGGTGCGATGCCTTCCACATTGACCACCGGCACCACGCCGCCGATCGCGGACGGGAACTGGCCCAGGCCGGCCTGCTGCAGTTCGGCGCTGTCCAGCGGCTTGTCGGTCGAACCGAAATCCACCGTGCCGGCCTTGATCTGCGCAATGCCGCCGCCGGAACCGATCGACTGGTAGTTCACCTTGTTGCCGGTGGCGGCGTTGTAGTCGGCCGACCACTTGGACACCAGCGGGTAGATGAAGGACGCGCCGGCACCGGAGATCTCGGCGCTCTTGCTGTCGCCGGCAGACGCACCGGCGGTGGGGGCGCCCTTGGCGGCATCGCCGGACTGCGCGTCCTTGCCTGGCGAGCAAGCGGCCAGGGCGAGGGCGATGGTGAGAGACAGGGCGGTCAGGCTGGCCGACTGCAGTTTCATGGAAGCTCCGAGGCTGGATTGGCCGGTGGGTCCGGCAGACCACGCTATGAAATGATGTTTTTGTTACACGTGCATGACAGTGCCTTCTGGCAAGCCATCACAAAAAAACGCGGACCCCAGAGGATCCGCGTCCCGGTGCCGACGCCGGGAGAGAAGCGGCGTCGTTCCTGTACGTTTTAAGAGCAACAACGACCACCTAGCCAGCGGTGCCGGACGAGCGCCGGACCCGAGTGTACGGGTGCGATATGACGATTCCAGGCGCCGGCCGCGCCCGCCTCGGTGGCGAGCACAGCCGTGACGCGGCCGCCTTAGTGGGGCAGATTCTTGGCCCAGTAGGTCTCGATCTGGGTCACCAGGCTGTCCGGCAGCGGCACGTAGTCCAACTGCTTGGCTTGCGCATCGCCCTTGCTGTAGACCCAGCGGAAGAATTCCAGCGTGTTCTTGAGGCCCGCGGCATTCTTCGGCTTCTTCTGCACCAAAATGAAGTTGGTGGCGGTGATCGGCCAGGCGTTGTCGCCGGCGGCGTTGGTCATCACCAGGTAGAAGTCCTTGCTGTTGGCCCAGTCGGCGCTGTTGGCCGCGGCGGCGAAGGTTTCATCGGACGGCTGCACGAACTTGCCGGAGGCGTTCTTCATCGCGGTGTAGGCCATCTTGTTCTGCAGCGCGTACGACAGCTCGACATAGCCGATGCCGCCCTTGATCTGCTTCACATACGCGGCCACACCCTCGTTGCCCTTGCCGCCGATCCCGGTCGGCCACTGCACGGCGGTGCCTTCGCCGACCTTGCTCTTCCAGTCCGGGTTGACCTTGGACAGGTAGTTGGTGAAGTTGAAGCTGGTGCCCGAGCCATCCGAGCGGTGCACCACGGTGATCTTGCCGTCCGGCAGCTTCACGCCCGGGTTGAGCGCGGCAATCGCCGGATCATTCCAGGTGCTGACCTTGCCCAGGAAGATATCGCCCAGTGTCTTGCCATCCAGCTTGAGCGCGCCGGGTGCAATTCCTGGCACGTTGACGACCGGCACCACGCCGCCGATCACCGACGGGAATTGCGCCAGGCCGGCTGCGGCCAGTTCTTCCGGCTTGAGCGGGGCGTCGGACGAACCGAAGTCCACGCTGGCCGCCTTGATCTGGGCAATGCCGCCGCCCGAACCGATCGATTGATAGTTGACCTGCTTCTTGGTGGCCGCGTTGTAATCGGCCGACCACTTGGACATCACCGGATAGATGAAGGATGCACCGGCACCGGTGACATCGGCAGCCTGGGCGCACAGCGCCAGCGACGCGGCGAGCACGCCGACGGCCAGACGGGTCTTGAATGCATGGATCACGGAACTACTCCTGTAGCGAAGAAGGAAAGACGTCCCGCACGGAAGCCATTGCAGGGCAAGGGTATGACCGCGCGGTGTCGCGAACATGACAGGGCAGTGACGGCAGGACGCCAGGCGCGCGTGGCCGGATCGGGCGCGCCGGCTGGGCGGTGACGGCGCCGCACGCGCTCGACCGAGCATCATGCGGCGACCGACCCGGCGATCACTTACCAATAGAACTGCGCGCGTGCCTCGATGATCGACGGGTTGTCGTCCACCAGGCCACGCGTGGCGCTGTTGTAACGGGTGCTGTCTACCTTCGCGTAGTCGAGTGCGAACTTGAAGTTGGAGCGCCAGTACCAGTTGGCACCGACGGTCCACACGTTCATCTTGCCGCCCAGCACGCCGTCCACGAACGGGGTGTTGCCGTTGGCGATCAGGTGGCCATCGTTCAGGTCCAGGGTGTCGTAGCGCACGGCCAGCTGCCACAGGCCCGATGCCGGTTCGTTCGGCAGCGGGGTGGTCGGCACGCCGGCCTTGTAGCCCCAGGTCTCGCCGGTGATGTTCCAGACGCCGCTGACGTACCAGCCGTCACTCTTGTAGTCCTGCGCGTTGTTGCCGATGCGCTTGGCGTTTTCCTGGAAATATTCGCTCTGCAGCTTGAACGGCCCGGTGACCCACATCGCCTCGGCACCGGCCACACCCACGCGATCCACATTGGTGATGGCGCCGCTGTCGATCAGACGGATGGTGGTGAGGTCGGCGTCCGGACGTGCGCGCAGGCGCAGGGTGTCGTCGTCGGTGTCGTAACCCAGGTAGCTCAGGCCGAAGTGCAGCACATTGCCGCTCTCGTTGATCGGCGCCCAGGTGCCGCGTGCACCGTAGCCGCTGCCATGGGCCTGGTTACGGGTCAGTTCGCGGCCGAAGGCACTGGCAGTCACGCTCCAGTTGTTGTCGCCCATGCCGTACGCCACGCCCAACCGGCGCGAGATGCCATAGGTATTGGTCACCGACGCCTTGGAGACGAAGTCGTTGTTCTTGGTGCTGGACAGTTCTTCCAGGCTGTTGGGCTGCTTGAACTGACCGATCTGCAGGTAATTGTTGGCGTTGCCGCCGAACTTGTACTTGATGTTGTTGTCCAGAAAACGGCCGGTGCTGCGGATGGTGGTGCCGCGGATGGTCACTTCCTTCAGCACACTCGGGTCGTACCCGGCCACCCATTCGACGTTGCCCGGGCCCTTGCCCTTGAGCACCAACTCGGCGCGACGGATGCTGAATTCGGAATTGTCGCCATTGGCGCCGATCGGACCATTGAGGTCCTGCACATCGTTGTGGAACCAGTTGCCGTCGGCCTGGACCAGGCCTTCGAGCGAGATCTCCGAGCCACCGATCATGTCGATGGCGATTTCAGCATGTGCAGCAGGCGCAGCCAGCGCCAGCAATAGGGCGGAGCCAAGCAGGGTCGGAGAGAGTTTCATGGGTGCGCTGCAACCTGAGAGAAAGTGAGCGCAGGCTATGGCGTGAAAGTTGCGTTAATGTGACAACTTGAGATCGCGTCGTTATTTTATTTTTGCCAATCAAGACAATGATTTACGTGTGTTTAGATCTTGTCAGAATGTGTCAGAAGTCTGAACGAGGCGGTGGGTTATGACAACTATGACACTGCCTGAAACGCCGGTGCCGCCGAGCTCTACCATGCTGTGACCTGAACCGGAGTTTCCGCGCGGCGACTTATCCCCGCATTGGTGCGTCGCACCACTTGCACTGGGGCGGTCTAAATTGTTAGTTTCGAGGCCATGTTTCCTCGATTCCTCCACTTGCTGTTGGTCTGCCTGCTCGCGCTCACGGCGTGGTCGGCAGCCAATGCGCACACCCGCATCCACGATGCGCTGGTGAGCGATGGCGTGGCGGTGATGGTGGATGCTGGCGAAGAACGCGACGCAGCCGAAGATCTGCAGGACGACGCGGACGCACAGTCCCAGGTCGATACGCACTCTGCAGACGACATCCCCTTGCTCTCCCAAGCATGGCCGGTGGTCGCGCGGTATTTTCCCTCTTGGTACGCGCATTACGCGCCAGCATCTCAAAAACGCGACCTGATCCCGCAACTGCGTCCTCCTAACGCACTGCGCGCCTGATCCCTCGTTCGTCGCGTCAACCGGTGCCACGCACCGGACTCCTTTTTGATTTGTTCGTCTTTGCAGTTCGCGGCTTGCGCCGCGGATGGCCTTTTCGTTGCCTAGAGGTATCTCCCATGGAAAGTTTGCTTGATGGTTTTCGTCATTTCCGCAAGGAAGTGTATCCGCGTCAGAGCGCGCGCTTTCATGAACTCGCTGCCGGCCAGAAGCCGCATACGTTGTTCATCACCTGCGCCGATTCACGCGTCATGCCGGAGCTGATCTTCTCCGCGCAGCCGGGCGAGTTGTTCGTCTATCGCAACATCGGCAATGTCGTGCCGCCTTATTCGCAGCACGTCAGTGGCGTGGTTGCCGCCATCGAGTACGCCATCGCCGTGCTGGGTGTGCGTCATATCGTGGTCTGTGGCCACACCGATTGCGGCGCCATGAAGGCGGTGCTCAAGCCGGAATCGCTGGAAACCGTGCCCACCGTCGCGGCCTGGCTCAAGCACACCGATGCTGCGCGTCACGTTACCGAACACCACGGTCACGATCCGCAGAGTCAGGAAGCACTGAACTGCATGACCGAGGAGAACGTGGTCTCGCAGCTGGATCATCTGCGTACGCAGCCAGTGGTTGCAGCACGTCTGGCTGCCGGCACCCTGCGCATCCATGGCTGGATCTATGACATCGCCCATGGCGAGATCAGCGCCTTCGATGCCGAGAAGGGTGGCTTCCGCTCTTTGCTGGGCGAGAACACACCCGAAGCCACCCCGCGCCCGCGACTGCAGCAAGCAGTCCGTGCCGAACTTGCCTGACCGGAGCCGACCATGAACACATCAGGTATCGGCGGATATTTCCGTCAAGGACTGTTTGGACGTGATTTGCTTTCGTCTGTGGTGGTCTTTCTTGTCGCGCTGCCGCTGTGCATGGGCATTGCGATCGCTTCCGGCATGCCGCCTGCCACAGGCTTGATCACCGGCATCATCGGTGGACTGGTCGTCGGGTTCCTGGCGGGCTCTCCCTTGCAGGTGAGCGGACCGGCCGCCGGCCTGGCTGTGTTGGTGTTTGAACTGGTCCGCGAGCACGGCATCGCGGCGCTCGGCCCGGTGATCCTGCTGGCCGGTGCGATCCAGCTGGTTGCCGGTCTGTGCCGCGCAGGCGTGTGGTTCCGGATGACCTCGCCGGCCGTGGTGGCCGGTATGTTGTCGGGTATCGGCATCCTGATCGTGGCATCGCAGGCGCACGTGCTGATGGACGCCGCTCCCAAGGCGCGCGGTCTGGAAAACTTCGCTGCATTGCCCGCCGTCGTATGGCAGGCGATCACCGAAGGGACCGGACGCACTGCGTTGTTCGTGGGTCTGGCCACCATCGGCATCATCCTGGCGTGGGACAAGCTGCGTCCGCAGCGCCTGCGGTTTTTGCCGGGTGCGTTGATCGCAGTGGTCGTGGTGACCGCGACGGTGCAGTTGCAGGGTCTGAACGTCAACAAGGTCGATGTCCCGACCAACCTGTTCTCGGCGATCACCATTCCCAGCTTTTCGGACATCTTCGGGGTGTTCAATGCCACCTTGCTGGTCTCCGCGGTGACCTTTGCCTTCATCGCCAGCGCGGAAACCTTGCTGTCGGCGGCGGCAGTGGATCGCATGCATCAGGGCGCGCGCACCCAGTACGACCGTGAGCTGGCGGCGCAGGGCGTGGGCAACATGCTGTGCGGTTTCCTGGGCGCACTGCCGATGACCGGTGTGATCGTGCGTAGCGCGGCCAATGTGCAGGCAGGTGCGGCCACGCGTGCATCGACCATCCTGCATGGCAGTTGGTTGCTGGTATTCGCGATGCTGCTGCCGTGGCTGTTGCGGATGACGCCGGTGGCGTGTCTGGCCGGCATCCTGGTCTACACTGGCGTGAAGATGATCAAGATCGGGCAGGTCAAGGAGCTGGCGACCTATGGTCGTGGCACTGCGGCGATCTACCTGGCGACCACCTTTGCGATCGTGGCGACCGACCTGCTGACCGGTGTGTTGATCGGCTTCGGTCTGTCGCTGTTCCGTCTGGCCCTGCACTCGTCGCGCCTGAAAGTGGACGTGCGCGAGCACGAGCACAAGAAGGACGAAATGCATCTGACCCTGCAGGGCTCGGCCACGTTCCTGAAAGTGCCGGCGATGGCGCGGACGCTGGAAAGTGTGCCGCCCAATACCGCACTGCATCTGGACGTGGCCAAGCTGCATCACGTCGACCACGCCTGCATCGAGTTGTTGCGCGACTGGAGCCGGAATGCGGCATCGCGCGGCTGCGAACTGGTAGTGGACTGGAACGAGCTGGATCGACGCGTGGAAGGCCAGCCGAAGGTGGAAAGCGTGC
Source organism: Xanthomonas sp. 3058 (assembly GCF_014199765.1). Classification (NCBI taxonomy): domain Bacteria; kingdom Pseudomonadati; phylum Pseudomonadota; class Gammaproteobacteria; order Lysobacterales; family Lysobacteraceae; genus Xanthomonas; species Xanthomonas sp. 3058. The sequence continues at coordinate 85,721 of NZ_JACHOF010000001.1, read as the reverse complement.
TGGTCGAACAGCGCGTGGAACAAGCCAAGGCGGCGTAAACCTGCTGCAAGCGCCCGGCGTCCGCGCCGGGTGACCTCTGTCGTGACCGGGTGATGCATGGCGCCGCAAGACGCATCATCCGGTCACGATTTTTTTTGGCCGGGAATCTGAAATCGGGAATCGGGATTGGGGAGTCGGAAACGCCGGGATTGGCCGTGCTGGTACGAGACGCCTGGTGCCTGGCTAGGTGTTGCGACGGTTTTGCTAAGAGCAGCTAACAAAACCTGGCGAGCGAGCGCCTGTCAGTGAGTGCAGTGGTTTTGTCGGTCGTATCTTGGTGGATGCAGTCAGAAGTCCAGATCAAACACGGAGTGGGTCGAATGCGCGGTGCCCTCACCGCTGGCGGGACACGCCGTGAACCCGTCCCTGGAGGCTCGGTGGCGGCATCCATGCCGCCACACGGTCCCGCCAGCGGTGAGGACACCGCACCAGAGACTCCGCTGGTTGCTTGGTTTAAACCCATGCATGCCGACCATCTCGACTGGTCCTTGCCCGTCCAGCGTCGTGGGACCTTACGCGGCATGGATGCCGCGTAAGAGCTACAAGGACGTACTTGCAGCGTGTCCCGCGACGCTGGGCGGGCAAGGGCCCTGCAGCCAGGCCGCAGATAGCCGGCCTGCAGTAGGCTGACGCGAAGTCGTTTTGTTAGCCGCTCTAAGGCGTGTCAGCCATGTTGATTCAGATTGCGTCAGCTTTTGGGAATTGTCGGCCGTTCGGCTGGCGCCGGGGTCTTGTCGCGGTAGCGGCATAGATCGTGGATCACGCAGCCTGGGCAATCGGGTTTGCGTGCCTTGCAGACGTAGCGGCCATGCAGAATCAGCCAGTGATGTGCGTCATGCAGAAAGTCCGCAGGAATGACCTTGACCAGCGTGTCCTCGACCGCGCGCACGTCCTTGCCCGGCGCAAGACCGGTGCGGTTAGCGACGCGGAAGATATGCGTGTCCACCGCCATGGTGGGCTCGCCGTACGCGGTGTTGAGCACCACGTTCGCGGTCTTGCGACCGACGCCCGGTAGCGCCTCCAGTGCCGCGCGATCGCGCGGCACCTCGCCACCATGTTGCTCCAGCAAGATCTTGCAGGTGGCGATGACGTTCTTTGCCTTGGCGTTGAACAGGCCGATGGTGGCGATGTAGCGCTTCAGGCCTTCTTCGCCAAGCTCCAGAATAGCGCCTGGCGTGTTGGCCACCGGATACAGCTTGCGGGTGGCCTTGTTGACGCCGACGTCGGTGGCCTGCGCCGATAGCAGCACGGCGATCAACAGCTCGAACGGCGTGGTGTATTCCAGCTCGGTGGTCGGGTGCGGATTGAGTTCGCGCAGGCGCTCGAACATTTCCTGGACGTCGGTTTTGCGCATATTGCTGCCGCGCCGTCTCGGCGCAGCGGGACGTGCCTCGTTCATGGCTGCGCTCCACCGGCAGCCTTGGCCTTGGCGCGGGCCAGGATCGCGGCGGCCAGCGGCGGCAACGCCGGTGTTGCCGGTTGGCTTGGGACGGGTGCAGGTGCTCGGCGTGCATCGCGTTCGGCGGCGCGACGTTGCAGACGTGCGGCGCGTGCGCGGTAGCGTTCACGTGCCGCCCAGGCATCGCGCAGGCGGTGCTGTGCGGCCATCACGATCGCGCGCACATGCGGGCACGCCGGGTCCAGCAGGTCGTCGCGTGGATCGGGCTGGTACTCCATCAAACCGAGTGTCAGCGCGCGATCGAGATCGTCGGCTTGCACGCAGTCGACTAATTGCAGCGGTAGCGGACGCGTTGCCGGTGTGGGGTCGAACGTCATGGTCGATGAATCAGCGATTGCGGAAATGCGCGGGGCGCTTGTCGAGAAACGCGCGGGTGCCTTCGCGCATGTCGTCGCTTGCGAACAGCAACGCGAATTGCGCGGTTTCCAGCTGCAGGCCTTCTTCGATGGCGCATTCGCCACCGAACACCACCGCATCCAGAATGCCGCGCAGGGCCAACGGTGCGGCATTGGCCAGGCGCTGTGCCAACGCCAGCGTTTCTTCCTGCAACGCCTCCGGCTCCACCACGCGGTTGACCAGACCCAACTGCAATGCGCGCGCCGCATCGATCGGCAGGCCGAGCAGGCACAGCTCCAGCGCCGCCGCCCGCCCGGTCAGGCGCAACAGCCGTTGCGTGCCGCCGAAGCCGGGGATCAGGCCGAGATTGATTTCCGGCTGTCCCAGGCGTGCGGTGGATGCGGCGATGCGCAGATGGCAGGCCATGGCCAGCTCCAGCCCGCCGCCGAGCGCAAATCCATTCACCATCGCGATCACCGGCTTGGGCATCCGTTCGATGCGGCGCATCAGGTGCTGGCCGAGCAGCGAGAACTCGCGTCCCCGCATCGCCGACAGATCGCACATTTCAGCGATATCGGCGCCTGCGACAAACGCCTTGGGACCGGCGCCGGTGAGAATCACCGCGCGTACGTTGTCCGCGCCTGCGGCGTCCAGGAACGCCTGGTCCAGTGCCCGCAGCGTTTCCTGGTTCAAGGCGTTCAGTTTGTCCGGTCGATTGACCGTGATCGTCCGTACACTGGCGTGGTCGGCGATCAGAATGACGTGATTGGACATGGAAATCCTTGCGAACGTAAAAAATTAGTAAATGCGGAACTTCCGAAAGCCTTGCTGGTCATAGCTTTCGTGATAAGTAGCGGTTCGGTATCGCGGCCGCTATCCTAGCGCGTCATCTCAGGCGGCAGACCCGTCCTGTGCCACCACCCTGGAGAATTGTTTGATGAAGTTGCGTTCTATCGCGGTCGCTGTGGCGGCCCTGGCCCTGACGGGCAATGCACTGGCCCAGGACACGACGTCCGAGAAGGGCAAGTTGAGCTACTACTTCGGTTATGACTACGGCAACAACCTTGCCGAGCTCACCGGTCGCGGCGAGCAGCTCGACATCAACTCGGTGGTAAAGGGGTTGCAGGACGCCTATGCCAAGAAGCAGCCGGCAATCACCGCCGACCAGCTGAAGCCGGCCGTCGAAGCGTTCCAGAAGCGTGAGCAGGGCCGTGCCCAGCAAGCCAAGGCCGAGTACGAAAAGGCCGCTGCCGCCAACAAGACCAAGAGCGACCAGTTCCTGGCCAAGAACAAGGGCACCGCTGGCGTGCAGACGCTGCCGAGCGGCGTGCAGTACCGCGTGATCGAGGCAGGCAAGGGCGCCAAGCCGACCCAGGCCAGCACCGTGCAGCTGGAAGTGGCCGGTCCGTTCCCGTTCGGCGACCGCGAGAAGGCACGTCCGGCCCAGCAGATCCCGGCCATCAAGGTCAGCGAAGTCGAAATGCAGGCCATGCGCGACACGCTGCTGCAGATGCCGGCCGGTTCGAAGTGGGAAGTGACCCTGCCGCCGGAAAAGGCATACGGTGCCGATCCGCGGACGCCGTTCCCGCCGAACGTGGCTGTGCAGTTCGAGATCAAGCTGGTCAGCGTCAAGTAATTGCGTTTGATGGTGCGTTGACAACGCCGGCCACCAGGCCGGCGTTGTCGTTTATCGCATCGGTGGCCGATGACATGGACCGGTGCGCGACGCAGCGGTGGCAGGAGCGAGCGATGACAGGCACCGATTCCGATCCCAGCAGTCTGCCCAGCCCGTGTATCGGTGTATGTTCGTTGGACGCGCAGTCGCACTGCGTCGGCTGCTTGCGCAGTCTTGATGAAATTGCACGTTGGATGAGCATGAGCGACGCCGAACGCCAGCGGTATCTGCACACGGTGCTGCCTGCACGCGCCCTGGCTGCGCGCTTGCCCGAGTCTGCGCAACTGCGGCGGGCGTTGTATCCGCTGGAGACCGCGCCTGCCGGCCCGGGCTGGAATCATGCCGAATTGATCGATCTGACCGAGGCGGGTGCGTCCGCCGAGGCCGCTGTGCTGTGCGGTCTGGTGCCGCGCGCGCAGGGCACCATGGTGCTGTTGACGCGGCGTACCGACAGCCTGCGCCACCACGCCGGACAGGTCAGCTTTCCGGGTGGGCGGATCGAGCCGTCGGATGCGGATGTGGCCGCCGCCGCCTTGCGTGAGAGTTGCGAAGAGATCGCGCTTGGCGCCGATCAGGTGCATGCGCTGGGCTATCTGGATCCGTTTCTGACCGTGAGCGGTTTTCGCGTGACGCCGGTGGTTGCGGTGATCGACCCGGCATTCGTGCCGGTACCGCAGCCTGACGAAGTGGCCGAGGTGTTCGAGGTGCCGTTGGCCTACCTGATGGACCCGGATAATCTACGCAGCGTGGCGCTGGAGTTTCGCGGTCGGCCGCGCCAGGTGTTGGAATACGACTGGCCCGGGCAGCGCATCTGGGGCGCCACTGCGGCCATCCTTCTGAATCTTCGTCGTCGCCTGGAGCAGGTTGCATGAGGACTGAGCTCAACTGGACCACGCTGGTCGACAGCACCACGCTGGCGGCCGCCCTGCAGCATCCGCAACTGCGCTTGCTGGACGCGCGCGCAGCGCCGCCGACCGCGCCGGACCCGGACGCCGCACGCAAGGCATACGCGCAGGGGCATCTGCCAGGCGCGCAGTACGCCGATCTCGATACCGATCTGGCCGATCTGTCGCGGCCTGCGCAAGGGCGCCATCCGCTGCCGCAGAGCGCTGCCTTCGCCAAGCGTCTGGGCGCGTGGGGCATCGATCCTGACAGCCAGGTGGTGGTTTACGACGCCGGCGACGGCAGCATGGCCGCCGCGCGGGCATGGTGGATGTTGCGACTGATGGGGCATCGCCGTGTGGCGGTGCTCGATGGCGGGTTTTCCGCCTGGCGCGCTGCCGGATTGCCGGAAACCACCGAGCATTCGGAGCTGAGCGACGGTCCGGCCTATCCGGGCAGTTTCGATCACGACGCCGTGGTCGAGGCCGAGCAGATCCTGGCGCGGTTGGATCAGGCGCCGGGCTGGTTGCTGGATGCGCGCGCGGGCGAGCGCTTTCGCGGGGAGGTGGAGCCGATCGATCCGGTGGCCGGGCATGTGCCGGGTGCGCTGAGTCGCCCGCTGGGTCTGAGCCTGCGCGATGGGCGTTTCAAACCGGCCGACGAATTGCGTACTGAGCTGTCTGCGCTGCTGGGTGCGTATCGGCCCGAGCAGGTGGTGGTGATGTGCGGATCCGGCGTGACCGCCTGCCATCTGCTGCTGGCGCTGGAAGTTGCCGGGTTGTCGGGTGCGCGTGTTTACGCCGGTTCCTGGAGTGGTTGGTTGCAGGATCGGTCGCGACCGGTCGCGACCACGACCTGATTGCAGGCACAATAGCCGCAGGAACGGTGGTCTGTGGGGGACGCAGACTCGCTGCGCGGAGCGCAGTTTCTCGCAGTGCTGGGTGAATGCATGCGGTTGCAGTTGCAAGTTGGCGCGTTATGCGTCGCGGCGTCGTTGATGACTGCGTGTTCGGCAGGGTCGACGACTGGCGCCAGCGATGCGCGGGTTGCCGATCATCGAAAAGGCGATGGGTCCGGGGTGGCGTACCAGCTCGAGCTGGCGCACACGCGTGCACAGCGGTTGAAGCAGTTGCGCGCGCCCGACGGCTGGCTGAGCTACACCGGCTCCGGTCGCGTGCGTGCGGGCCAGTATCGCGTGGGCAGCGATCCGCACAGCGATATCGTGTTGCCGGCCGGTCCTGCGCAGTTGGGGAGGCTGAGCCTGGACAACCACGGCTACGTCTACTTCAAGGCCGCCGCCGGTGCAGTGGTTACCTTGAATGGCCGGCGCGTCGACCAGGTCACCCTGGATTCGGAACGGGCAGGGCAGCGCGGCGATCGCCTGGATATCGACGGCCGGGAGTTCTATGTGGTGCAGACCGGCAGCCTGTTCGGCTGGCGGTTCCGCGACCCGACGGCGGCGGCGCTGAAGCAGTTCGATGGTCTGGAATATTTCCCGACCGACCCGCGTTGGCGTATCCAGGCGCAGTGGCAGCCCTATGCCACACCGCGTACGACGATCTTGCTGACCTCGATCGGTACACCGCTGACGGTAGAGCTGCTCGGCGAAGCGGTGTTTTCGCGCAATGGCCAGCAATATCGGTTGCAGCCGCTGTTGCGCGAGGACGGGAAAGGGCTGTTTTTCCTGTTTGCCGATCGCACCAGTGGCAAGGAGAGTTATGGCGGCGCACGCTATCTCTACACGCCGCTGCCACGCGATGGCCGCGTCACGCTCGATTTCAATCTGGCAGAAAACCCTCCCTGCGCGCTGACGCAGCATGTGGTTTGCCCGATCGCCCCACCAGAAAACCGGCTGGATGTGGCGGTGAATGCAGGCGAGATGACGTATCGCGCAGCGGAGCGCTGAGCGCGATGCGAGTGACCCCGACCTCTGTGATGCGCGTTGATTGCGGCATGCAAGCGCGGCCAACACGAGTGCGCAGGGCTGCTTGAAGGCCGCATGTCGGCGAGACACTCGCTGTGCAGGGCGGGGGAGCGTTGCAGGGCTTGCTGACCGCATCGCCAGCTTGCGTCGACAGGCGGCGGCTTGCCGCACCGACACCACGCGCACGCGTCAGGTAACGCGCTCAGCGCGGCGTATGCGACCAACTCACCGCAGCTTCGATCTGCGGCCACGGGAACAGCGGGCCGGGGTCGAGCTTGCGTTGGATCTTGCGCGACGGATCGTCGCTGGCCGCTTCCTGGGTGGTGTCCAGGGCCTGGTGCCCGGCAATCCGGCGCACCGACGGCAGCTGTTGTTGCAGCCATTGCAGCAGCGTGATCAGTGCGGCGATCTGCGCCGGCGGATACGGCTCGGTCATCGTCTGGTGGCGCGAATCCAGCCAATGCGGATAACGGCCGCTGTTGACCAGTTCGATGCCCAGCGTATGCGGGTTGTGGCCGCGCACGTGGTGGGCGACGCGCTCCAGGGCGACGTATTGCTGGATGCTGCCGTTGCGATCGATGTAGTAATGCCCGCTGTTGCCAGTGCCGCTGTCGTACAGCACGCGCTCGCCGTATTCGCGCGCCATCGCCATGTCCGGCAACTCGGTGCAATGGATGACCACCATGTCGATCTGGGTGAGCGCGCGGCGCGCCAGCCGCGATTCGTAGGACAACGGTGCGTAGGTGATCGGCGGAGACGGCAGGACGGCATCGGACATGGGACGAATGCTAGCATTCGACGATGGCTTTGAATCCCGACAGCCCATTGGGCAAATTGATGGCAACGCTCCCGCAGACCGGTCAGCTGACCTGGATCGGCGTGCGCCCGGCGCGCGATGTGGACATGATCGAGGTGGACGCGGCGCAGGCCACCACCGGCATTGGCCTGGTCGGTGATCGCTACAAGGGCGGCAGCGGCAAGCGCGGCGTGACCTTGATCCAGGCCGAGCACCTGCCGGTGATTGCGGCACTGACTGGTCACGCAACGATTGCGGCCGCCATGTTGCGGCGCAATCTGATGGTCTCGGGCATTCCGTTGATCGCCTTGAAAGGGCGGCGCTTTCGCATCGGCGAGGTCGAGCTGGAAGGCACCGATCCGTGCGATCCGTGTTCGCGCATGGAAGATGCATTGGGTGCCGGTGGCTATAACGCCATGCGCGGCCATGGTGGGCTGTGCGCCCGTATCCTGCGTGGCGGCGTGCTGCGCCTTGGCGATACGGTGCAGGCGCTATGAGTCGCGGTCACTGCATCCTGTCGCACGGGTTCGAAAGCGGTCCCGACGCGCTGAAAGTCACTGCCTTGGCCAATGTCGCCGAGCAGCTGGGCTGGACGCACGAGCGCCCGGATTACACCGACCTGGATGCGCGCCGCGAGGTGAGTGCGCTCGGCGATGTGCGTGGCCGCCTGCAACGCTTGCTGGAGATCGCGCGTGCGGCCGCCGACAGGGGCCCGCTGGTGTTGGTCGGTTCCAGCCTGGGCTCGTATGTCGCCGCGCAGGTGTCGCTGCAGGTGCCCACGCGCGGATTGTTTCTGATGGTGCCGCCAACCCGGATGGGGCCCTTGCCGGCGCTGGATGCGGCGCAGATACCGATTTCGATCGTGCATGCCTGGCGCGACGAACTGATTCCTGCCGTTGATGTGATCGCCTGGGCGCAGCCGCGTGGTGCGCGCCTGTTGTTGGTCGATGACGATCATCGCCTCGCGGCGCATGTGGATGCCTCTGCACGTGCGTTCGCCGAACTGTTGCAGAGCCTGTGATGCGCCGCCGCCCGATCGACTGGTGCCTGCAGGATTGCCGATGAACGTCCTGATCCGCGAAGCCAGCGAAGGCGATGCAGCCGCCATCGAGATCCTGACGATGGTCGCGTTCATGCCCGCCGAGCACAGCCGGCATGACGAACAGCACGTGATCGCCGCCTTGCGCGACGACGGCGCACTGGCGTTGTCGTTGGTGGCCGACCATGACGGCTATGTCGTCGGCCATGTGGCAGTGTCACCGGTGTCGCTGTCGGACGATTCGCCCGGTTGGTACGCGCTGGGGCCGCTGGCAGTGGGGCCGGGACACCAACGGCAAGGGCTGGGCACGCGGTTGGTGCAGGCCGCACTGGCCAGCTTGCGCGAGCGGGGCGCAGCCGGTTGTCTGGCGCTTGGCGAGCCGGCGTTCTTCCAGCGGCTGGGCTTTGCGGTGGAGCCGGGGCTGGTAGTGCCCGATGTGCCCGTCTCCGAGCTGCAGGCGCTGGCATTCGGCGACCGCCTGCTGCCGCTCGCCGATGTGTCCTATCACCCGGCATTCGGCTTGGGCTGAGTGCACCCGGTGGCCGTTCACTGCGCGGGTGTTGTCGCAGCACCTGCAGGGTTAGACTGGTCGCACAGCAACTGCCTGAGGATCGGTCCAATGCGCCATTGATGCCGCCGTCGTGATGACGGCCTGACCCGCTGCTGATCCGGTTGGATCGGTGCGTGTGCTGGCATGCAATGGAGACGCTGATGACCTGTCCGTCGCTGACGCTGCAAAGCGTGGCGTATGCGCTGCCCGATGGCAGCCCGCTATTTTCCGATTTGAGTATCCACATCGACCAACGCGCCACTGGCCTGGTCGGGCGTAATGGCGTGGGCAAGAGCGTACTGGGACGCCTGCTGGCCGGCGAGTTGCTGCCCAGCGCCGGGCGCTGCGTGCGCAACGGCAGCGTGCATTACCTGCCGCAGCGGGTGAGCGTTGCGCCGGGGCAGCGCATTGCCGACTTGGCCGGGATTGCGCCGCTGCTGGATGCGTTGGACAGGATCGCCGCCGGTAGCGTTGCGCCAGACGATTTCGAACTGGTCGGCGAGCGCTGGACGGCACACGAACACTTCGCCGCAGAACTCGAACGGCAAGGGTTGGGAGGGCGCGATCCGCGAGCACCGTCCGCGCAACTCAGCGGCGGCGAAGCGATGCGCGTGGCGCTGGCCGGCGCGTTTGTGACCCAGCCGGACCTGTTGATTCTGGACGAGCCCAGCAATCACCTGGATGGCCCGCAACGCCAGCGGCTGATGGATCAATTGCAGGCATGGAGCGCTGGCTTGCTGGTGATCAGCCACGATCGCCTGTTGCTGGACACGATGCAGCGCATCGTCGAAGTGTCTGCCCACGGGCTCCGCAGCTACGGCGGCAATTACGCGTTCTATGCGCAGCAGCGCGCGCTGGAACAGCAGGCGGCCGGCGATCTGCTGGCCCAGCGCAAGCACGCACGCGCGCGCGGCGAGCAGGCGCTGCGCGAGCAGCATCGGCGTCAACAACAACGCCAGGCGCGGGGCGCACGTGCCGCCGGGCAGGCCAATCAGGCATCGATCCTGCTCGGCGGGCAGAAGCAGCGCAGCGAGGTCAGCGCCGGCCGGCTGCAACAGCACCATCAGGCCGAACAGGCGCGGCTGCGCGAGGCGGTGGTGCAGGCCGCAGCGCAGGTGGAGATCGATTCGACAATCGCGTTGCTGGCGCCGGCAACGCCAGCCGGCGTCGCATCGCGGCGGTTGGCGGCGCTGCAGCAGGTGGAACTTGCAAACGGGCGACTGGGCGGGCGACGGCTGGAGCTGTTGTTGCATGGGCCGCTGCGGATTGGCCTGGTCGGCCCCAACGGCAGCGGGAAGTCGGCGTTGCTGCAGCTGTTGGCCGGGCGCCTGCAGCCCAGCGCAGGGCGGTGCGAGGTGCATGTCCCGGTGGCGTATCTGGACCAGGACGTGGGGTTGCTGGATCCGGCGCGTTCGGCCGCTGCACACCTGCAGGATGCAGACCCGGGCGCTCAGGCCCATGCACAGCGGCTGCGCCTGGCGTTGCTGGGACTGGATCAGACACGCGCCGACCTGCCCACCGGCCAGCTCAGCGGCGGGCAGCGGCTCAAGGCGGCGTTGGCCTGCGCGCTGTACCGGGCGCAGCCGGCGCAGTTGCTCTTGCTGGACGAGCCGACCAACCACCTGGATCTGGCCTCGGTGGACGCGATCGAAGCGCTGCTGCGCAGCTATGCCGGTGCACTGATCGTCGCTTCGCACGATGCCGCGTTCCTGCAGCGGCTGGGGCTGCGGCAGCGCCTGGATACCGCGCAAGCGCAGTGGCGGCTGGCACCGTGGTGAACCGCGCAGCGGGCGATGCGGCCGCCGGGCTGGTAAAGCCGGCGCCGATGGCCGACCATTTGCGCCCCGCCCGCAGCGGCCACGGCATTGCCCTCCACGGCGCCGGCCCAGCGTCCTGCTCTCACGCTCGCCACGACGGCCGGCGTCTCCATCGATACCTGCCTACGTGAAATTCTTCGCATCCTGTGCCAAGGGCCTGGAATACCTGCTTGCCGACGAGCTGCTGTCGCTCGGCGCCAGCAAGGCCACCGCCACCATCTCCGGCGTCAACGTCGAGGGCGACATGCGTGACGCGCAACGCGCCGTCCTGTGGTCGCGCCTGGCCAGTCGCGTGCTGTGGCCGTTGAGCGAGTTCGATTGCCCGGACGAGGACGCGCTGTATGCCGGCGTGTCCGCGTTGCCGTGGGACGAGCACCTGTCCGTCGGCCACACGCTGTCGGTGGATGCGCATGTCTCCGGCACTGCGATCACGCACGCGCGTTACGCGGCGCAGCGGATCAAGGACGCCGTGGTCGACACCATGCGCCGGCAGGGCCTGGAGCGCCCGTCGGTGGATGTGGAAAGCCCGGATCTGCGCCTGAACCTGTCGCTGCGCAAGGGCCGCGCCACCATCTCGGTGGATCTGGGCGGTGGCCCGCTGCATCGGCGCGGCTGGCGCATGGCGCAGAACGAAGCGCCGCTGAAGGAAAACCTGGCCGCAGCGGTGTTGCTGCGCGCCGGTTGGCCGCGCGCGTACGCCGAGGGCGGTGGCCTGCTGGATCCGATGTGCGGCAGCGGCACCTTGTTGATCGAAGGCGCGCTGATGGCCGCCGACGTCGCGCCCGGGCTGCAGCGCTATGGCAGTGATCTCCCCAGCCGCTGGCGCGGCTTTGACCGCGAGGGCTGGCAGCAGCTGGTGAGCGACGCGCGCGAGCGCGACAGTCTCGGCCGCGCCGCGCTCAAGCAGGTGATCCACGGCAGCGACATGGATCCGCATGCGATCCGCGCGGCCAAGGAGAACGCGCATGTGGCCGGCGTGGCCGAGGCGATCTGGTTCGGCGTGCGTGAGGTGGGCGATCTGCAGACTCCGCCGCAGGCCACCGGCGTGGTGGTGTGCAATCCGCCTTACGACGAGCGTCTGGCGGCCGACGCGGCGCTGTACCGCCGCCTGGGCGACACCTTGCAGCGCGCCGTGCCGCAATGGCGGGCCAGCCTGCTGTGCGGCAATGCCGAGCTGGCCTATGCCACCGGGCTGCGCGCGGGCAAGAAGTATCAGCTGTTCAACGGCGCGATCGAATGCGCGTTGATCGTCTGCGACCCGATCGCGGTGCCGCGGCGCACCCCGTTGGCCGCACCGACCGCGCTCAGCGAAGGTGCGCAGATGGTCGCAAACCGTTTGCGCAAGAATCTGCAGAAGTTCAAGAAGTGGCGCGCGCGCGAAGGCATCGAATGCTTCCGCGCCTACGACGCCGATCTGCCGGAATATTCCGCTGCCATCGACGTCTATCAGCAAGCCGATGGCGATCGCCGCGTGTTTCTGCATGTGCAGGAATATGCCGCGCCGGCGACGATTCCCGAAGCCGATGTGCGCCGTCGTCTGGGCGAACTGCTGGCCGCCGCGCGCGAGGTGTTCGAGGTGCCGGGCGAGCGCGTGGCGCTCAAATCGCGCGAGCGTGGCAAGGGCGGCAGCAAGTACGGCCGCTTCGAGCAGCGCAATGAGGTCATCAATGTGCGCGAGCACGGCGCCTTGCTGCGGGTGAATCTGTTCGATTACCTGGACACCGGCCTGTTTCTGGACCATCGCCCGTTGCGCGGCACCATGGCCACGCAATCCAGGGGGCGGCGCTTTCTCAACCTGTTCTGCTACACCGGCGTGGCCAGCGTGCAGGCGGCGGTGGCCGGCGCCAGCTCCACCACCAGCGTGGATCTGTCCGGCACCTATCTGCAGTGGTGCGCCGACAACCTGGCCTTGAACGGGCAGGCCGGCAGCAAGCACAAGCTGGTGCAGGCCGATGCGCTGGCCTGGCTGGAAGCCGAGCGCGCGCATTTCGACGTGATCTTCTGCGACCCGCCGACCTTCTCCAATTCCGCGCGCGCCGAAGACTTCGACATCCAGCGCGAGCACGTGCGCCTGCTGCGTGCGGCAGTGGCGCGGCTGGCGCCGGGCGGGGTGCTGTATTTCTCCAACAACTTCCGTCGCTTCAAGCTGGACGAGGAGCTGGTGGCCGAGTTCGCGCAGTGCGAGGAAATCAGCCCGCGTACCATCGATCCGGATTTCGAACGGCATGCGCGGATTCATCGGGCGTGGCGGTTGACGGCGTAAGGTCGCCCGGGTCGCGTCTGCCGGCCCGGGGTGCGCGTTGCGCTATCGGTCGTGTCCGCGCCGCTTGGCTGCCGCACGCCGGCTCGTCGGTCTCCCTTGATCGCGCAGGCGCAGGCGCGGACAGGTATACGAGGGCAGGGGGCGGCCCCCAACAAGCCCGGCACAGGGCTGGGGTATGCTGATTCGCATGTATTGGAGTCAACGATGAACGCACCACCTCGCATCGCCTTTCTTGCCAGTCCTGCCGAACCGGCAGTGACCGCGCGCGCACGTCTGGTGCAGCGCTACGGCGACCATTCGCTGGACACTGCCGACATCGTGTGCGCCCTGGGCGGAGATGGCTTCATGCTGCAGACCCTGCATCGGCATGGTGCTTCCGACAAGCCGGTGTTCGGCATGAAGCTGGGCTCGGTCGGGTTCCTGATGAACCACTACCGCGACGACGAAGACAATCTGCTCGCGCGCCTGCAACGTGCCGAGCCCGCCTACCTGCGTCCGCTGGAAATGCTGGTGCAGACCGAGTCCGGGACCAGCGCAGGCTCGCTGGCCTATAACGAGGTCTCGCTGTTGCGGCAGACCCGTCAAGCCGCGCATTTGAGCGTGGACCTCAACGGCCAGACCCGCATCGCCGAGCTGATCGGCGACGGCGTGATGGTCGCCACCCCGGCCGGCAGCACCGCGTACAACTATTCCGCACATGGGCCGATCCTGCCGCTGGGTTCGCATACCCTGGCGCTGACTCCGATCGCCCCTTACCGCCCGCGTCGCTGGCGTGGCGCCATCCTCAAGGCCGATACCGAGGTGCGTTTCCGCGTGTTGGACCCGTACAAGCGCCCGGTCAGCGTCACCGCCGACTCGCACGAGATCCGCGACGTGGTCGAAGTGACCATCCGCGAATCCACGCAGCGCCAGGTGACGCTGCTGTTCGATCCCGAACACAATCTGGAAGAACGCATTTTCAGCGAGCAGTTCGCGGTGTGAGGGGCGGGGATTGGGCATTGGGCATTCGGGATTGGAAACGGCAGCAGCACGGCACGTAGTCTTTAGAATCGCGCGCACGCGCTACGATGCTGCGCGGATGCGCGATTAAGTCCCGACTTCCGGTTACTGCTTCAACCAATTCCCCACTCCCGATTCCCGAATCCCGGCCCCCAAATGACCGACAACTCCCCCAGGCTCCTGACCGTCGCGGTGACCTCGCGTGCGCTGTTCGATCTCGAAGAAGGCCATGCGCTGTTCGAGGCCGACGGCGTGGAGGCGTATTCGACGTTCCAGCGCGAGCACGAGGACGACATCCTGGAGCCGGGCGTGGCCTTTCCGGTGGTGCGCAAGCTGCTGGCGCTCAACCATGACGTGCCCGAAGACACCCCGCGCGTGGAGGTGATTCTGCTGTCGCGCAATTCTGCCGATACAGGCTTGCGCATCTTCAATTCGATCCAGCACTACAACCTGGGCATCGTGCGCGCGACCTTTACCTCCGGCGAGCCGACCTGGCCGTATGTGAAGCCGTTCGGTACCGATCTGTTTCTGTCGGCCAATCCGGAGTCGGTGCGGCGAGCGCTCACCCATGGCATCGCGGCGGCGACCATCATGCCGCGCGCACCGGGCGAGCGTGCCGAGGCTGCGGCGGCGATCGTGGACAACGACGAAAGCCGTTTGTCCACGCAGCTGCGTATCGCCTTCGACGGCGATGCGGTGATCTTCGGCGACGAGAGCGAGCGCATCTCGCGGGAGCAGGGCGTGGAGGCGTTTGGACGCCATGAGCGCGAGCGCGCACGCGAACCGTTATCGGTCGGGCCCTTCCGTAATTTCCTGTCGGCGCTGCATGCGCTGCAGTCGGCGTTTCCGCCCGGCGAGGCGTCGCCGATCCGTACCGCGCTGGTCACCGCGCGCTCGGCACCGGCGCACGAGCGGGTGATCCGTACCCTGCGCGAGTGGGGCGTGCGTCTGGACGAGGCGTTGTTCCTCGGCGGGCGGCACAAGGGGCCGTTCCTGGAAGCGTTTGGCGCGGATATCTTCTTTGACGATTCGCAGCACAACATCGATAGCGCGCGGCAACACCAGCACGTGGCGGCCGGCCATGTGCCACATGGCGTGGCCAACGACCCGCCGAGCAGATGAGCGATACACCGCGCACGCCCGGGGCCGCCGCGGTGCGCGCCACCTGGCGCACGCTGGAGCTGTCTTTCGCCGATGACACCGTGCAGACGCGCATGGCGCGCTGGGCGCCGCATTGGTTGCTGCTGCCGTATACCCGCAGCATGCTGGCCGCGCTGTGGCTGCAGCCGCAGCCCGCGCGCATCGGCATCATCGGCTTCGGCGGCGGCGCGCAAGCCACGTTCTGCCACCGTTATCTGCGCACCACGCGCACCGAGGCGGTGGACGCCGATGCGCAGGTACTGGCGTTGCGCGATACGTTTGGCGTGCCGCGTGACGATGCACGGCTGGAGGTCACCCACGGCGACGGTGCGCAGTGGATCAGCTCCCGCGTCGGCCGCTACGACCTGTTGTTGCTGGATGCCTACGATGCGCACGGCATTCCGCCGGCATTGCGCACACCCGAGTTCTACGCCGATTGCCGCGCTGCACTCACCCCGGGCGGTGTGCTGGCGCTGAATCTCTACGCCGTGCCGGTGGCCGATCATCTGGCGCAGCTGCGTGCGCTCTTCGAAGGCCACGTGCTGTTGCTTGCCGAGGCGGATCCGCGCAATCAGGTGCTTTACGCCTGGAATGGCAAGCGCACCCCGCAGACGGCCGAGCAGGTGCTGGCGACGCTGCCATGGTCGGCGCGCCGGCAGTTGCGAGCGCCGATGTCGCGGCTGCAGGCGGCATGGATGGAGCGGGCCTGGCGGTTTGCCTGAGGCCGGATGTCAGGCGGCTGCCGGCAGCGTCTTGTTGCGAGATCTGCGCTGCGCGACATGCGCGGCGGCACTGCGTTTCGCTGTTACCGGGTCGGCGGCGCGGTATCTGCCAGCGGCAGCTGGATGTCGGTCAGTCGCCAGCGCAGGCCTTGCCGGGTCAGCACGAAGACCACCGGTGCGCCGGTCGCAGTGTGCGTTGTGGCAGTGAAGCGGCGGCTGGATTCGAAGCGTTGTTCGGCAGCCTGCAGCGGGCGCGCAGGCGATGGCGCTGCATAGGTATCGGCATTGACGGTATCGCCGCTGACGCGATTCCAGACGCTATGGCCCTGCAGCAGCGCACCGATGCCCAGTGGCGTGACCAGGGTGTCCACGCCCGCACCGCTGATGCCGCTGGCAAGCTGCAAGGCGAATCCGCCGAACAGGCTCGATTGCAGGCTGCTGCCGGCCTGGCGAATCAGGTAATCGTCCAGCTGCGCCTTGAGGTTGACCCGCAGACTGGGGAAATCCACGTGGCGCTCCAGTTGCCCGGCATCACGATCGGCAATCGCTTGGCTGATCCCGCGAATGGCCAGGTACGGGCCGGCAACCACGTAACCGGCCACTAACAGCACGGCCAGTAAGGGCAGTAGCAGCCAGCGCTTTTTCATGGTTCCCCTTCCGGTGCGGTTGATGGCGGCGACGATATCGATGGCTGCGAATGCGCAGCGAAACACCGCCACCGGCCGTTGACTGACGGCGCAGCTTCGATCGCTCCGCGCGCGCTGCGCTGCATCAAAATTCCAGGTCCAGCGCGGCGCACAGGTAATCGACAAACGGCGCCAGTACCACCAGATCCGCTTCGACGGTCTGGCGCAGGCGCGGGCCGGTCATGGTGGCGTCGTCCAGGTGGCGCAGATAGGCCCAGTTGCGATGCTTGAGATCGTCGATGAATTCGAAATCGTTGGGAAACCCGCGCGGTGCACGCACCAGTTTCTCGCTGTCGTCCAATGCAAATTTGCGGCGCAGTTTTGGTTCGTACGCGGCTGCTTTCCAGTTGGCGGGATTGTCGAAGATGAACTGGCGCAGTTTGCGCTGGGTGTCCGGCTCCGGATGCCACAGCCCCGCGCCGACAAAGCTCTCGCCCGGCTGCAGATGGAGATAGAACGAGGGCGCCGGCACCTGGCGACGGCGTGCATGAAACAGCCGCGCGCCCTGCCAGTTCTTGTAGGGCGATTTGTCGTTGGAAAACCGCGCATCGCGATAGATGCGGAACAGTGAGCCACCCTGGGTCTTTGGATCGGCGCGATAGTGTTCGCTGACCTCGGCCAGCGCCGGCTGCAGATCGGTGATGAGCTGCAGAAACGGCTGGCGCACATGCGCCTCGTACTGATGCCGGTGGTCATTGAACCAGGTCTTGTCGTTGTGGCGCGCCAGGGCGCGCAAGAACTTGAAGCTGGCGTCGGAAAAATAAGTGGTCATAGCGTGCGTTGGAGGTCCGAACCCCAGGCGGCGAGCTGATCGAGCAGGGTCTGTTTGGTAGCATCGTCGCAGTGAGCAAGCCGTAAATCCGCGATCTGCGCATGGAACTGATCGAGCGTGACTTCGCCCAGGCCACGGTCTTCGAGCAGGCGTTGACGGCGGTACGCGTTCCAGCGTTCCTGCTCGTCGAACGAAAGCGTCTGCGGCCAGTTGCGCGCACGGTAACGGAACAGCAGCTCGATCAGGCGTGGGTCGCGAAAGCGCGATTCCAGCGCGCCAAGCTCGGCCGGTGCGCTGGCCCGCACCTGTGCCAGCAGCCGCTTGTCGCCTTCGGCGAGGAAACCGTCGTAGAGCGATGCATCAGCATCGTTGACCGCTGGCGCCGCAGCGCGCTCGCTGCCATACACCTGGCGGACCTTTTCAGCCAGCTCGGGGCCGAGTTCGCGCAGGCGTGCGGCCTTGGCCAGCACGGCGTCGCGGTCCACGCCCAGGCGCTGCAAATCCGCCTCGCGCAGATGCTGCCAGGCCACCAGCGCGGGCGACTTGTTCAGATGCACTTCCTTCAATGGAATGCGCTGCTCGCCTTCGGGTAGATCGGCGGCGCGGATATACAGTCGGTCGGCGATCTCGTCCGGGCTCAAGCGCAACAGCACGTCCGGGTCGCCGTCCAGATCGAACACGATCACGCGGCTGTCGATGCGCGGATGGCGCGTCAACGGCAGCACGGCGGCGGCGCACATGCGCGAGGCCGGATAACGCTGCGAGATATGCAGCACCGGCTGCATGGCGATGACGTCCAGCAGCGTGGCGGCAAAGCGCTTGTCGCGTAGGCGCAGTGCGTAGTCCCATAGTTTGGGTTGATGCTGCTGGAATTTGCGCGCCATGCCGATGGTGGCGTACACGTCCGACAGCGCCTCGTGCGCATCGCCCTCGCGCACCGCGTTGGCATCGGCCAGGTGTTCGAGCTTGAACGAGGTGGCGCCGTCTTCGCGCTGCGGCCAGACGATGCCATCCGGGCGCAGCGCATGCACCAGCCGCAACACGTCGAGCAGATCCCAGCGCGAATTACCGCCGCGCCACTCGCGCTCGTATGGGTCGTAGAAATTGCGGAACAGCCCGCAGCGCACGAATTCGTCGTCGAAGCGGATCGAGTTGTAGCCCAGTGTGCAGGTCTGCGGCCGGCTCATCTGCTCGGAGATGCGCGCGAACGCTTCGGCCTCGCTCACGCCTTCGCGCAGTGCGTGTTGCGGGGTGATGCCGGTGACCATGGTCGCGTACGGGGAGGGCAGCAGATCGTCGGCCGGCTGTACGAAGAAGCTGATCGGTTCTTCGATCACGCGCAGTTGCGCATCGGTGCGCACCGCGGCGAACTGCGCGATGCGCGTGCGGCGCGGGTCCTGGCCGAAGGTTTCCAGGTCGTAGAAGAGAAAGCTGTCAGCCATGCCGTATGAAATCCAGATCTGCGGCGCGCTGTGGAGCGCGCCGCCGGTGCTGCCTAGTATCTCTCATCCGCACGCCGGCACGCTGACGCCGGCCTGTGCAGGCGGATCAGTGCGCGCCTTCCAGCGGCTGCAGACGCGCATGCACGACCGCTTCCAGCGCTGCCCAGTCGATGCGCGACAGGTCGGTATGCCCGCGTGTGGCCTCGACCAGGATCTCGCGCTGGATCTCGCTGCGCGCCAGGGCGATCGAATAACGCGTGCGCAGGAAGGTCACCATCGTGTAATGCGGCACGAAACGGGTGGGCCAGCGCGCCTGCAGTTGCTGTTCGAGCGCGCGCTGCAGCAGGAAGTCGGGATCGTCGACGCGGTCGCGCATCTCCAGGTAGTTTTCCAGCGCCATCTGCTGGATCGCGGCCGCATCGTCGCGACGTGCGGCTTCGAACGCGGCGAACGCGGTTTCCAGGTCGTCGTGCGTGTCCAGTTGCTGTGCCAGCGCCACGCAATCTTCGAACGCGCAATTCATGCCCTGGCCGTGGAAAGGCACCATCGCATGCGCGGCGTCGCCGATCAGCAGGGCGCGACCATCCAGATGCCAGCGGTCCAGCGTCAAGGTGCCGAGCAGTCCGGGCGGATGTTCTTCCCAATGTTCCTTGAGTTGCGGGATCAGCGGCAAGGCATCCGGGAAATCGCGCGCGAACAAGGCCAGCGCTTCGTCGCCGGTGCGCGTGGTGGCAAAGCTCGGCTCACCCGCGTTGGGCAGAAACAGCGTGACGGTGAAGGTGCCGCCATCGTTGGGCAGTGCGATGCACATATAGCGCCCGCGCGGCCAGATGTGCAGCGCATTGCGCTCGATGCGAAACCCCCCGCCCGGCAGCGGCGGAATTTCCAGTTCCTTGTACGAATGATCGAGGAATTCGGTGCGCTCGCCCAGCGGCGATTTGCGTTGCATCGCCGCGCGTAACGCCGAACCGGCGCCATCGCTGCCGATCAGGCTCTGGAAATGGATTTCGTGCGGCTGGTCGTCGCGGTCGTCGATGAAGCGCGCGTAGCCGGCGTCGAAGTCCACGGTGTGCAGGCGGCGGTAAAAATGCACGCGTGCGCCGGACTGTTCGGCCAGATCCAGCAACGCGACATTCAACGCGGCGCGGTGGATCGACCAGATCACCTCGCTGTCGTCGCGCCCATAGCGCTGCAGCTGCGGCTCCCCAACCAACGGATGCACCATGCGCCCGCGCATCATCACCGCCTTGGCCATCACCGCCTCTTCGGCGCCGGCCTGGCGCAGCGCATGGCGGCCGCGTTCGGCCAATGCCAGGTTGATCGAGCGGCCGGATTCGTAGCCTTTGATGCGCGGATCGCCGCGGCGCTCGTACACAGTGACCTGCCAGCCGCGACGCGACAGCAGGATGGCCAGCAGGCAACCGGCCAGGCCGGCACCGATCAATGTCAGGGAACGAGGAGAGACTGCGTTCAATGCGATATCCAGCAGCGGCCGGACGCGAATGCCGGCAGGAAATGAGAGTGGCGCGACCAGCGCCGGTGCGAGGCGTGGTCAGCTGAGTGAAAGTGAGAAATCTGTGGGTGCCTGTGCCTTACCGCGCCGCTGTGTACGCGTCGCGCTCAGCCGGCAGCCCAGCGTTCCACCTGCTCCACAAACTGGTGCAGATCGCAGAAACGGTTGTAGGAAGGCACCGGTGCGATGCGGATCACGTCCGGTTCGCGCCAGTCGCCAAGCACGCCGACCGACTGCAGATATTCGAACAGAGCACGTCCTTGCGTACGTCCACCGGCCACCCGCAACGACAGCTGGCAGCCGCGTCGCGCTGGCTCGGCCGGGGTGAGGATCTGCAGCACCTGCGGCACGCGGGCATGGATCAGCTGCTCCAGATGCCCGGTCAGTTGTTCGGATTTCGCACGCAGCGCCGGCATGCCGGCCTGATCGAACAGCTCCAGCGACGCCCGCAGCGGCGCCAGCGCCAGCACCGGCGGATTGCTCAGCTGCCAGCCTTCGGCGCCGGGCGAGGGCACGAATTGCGGGTCCATACGGAAACGGGTCTGCTGCTCGTGCCCCCACCAACCGGCCATGCGCGGCAAATCGCTGTTGGCATGGCGTTCGTGCACAAAACAACCGCCCACCGCGCCGGGGCCGGCGTTGAGATATTTGTAATGGCACCACACCGCGAAATCCACGCCATCGTCGTGCAGCGTCAGCGGGATATTGCCGACCGCGTGCGCCAGATCGAAGCCCACCGCCGCGCCCTGTGCGCGTGCCAGCCGCGCGATGTCGCCCAGCTCGAACGCCTGGCCGGTGCGGTACTGGATGCCGGGCCACAGCACCAACGCAAGCCGTGGACCATGCTGCGCGATGGCAGCGGCGATCGCGTCCATCGACAGCGTGCCATTGGGTTCGTCGGCTTCCACTTCGATCAGCTGCGTGGCCGGATCCAGACCACGCAGGCGCAGTTGCGATTCCACCGCATGGCGGTCGGAGGGAAACGCACCGGCTTCGATCAGGATCGCGCCGCGCTCTGGCGTGGGACGGTAGAAGCTGGCCATCATCAGGTGCAGGTTGACGCTCAGCGTATTCATCGCGACCACTTCGCCGGGCAGCGCGCCGACCACGCGTGCCAGTCCATCGCGTACCAGCTGGTGGTAGGTCAGCCACTGGGTGGGGCCGGTGAAGTGGCCTTCCACTGCGAGTGCGCCCCACTGGTCGAGCACCTCGGCCACCATCGCGCGTGCGGCACGCGGTTGCAGGCCCAGCGAATTGCCGACGAAATAGGTCTGGTCCTGGCCGCCATGCTGCGGGAACACGAAGGCATCGCGCAGGTGGCGCAGCGGGTCGGCGGCATCCAGTGCAACGGCATGGGCGCGGGACAGCGGGTCGGTCATCACTAGGCTCGCAACGCAGGTTAGTGGCGCAGTTTACCTGCCGGCATCGTGTGCACCGTCATGCACGGCTGGTGGCTCGGCCGAGGCATCGGCGGAGGCTGGTCGGGCAGGGCGTAATAGATGGGTCAACGTGCCAATAATGTCGGTGATGCGGTCGACGGTGTCGGCCAGTGCAGCGGTGCTGGGCGAGCCATCGGGCAAGGCGGCTAATGCATCGGAGAGGCCGCGCTCGGCGCTACGCAAGGTGGCTGCTGCGGGAATGCCGCCGTGGATCAGGCAGTCGATCAGTTCCGACAATGCCTGGTCGGCCTGTTCAGCAAAGGCGGGCAGCGCTTCGAGCGTGGGCAAGGCGTGGCCATCGCGCAGCACCGCTTCCAGCGACAAGGTGGCGCGAATCAGCCGGTTACCGTTGGCCAGCAGCGATTCGGCGAGCGTGAGTTCGTGCAGATTGCGCCGGCTGCGCGGCTCGCCGCGCAGGCGCTCGATCGAGGCCTGCGCATTGGTGCGCGCCACGCGCGCGGCGGCGCGGGTATCGCTCAGATCCTCCATCTGGCCGAGCAACAAGTTGCGTAGATGGTCGCGGTAGGCGGTCAACAGCTGCGCCAGCGAAGCGCGGATATGCCGGCGCTCGCGCGTGGGCCACAGCGCGTAGGCGATCAACGCCCATGCGCTGCCGGCGACCGTCGCCTGCAGGCGCGCACCGACGGCCTCGCCCGGGGCCACGCCCTCGAAGGACAACAGCAGCACCAGCATGCCGGTCAAAAACGCCACGCCGATGCCGTAGTTCACCTGCGTCAACAAGCGGAAGCCCAGGCAGAACACTGCCAGCAGGAGCATGCGGATGCTGGCGCCATCCATCGCCAGATGCGCCAGCACTGTGGCGACCAGCAAACCGACGAAGGTGCCGGCCACACGCAAGGCGCCGAAGCTGAGAGTGCCGCCGAAATCCGGCTTGAGTACGATGGCGGTGGTCATCGGAATCCAGAAGCCGTGCGGAATCTGCTGCCAGCGCTGGAAGGCGATCGCCAGCGCCAGACAGACGCCACAGCGCACCGCATGCCGGAACGCCACCGACGACAGATCCAGATTGGCGCGCAGCGTGGCCCAGGTCGCTGCGGGCCTGAGTGCCGCAGGCAGGCGCGCTTCGGCCAATTGCGCCTGGATTTCGCCACGGCTGCTGGCCCAATGCGCGTTGCGGATGAGTGCGCGCAACTGGCCGCCCAGGCCTTGCGCGCGCGCCACCGCCACACGCACCAGCCGGCGCTCGCGGGTATCGGCATTGTCGTGTTGCAGGTGCGCCAGCGCAGCGACCAGATCGTCGAAGCCGGTCATCGAGGCATTGGCGGCGACCGGATCTTCGCCCATCGTCATCGCATACGCGAGTTGTTCCAGCACGATCGCGCTGCGTTCGAGCACGCGCTCGATCGCAGCGCGCGCCTGCGAGTCGGTCAGGCGGGTGTCGGCATCGGCCAGCGACAGCAGCTCCAGCCGCACCCGATCGCAGAGCTCGGCGATGATGCGAAAGCTCTGTACGGCGATCGCGCGCGAGCGATGCTCGCCGTGCAGCATCACCATCGCATCGAGCACTTCCTGCGTTGCAGGGGGCGCTGCGCTGGCTTCCGGGCGTTGTCGTGCGATGCCCGCCAGTTGCCGCATCAGATCGGCAAGTGCGAAGCGCTCCGGGCGATAGCGTTGCAGCGGCCATGCGGCCAATGCCAATACGACCTGGAGCAAGCCACCGGCGAAGATCAACGCTGCCACGCCCGGTGCCTGTTCCACCGGCAGGCGCATATCGGCGCTGATCACCAACAGGATCATGCTGGTCAGCCCGACCCGCGCCGCCACCGGGCCGAGCGCCACCAGCAAGCCGCCGCCGAGGCCGAGCAACAAGCCGGCAACGACCAGCGCAGGGGTGTGGTGGCCGACCCAGATGCCGAGCAGCGCGGCCAGCCCTGCTGCCAGCGCGGCCATCAACATGCGTTGCAGGCGTGCACGATATGGGCCGGGCTGGTCGGTGAACATGGTGTTGAGCGCGCCGGTGCACACGGCCAGACCGGCCGCGACCTGCCCGGTCGCCACGCCGAGCGCCAACGGCAACATTACTGCGGCGGTATTGCGCAGCGCGACGCGCAGCGGCACGTCGCGCGGTTTGAGGTCGATCAGGGTGCGCAGCATGGTGCAGATGTCGGTGCGCGCGAACGGCCCAGCAGACCACGAGGGCCGACTGGCGCATCGGACCGGCGCATCCGCGACGAGCGGTTGCTGCAAACATCTGCTGGCGATGTGCCGGTCATGCCGTTTGCGGCGCCTTGGGTCCGGTAGCGCCCAGCCAATGCAAGCCAGTGGCGCCGGCAAGCACTGATGACACCGATGGCGCGCTAACCCAGGTCAATCGCATCGCGTTACACCGGCTCGTTGCGGGCGCATGCCAGCGCCGATTCAGGCGTCAAGCGTGGCATAACGCTCCGGCGCGGGGTGCAGGTGTCCGCACTGTGCGCAGGTGCGCAACGCGAGCGACCGGTAGAAGTGATCGAACACCGGCGGAAAATCGGTTTCGATGTTGTGCAGCGGAAACATCGCTTCGTACAGTTTGTGGTTGCACTGCGGGCAATACCACTGCAAGCCGTCCTGCTCGTGCGCAAGACGCTCGCGCTCGATCACCAGGCCGATCGAGCCGGCGGCGCGTTGCGGCGAATGCGGCACTTTCGGTGGCAGCAGAAAGATCTCGCCGGCGCGGATCGGAATATCGCGCGCGACGCCTTCGTCCTGCACCTTGAGCACCATCTCCCCTTCAAGCTGGAAGAACCACTCCGGGCCTTCGTCGTAATGATAGTCGGTGCGCGCGTTGGGCCCGCCGACGACCATGATGATGAAGCCGTCCTGCTGGATGCACTTGTTGCCGACCGGCGGCTTGAGCAGGTGGCGGTGTTGCTCGATCCAGGCATGCAGGTTGATCGGCGGGACCAGCATCGACGTTCCTCGGCAAAGAAGGCGTCCAGCATAGCCAACCTGCGGCGCCGATGGGCGCCGCGGTGAGACGGTGTGCGGGTGCGGCTCAGCGTTCGGCGTGATCGGCCTGGATCTGGACCAGTGCCGCGTCGTAGCGTTCCTGCAGCAGCTCGGGGCGGTCGATCGACATGCCCAGGTCATGCGCACGTCCGTCGCGCAGGCTATAGACCCAGCCATGCACGCAGAGCTGCTGGCCGCGGTCCCAGGCATCGCGCACGATGGTGGTGCGGCACACATTGACCACCTGCTCGAGCACGTTGAGCTCGCACAGCCGCGCGTGCTGCAGCGACAGGTCGCCGGCATCGTGCAGGCAGGCCTCGTGCTTGTCGGCCACATCGGTGACGTGGCGGATCCAGTTGTCGACCAGGCCCATGCGCTTCTGGGTCAGGCTGGCAAACACGCCGCCGCAACCGTAATGGCCGACCACCAGCACGTGCTTGACCTTGAGCACGTCCACGGCGAACTGGATCACCGACAGGCAGTTCAGATCGGTGTGCACCACCACGTTGGCGATATTGCGATGGACGAACACCTCGCCCGGCGCCATGTCGATGATCTGGTTGGCCGGCACGCGCGAGTCCGAGCAGCCGATCCACAGGTACTCGGGCGTCTGCTGGGTGGACAGTTTGGAAAAGAATTCCGGATCCTCGCGGTGGATGCGCTCGGACCAGGCACGGTTGTTTTCAAGTAAATGGTTGAGCTCGTTCATGGGGGGCAGTATTCCAGAAAACGCGATCGTGGTGGCCCCTGCCGGGGGCCGGGATGAATCAGCTTTCAGGCTCGGTAGTATCGGTGAACGGCCGATGTCAGGCCATTGCGCCGATGCGGAAACTGGCGCCACCGATCAACTCAACAGGTGGCGCCGATGGCTGACTTCAACGCGTTCTTTCCGACCCTGCTCAAGCACGAGGGCGGTTTCGTCAACGATCCCGCCGATCCGGGCGGGGCCACCAACAAGGGCATCACGCTACTGACCTTCAAGGCCTGCGCCCAGAACCTGTTGGGCGTGGAGCCAAGCCTGGCGAACCTGCGCGCATTGACCGATGCCCAGGCCGGGATCATTTACAAGACGCAGTACTGGGACCGGCTACGCGCCGACCAGATCGCACTGCAGCCGTTGGCCAACATCCTGTTCGACTTCTATGTCAACGCCGGCGCCAACGCGATCAAGCTGCTGCAGACCGTGCTCAATGGCCAGACCGGCGGCGCCTTGGTGGCGGACGGGCGGATGGGACCGGCGACCTTCGCCGCGCTGGCATCCAGTAACCAGCAGGACCTGTATGCACGCTACAAGGCCGGCCGCAAAGACTACTACCAGAGATTGGTCGCCGCGCGACCGGCGCTTGGCAAGTTTCTGAAGGGATGGCTGGCACGCGTGGATTCCTTTCCCGACTTGGTCTGAGCCGGTACCGGCCCAGCGACATCTCCGACCAGCGAACCCGACATGGCGCAAATATCCCTCAACGATCTGATCGAAGCACTGGCCGGCGCGGTCATCGACGCCCAGGACCGGATCGAACAGCACCAGATGGCCAACCTAAGCGCGTTCTTCGACGAGGACAACCGTCCCAGAAGCGTCCTGATCCGCTTGCCGTCGCAGCACCCGGAAGCGGGCGAGAACGACGAAGACCTGTATCGCGCACCGCTGTTGCCGCTGGTGTCGTCCAACGTCCTGCGCATCAAGGACGTAGAGATCAGCTTCGATGCACAACTCGGCGAACTCAGCGAGTTGGACGAAACCGTGTTGCCGGCGTCGCTGGCGGTTCCAGCCGCCGTCGAGGACTGGCATCCCAAGCCGCCAGCGCTGCCCGGCCAGATCGGCATCGACCTCGGCTCCAACGCAAAAAGTGCGCGTCACAGTGCGGTGCATGTCGTGTTGCGCGTGGAAGGCAGCGAGCCGACCGAAGGCGTGGCACGTCTCATTAATCGCCTTGCGCAGTCGCAAGGCGTGTTCAAAACGGTCAAGGGAGATTGATTCCGACCGTCATCGATTTTTACCAAACAACCACTCTTCAGGAGAACACCATGAGCGATATCGTCAATATGTCCGACCAATTCAAGGGCCTGCCGATGGCGGACCTGATCGGCGCCCCGTTGCGTGCAGCCTGCGATGCGCAGGTCATGCTGGCCCGCGCCACCGCCGACTTCATCAAGGTCATCGGCTTCCTGCCGCCGACCGACCCTGCCGATCCCAACGGAAACGGGGGCACGCGGACCGCGCAGTTCAAGTTCAAGCGCCCGGTCGAAGACCCCAGCGGTACCGGGATGGCCGAGGAGGAAGTCGAGATCGTTGTGCCGTTGCTGACCTTGGTCAACGTTCCCAATCTGAGCATTCAGACCGTGGATGTGACCTTCGACATGGAAGTCAAATCCTCGTTCTCGGAAAAGGAAGCCGAAGACAAGAGCCTCAAGGTGGATCTGGAGGCAAGCGTCGGCTGGGGCGTGTTCAAGGCCAAGGTCAACGTGCAGGGCTCTGTGTCCAGCCACAAGGAAAACACGCGCTCTTCGGATAACTCGGCCAAGTATCACGTCGCATTGCACGCCGAAGATCGCGGCACGCCCGAAGGGCTGTCGCGCGTGCTCGACATCCTGCAGACCGCCGCAGCGCCACGCAAAGTCGCCGCGCCTGTGCCGGTGCTCTAAGCGTCGCTGTTGAGTCCTGCACCTTTCCATCAACCGAGTCGTTGCCGATGATCGATTTGTCAGAAGTGAGCTACATCAAGCGCATCGTCGTCGGCAGCGACAACCCGGCAAAGATGCAGACCGCCGAGCAGGTCGAGGCCGCGCAGCAGCTGCTCAATCGCTGCCTCAGCGAAGCGCCCAAGGGGGCGATCGTCGGGATCGAGAAGAGCTTCAATATCCTGCAGCTGGGCGAACATCAGGTAGTGCTGCAATGGTTGTGCTACCACGTCGGGTTCAAGCGCAAGCCGATCTGGCTGACGGAGTCGTAGATGGCACGCGCGACCTATTCGCTGGACGCCTTTGTGGAGCTGCTCGATCAGGCTGTCCGACGAGCGCAACAGCGGTGCCGCCAGCGGCACGCCGCACTGGTGGATGCTGCGGCGGCCGCATGCGACATGGAGGTTCGCTGCGTGGATGGTGAGGAAACGGCTAAGGCCGGAACGGAGGCCATGCTCACCATTCCGGTCTGCCAATTGCGTGCGCTGCGGCTATCGCAAATCAGCGAATTTTCGTTGACGCTGCAAGTGCAGGTAGAGCCGGTCACGCACAGCGACGGCGCTCCCGGACTGGCACTGAGTATCGCGCCGCCACGTAGCCGTAAGCCTAGCCATACGCTGAAAATTGGCTATCAAGGCAGCGAGTGTCCGCGTGGTGTGCTTTGGTTCGATGGCATTGCGTTGAAGGAGTGGACGCTTCATCCGTTCGTGGACGTGCCACTTTCAGATCCCGGAGCGGTGCCGTGAGGTTGCTGCTGTCAGACGCCGATGCCCGTGCGGTCGCCGAGCGGCTGGGAACCGATGTGGCCGCCCTGCATGCAGATCTCTGTCGGCGGTCTCGGCGCCGGCGGCGATCCATCTTCATCATCTGCTTGGTTGCTGTTCTGGTGATTGCTGCAGCCGGTGTGCTGAGCAGCAGTTCGATCAATCTTTCCATCCTGTCCAACTTCTTATCGGAGCTTTCTCATGTCTGGTCAATCTCATCATCAACCTCACATCTTCCGCATCACCTCGGCAGTGGCCTTGTGTCTTTCGCTGACTGCAGTACAGGCCGCTCCCGCTGGCAGCATTCCGGCGGGTGACTGGCGCGGGATATTGTCCGCCAACGGCGGTGCGGGCCCGGTCTATGTCCGTCTGAGCGGACGCGCGGCGGGAGCCGACGGCACCCAGACGGCGGACGTGCGGCTTGGGCCTCCTTTCAATTGCGCGCTTGAGCTACGAGCGCAGCCGGACGGTTACGCGCTGCTGTCGCGCAATGGCGGCAAGTTCTGCGACGCGCTAACCGGTGGGCGTGCGCAGCTTCAGGTGTCGGAGGGGGCGACGTCTGGTATGCAACTCACGCTGCCCGGCCGCGACTCGCCGTTGGTCGTTGCCTTGGACCAGAGCAGTACAGGATTGGCCGAAGCCGGGCGCTGGCGCGGGACGGGCCTGATTTCCGCACAGCTGGAGATCGTGGCGACCACAATCCGCCCGGGAGACGTGCTCGGTCGCCTGCGCTACGGCGCCCCTCGCGACTGCCAAGTGGAGTTGCGCTATGCCGGGCGTGCGGCAGGCGCGTTGAATGCCTGGGTCGGGGCCAACGATAGAGGCTATTGCCGTCAGCTCAGCGATGACCAGGCCAGTCTGCGGATCCGCGACGATGGAAGCGCAGAGCTTGCTCTTGTTGTGAAAGGTCAGCGCGATATCGCGCTGTTTGAGCGGATGCCCTGAGATTGTTGCAGGGGCGCGTCTGCCAGTAAGGACATCATTTATGTGGAAGCGAGCCAGGATGCGCATGGGCCTGCGGCGACGCGCGGTGGCGCCGTCCGTCTCGCCGGCAGGATTCGCCGGGCCGGCATTCTCCAGCGTGCTTGAACAACTGGAGCTCGAATGCCGGGCCATGGTGTCCTATGCGCTAAAGCAGGGACTGGCCATGTCCCCCGATTTACCCGGCCGGCTGGCGGAACTACGGGTAATGCCTGGCGCTTCCCTGCACGGCGAAGCCGGCGCGCGCGAATTGGCCGGTCTGCACCGACAGCTGGTGCGAGCGATCCAGCCGGCAACGCCGCAGGCGGTAGTGCTGATCGAGCGGGAGCGGCTGCGCGGCGGCCTGTTGCGCTGGCTCGGGCCGAT
This sequence comes from Xanthomonas sp. 3058, assembly GCF_014199765.1. Lineage (NCBI taxonomy): Bacteria > Pseudomonadati > Pseudomonadota > Gammaproteobacteria > Lysobacterales > Lysobacteraceae > Xanthomonas > Xanthomonas sp. 3058. The sequence continues at coordinate 56,489 of NZ_JACHOF010000001.1, read as the reverse complement.
TCCGCTGATCCGCACCTTGACCTTGAGCTCGGTCGGCTGCCTGGCTTCAGTGGTCGGGTTGGCTATGTCCAGCCTGGTTAACGAGCAGAACATCGCGCTGGGGTTTCTTGACTCCTCGGGCAGCACGCTGGGCTGGAATGTGATGTTTATCCTGGCCTGTGCCGGGCTTGGCGCAGCGTTTTCCGCGCTGTTCCAGGCCCACCGTTACGTCGCCGATGCGACATACGATCCGCGCTTCGATTCTTCCTATGCGGCGCGCATGATCTTGGGCCTCATCGCTGGCCTGATCCTGGTGGAGTTGCTGCCGGAGGATATGTTCGCCGAAAGTAGCCTGGGCGCGTTCGGAAAGCCCGCATTGGCGATGATGGGCGGCTTTTCGGCAAGCGCCGTCTATCGCCTGCTGCAACGCATGGTCGACGTCATGGAAACTGTCGTACGCGGCGATTCCGGCCAACAGGCCGCTGCCGCGATCCAGTCGCAGCGCGCATCGGCCGAGTCCGAAGGCATCCGCGTGCGTGGCGAACTTGCCGCAGGCCTGTTGGACCTGCAGCGTGAGATGGAAGCGGACCCGCGTCTGGATCAGGTGCGTCAGCAACTGACCGGCCTTGCCAGGCAGATGATGTCCGGCGATTCGTAATCTTTCGTGCGTGAGCTGCAGCTAGACCAGCGTGCGTGTTTCATCAGCAGCCGTACGCAGAAACGATGTCTGGCGCAGCGTACCGAGCATCAGGTGGCGGTGTGCCTTGGCCTGGTGCGGCACAGTTCGCTTCGGCCCCGGTGCAACGTGCCTAACACACGTCAGGCGAACGTACCCGTCGTGGCGTCGCAGCCATATCTGCACCGTTGTGAACACCAGCATTTGACGGTCGCTAAATCAGTCCAAGACCGATGGTCCCGAGGTGAGCGTATGACAAGCTCGCTCAAGTGCTCCTGCCGAGCATCTGTCGATTCGCTGCAGCGCGCCGCTCGAAAGCCGCTGCACATCGCCGACCCCATTCGTGCAACCGAGGGAATGATGAAGACACGTATCGTCGTCGCTGCTGATCGCACCATCCTCGTGGAAGGCATGGTCGCTTTGCTGCAAAAGGTTCCGGGTTTCGAAGTGGTAGGGCACGCCGAAGACGGGCTGGCGTGTCTTCAGATCGCTGCCAGAGAGCAGCCGGATATCGTCCTGGTAGATGTCCTGCTCCCTGGCCTCAATGGCATCGATCTGACGCGACGTTTGATTCAACGCAGTCCCAACAGCCGGGCAATCTGCATTGCTCCGTCCGACGCCTGCATGCGTGCCAGCGCAGTCTTCGAAGCTGGCGCAAAAGGATATCTGGCGCGAACCAGTACCTTCGCCGAATTGCTGCGTGCGATTCAGCTCGTTGGTCAGGATCAGATCTACATCAGTCCGCAGATGTCGCGTTCGCTGATCGCAGGACTGCGTCGAGCCGCCAAAGACGATTCTGCGTATACCCGGCTGACCTCACGTGAGCGCGAAGTCGTGCAGCTCTACTCCGAAGGCCTGTCGACCAGGCAGATCGCCACGCGCTTGCACTTGAGCGTGAAAACGGTGGGCACGCATCGCGAAAACTGCATGTTGAAACTCAATATCCAAAGCATCGCCCAGCTCACCCGGTATGCAATCGCGCAAGGACTTTCTCCGCTTGATCCTGCATCAGGCGGCGGCAGCGAGCCCTCGGAGGCGCTTGTGCCGCAGCGGTCGCGTCGGGCTGGCTGAGCGTTGGCCAAGCCCTGCGGGAGTAGGTGTGCCAGGCACGCAGCATTTAGCGCATGGCCGCAGTGTCTACGTGTGAGTTGGTGCTTCGATGCGCAGTTACTGATCGATGCATTGGCCGTGCCGTCCGCGCGATGCTCAACGATGTGGTTTGCGAACGTCTGCAGGCACCTTTCGTCACCGCTACGGCTGTAGCGGCAGTGAGATGCAGCGTCAACTTCCATCGCAGCGCCTCGTCGTCGCCGCGATCAGTCACTTGCTCGCGCCTTGTCCAACGCTGACGCCAGGGCCGCTTCACCTGCAGCATTGAGCGCACTCCCGCCGGTAGATCCGCGCATAGGCGCCTGGATCTGGGGTCCTGACCGATATCGAGGGATGGTCGGTCCTCGCACACTGGTGGTGCGTCCAGTCGCGCATCCGGCGCGTACAGCGACGCAACGTCACTCAATACAGGAGAGTTCTATGGAAACCATTTTGCGACTTGCTGCGACGGACTATGCAAACGCACTGAAAGCTGTGCGGGATGCCAATGAAAAAAAGGCTTGCGTCGAGGTGGCCTACGCGACGGAGAATGAAGAAGTTGAAGTCTCGCGCTACTTCTTGAAGTTCCCGAACTTCGAGTTGAACGCTTATGCCATCGGTGGCACGAAGTACACACTGGATAGCTATCAGCATGTAAGCAAATTTCCGAACGTCGCAAAAGCCGACTTGGCTGCCGCATTGTCCAAGGGAGGAGAGCACGGTACCGAGATGAATGATCGGTTGAGCGTCGTGGTGTGCCTGATCTGCGAGGCCGCGCGTTCGGAACCGATCGAACGCGCGATGCAGAAAGCCATCGCTGGGGAGCGCGTCGACTTGGCGCGCTACCGTGTGTTGATGAATATGTACGAGCATACGCTCGAATTCAAAAGAGCAACGAACGCTGCTGCGACGTTGCTGCCGCTGCAGTTGCAGGACTACATCGACTATGTCCAATCCAAGGCTTACACCGGCGGCAAGAACATCGCAGACACCATTCGTGCGCTGCAGTAGGCAGCCCGCCGCTGTGTCCATCAATCTGCAACGGCGGCATACGCCGTTGCGCATCAAGGAAACGGTATGAACATGTCCGAAAATGGCGTTACCACCGGGCAAGGCGACAATCTGGAGTTCATTCAATCGCTGGAGCGGGTGCTCGCACGTGATCGTGACGGCAAGCTGCTGCAGCCGCTTGCTGGCATGTCGTTTGCGCGGCCGATCTACCAGGTGCCGGTGACAGAGGTGGCGGAACCGTTGCGGGCGTTGGTCGCCAGCATCTTTCGCTCCACAGGCGTCTACGATGCGGTGCCTGAATCCAAGCACGGCGAAAATGTGCACGGTTCCATGCGCGACGTGCACCAGAACGACGACCGTGGCCGTCGCTACCTTCCGGTGCTCGCTTATCCAGCATCGCCGTTGGGGCGTGCCGGGCGTTATCACGACTACATCCTGGAGCGGGGCAAGGCATGCGTCCAGAACCGGCAGCGTGAACGTTCGGGCACGAGCGATGTGCTGACCGGGTATGTGGAATACACGGTGGTATTGGAGGGTTGCAGCAATGTGCGATTGATCTTCGACTATCTCAATACGCGCTTTTTCATCTCTCCCAATCACTACAAACCGTGGGCCAGAGCCGAGGCATTGGCTGCACGTCGCAATCTGGGAGTCGATCCGGCGCGGTATCGGCTTGCGCCGCACGAAGCGGGCATGGATGCGCAGAGTTGGCGCGACGACGAGTTGTATGGCCCGCATCTGCTGATCATGCTATGAGCGTGGCGAAGGGTGATGTCCGCCGCAGGGAGAGGGTGGGGCGATGACCTGCGCGCAGGTCGATTCGGGCGTTGGCCAACAAGGTAGCCGATGCGTCCCAACCTTCTGGTGAGCCGCTTTTCGCGTGTGCGGCTGCGGGCGTCTCAGCGCGTCGTATCGGCGTCCATGGCCGCCTGCATCAACGCTGCGATCGCGTGCGAGGCTTGGTCGGGTTGCTGCGCCAGGAGCTGGCTGACGCTGCGCTGATTGGCGGCAGGATGATTCTGACTGAGCTTGAAGGTGAGCTCGATGCGGCTGGGCACGAAGCGGAAGCCGACCAAGCCGCGCAGTTGGCGACGGTGACTGTCGCGCTCCATCTCGAACAGCCAGTCGCTGCCGACGCGCTGTTCGAAGTGCGTGCTCATGCGACCGATCAAATCGCCCAGTTCCGCCTCATCGCTTACCTGCTCGCAACGTCCATGCAGATGCGCGACCGCGTAATTCCAGGTCGGTACGCGCGCGGCCGCTTCCTTGTCCGGATACCAGCTCGGCGACACGTAGGCGTGCGGGCCCTGCACCACGATCACCGCATCGCCGGGCGCGCGCGCCTGCGGGTTCGGCCGCGCCCAATGGCCCTCGATCACAACTGCCTGCGCGTTGCGTGTGTACAGCACCGGTAGATGCGAGATTGCCGGCACTCCATCGTCGCCCTGGCTGATCACGGTGACGAACGGGTCGCGTGCCATCAGCCAGTCCAGCAGTGCCAGATCGGTCTGCACGAACGTGCGTGGAGCGTACATGTCAGGCGCGACCGCCCAGGGTCACCACCATGCGTTCGCGCAGGTCCGCATCGTTCTCGCCACGCGGCGGCGCCACTTCGTCGAGCGAGAAGCCGCGCATCAGCGCGTCTTCTTCGTCCAGCCCGTCGAGCGCGACGAATTCGGCATCGAACAAGGCCGCGCGGGCGGTGTCTTCGCTGTCGTAGGGCAGGATCTTGCCGTCGCTGTCCAGGACTTCGGCGGTACCGGCTTCCTTGACGCGCAGGCGCGCCCAGATCAGCGTGCGGCCGATGGTGGCCAGCCACCACGAATCGTGGTCGTTCTGCGTGGTGTCGTGCTGTGTAGTCATGCCATTACCTTCGAAAGCAGGCCGAGCAGGGCCGCCATGCCCAGGCCGAACAAGATGGTCAGCAGCGAGAGCCAGGCGGGTGTGGCCAGACCGGACAGCGCACTGTCTCGGTAGCTGCGGTAGCGGCGCGCCAACAACCAGCGCCACGCGGTAGGGCTGATGAAGGCCGGGTCGCCGAAGCTGGCCAGCGCGTCGGGATGGCGGTCGCGCATGTGCACCAGGGTCAGTGGCCAGAAGATCAGCAGCGCGGTGAGTCCGGCGACGGCGACACCGACGAAACATAGCGCGAAGAACAGGATCATGTGGAGTGCTCCTGGGGCGGGGCATCGAAGCAGGCGATGATCGTGATGAGGCCGACGATCGCCTCGTTCAATGTGTCCAAGTCTTCGGCCGGAATCCACGACTCGGTGTGATGCGCGCCGCAGACTTTTTGACTGGCGTATTGGTCGACGAACGCAGCGAGCACATCGAACTGCGCCACATAGCCAACGCCGCTGTCCTTGACGTTCCAGCGCGATGCGATTTCCTCGGCATAGCGCTGATTGGTGACCGGATAGAAGATCGGCTGCTCAGGCAATCGCGGCGGCCAGCGTCGGAAGCCGGAGTCACGCACCAGGGCGTATTCCTCCGGTCCCAACGGGCGATACATCGTGACGGTGGCCGCCTCCGTGTTCACTCAGAACTCCGCGCTGCCCGGCGCACGCGGGTAGGGGATGGCGTCGCGGATATTGCTCAGCCCGCACACGTAGACCACCAGGCGCTCGAACCCCAGGCCGAAGCCGGCATGCGGCACCGAGCCGTAGCGACGGAAATCGCGGTACCAGCTGTAGTGCTCCTTATCCAGGCCGAACTGCGCCATGCGCGCATCCAGCACATCCAGGCGCTCTTCGCGCTGGCTGCCGCCGATGATCTCGCCGATGCCCGGCGCCAGCACGTCCATCGCCGCGACAGTCTTGCCGTCGTCGTTCAGGCGCATGTAGAAGGCCTTGATGTGCTCGGGATAGTTGGTCACCACCACCGGGCGGCCGATGTGTTCTTCGGTCAGCCAGCGCTCGTGCTCGGTCTGCAGGTCCAGGCCCCATTCGACCGGGAAATCGAACTTCTTGCCCGAGTCCTGCAGCAGCCTCACCGCCTCGGTGTAGTCGATCTGCTCGAACGGGGCATTGATGAAGGCTTCCAGTTTGGCGATCGCGTTCTTGTCCACGCGCTCGGCCAGGAATGCCAGATCGTCGCCGCGCTCGTCGAGCACCGCGCGGAACAGGTACTTGAGGAACTGCTCGGCCAGGCGCGCGTCTTCGGCCAGATCGGCGAAGGCGATTTCCGGCTCGATCATCCAGAACTCGGCCAGATGGCGCGTGGTGTGGCTGTTTTCGGCGCGGAAGGTCGGGCCGAAGGTGTAGACCTTGCTCAGCGCCAGGCAGTACGCCTCCACGTTGAGCTGGCCGGACACGGTCAGGAAGGTTTCCTTGCCGAAGAAGTCGCGGCTGAAGTCCACGTTGCCCTTGGCATCGCGTGGCAGGTTGACCATGTCCAGCGTGGAGACGCGGAACATCTGCCCGGCGCCTTCGGCGTCGGAGGTGGTGATGATCGGGGTGCTGATCCAGTTGAAGCCGTTCTGGTGGAAGAAGCGGTGCACCGCCTGCGCCAGACAGTTGCGGATGCGGGTGACCGCGCCGAACAGGTTGGTGCGCGGGCGCAGGTGCGCCACTTCGCGCAGGAACTCCGGCGACATCGGCTTGGGCTGGATCGGGTAGGTCAGCGGGTCTTCGACCCAACCGACGATCTCCACGCCGCTGGCCTGGATCTCGAACGACTGGCCCTTGCCCTGCGACTTCACCAGCACGCCCTTGGCGATCACCGAGCAGCCGCTGGTCAGGCGCTTGATGTCGTCGAAATTGGGTAGCGCCTCGGTGGCCACCACCTGGATCGGGGCGAAGCACGAGCCATCGGTCACGTTGATGAAGGCCAGTCCGGCAGATCCGCGCAAGGTGCGCACCCACCCCCGTACCGTGACTTCGCCGCCTTCGGGGAGCTTGCCCGCAAGCGCATGTTCAACGCTGACCACCGTCATGACTTGTCCTCGCCGTAGCGACTTTGAATGGTCTGCGAGTTTACTGGCTGCGGACGCGCTGGCGCGAGCATCTGAACCGCTTGCGGTCGATGCGCTTGTCCAGGCCTTGCCATGCCCCCACCTGTGGATGACGCGATAGCCGAGGACGCAGCCTCGGTCGATTGCAGCCTCGCTATACTTGTCGCCATCGTTTCTGGAGCCACCTCATGGCCATCAGCCTCACCCCCGCCGCGCTGGAGCGCGTGCAGCGTTTCGTGCAGCAGACCCCGGGTACGCTGGGGTTGCGCTTTGGTGTGACCAAGACCGGGTGCTCCGGCTGGGGCCATATCACCGATCTGGCGCGCGACCAGCGCGATGACGATGCGGTATTCGAGCAGGGTGGGGTGCGTATCTTCGTCGATCCGGTCAGCCTGCCCCTGGTGGACGGCACCTGCATCGACTTCGGCAAGCACGGCCTCAGCGAGACCTTTACCTTCAGCAATCCCAATGCCACCGCCGAATGTGGGTGTGGGGAGAGTTTCACGACCGAAGCCGAGCATCGTTGAGCACGGCCTGAGTCGGCGGCATTGGCGTGATTTCCTTCTCCCGTCGGGACAGAAGGTGCCCCGAAGGGGCCGATCAGGGCGCGCCTCGGAGATCTGCCGGCACACCCGATGACAGAGGCCTCGCCACGCGCCGTCTGAATTGCATCACCGACTGCTCCACTGCTTCTCGCTCGGTCCGCTCACCCCAGGCACGCGCGGCTCGGTCCGCGGTTGCGGCGCGGGCGCTCCAGGGCAGGCGCGACAGTGGCACGCAAACAGTCCTGATCGCCCGGAGGGGACGGACTTAGAACCTCTCCGCCGGGCGCCCGGTTGCGGCTAAGCGACTGAACTGCCATACTTTCCTGCTTCCTGCCCGGTTCCGGGCGGGAACCCTTGCTCCACCGGCCGCCTTGCGCGGGTCACCGGGGAGCTGTCCGGCCCACGTGGCCACATCCGAAAGGTAATACAACATGAGTCGTCATTACGAAGTCGTGTTCCTGGTCCACCCGGATCAGAGCGAGCAGGTCCCGGCCATGATCGAGCGCTACAAGTCGCTGATCGAGGGCGGTAACGGCACCATCCACCGTCTGGAAGACTGGGGCCGTCGTCAGCTGGCCTACCCGATCCAGAACCTGGTGAAGGCGCACTACGTGCTGCTCAACATCGAAGTCGACCAGGCCGTGCTGAGCGAGCTGGTGGAAAGCTTCCGCTTCAACGATGCGGTGCTGCGTCACCTGGTGGTCAAGCGCGACGGCCCGGACACCGAGCAGTCGCTGATCATGAAGAGCAAGGACGAGAAGGGCGACAAGCCCGAGCGTAGCGAGCGTCGTCGTCGTGACGACGAGGAAGGCGATGCTGCACCTGCCGCCACCGATACCGACGGCGACAACGCCGAAGCCGCTTAAGGAGCGCTGTCATGTCCAAGTTCTTCCGTCGTCGCAAGTTCTGCAAGTTCACCGCCGAGGGCGTCAAAGAGATCGATTACAAGGATCTCAACACCCTGCGTCAGTACCTCACCGAGAACGGCAAGATCGTGCCGAGCCGCGTGACCGGTACCAAGTCCAAGTACCAGCGCCAGCTGGCGACGGCCGTCAAGCGCTCGCGGTTCCTGGCGCTGATCCCGTACACGGACAATCACGACGTTTGATTCGAGTCGTTGATGTGAGTCCCGCACACAGCCCGCACGGTTGTATGTGAGTCCCTCACAAGAGCCCGCACATCCATGTGCGGGTTATTAAAATATAGAGGCCGGTCATTCGAGATGCGGTGTTGATCGTGCTCTTGCGATTCCCAAATCCCGATTCCCGAATCCCCGTCTTTTCGGACAGCACCCGTTGCGTCGGCCAAAGCGTCGGCGCTAACGAATAACGGAGCACCACCATGGATCTGATTCTTCTGCAGAAAGTGACCAACCTGGGCAACCTGGGCGACAAGGTCAGCGTCAAGCCGGGCTACGGCCGTAATTTCCTCGTGCCGCAGGGCAAGGCCGTTCCGGCCACCGCTGCCAACGTCGAAGCGTTCGAAACCAAGCGTGCCGAGTACGAAGCCAAGGCCAACACCATCCTGGCCGATGCACAGGGCCGCGCCACCAAGTTCGAAGGCGCCAGCGTCACCATCGGCGCGCATGCGTCCACCGAAGGCAAGCTGTACGGTTCGGTCGGCCCGCGCGACATCGCCGAGGCCTTCACCGCCGCCGGCCTGCCGCTGGAAAAGAGCGAAGTGATCCTGGGCGAAGGCGCATTCCGCAATGTCGGCGAGTACGACGTTGTGCTGCACCTGCACGCCGATGTGGAAACCTCGGTCAAGGTCATCGTCGAATCCGACGCCTGATCCACGCCGTCTGCACGACCCGAAGGGCGCCTTGTTAGGCGCCCTTCGTCTTTGTGGTCGCCGCCAGTGATGGCCGGCCCGTTATACTCGTGCTCCATTGCCGGTGCCACGGCCCATAGATCTTTCCGATCAAGGGCTTAGATCCCGGCTTCACAGGAAAACGCGCCTGCCGGCCTTGCCCGCGCGGTGCCCGGAACCCTCAGTCTCATGCGCCTGTCCACGATCAAACTGTCCGGTTTCAAGTCGTTCGTCGACCCGACCACGTTGCACCTGCCCACCAACATGACCGGCATCGTCGGCCCCAATGGCTGCGGCAAGTCCAACATCATCGATGCGGTGCGCTGGGTGATGGGCGAGAGCTCGGCCAGCCGCCTGCGCGGCGACTCGCTGACCGACGTGATCTTTTCCGGTTCCTCGGCGCGCAAGCCGGTGTCGCAGGCGACGGTGGAGCTGATCTTCGACAACTCCGATCACACCATCACCGGCGAGTTCGCCTCGTTCAACGAGATCTCGGTCAAGCGTCTGGTCAGCCGCGACGGCACCAGTGCGTATTACCTCAACGGCACCAAGTGCCGGCGCCGCGACATCACCGACCTGTTCCTGGGCACCGGTCTTGGGCCGCGCAGCTACTCGATCATCGAGCAGGGCATGATCAGCCAGATCATCGAAGCGCGCCCGGAAGACCTGCGCGTGTATCTGGAAGAGGCTGCCGGCATTTCCAAGTACAAGGAACGCCGCAAGGAAACCGAAACGCGCATCCGCCATACCCGCGAAAATCTCGATCGCCTCGGCGATCTGCGCGAGGAAATCACCAAGCAATTGGCGCATCTGCAGCGCCAGGCGCGCCAGGCCGAGCAGTACCAGGCGTTGCAGGAAGAGCGCCGGATCAAGGATGCCGAGTGGAAGGCGCTGGAGTACCGTGGCCTGGACGGACAATTGCAGGGCCTGCGCGAGAAGTTGAATCAGGAAGAAACCCGCCTGCAGCAGTTGATCGCCGAACAGCGCGATGCCGAAGCGCGGATCGAGACCGGGCGCGCGCGACGCGAAGAGGCCGCCGAAGCGGTGGCCAAGGCGCAGGCCGATGTGTATCAGGTCGGTGGTGCATTGGCGCGCATCGAGCAGCAGATCCAGCATCAGCGCGAACTCTCGCATCGCCTGCACAAGGCGCGCGATGAGGCGCAAAGCCAACTGCAGGAACTGACCCAGCACATCAGCGGCGATTCGGCCAAGTTGGCGGTATTGCGCGAGGCGGTGGACGCTGCCGAACCGCAGCTGGAGCAGCTGCGCGAAGACCACGAATTCCGTCAGGAGGCGCTACGCGAGGCCGAAGCGCGCCTGGCCGACTGGCAGCAACGCTGGGAAGCCCATAACCGCGACACCGGCGAGGCCTCGCGTGCCGGCGAAGTGGAGCGCACGCGCGTCGATTATCTCGATCGCCAGTCGCTGGAAGCCGACCGTCGCCGCGAAGCATTGGTCAATGAGCGCGCCGGGCTGGATCTGGATGCGCTGGCCGAGGCGTTCGAGCAGATCGAGCTGCGCCACGAAACCCAGAAGACCTCGCTGGACGGGCTGACCGAGCAGGTCGAAGCGCGCAAGCACGCGCTTGGCGGGCTGCAGGAACAACAGCGGGCAAGCCAGGGCGAGCTGGCCGAAGTACGCAAGCAGGCGCAGGCCGCGCGTGGCCGGCTGTCGTCGCTGGAAACCCTGCAGCAGGCCGCACTCGGCCAGGAGCAGGGCGCGGCGGTGGCATGGTTGAAGTCGCGCGGGCTGGATTCGGCCGCACGCGTGGGCGAGCGCATCACGGTCGAAAGCGGCTGGGAAAACGCGGTCGAAGGCGCATTGGGGCAGTTGATCGAAGGCGTGCTGGTGGACGCGCCGGAACAACTGGTCGATGCGCTGGGCGAATTGGGCGACGGCCGCATCGCGCTGGTGTCCAGTGCCAGCGACAACGCCAACTTCGCACCGACCTCGCTGGCGGCCAAGGTGCAGGGGCCGATCGCGATCCGTCGCCTGCTCGCGCGTCTGCACGCGGCCGAGGATCTGGACGCCGCACGCACGCTGCAGCGCAACCTGCCCGAAGGCGATTCGGTCATCACCCGCAATGGCGAGCGGCTGGGCGAGGGCTGGGTGCGGGTGTCGCGTTCCGGCGCCGCCAAGCAGGGCGCGTTGCTGCGCGAGCGCGAGATCCAGGAACTGCGCGCGCAGATCGAAACGCTGCAGGAGCGCGAAGCCGAACTTGAGCAGCGCCTGGGCAGCTTCCGCGAGCAGCTGCTGGCAGCCGAACAGCAACGCGAAGATGCGCAGCGCCAGTTGTACATGGCGCATCGCAGCGTGTCCGAACTGGCCGGTCAGCTGCAGAGTCAGCAAGGCAAGGTCGATGCCGCACGCACGCGCATCGAACGCATCGAAAACGAGTTGTCGCAGCTGCTGGAAACGCTGGACACCAGCCGCGAGCAGGCGCGCGAAGCGCGCGCCAAGCTCGAAGACGCGGTCACCCTGATGGGCGATCTGCAAGGTGCCCGCGAGGCCCTGGAAAACGAACGCCGCCAGCTCACCGACGCGCGCGATCAGGCCCGCGATGCCGCACGCGGCGTGCGCGATGCGATGCATGCGCTGGCGCTCACGCTGGAATCGCAACGCACCCAGATCACCTCGCTCAGCCAGACGCTGGAGCGCATGGATAGCCAGCGCGGCCAGCTCGACACGCGCCTGGAAGACCTGGTCGCGCAACTCAGCGACGGCGATTCGCCGGTGGAAACGCTGGAGCACGAACATCAATCCGCCTTGAGCGAGCGCGTGCGCACCGAGCGCGTGCTGAGCGAAGCGCGCACCATGCTGGAGAGTGTCGATGGCGAGCTGCGCAGCTATGAGCAGACCCGCCAGCAGCGTGACGAGCAGGCGCTGGCACAGCGCGAGCGCATCTCGCAGCGCAAGCTCGATCAGCAGGCGTTGGTGCTGAGCGCCGAACAGCTGTCGGCTGCCGTAGTGAAAGCAGGCTTCGTCCTGGAAGATGTGGTCAACGGGTTGCCCGAGGCGGCCAATGCGGCCGAGTGGGAAGCGGCGGTTGGCCAGATCGACGGCCGCATGCGGCGGCTGGAGCCGGTCAACCTGGCCGCGATCCAGGAATACGGCGAAGCCGCGCAGCGTTCGGAATATCTCGATGCGCAGAACCTGGATCTGAACACCGCGCTGGAGACCCTGGAAGAAGCCATCCGCAAGATCGACCGCGAAACCCGTGGCCGTTTCAAGGACACCTTCGACCGCGTCAATTCCGGCGTGCAGGCCTTGTATCCGCGTTTGTTCGGCGGCGGTCATGCCTACCTGGAACTCACCGGCGAAGATCTGCTCGACACCGGCGTGACCATCATGGCGCGCCCGCCGGGCAAGCGGGTGTCCAGCATCTCGCTGCTGTCCGGTGGCGAGAAGGCGATGACCGCGGTGGCGCTGGTGTTTGCGATCTTCCAGCTCAACCCGGCGCCGTTCTGCCTGTTGGACGAGGTGGACGCGCCGCTGGACGAGGCCAATGTCGGCCGCCTGGCCAACATGGTCCGGGAAATGAGCGAGAAGGTGCAGTTCCTGTTCGTCAGCCACAACAAGGCGACGATGGAGGCCGCGCGTCAGCTCTCCGGCGTGACCATGCGCGAGCCGGGCGTCAGTCGTCTGGTCAGCGTGGACCTGGAAGAAGCCGCGCGTTTGGCGGGTGCGGCATGACGTGCCATGCTTGTTGGAATATCGACACCTGTCATTCTTATGCGGAGGCACGCTGAATGTCCGACATGGCCATGATCCGGATCGGGATCCTGATCGCTGGACTGCTGCTGGTCGCGGCGATCTTCCTGTTCGGTCGCCCGAAGAAATCGCCGCAAGGGCGCCGGGTCGACAAAGAGGACGGACAGCCGCGCGAGCGCCGCGAGCCGGTGATTTCCGGCGATGCCGGTAGCGACGGTGAGCTTTCCGAGCGCACCGAAAGCGCCACGCAGAGCGAGCTGAATCTGGACGATCAGGATGCGACCGGCGGCAACGACGTCGGCAAGCGCCCGAACCAGGATTTCGACAAGATCGTCTCGCTGTTCGTGGCCGCCAAGGCCGGGCAGGTGCTGCGCGGCGAAGACGTGGTGGTGGCAGCCGAGAAGACTGGGCTGGTGTTCGGCCACATGAATGTGTTCCACCGCCTGGTGGAAGGGTATCCAGAGCGTGGGCCGATCTTCAGCATGGCCAGCATCCTCAAGCCCGGCAGTTTCGATATGGCCAACATCCGCGAAATGCAGACCCCGGCGATTGCGTTCTTCCTCACCTTGCCGGCGCCGATGACCGCGCTGGATGCCTGGGAAAAGATGCTGCCGACCGTGCAGCGCATGGCCGAATTGCTCGATGGCGTGGTGCTGGACGACAGCCGCAATGCGCTGGGCCGCCAGCGCGTTGCGCATATCCGCGACGAACTGCGCGCCTACGATCGCCAGCACCAGGCGCCGCCGCTGACCAAGTCGCCGCGCTGGTGATTGCGCGCTGCGGGTGATTGCACGTCATTAGTTGGTGGCTGCGAGCCATCGATTAGCGGTGCCAGCCTGTCTGCCGCTGGACGTGCTCCTGCATAGGAATGAACCATGTGGAGCTTGCAGGGCGTGCTGGCGGTGCTGATGTTGCTGGCGGTGTGTGCGGTACTGGCCGCACCGCTGCTATGGATGTTTTCGCGGGTTGCGCTGCGGTTGCGTAAAAGCGCGTCTAGAAGCCCATGTCGCTCGCAATGGATGTCGATCGGGTTTGCCACTGCAGTGACGCTGCTGGTGGCGCCTGTGCCCAAGCCCATCATCAGCGTGTTCCTGCCGCACGCCATCGCACTGTTCGCTACCAGCGACTACGCGCGCATCTTTCAGGGCACACCGATGATGCGCCAGCTCCTGGTGTGGATTGCGCTGTCGATGCTACTGACGTTTGCCGCGAGCTATGTGGGGATCCGGCGCTTGCTGCGCCTGAATCCTGCTGCGCCTGTTGCAACGTCTGCGTGACAGCAAGTCAACGCCCCTCTGCTGCGGAAGAGGGGCGAGGGCACGGTTGCGAGGTGTTGCTGAAATCCGATGGTTTGCCCCGGCTGACGCGTGGCGACGCGTCGGTCATGGCTTTCATCTTCCGCTGTCCTGCGGCGCCCCTCATCCGCGCCTGCAAGGCACGCTCTCCCGTTGTACGTGACGCTGTCCCGAGGGGATAACGCATCAAAGCCCTTCTCGCGTCCGGAGGCGCGATCAGCGCTTGGCCTTGGCAAACGCCTCGCGGAACCGCAGCATCTCCGCCTCGGTTCCCACGCTCACGCGCACGCGCTTGGGCCAGATCGGCCAGCTGCGGCCGACCATGACGCCTTGTTTCTGCATCGAATCGGCGAACACGCCGGCGTCGCGCTTGACGTCGAGCAGGAAGCAGTTGGCCTGCGTGGGCAGGCAGGTGTAGCCCTTGCTCTTGAGCCAGGCGATGGTGTCGTCGCGCACGCGGGCGTTCTCCGCGCGCCGGGTCTGCACCAGTTGCGGGTCGCGCAGGCTGGCGATGCCTGCGGCCATGGCCGGCACCGGTAGCGGATTGCCGCCCAGCGTGGCGAGCTTGGTCAGCAGGCCCGGCGGGGCGATGGCGGCGCCCAGGCGCAGGCCGGCCATGCCGTACAACTTGGAAAACGTGCGCAGCACGATCAGGTCCTGGCGTTGGCGTACCAGATCCACCGCCGAGGTTTCGTGGCTGTAGTGGATATAGGCTTCGTCGACGAGCAGCACGGCGCTGGCTGGCTTGTTGGTCAGCAGCCATTCGATCTCGGCACGCGGCGTGACCGAGCCAGTGGGATTGTTGGGGTTGCACACGTAGATCAAGCCAGCGGTCGGGTCGGCCTTGGCCATTGCCTTGACGTCGTGTGCGCCATCGGCCCGCAAGGGCACACGGCGCACCGGTGCACCATGTGCGGTGGCGACGTCGGCCACCGCTTCAAAGGTTGGGTCGGCGATGACCAGACCTGCGCGTGGCGAGGTGAACAGGGCGCTGCTGCGATTCAGCGGGTCGCTCGAACCGGGAAAAAACGCCATGTGGTCGTTCGGCAACTGCAACTCGCCGGCCATCAGGTTGCGCAGGTCCTGCTCCATCTCGAACTGATACCGGCCTGCACGCGCCAGCGATCGCGTTGCCGCGTCCAGTGCGGCGGGCGAGGGGCCGAGCGGATGTTCGTTGTAGTTGAGGTACACGGTGCCGGCGGCAGGCGCCACACCCGGGGCGGCAGGTGCGGCTGCACGTTTGCGGGCCGCCTCGGCTGGCGACATCAGCCCCAATGCGGAAACCGCCATGCCGGAACCGGCAAGGCTGAGAAACGAACGGCGCGAGACGGGCAACGACACGGTGAACTCCAGGCGGACAGGGCAAAGAGGGCGCCACGCTAGCGGGTTTGTGGCGGTGTGCCTATCGGCAACTGCCGAACGGGCTGAAAACGGTTATTCGCTAGGAAAGCAGGGTGGCTTCCCTGTCGACGTGAAGGCCTCTCCCGGGCGGGCGCTACGGCGGGCAGGCGCTGGTGCCTGCTTGCCGTTCGCGCACACGCGCACGAACCCGGCGGATGTGCCAGACACCGAATTGGGCCGCTGTCCGGGCGCTGCTTGAGCCAGTGCCTGCCCGTTAGACTATGCAGCCCAGAGCCCGCCCAGCGATCGCATGACTGTCAGCCCGGATCCCGCTCAGCGCATCGACGCCCTGCGTCGTCGTCTCGAAGACGCCAACTACCGCTATCACGTGCTCGACGAGCCGCAGATGGCCGACGTCGACTACGACCGCTTGATGCGCGAGCTGGAGGCATTGGAAGCGGAGCATCCAGAGTTCGCCAGCGCCGATTCGCCGACCCAACGCGTCGGCCATCTAGCCGCGTCGCGCTTTGCCGAAGTGCGGCATGCCTTGCCGATGTTGTCGCTGGGCAACGCCTTCAGCGATGAGGAAGTGGCCGAATTCGTGCGGCGTATCAGCGCGCGGCTGGAGGTGAAACAACCGCTGTTTTCGGCCGAGCCCAAGCTCGATGGCCTGGCGATCAGCCTGCGCTTCGAGAACGGCGAGTTCGTGCAGGGCGCAACGCGGGGCGACGGCGCCACCGGCGAGGACGTCAGTGCCAATCTGCGCACCGTCAAGGCGATTCCGCTGCGCCTGCGTGGCGAAGGCTGGCCGCAGGTGCTGGAAGTGCGGGGCGAGGTGTATATGCCGCGCGCCGCATTCGAAACCTACAACGCGCAGATGCGCCTGCATGGCGGCAAGGTGCTGGCCAATCCGCGCAATGGTGCGGCCGGTTCGCTGCGTCAGCTGGATGCGCGCATTACCGCGCAACGTCCGCTGAGTTTCTTTGCGTACGGCGTGGGCGAAGTGAGCGAAGGCGTATTGCCGCAGACCCATTCGGCCATCCTGGCGCAGTTGCGCGACTGGGGCTTTCCGGTCAGCGCCCTGGTCGAGGTCGTGCAGGGCAGCGACGGCCTGTTGGCGTACTACCACCGTATCGGTGCGGCGCGCGACGGCTTGCCATTCGATATCGATGGCGTGGTCTACAAGCTCGACGATCTGGCCGGGCAGCGCGAGATGGGCTTTGTCTCGCGCGCACCGCGCTGGGCGATCGCGCATAAATTCCCGGCGCAGGAGCAGTCCACCACGGTGGAGGCGATCGAGATCCAGATCGGCCGCACCGGTGCGGCGACCCCGGTGGCGCGTCTGAAGCCGGTGCATGTGGCCGGGGTGATCGTCACCAACGCGACCTTGCACAACGCCGACCAGATCGCGCGGCTGGATGTGCGCGTGGGCGATACGGTAATCGTGCGCCGTGCCGGCGATGTGATTCCGGAAGTGGCTGGTGTTGTCGCCGATCAACGGCCACCCGGCACCCAGCCATGGCAGATGCCTACGCAATGCCCGGTGTGCGGGTCGGAGATCGTGCGCGAAGAAGGGCAGGCGGTGTGGCGCTGCTCTGGCGAGCTGACCTGCCCAGCGCAGCGCAAGGAAGCGTTCCGGCATTTCGTCTCGCGCCGCGCGATGGATGTCGATGGCCTGGGCGAAAAGTTCATCGAGGTGCTGGTCGACAGCGGCGTGGTGCAGGGCGTGGCCGATCTGTATCTGCTCACTGTCGATCAACTGCTGCAATTGCGCCTGATCAGCACCGCCGAAAGCCCGCATGCGTTTCTGCGTGAAGCGCGCGAGCATCTCGCGACCGGTGCATATGCGCAGCTCGAAACCACCGTGGCGAGCATCGGTGTGGATTTGGCCGGCGAGCGTGAGGTGCCGCACACCTGGCAGGCCGATCTGCTGCGTGCCGGCTTGCCGGCGTTCGACTGGAATCGCAAAAAGATCGCCACCAAGTGGGCCGACAACCTGATCGAAGCGCTGAAGAAATCGCGCGACACCACGCTGGAGCGTTTCCTGTTTGCGCTGGGCATCGAGCATGTCGGCGAAAGTACGGCCAAGGCCTTGTCGGCCTGGTTCGGCGATCTGGAGCTGATCCGCCACCTGCCGTGGCCGCTGTTCAAGCGCGTGCCCGACATCGGTGGCGAGGTGGCGCGTTCGCTGGGGCACTTCCTCGATCAGTCCGGCAACCAGCAAGCCATCGACGATCTGTTGCAGCGTGGCGTGCGCATCGGCGATGCGCACCCGCCATCGCCCAAGCTGCGCGATGCGCTGAGCTTTGCCAGCGTGCTGGAAGACATGGACATCCCCAAGGTGACCCCGGTGCGGGCGCAGCAACTGGCCGCGGTGGTGGACTCGTTCGACGCGCTGCGCAACACGGACGCCGACGCATTGTTGCAGGCCGGCATTCCGGCGCCGGTGGTGGCGTCGCTGCTGCAATGGCTGGATCGGCCGGAGAACGCGGCATTGGCGAGTGCCGCGCAGCGAGCGATGGAGACCGTGCTGTCGCGCCTGCCCGATGCCGACGCCGTGCAGAGCGGCCCGCTCGATGGACAGACCGTGGTCATCACCGGCACCTTGGCTGCGCTGACGCGCGATGCGGCCAAACAGCGCCTGGAAGCGTTGGGCGCCAAGGTCGCCGGCAGCGTCTCCAAGAAAACCGCGTTTCTGGTGGCCGGCGAAGAAGCCGGTTCCAAGCTCGACAAGGCGCAGTCGCTGGGCGTGGAGATCTGGGACGAAGCGCGCTTGCTGGCCTTCCTCGGCGAGCACGGCCAGCAGCCATGACGGCGGCGCAGATCGACTTGGCCGCATTACGGTTGCGCGCGCGGCTGAATGCCGCGATTCGCGAGTTTTTCGCCGAGCGCGACGTGCTGGAAGTGGAGACGCCGGTGCTGTCGGAGGCCGGCAACACCGAGCCGAATATCGAGAGCTTCAGCACCCGCTTCAGCGGCCACGTGGATGCCGGCGCGCCGGTGCGCTGGTTGCGTACCTCGCCGGAATATCCGCTCAAGCGTTTGCTCGCAACCGGGGTGGGCGATTGCTACGAGCTGGGGCGGGTGTTTCGCAACGGCGAAGCCGGCGGCCGCCACAATCCCGAGTTCAGCATGCTCGAGTGGTATCGGCTGGGGTGGAACGATCGCGCCCTGGCACAGGAAACCGTCGCGCTGGTGCGGCGCACACTTGCATTGGTCGAGCGCGAGGTGCGCGTGCAGGTGCTGACGTACCGCGAATTGTTCGCGCAGACCTTGGGCATCGACCCACTGCGCGATCCGATCGAAACGCTACGCGCACCGCTACAGGCCATCGCCATCGATCCGCAGGGGCTGACCCGCGACGATTGGCTGGATCTGCTGATGACCCATCGCATCCAGCCGGACTTTGCCGGCGACACGCTGACCGTGGTGCACGACTGGCCGGCCAGCCAATGTGCATTGGCGCGTATCCGCCACGACGACCCGCCAGTGGCCGAGCGCTTCGAGCTGTACCTTGGCGCCTATGAGGTGGCCAACGGGTATCACGAATTGAATGACGCGCAGGAGCAACGCGCGCGTTTCATGCGCGACAACGCGGTGCGTGCCGCGCGCGGGTTGCAGCAGGTGCCATTGGATGAACGCCTGCTCGCGGTGTTGTCGCAGCTACCCGATTGCGCCGGTGTGGCGGTCGGCGTTGATCGCTTGTTGATGGCCCTGCGTGGCACCGCGCAGATTGCCGATGTGCTCGCGTTCGAGTTCGCGCGCGCCTAGCGCCGGCACCGCGTATCGGGTTGTGCCGCCGACGCCATTGCGGATCACAGGCCCGCAGTGCCATCCCGCTGTCATCGGCACTGTATTGCTTTCTTCACATCGATGATGCTCTCATCCTCCCGTCCACGGGGGGCGCGGCGCAGAGTGTGTTTGGGTGAGGAGTGTCGGCATGAAGTGGCTGGTCAGCTTATGCGGTTTGTGGTGCTTGCCGCTGCTGATGCTTGCCGACGCGCGTGCCTCGGATCGCGCCTCCGGCGTGGTGCGTTGCGAGTCCAAGGACATGGCGCGCACGCATTGTGCGATGGACACCGAACACGGCGTGCAATTGGTGCGCCAGTTGTCCGAAACCAGCTGTATCCGCGGCAGCGAATGGGATGTCGAACGCGACGGCGTGTGGGTCGAGCAGGGCTGCCGTGCGGAGTTCGCCTCCGCAGGCGTGCCGGCCTCCCCGCAGATGCGCCGCGTGGTGCGCTGCGATTCCAACGGCGGCAAGGTGGCCTGCCCGGTGGTGCTGCGCGGCGCGCCAGTCCGTTTATTGCGTCAACGCTCGATGTGGCCGTGCAAGGAGGGCCGCACGTGGGGCACCCGCCGTAACGAAATCTGGGTCTCGCGCGGTTGCGATGGCGAGTTCGAAGTCGGTGCCGAAGACGGTTCCGGCTTTGTGGCCGTGCCGCGCATGATCACCTGCGAATCGAAGAAGAACTCGCGCCGTACCTGCGGGGTGTCGGTGGAGCGCCAGGTGCGTGTGGGCCGGCAGATGTCCAAAAAAGACTGCGTGGAAGGCCAGACCTGGGGCTGGAGCCGCGATGGGGTGTGGGTGAACGACGGCTGCCGTGCCGAGTTCATCGTCGACTGAGAGCGGCTGACAAGCCTGTTGCGCGTTGGTCTATTGCTGAGCGGAGGATCTTGGCTTTCGCTGCAGGCGGCTGATCTGCGGCCTGATCTGTGGTTTGGCTGGAGCGCCCTTGCCCACCCACCCTCGCGGGACACGCCGCAAGTACGTCCCTGTAGGCGCTTACGCGGCATGCATGCCGCGTAAGGTCCCGCGAGGGTAGGCGGGCAAGGACCAGGCGGGATGGTCGGCGTGCATGGTTGCAAGCAGTGCATGACGTGCGTTGTTTGAATAACGCCGCGTCGGATCAGCTTCGCAGCGCAACGCGATCGACAGGCAGGCTTCAACAAAGCAACCGGCAAACTTCCTGGTGCGGTGTCCTTGCCGCTTGCGGTACCGTGTGGCGGCATGGATGCCGCCACCGAGCCTCCATGGACGGATGTACGGCGTGTCCCGCGAGCGGCGAGGGCAGCGCGCGCTCGACCAACCAGGCTTTCGACTGCATCCAAACTGCTCGCTACGTTTTCCAGCCGCTCAACATACCTTCGCCTAGCATGCGCTTGAGGCATTGTTGCGCGCCGACCCCAGGCTGAGCACGGCAGGTCCACTGACTGGGCTGCCCGCGCGCCTTACAATAGCGCCATGAACGACAGCGCCCATATCGACTACGCCCGCTACGACCATATCCGCCCACTGCTGTGGACCGGCGATGCCCTGGAACTGCTCGACCAGCGCAAGCTGCCCTTCGTGGTGGAACATGTGCGCTGCGAGTCCAGCGACGCGGTGGCCGAGGCGATCCATTCGCTGGCCGTGCGCGGCGCGCCGGCGATCGGTATCGCGGCCGGGTGGGGCGTGGTGTTGGCGGCACGCGACATCGATGCCGATGGGGGCAGCGCCGCCTTGCAAAAACTCGAACCGGCGCTATTGCGGCTCAATGCCGCGCGTCCGACTGCGGTGAATCTGGCCTGGGCACTGATGCGTATGCGTCGGGTATTGGGCGCTGCCGGCGCCGACTGGCGCGAAGTGATCGCACGCGAGGCGCAAGCCATCGCCGACGAAGATCTGGCGGCCAATCGGCGAATGGGCGCGCTCGGTGCCGATCTGATCGCGGCAGGCAGCGGCGTGCTGACCCACTGCAATACCGGCTCGCTGGCCACTGCCGGCTTCGGTACCGCGCTGGGTGTGATCCGCGCCGGCGTGGCCCAGCAGCGCATCGCCAAAGTCTTTGCCGGCGAGACCCGGCCGTGGTTGCAGGGCGCACGCCTGACCGTGTGGGAGCTGCAGCAGGACGGCATCGACGCGACCCTGATCGCCGACTCGGCCGCCGCGCATCTGATGAAGTCCGGGCTGGTGCAGTGGGTCATCGTCGGCGCCGATCGCATCTGCGCCAACGGCGACACCGCCAACAAGATCGGCACCTATCAGCTGGCGATCGCTGCGCGCCACCACGGCGTCAGGTTCATGGTGGTGGCGCCGTCCTCGACCGTGGACATGGCCACCGCCGACGGCGAACAGATCGAGATCGAGCAGCGCGACCCAGGCGAATTGTTCGGCGTTGGCGGCGTGCGCACGGTGGCCGACGGCATCCACGCCTGGAATCCGGTGTTCGATGTCACCCCCGGTCGCCTGATCGATGCGATCGTCACCGAACGCGGGGTGATCGCGCAGCCGGACCTGGCGCGCATGCAGACAGCGTTCGGCAGCTGAGGCCAGCCCGGCGCAATAACGCGCCATTCGTCGCTAAAGTCCCGCAAGTGCTTGTTTCTGGCCGGTAAACCGGCGGTATCGGGCTGCCCCTTCGTGATACAATCCGGGGCTTGAATCGATCGGCGGGAGCGTGGGGTCGGCAGCCTGTCACCAGGGCGCCCCCGACGCGGCTTTCCGGCTCGCCCGCCACCTCACTTACGGAACCCGAATGGCAGAAACCGCCAAGGAAATCATCCAGGTCAATCTGGAAGACGAGATGCGCAAGAGCTATCTCGATTACGCGATGAGCGTAATCGTGGGCCGCGCACTCCCCGATGCCCGTGATGGCCTCAAGCCTGTGCATCGCCGCGTGCTGTTTGCGATGCACGAGCTGGGTGCCCATAGCAACAAGGCCTATTTCAAGTCGGCGCGTATCGTCGGCGACGTCATCGGTAAATACCACCCGCACGGCGACCAGTCGGTGTACGACACGCTGGTGCGCATGGCGCAGCCGTTCTCGCTGCGTTACATGATGGTGGACGGTCAGGGTAACTTCGGTTCGGTCGATGGCGACTCCGCCGCGGCGATGCGTTACACCGAGTCGCGCATGTCGCGGCTGGCGCATGAGCTGATGGCCGACATCGACAAGGAAACCGTCGATTTCCAGCCCAATTACGACGAGAAGGAGCAGGAGCCGACGGTCATGCCGACCCGGTTCCCGAGCCTGCTGGTCAACGGCTCGGCCGGTATCGCGGTGGGCATGGCCACCAATATCCCGCCGCACAATCTGACCGAAGCGATCAACGCCTGCATCGCCTTGATCGATACGCCGGAACTGGATGTCGAAGGCCTGATGGAGTACATCCCCGGCCCGGATTTCCCCACCGCCGGCATCATCAATGGCACCGCCGGCATTGCTGCCGGTTATCGCACTGGCCGTGGCCGCGTGCGCATGCGCGCCAAGGCCGACGTGGAAGTGGCCGACAACGGCCGTGAAGCGATCATCGTCACCGAGATCCCGTATCAGGTGAACAAGGCACGGCTGATCGAAAAGATCGCCGAGCTGGTCAAGGAAAAGAAGCTCGAAGGCATCAGCGAGCTGCGCGACGAGTCCGACAAGGACGGCATGCGCATCTACATCGAGGTCAAGCGCGGCGAGTCGGCCGAGGTTGTGCTCAACAACCTGTATCAGCAGACCCAGATGGAGTCGGTGTTCGGCATCAACATGGTGGCGCTGATCGACGGCCGCCCGCAGTTGATGAACCTCAAGCAGATGCTGCAGGCGTTCATCCGCCACCGCCGCGAAGTGGTGACCCGCCGCACCATCTTTGAGCTGCGCAAGGCGCGTGCGCGTGCGCATGTGCTGGAAGGCCTGACCGTCGCGTTGGCCAACATCGACGAGATGATCGAGCTGATCAAGACCTCGGCCAACCCGCAGGAAGCGCGCGAGCGCATGCTGGCCAAGACCTGGGAACCGGGTCTGGTCGGCGCGCTGCTGGGCGCCGCCGGTGCCGAAGCCTCCAAGCCGGAAGACCTGGCGCCGGGCGTGGGCCTGGCCAATGGCTTCTATCAGCTCAGTGAAGTGCAGGCTTCGCAGATCCTGGAAATGCGCCTGCATCGCCTGACCGGGTTGGAGCAGGAAAAGCTGACCGACGAGTACAAGCAGTTGCTCGAGGTCATCCAGGGCCTGATCCGCATCCTGGAAAACCCCGACGTGCTGTTGCAGGTGATCCGCGATGAGCTGATCAATATCCGCGAAGAGTACGGCGACGAACGCCGCACCGAGATCCGTCACAGCGAAGAAGATCTGGACATCCTGGATCTGATCTCGCCGGAAGACGTGGTGGTGACGCTCTCGCACGCAGGCTATGCCAAGCGTCAGCCGGTGAGCGCGTATCGCGCGCAGCGCCGTGGTGGCCGTGGCCGCTCAGCCGCAGCGACCAAGGAAGAGGATTTCATCGATCAGCTGTGGCTGGTCAACACGCACGACACGCTGCTGACCTTCACCAGCAGCGGCAAGGTGTTCTGGCTGCCGGTGTATCAGTTGCCGGAAGCCGGCTCCAACGCGCGTGGCCGTCCGATCATCAACTGGATTCCGCTGGAACCCGGCGAGCGTGTGCAGGCGGTGCTGCCGGTGCGCGAATACGCCGACAACCGCTATGTGTTCTTCGCCACGCGCAACGGCACGGTCAAGAAAACCCCGCTGAGCGAATTCGCCTTCCGTCTGGCCCGCGGCAAGATCGCCATCAACCTCGACGAGGGCGATGCGCTGGTCGGTGTGGCCTTGACCGACGGCGACCGCGACGTGTTGTTGTTCGCCTCCAACGGCAAGACCGTGCGCTTCGGCGAATCCACGGTGCGTTCGATGGGCCGCACCGCCACCGGCGTGCGCGGTATCCGTCTGACCAAGGGCGAAGAGGTGGTCAGCCTGATCGTGGCAGAGCGTGCCGGCGGCATCGAAGGCGATCTCGAGGACGAGGGTGTCGAGGACGTGGTGGAAAGCACGGACGGCGTCGACGCGGAGGTGATCGACCTCGCCGAGAGCGACGACATGGCCTATATCCTTACCGCCACCGAGAACGGCTACGGCAAGCGCACCCCGCTGACCGAGTATCCGCGCAAGGGCCGCGGCACGCAGGGCGTGATCGGCATCCAGACCACCGAGCGTAACGGCAAGTTGGTGCGTGCGGTGCTGCTGGGCGCCACCGACGAAGTGCTGCTGATTTCCGATGGCGGCACCCTGGTGCGCACGCGCGGTTCGGAGATCTCGCGCGTGGGTCGCAATACCCAGGGCGTGACCTTGATCCGCTTGTCCAAGGGCGAAAAGCTGCAGGCGGTCGAACGCCTGGATGCGTCACTGGATGAAGCGGAAGATGTGGTGGACGACGTCGCCGCACCCGCCAGCGAGTTGCCTCCGACCGAAGCGTGATCGGGTGATCCGATCCACGCAGTTGACGAAAAACGCCGGCCCACAGCCGGCGTTTTTTATTGCGTGCGGTACCAATCTGCAACCCACCTTTGACGCTGCACGCAAGAGCGCAGCGATTGCGCAACTCCCGATTTCCGACTCAACCGACGTTCGCGGCTATCGCCTCTTCCTTCACTGCGTCCTGCGCATCCTGCGCCAGCGTTGCCTTGACGATGATCGAGCGGATGGCGTCGGTCGCCTCCGATAGCGGTACATCACTGCTCAGGCGCTGGAAGGTGTCGCGGCTGTTGTAGCCTGAGCCATCCTTCAAGTAGTGGTCGTACATCGACAGCAGATCCTGGCACGCCGTGATCAATGCAGCGACATTGCCGCGCAACAGTGCATGGCCGACCTGGTCGAAGCTGTGCAGGCAGTCCGCCAGCCAATGCAGGTCGTAACGGGCGGTGCTCGGTTCCGGGGCGTTGTGGCCGCGGCTGTAGGCGCTGTAACGGCGCAGGCTGCGCGCCACGCGTGCCACATGTCCGAACAAGGTGCCGATCTCGTTGGCGATGTCCAACTGCTGCACCATCACCATTGGAATCACCTGGTCGGCAGTGACCGCCTGCTGCGCAGATGCGTTCTGTTCCTGCTGCTCCATCGACTGTTTGAGCACGGCGTAGCTGCGCTGCAGCGATTCCAGCTCCAGCGTACTGGCCGCCGCACGCGCTTTCAGCTGCGACAGGGCTGCCTGATAACGCGCAAGACTGTCCTGGGTGCTCGCGTGCTGGCCGGATTCATCACGCAATTGCCGGCCCCGCACAAACGCCAGCACGGTGGCGATCAGCGCCCAGAGTGCGAATGCAGGCACCAGGTAGATCAAGATGCCCATAGAGATTCCTCGAAACGTTGCATACCTTGTCGGCCTGTACCGCGCAGACTTGAGGGCAATCGTCGCGACGGTGATGGCGTCTGACTGCTGCGGTGGGTCGACCGGGCTGCAACGTGCCGCTCATGGCGGCTGTGGCCGTCGCAACGTCCGCCGGTTCGCCGCGATGCGGGGGACCGCTCCCGGGATCGATGCGTGACCGGCCACGCTGCGCCACAGCGTTGGAAAACCTGCCTGCAAGACCAACCGCTGCGCCTGCCTCGATCCTGTCGCACTCTGCACAGGTAAGTCTTGCTTTTAGACCGCCCCCCCCCCTAACCAACGACATATTGTGGGCAAGCATCGCCGCATGCTCGAATCCAGCGATCCGCCAGCCCAGGGTTCGTCATGCGCAGATGGAGTGACTGTTGGTCCAGCGCATTGCCGGGCGTCGGCTCCCTTGCGTTGATCTGGATGCTGTTGTCCGCAACCGCACATGCAGCGCCACCGGCAACGCCGGCGCTGCCGATGAATGTGGAATACAGCGAAGCTGCGGATCTATTCAATCTGCTGGATAACCTGTCGGACTGGCTGCCCGGTTTCACCGTTCCCGTCTACCGCCGCTATATGGAAACGCACGGCGGTCTGGATGATGCAGATCGCAGCGCGCTCGCCGCCTATGCGGACTTCCGCCGTCGCACATCCGGGCTGGCAGAAGACGACATGCTGGATGCAGCCGAGCGCATTTTCGCGGCAGACGTGACCCGTCATGCGGATCCGTTTTCCCGATACTTTCTGGGAGGCGGGGAGTTCGAGGCCGCAGCGAACGCGGCGATTGCAGCGCAGTCGGCAGATGACCAGGTGATGCTACGCGCGTACTTCGCCCGCTTTGTCGGGCGTGCCACCCGCGCAATCGCAGTTGCGCCGCGTTTTGAAACGCAGACACGGTTGCTGAAAGAAGCATTGGGCAGCCCGGGCGTTGCTGGCTTGGCATCGGACATGCGCGCGTTCTTTGCAGTGCCACCGCCCCCGGTGTTCCAGGCGCGATTCGTGTGGTGGCCGGAGTCGGACAGCACCCAGGCCAAGGTGCGTGGGCGCACCATCCTGTTGTATTCGCAGCATGACGCGCCTGATGGCGCGCCATCGATGGATTGGACGCCGATCCTGTTGCATGAGTTGAGCCACTATCTGTCAGCAGGGCAGGGGTCTGAGCGCAAACGCGCCCTGGCCTCCAACTTCCTGCAGTTGTGCCCAGGTGCGTCCACGTTGCGTAACCCGCTCAACGCGCTGGAGGAGCCACTGGCCATCTACTGGGGCCAGTATCGGTTCGAATACGCTGTACGCGGGCGCTCGTTGCCGTTGTCGTCGCAGTGGTACATCCAGCCGGATGCCGATCGCGCGGCAAAGGCGATCGCAGCCGCTTATCCGGCACGTGGCCCCGCGCCGCACCTGGACGATGCCGCATTGCTGCGGGCAGCGGCATCGGCCTGCCAGCAGACAGATGTGGACAGCAAGAGCCACTGAACCAACGGGCTTGATTGCGGTCGTCCGACGCAGCGACGTAAAGCAGGTTGTGCAGGCATCCACTTCACCTCGCCAGTGCGATGTGTCGGCATCTCGGCAGCGCGCAGCAATACACAGCGCGTTGTCCGCACGTCCTTGCTCAGCGCGAAATTCCGGGCAAATCCAGCCCTTTTTCCCTGGCGCACTCGGTGGCGATGGCATAGCCGGCATCGGCGTGACGCATCACGCCGGTGGCCGGGTCGTTCCAGAGCACGCGTTCGAGGCGTCTGTCGGCCGCGTCGCTGCCGTCGCAGACGATCACCATGCCGGCATGCTGCGAGAAACCCATGCCGACGCCGCCGCCGTGATGCAGCGAGACCCAGGTGGCGCCGCTGGCGGTGTTGAGCAATGCATTGAGCAATGGCCAGTCGGACACCGCATCCGAGCCGTCGGCCATGGCTTCGGTTTCGCGGTTCGGCGACGCCACGCTGCCCGAATCCAGATGGTCGCGGCCGATCACCACCGGCGCTTTCAGTTCGCCGCTGCGCACCATGGCGTTGAAGGCCAGGCCGAGCCGGTGGCGGTCGCCCAGGCCGACCCAGCAGATGCGCGCAGGCAGGCCCTGGAAAGCGATCTTGTCGGCGGCCATCTCGAGCCAGCGATGCAGGTGCGCATCGTCGGGAATGAGTTCCTTGACCTTGGCATCGGTCTTGGCGATGTCTTCCGGGTCGCCGCTGAGCGCGACCCAGCGGAACGGGCCGATGCCGCGACAGAACAGCGGCCGGATGTAGGCAGGTACGAAGCCGGGGAAGTCGAATGCGTTGTCCACGCCCGCTTCCAGCGCCATCTGCCGCAGGTTGTTGCCGTAATCCACGGTGGGCACGCCGAGTGCGTGGAAGGTGAGCATGGCGCGGATGTGGTTGGCCATCGCCTCGCGCGCGGCGGCTTCCACGTCCTTCGGTGCGGACACGCGCTTTGCGTCCCATTCCTCCACCGTCCAGCCCTGCGGCAGGTAGCCGTTGACCGGGTCGTGCGCGGAGGTCTGGTCGGTCAGCAGGTCCGGCTTGATGCCACGTACCACTAGTTCGTCCAACACGTCTGCGACATTGCCCAGCAAGCCGACCGACAGCGGCTTCTTCGCCGTGCACGATTCCTCGATCAGGCGCAGTGCTTCGTCCAGATCGTCGGTCCAGGTATCCAGATAGCCGGTGCGCAGGCGCATGTCGATGCTGGAGCGGCGGCATTCCACCGCCAGACACGAGGCGCCGGCCATCACCGCAGCCAACGGTTGCGCGCCGCCCATGCCGCCGAGACCACCAGTGAACAGCCACTTGCCGGACAGGTTGCCGCCGTAATGCTGGCGGCCCATTTCCACGAAGGTTTCGTAGGTGCCTTGCACGATGCCTTGCGCGCCGATGTAGATCCAGCTGCCGGCGGTCATCTGGCCGTACATCGCCAGACCTTTCCGATCGAGTTCGTTGAAGTGGTCCCAGGTGGCCCAGCGCGGCACCAGGTTGGAATTGGCGATCAGCACGCGTGGTGCATCGGTATGTGTGCGGAACACGCCGACCGGCTTGCCGGACTGCACCAGCAGGGTTTGGTCGTCGTCCAGGCGGGTGAGCGCGGCGACGATCGCATCGAAGGATTCCCAATCGCGCGCGGCGCGGCCGATGCCGCCATACACCACCAGTTCCTGCGGGCGTTCGGCCACGTCCGGGTCCAGGTTGTTCATCAGCATGCGTAACGGCGCTTCGGTCAGCCAGCTCTTGGCGGTGAGCGTGGTGCCGGTGGCGGCGCGGATGACGCGGGTTGCATCGTGACGGGTCATGCCGGTTTCCTTGCAATCAACGCTGCGCCGCGCGCGGCGAGGTGGTGGGTGAGTGGTCGGTGGTTGTGGCGAATTGCAGGCAGGCCAGCAGGACGTGCCGCAGCACGGCACGCAAGGCCACCGCGTGTGCGGGTTGCCATGGCGAGGGCCAGTTTTCCGGAGTGATCTCGTCCGGCTCGCGCATGTAGCCGCGACACGCCAGCTCCATCTGCAAGCTGTGCACGCCGTGGTCTGGTTGCGCGTAATGGCGGGTGATCCAGCCGCCCTTGAAGCGCCCATTGCGCACGGTGCTCGAGCCACTGCTGCGGCACAGCTGCTCCACCGCATCGGCCAGCGCCGGATCGCAACTGCGGTCGTCATTGCTGCCGATATTGAACTGCGGCAGCTCGCCATCGAACAGATGCGGAATATGTGAGCGGATCGAATGCGCGTCGTAGATCACGATGGTCGGATACCGCTCGCGCAAGCGCGCGATTTCGGCGGCGAGCGCTGAGTGATACGGCTCGAACCAGCGTGTGCGGCGCAAGGCGATCTGTGCCTGGTCCGGTGCAGCGCCGTCGGCATACAACGGTTGATTGTCGAAGGTGGTCAGCGGGCATAGACCGGTGGTGTTCTGGCCCGGATACAACGAGGCGCCACTCGGGTCGCGGTTGACGTCGATCACCGAGCGCGAGATCGCGGTGCGCACGGTGGTGGCGCCCAGCGATTGCGCGAAGTCGTACAGCTGATGCACCCACCAGTCGGCATCGCGCCGTGCCAGCCAGGGCGACACGAACTGATCGGCCACGTCGTCCGGCAACTCGGTGCCGGTATGCGGGAAGCTGACGATCAGTGGCGCGTCGCCTCGGTGTATTTCGAGCCAGGGCAGGGCGCTCATCGGTGCGTGCCTCGCATCAATACAATCGCCGAGACGTTTTGATGGCGCGATTGCGTGCCGTCAGCCTGCCAACTCATGCGTGCTGCTCCACACCTGGCAACGCCATGGCGACCGCCTGCGCGAGTGCGCCCGAGCGCACCAACGTGCTGGCCGCCAGCATGTCGGGATGGAAATAGCGATCGTCCTGCAAGGTCGGCACCTGTGCGCGCAGCAATGCGCGTGCAGCTTCCAGCGCGGCGCTGGTGCGCAGCGGAGCATGGAAATCGCAGCCTTGCACGGCCGCCAGCAGTTCAATGCCGATCACGTGCGCAGCGTTCTCGGCCATCGCCAGCAAGCGCCGTGCGCCGTGCGCTGCCATCGACACGTGATCTTCCTGATTGGCCGAGGTCGGAATCGAATCGACACTGGCCGGATATGCGCGTTGTTTGTTCTCCGACACCAGCGCCGCAGCGGTCACCTGCGGAATCATGAAGCCCGAATTCAAGCCTGGGCGCGGGGTGAGAAAGGCCGGCAGGCCCGACAATGCGGGGTCCACCAGCATCGCGGTGCGGCGTTCGCTGATCGAGCCGATTTCGCAGACCGCCATCGCCAGCATGTCGGCCGCAAACGCGACCGGTTCGGCGTGGAAGTTACCGCCCGACAAGGCCTCGCCGGTGTCGCTGAAGACCAGCGGGTTATCGGAGACGCCATTGGCCTCGATCTGCAAGGTGCGCGCGGCCTGGCGCATGATGTCCAGCGCCGCACCCATCACCTGCGGCTGGCAACGCAGGCAATACGGATCCTGCACGCGCACATCGCCAAGCCGGTGCGATTCGCGAATGCTCGAATCGGCCATCAGATCGCGCAGCGCTGCGGCGACCGCGATTTGCCCCGGTTGGCCGCGCAACGCATGGATGCGCGCATCGAACGGGGTATCCGAGCCCTTGGCCGCTTCCACCGACAGCGCACCCGTCACCAGTGCGGCCTGCAACACGGTTTCGATCTCGAACAGGCCGGCCAATGCGCAGGCGGTGGAAAACTGGGTGCCGTTGAGCAGTGCCAGGCCTTCCTTCGCGCCCAGCACGCGCGGCTGTAGTTGCGCCTGCGCGAGTGCATCGGCGGCGGGTAAACGTTGCTCGCCGACGAAGGCTTCGCCAACGCCGATCATCACTGCAGCCAGATGCGACAACGGCGCCAGATCGCCCGAGGCGCCGACCGAGCCCTGGCATGGCACCACCGGCGTGATGCCACGCTGCAGCATCGCCTCCAGCAACGCCAGCGTTTGCGGCTGCACACCGGAAGCGCCTTGGGCCAGGCTGGTGAGCTTGAGCGCCATCATCAGGCGCACCACCGGCACCGGCGTGGGATCGCCGACGCCGGCCGCGTGCGAGAGCACGATATTGCGCTGCAGGGTTTGCAGGTCCTCGCGCTCGATGCGCACGCTGGCCAGCTTGCCGAAGCCGGTATTGACGCCATAGACCGGCTCTCCGCGCGCAACGATCGCGTCCACCGTTTGCGCGCTGCGCAAGACAGCCGCCGCACAGGCGTCGTCCAGGACGACCTCGGCACCGCGATACAGCGCACGCCACTGCGCCAGGGTGACCTGGCCGGGCTGCAGGACAACGGATGCACTCATGACGACTCCGGTTTCAGCAGGAATGCCCGCGCCAGACGCGGGCATGGAGAGGGTTGAAGCCCATGCGATAGACCAGGTCGGCCGGCGCGTCGATGTCCCAGATCGCCAGATCGCAGTCCATGCCCGCGCGCAGCCGGCCAAGTCGCTCGCTACGCCCAAGCGCGCGCGCGGCCTCGCGGGTGAAACCGGCGATGCATTCGTCCACGGTCATGCGGAACAACGTGGCGGCCATGTTCATCGCCAGCAGCGGGCTGGTCAGCGGCGAGGTGCCTGGGTTGCAGTCGGTCGCCAGGGCCAGCGGCACGCCGGCAGCGCGCAACGCGGCGATCGGCGGCACCTGGGTATCGCGGGTGAAATAGAACGCGCCCGGCAACAGCACCGCCACCGTGCCGGCGCTGGCCATCGCGAGGATGCCGGCCTGGTCCAGATATTCGATGTGATCGGCCGACAGTGCGCCATAGCGCGCGGCCAGTTGCGCGCCGTGCTGATTGCTCAGTTGTTCGGCATGGATCTTGATGTTCAAGCCGTGTGCCTGCGCGGCGATGAAGACCTGCTCGGCCTGCGCGGGCGAGAACGCCAGATGCTCGCAGAACACGTCCACCGCCTCGGCAAGACCTTGCGCGGCGATCGCCGGCATCATCTGCGTGCAGACCTCGTCGATATAGGTCTGCGCGTCGCTGCCCGGTGGCACCGCGTGCGCGCCGAGGAAGGTCGGCACCACTTCGACCTTGCGCAGTGCGGCGAGCTGGCTGGCCACGCGCAGCTGCTTGATTTCGTCCTCCAGCGTCAGCCCGTAGCCGGATTTGATTTCCAGCGTGGTCACGCCTTCGGCGAGCATGGCGTCCAGGCGCGGCAGGCTGGACGCCAGCAGCGCTGCGTCATCGGCGGCGCGAGTGGCGCGCACCGTGGACACGATGCCGCCGCCGGCTGCGGCAATCTCGGCATAACTGGCGCCGCGCAGACGTTGCTCGAATTCGTTGGCGCGGTTGCCGGCGTAGACAAGGTGGGTATGGCAATCGATCAAGCCGGGACTGATCCAGCGGCGCTGGCAGTCGTGCGCGGTGCCTGGCTGCAGCGCGGTGGCCTGCGCGGCCGGGCCGGCGTAGACGATGCGGCCGTCCTGGCAGGCGACCACGCCATCGTTCACGATGCCCAGGCCGCCATCGGTGGCATCCAGGGTCATCAGTTGTGCGTTCTGCCAGAGGACGTCGCAATGCATGGCGCAGGCTCGTACTGTCTGATATGTATATACAATAGATTCGACGATCGAGGGTGTCCAGTGGCAGACCAACCGGTACACGCATTGTGGGCAGCCCGGGCTCATTTGCCCGCTGGCTGGGCGAGTGGCGTGCGGATCACGCTGGCGCACGGGCGCATTGCCGCAGTACAGGCCGATACCGCGCTCGCCGCCACCGATACCCGTGTCGAGGTGCTGCTGCCTGGGCTAGGCAACCTGCACAGCCACGCGTTCCAGCGCGGCATGGCCGGACTGACCGAAGTGGGCGGGCGCAGCGGCGACAGTTTCTGGAGCTGGCGCGAGTTGATGTACCGCTTCGTCGACCGGCTCGATCCCGACAGCCTGCAAGCGATCGCCGAACAGGCCTATGTGGAAATGCTCGAAAGCGGCTTCACCCGCGTCGGCGAATTCCACTATCTGCATCACAGTCCCAGTGGCGTGGCGTATGCGCATGCCGGCGAGATGTCCGAGCGCATCGCCGCTGCCGCCGCCGCCACCGGTATCGGGCTGACGCTGTTGCCGGTGTTCTATGCGCATTCGGATTTCGGTGGCGTGGCGCCGAACGCAGCGCAGCGTCGCTTGATCCACAGCATCGACGGCTTCGCGCGGTTGCTGGAAGACTGCCAGCGCAGCCTCGACGCGTTGCCGGATGCCGTACTCGGGCTGGCGCCGCACAGCCTGCGCGCGGTCACACCGGAGCAATTGGCTGCGCTGGTGCCGCTCACCGATGGCCCGATCCACATCCATATCGCCGAGCAGCAGCGCGAGGTCGATGCGTGTCTGGCCTGGTCGGGCCAGCGTCCGGTGCAGTGGCTGCAGGCCAACGCGTCGGTAGATGCGCGCTGGTGCCTGGTGCACGCCACGCATGTGGATGCGACCGAGTTGCAGGCCATCGTCGACAGCGGCGCAGTGGTCGGGTTGTGCCCGATCACCGAGGCGAATCTGGGCGATGGGTTGTTCCCGATGCAGGCATTTGCTGCGGCGGGTGGGCGCTTCGGGGTGGGCTCGGATTCGAATGTGCTGATCGATGCGGCCGAAGAACTGCGGCTGCTCGAATACGGGCAACGTCTGCAGCGACAGGCGCGCAATGTGCTGGCGCAAGGTGGGGTTTCCAGCGGGCGATGGTTGTTCGATCAGGCCGGCGAGGGCGCGGCGCAGGCGCTGGGGAGTGCACTGAGCGGGATCCGGGTCGGTGCGCCGGCCGATCTGCTCGAATTGGACCCGGCCCATCCGGCACTGCTGGCACGTAGCGACGATGCGTTGTTGGATAGCTGGCTATTTGCCGCACGCGGCAGCGCCGTGCGCACTGTCTGGCGTGCCGGGCAACAAGTGGTGCGCGGTGGGCAACATGTCGATCGTGCGCGCATCGCCACGCGTTTTGCCGGCGTCCTACGAGCACTGCTGAGCAAATGAGTGGATGCGCGCACAATGCGCATCCGACCGGAGACCTGCTGTGACCGCTTCCCCCACCGCCGAGCCAGGCACCTTGCATCAGCGCATCCGGCAGGATCTGGAACAACGCATTCATAGTGGGGACTGGCCGCCGGGTCACCGCGTGCCGCCCGAACACGAATTGATGGCGCAATACGCTTGCTCGCGCATGACAGTAAACAAGGTGCTCGGCTTGCTGGCCGACGCCGGCATGATCGAACGCCGTCGCCGCACCGGCTCGTTTGTCGCGCGTCCGCATCCGCATCTGGAACAGGTTGCGTTGTCGATCCCGGACATCGAAGTGGAGATGACCGCGCGCGGCCACGTGTACCAGTTCTCGCTGTTGTCGCGGCGACTACGCAACTTGCGTCAGCGCGTACCGCAGGAACGTGCCCTGGGCAGCAGCGGCAAGGTGCTGGCGCTGGAAAGCGTGCACCTGGCAGACGGCAGGCCGTTCGCGCTGGAGCAGCGCGTGATCGACACCAGCACGGTGCCGGAGGCATTGCTGCAAGCGTTCACCGACGTGGCGCCGGGAAGTTGGCTGTTGCGCAACGTGCCGTGGACGCGTGCCGAACACCGCATCAGCGCAGTCAGCGTGGATGCCGCGCAAGCCGAACGGTTGCAGGTAGACGATGGTGCGGCCTGTCTGGTCATCGATCGCCACACCTGGCGCGGCGATCAGCCGGTCACTTACGTGCGCCAATTGTTTCTGGGCGGGTCCTACGATCTGGTGGCGCGGTTTGCGCCCGGCCTGCGTTGAGGCGGGTTGCCACGCGTTGGATGCGATCACCCAGCGAGTGTTTCACTGTCTGCCGGGATGCCGGCGAGGCTGTGCCGGCACGTCGCCCGTGCACTGCGACTGCAAGTGCGCATACAGGAGGACGAGTCCGTACCGGACAACGGATCGCAACCGGCCGCCGCGCTGCGCTCAAATCGTCGTGCACTGACGCCAGCGTACCGGCTCGGCCACGCCCGGACGCGGGTTGAGCTGCACGCGGACGGTGCGCAGGTACGGATAGCGTTCCACGTGGCGACAGATCAAGGGCCAGGCCGCGCTGTCGTCGATGCTGCGATCCACCGCCAAGGTCGCCTGGCTGATCCAGATGCCACGCACCAGTCCTGGTGTCTGTGCGAGCGCTTTGGAAACTTCGCGCCGATACGCCTGCATGGTCGCCGCATCCGGTTCTTCGCCAGCCGGTGCCGGCGTGGCTGCGGGTGTCGATGGGGACGCCGGTGTGGCGACAGCAGCCGACGCCGTCGGTGTAGCAGACGGGGTGCGCACAGATGCCGGGGATGCGGACGGGGACGCCACCGCCGGTACCGGGTCGGGCGCTGCAACTGGCGTATGCAATGCAGGCACGGCGACCAGTGCCAGTACGGTCAGTACAGCACCGGCGATGCTGCTGTGCCGGATCGCGCGGCGACGTGCCTTGCCGACCACCGCGCTTTCGATATCGCCCGGCAGATACGGCTTGAGCAGCGGCCACAGGCGCGCACCATCCAGCACTTCGATCGATTGCTTTTCCGCAGCGGCCAGGCCCTCGTGCTCCATACGGCCTTCGGTGACCATGACGCCGCCACTGGCGCCGGCCAGCCGTGCCAGTGCACCCAACTCGTTCACTGCCGCCACGCCGATGCGATAGCTGCGCCCATGTTTGCAGGCCACCAGGCGGGTGCCGTGGCTGGTGTGCACCATGAAGTCGGCGGTAGGCACGCCGTCCTGCGGTAGCTGCACCGGCTGCCAGCCACGTTGGTCCTGCAACACGCGTAGCACCGTGGCGGCGAAGTCGCGCCATTGCATGTCCGCCAGTGCGCGTACGCCCTCATGTAGTTCATTGTCGGGACGACGCACGAGCCAGAGGTAAGCGCACGCCACCAACCAGAGCAGCGGTGCGGCCAGCAAGACAACGATCCAGGACGGGATGAGCATTAAACGAAGGTATGGCACGTATAACGAAACGTTGCGCCTAGAAGAATCCTTCGCGGAAGATTCGTCAATGGATCGCGGATGGAGATATCACAAGCCGTGATCCAGATAGCGAAAGACCCGCCAGTCCGAAGCCGTGAGGGGAGGGGAGCAAACGGACTTCGTGGAACAGGACTGGCGGGTCACTCCCGATTGTCCAAAAAAGCATGCTGCTTTGCAACATTCAACGGCTATCAGCGCGGAACCGTTAAAGAACGTGGAGAGTGCGTTAAGGACGGAGCGATCGCGTCTCGCATGGATGCGAGCGACCTTATTCGTGCTGCAGCGTGATGTCGCAGTCTTGATTAACGCCGGCCGCGGTCGGCGGCTGGCGAGTGCCGGAGTTGGCAGCAGTCTTCGGGCGACAGATCTGCGGCTTGGCCGCAGGGCCCTTGCCCGCCCACCATCGCGGGACCTGCCGCAAGTACGTCCGTAGGCTCTTATGCGGCATCCATGCCGCATAAGGTCCCGCGATGGTGGACGGGCAAGGACTCGTCGTGACAGTCGGTGCATGGGTGCAAGCAATGCACGAGGTGCGTTGCTCGGATAAAGGCGCGTCGTATCAGCTTGTCGACGCAAGCCGGCTAATAGACAGGCCTTCACCAAAGCAGCCGATCAACTGTCTGGTGCGGTGTCCTCGCCGCTTGCGGAACCCTGTGGCGGCATGGATGCCGCCACGGAGCCTAGAGGTAGAGGAACGTACTTGCGGCGTGTGCCGCGAGCGGTGAGGGCACCGCGCCCTCGACCAGCGCAGCTCGGGACCATCCACATGACGCCAGAGTGGACAAGACGGCCACACCAGCTGGCAATCTGCGCTACGTTGTTGACCGCTCTGATTCCGCGTCGAATCTTATTCCCCGTCGAACGCACCGGTATTTGTGGTGGTCGAACTGGCACCGGCTGTCGAGCCGGTGGCGGACGCATCGCTGCTGGTGGCCTGCGCTGCCTGGTTGGCCGTGCGATTGGCGCGCTTGGTGGCGGCGGTGTTGGCACGTACCTGGGCCTTGAGCGACTCCACCTCGCGGCGCAGGTTTTCAAGTTCGTCCTGTTCGGGGATATTGAGCGTACGCAGCACGCCCTTGACCCGTTCGTCGAAGGCCTTGCCCAGCTTGTCCCAGCCGCGCACGGCGGTGTCGCGTGCCTGCCCGAACTGGGTTTCCACTTCTTCGCGCAGCTCTTCGACGCTTTCGGCGGCCTTGCGCTGGCCGGTGCGCTCATAGGCTGCGCCTTCGCGCACCAGCGAGTCGAACAACTTGCCGCCTTCGTTCTGCACCCGACCTAGCGCGCCGAGTCCGGCCAGCCACACGGTCTGCGCCGATTCGCCAAGCCGGCGCGAAATCTGTTCGGCCTGTGCCTGAAAGCCCTGGGCCGCATTGTCGCGGTTAGCGTTCTGATCGTATCCGGTCGTCATGCGATGCTCCTGTAGGTTGCCAAAGTGACGTGGCATTCACCCTAGTGCCGATGCTGCATCGGGCAGGTGAAACATGGCCTGCTCAGGTCATGTTGCAAGCATCCGCCCATCAGGGGCGCAGCGGGTGACTTGGCGCTGAAGCACCCGCCCGCAGATATCCGACAGGAGCGCCGACTGGTCTTCGGGCTCAGGCGAGTTTTTCGGCCAGCAGGCGGCGAATTTCCGATTCCACCATCGGCTGCATCGCCGACAGCAGAAAGCCAAGCTCGGCGGTGACATGCACTTGCTGCGGCAGCAGCGCGATCGCGCCATCCACACCGGAACGTGCAATGCGCAAGGTGTCGCCTTCCCAATGCGAGGCGATGCCGTAGCGATCGGTCAACTTGCGCGCCGCCTCGTCGATCGCTGCGCGGGCCTGGGCCGGCGTCAAGGAGTGGTCGTGGCGGATATCGATGCTGGGCATGGGTTCGATGGGGAAGACCAAAGGAGCGCGCATTGTGCGCATGCGCGGGCCAGGCTCCAAGTGCGGCTGCCGGTCGCCGGCCACAACCGAGTGGCCGACGCCGCGCGTCGGTCAGGCGGGCACCGGTCACATTGTTGGCCGCTGCAGGGGGCAAACCTGCTAGGCTGCGGCCGGTGCGCGATCTGCAAGTTCATTTCACCCACCGGCAGCAGCCGGATCATTCCCTCAAACCCGGCGTCCACCGGATCGTCCGCCATGCCTCCGGCAGCGTGCGGGTGGTTGCCGATGCGCAGGGTGCGTTGCTGTTGGCGCAGTTCTGCCTGGACCAACGCGGGCTGTGGCTGCAGGTCGCCAACGGCATCCGCGGTATCCACGTCAACGGCCGCCCGGTGCGTCGCATGGCGCTGCTGCGGCCGGGCGATGCGATTTATGCCGACGGTGTGGAAATGCTGTTGCGCAGTGCGCCGTCGAGCGCACCGGCAGAGGTTGCGCTGGACGACCAGGCCAGCCTGAGCGAGGTCTGCCTGTTGCTGCGCGGGCTGGGTGGCCGCCATCACGGTCGCAGCTTCACGCTGGATCGCGCGCGTCTTGTTGGCAGCGACTCAGCCTCGGACATCGTCATCGACGACCCGGCGTTCGCCGCGCAGCATGCGCGACTCGAGCGTCACGGCGAGCGGGTGCTGATCCGCGATCTCGGCTCGGAGGACGGTAGCTGGATCAACGGCGTGCAAGTACGTGACGGCTGGCTGCAGGCCGGCGACCAAGTGGTGTTCGATGCCCGCCACCGCTTTGTCGTCGAGGTGCCGCGCACCCATCACGGCACCACCTGGGACCTTCCCGAGTCGGAGCCGTTGCCGACGCCGCGTGCCACTGCGGAGCCGGCGCGTGCGCCGATGAAGGTCGCGCGCTGGCCGTGGCTGCTGCTCAGCGCGGTGCTGCTGGCGGCGGCGTTGAGCGCCTTGCTGTGGTTCGGCGCGCGCTGAGTTTCTTCCAGACCCGCCACCCCAGCAGCACGGCGAGAACGCCGGCATACAGCGCCGGTTCGCGGATATCGGATTTCACCAACCACCAGAAGTGCAGCACCGCCAGCAGCCCGATCGGGTAGATCAGCATGTGCAGGCGGCCCCAGTTGCGCTTGAGCCGGCGCATCCATCCCTGGGTGGAGGTGATCGCCAACGGCACCAGCAATAGCCACGCGGCGAAGCCGACCGTGATGTAGGGACGCTTGAGGATTTCTTCGAAGATCTGCGTCCAGAAGCCGCGTAGATCCAGGCTCAGATACGCCGCCAGATGCACGCTGGCATAGAAGAAGGCGTACAGGCCGAGCATGCGACGGAAGCGGATCAGCGTCGCCTGGCCGGTGAGCTGGCGCAGCGGCGTGATCGTCAACGTGATCAACAAAAATCGCAGCGCCCACAATCCGGTGCGGTGCTCGATCTCGGCGACCGGGTCGGCGCCCAGCGCGTCGCTGCCGGTTTGCCAGACCTGCCAGAACTGCCAGCCGAGCAGTGCGATCGGCGTTAGCGCGGCGGCATGCACCAGGGTCTTGGCGGCGATCAGGGATGCGGATGTCTTGGCCATGCGATCTCGCAGAAGAAAACGGTGCTGACGCTGCGCGGGGTATGTCCAGCGTACGAGTTGCAAGAACAAGCTGATGCACGATGAGGCCGTCGTGCAAGGGCCGTATCGCGTGCCTGTGCGCTTTTCTCCACGTCAGTTCGATACACGCGTGAGGTGCTGCGCTAGAACCACTTTTTCAGATCCATTCCCGCATACAACGAGGCGACCTGATCCGCATAGCCGTTGAACGGCTTGGTGGCGATGCGCTCGGCGAACAGCTTGCTGGCGGTCCCGGCGATGCGGCGCTCGGTCTTCTGGCTCCAGCGCGGGTGGTCCACGGCCGGGTTGACGTTGGAAAAGAAGCCGTATTCGGACGGTTGCAGGTCATGCCATGCGGTCTCGGGCATCTTTTCGACGAAACGGATCTCCACGATCGACTTGATGCTCTTGAAGCCGTATTTCCACGGCACCACCAGCCGCAGCGGCGCGCCATTCTGCTGCGGCAGCGGCTTGCCGTACAGGCCGGTGGCCAGCAGGGTCAGCGGGTGCATCGCTTCGTCGATGCGCAGGCCTTCGCGGTAGGGCCAGTTGATCGAGCGGTAGCGCACGCCCGGCATCTGCTGCGGGTCGGCCAGCGTGGTGAACGCCACGTACTTGGCCTTGGAGGTCGGCGCGAAGCGCTTGAGCACCTCGCCCAGCGGCACCCCCGTCCACGGAATCACCATCGACCAGCCTTCCACGCAGCGCAGCCGGTAGATGCGTTCTTCCGGGGTGATGCCTTTCAGCAGTTCGTCCAGCGACAGGCTGCCGGGCTTTTCGCACTCGCCGCCGACCTTCACCGACCACGGCGACAGCTTCAAGGTCTTGGCGGCCTTGGACGGGTCGGTCTTGTCGGTGCCGAACTCGTAGAAATTGTTGTAACTGGTGACGTCTTCCAGCCGGGTCAGTTCCTCGGCGGTGCGGAAGCCGCTGCGTGCCTGCGCCGGCGTCACCACGGTCTTGGGCGGGGGCGGCGGGTCGGCCTCGGCGCAGCCGGCCACGCCCAGCGCCGGGGTCAGGGCGAACAGCTGCAGCAGCCGGCGTCGGTCGCGGTAGACGGACTCATCGGTGATTTCGCTGGACGGCGTCTTCAAGGCATCGCGAAGGGACATGGCTCGCTCCTGACAGTGGCTACGTGGTGAGACTAACGGACCGGGGTGAAAGTTCTGGCCCAGGCTTACCCCCTACGTGTCCCAGGGGTCGAAAGGATGCAGTTGCAACTGTTTGCCGGCGCTGCCAAGGCTGATGCGCTGCGGCATACTAGACGGCTAGCTCGACAAGGTGTGCCATGACACGCGCGTTCAATTTCAGTGCCGGCCCTGCGACATTGCCGGAATCGGTCCTGCGCCAGGCGCAGGCGGAGATGGTCGAGTGGAACGGCGTCGGCGCCTCGATCGTGGAAATCAGCCACCGCAGCGCCGATTTCATGGCTGTGGCGGCCGCAGCCGAAGCGGACCTGCGCACGTTGTTGTCGATTCCCGACGACTATGCAGTGCTGTTCACCGCCGGTGGCGCCACCACCATCCAGGCATTGCTGCCGCTGAATTTTGCCGCTCCCGGCCAGGCCGCCGATTACGTGATCACCGGTCACTGGGGCAAGACCGCCATCAAGCAGGCGGCGACGTATGTGGACGCACGCATCGCCGCCGATGCACAGGCTGGCGGGTTCATCGACATTCCGCCGGTGGCCAGCTGGACCCTGTCGCCGCACTCGGCCTACGTGCACATCACCGCCAACGAAACCATTCACGGCGTCGAATTCCGCGACACGCCGGCAGTGGGCACGTTGCCGTTGTTTGCCGATTTCAGTTCCTCGATCGCCTCCGAGCCACTGGACGTCTCGCGCTACGGTCTGATCTACGCCGGCGCGCAGAAGAACCTGGGTCCGGTCGGCATCTCGGTGCTGATCGTGCGGCGCGACCTGCTCGAACGCGCCGGCCAGCCGCGCGCCGACATCTTCAATTACGCCTCGCATGCCGCCCGCGATTCGATGCTCAACACCCCGCCGACCTGGAACTGGTATCTGCTGGGGCTCACCGTGAAGTGGATGCTGGAGCAGGGCGGGGTGGAAGCGTTCGCCCGTCGCAACGCCGAAAAGGCCGCGCTGGTGTACGGCGCGATCGACGGCTCCGGCGGTTTTTATCGCAACCTGGTCACGCCGGCGGTGCGTTCGCGCATGAACATCCCGTTCTTCCTGGCCGATGAGCAACTGGATGCGTTGTTCGTCAGCCAATCCAAGGCGGCCGGTCTGCTGGCGTTGAAGGGGCACAAGGCGGTCGGCGGCATTCGCGCCTCGCTCTACAACGCAATGCCGGTGGCAGGCGCGCAGGCGCTGGTGGACTTCATGCACGACTTCCAGCAGCGTCACGGCTGAGTCTTCATTTACCGTAGCGCGTGCCGCAGGCGCATGCGCTACCTTTCAAGGAATGCCCAGCGATGGCTCCCAAGTCCAACAAGCCCACTGCCGCCACTGGCGGCAAGACGAAGTCGGCCGGCAAGTCCGCCGCCAAATCTGCAGGCAAGCTCGCGACCAAGCCGGTCGTTGCCGCGCCGGTGCTGGCCGACGTGCGCGCCAAGATCGACGAGATCGACCGCACCATCCAGGCGCTGATCGCCGAGCGCGCCAACTTCGCCCATCAGGTCGGCAAGGCCAAGGGCAAGCTCGCTGCGGCAGTGGATTACTACCGTCCCGAGCGCGAGGCGCAGGTGCTGCGCATGGTGGTGGACCGCAACGAAGGCCCGCTCAGCGATGAAGTGCTGGTGCACGTCTACCGCGAAATCATGTCGGCATGTCTGGCCCAGCAGGAGCCGTTGAAGATCGGCTATCTCGGCCCGGAAGGCACCTTCAGCCAGCAGGCGGTGCTCAAACATTTCGGCCGTTCGGCCGTCGGCCTGCCGATGGCCACCATCGAGGAAGTGTTCCAGGAAGTGGAAGCGGGCAATGCCGACTTCGGCGTGGTGCCGGTGGAAAATTCCGGGCAGGGCACCATCCAGGTCACGCTGGACATGTTCCTGACCTCGAACCTGAAAATCTGCGGCGAAGTCGAGCTGCGCGTGCACCAGTACCTGCTCTCGCGCAACGGCCGGCTGGACGACATCGAGCGCATCTACGCGCATCCGCAATCGTTCGCGCAGACCGCCGGGTGGTTGCGCTCGCACCTGCCCAAGGTCGAAAAGATCGCGGTGTCCAGCAATGCCGAAGGCGCACGCCGCGCCCGCAATGCCGAAGATGCCGCAGCGATCGGTGGCGAGAGCGCTGCGCACGTGTATGGCTTGAAGAAAGTCATCATGAAATCGATCGAAGACGACGACGACAACACCACGCGCTTTCTGGTGATCGGCCGGCAGATCTTCCCCACCTCCGGGCACGATCGCACCTCGGTGCTGGTGTTCATCCACGACAAGCCGGGCGCATTGTTCGACGTGCTCAGTCCGTTCGCACGGCATGGCATCAGCATGAACCGCATCGAGTCGCGACCCTCGCATCAGGCCAAGTGGGAGTACGGCTTCTTCATCGATCTGGCCGGTCATGTGGAAGACGAGGCGATGAAGCAGGCGCTGGCCGAACTGGAAGCGCACTCGGCGCAGATCAAGGTGCTGGGTTCGTATCCGGTGGCGATTCCCTGAGCGTCGGGCTTGCCGCAATGCCGGTCATCGTTGGCGTTACCTGCACGGTCATGGCCTTGCCACCACATTCTTCAAAACGCATCGCCGCCCACGGCGATGCCGCAGCAATCGGATCACACGCATGAGCAGCAGCACGCAACACTGGATCGCACAGCGCGGCAGCGCACTGCAGGGCAGCCTGGCCATTCCCGGCGACAAGTCGGTGTCGCACCGGGCGGTGATGTTTGCCGCGTTGGCCGATGGCATCTCGCAGATCGACGGCTTTCTCGAAGGCGAAGACACCCGTTCCACCGCCGCCATCTTTGCCAAGCTGGGCGTGCGTATCGACACGCCGTCGGCATCGCAACGCATCGTGCATGGCGTGGGCGTGGATGGCCTGCAACCGCCGAGCGAAGCGCTGGATTGCGGCAACGCCGGCACCGGCATGCGTCTGCTCGCCGGCCTGCTGGCGGCGCAGCGGTTCGATAGCGTGCTGGTGGGGGACGAATCCTTATCCAAGCGGCCGATGCGGCGCGTCACCGGCCCGCTGGCGCAGATGGGCGCGCGTATCGAGACCGACGCCGACGGCACGCCGCCTCTGCGCGTGCATGGCGGGCAGGTACTGCATGGCATCGATTTCGTGTCGCCGGTGGCCAGTGCGCAGGTCAAGTCTGCGGTGCTGCTGGCCGGCTTGTATGCGCAGGGCGAGACGTCGGTGACCGAACCGCATCCCACCCGCGACTACACCGAGCGCATGTTGTCGGCGTTTGGCGTGGACATCGATTTTTCGCCGGGCAAGGCGCGTCTGCGCGGCGGTCAGCGCCTGCGCGCGACCGATATCGCGGTGCCGGCAGATTTCTCGTCGGCAGCGTTCTTCATCGTCGCCGCCAGCATCGTTCCCGGCTCGGAAGTGGTGTTGCGTGCGGTGGGTTTGAATCCGCGCCGCACTGGGCTGCTCGCCGCACTGCGGCTGATGGGCGCCGATATTGCCGAAGAACATCACGCCGAACATGGCGGCGAGCCGGTGGCCGATCTGCGTGTGCGCTACGCGCCGCTGCATGGTGCGCAAATTCCCGAGGCGCTGGTGCCGGACATGATTGACGAATTCCCGGCCCTGTTCGTCGCCGCCGCCGCCGCGGATGGGCAGACCGTCGTGAGCGGCGCTGCCGAATTGC
Source organism: Xanthomonas sp. 3058 (assembly GCF_014199765.1). Lineage (NCBI taxonomy): Bacteria > Pseudomonadati > Pseudomonadota > Gammaproteobacteria > Lysobacterales > Lysobacteraceae > Xanthomonas > Xanthomonas sp. 3058. The sequence goes on along the minus strand of NZ_JACHOF010000001.1, from coordinate 12,308 downwards.
GGGTCAAGGAATCGGATCGTCTTGCTGCAATGGCCACCGGCCTGCGCACGCTCGGCGTGCAGGTCGATGAAACACCGGATGGCGCGACCATTCACGGTGGCAGCATTGGCAGTGGGGTGATCGAAAGCCATGGCGATCACCGCATCGCGATGGCATTCGCGATTGCCGGCCAACTCTCCACCGGCCGTGTGCACGTGAACGATGTTGCCAATGTCGCAACCTCGTTTCCGGGCTTCGACAGCCTGGCGCAGGGCGCCGGCTTCGGACTCGAATCGGCCTGAAGCCGCGACCAAGGCGCGTGCGTCGCCGTCATGTGGACGGCGACCCCGATGCCCTGATCGGCGGCATGTGCTACTGGACCATGGCTGGCTGCTTCGCGCCGTCCACAGCCATCTGGAAGTTGCGCGCTACCTTCGTTGGCCGCTCACGATGCCATGTTGCGCGTCGTCGTAACGACGGCTGGCGGACGGCGCGCTCAACATCGGCGTGCGTGACTCACAAACACGGCGTTCGATGGCTGTCCCCCGAACTGCAAGCAGGCAGCGAGAACTGGCTCAAAGCTCGGAGTTGAAATCCACCGGCACCTGGACGCTGCTGACCACCGCATGGCCGTCGCGCGTTGCAGGTTCGAAGCGCCACTGGCGCAGGCTCTCGATCACGGCGGCGTCCAGACGCGGATCTTCGCTGCCGCTACGGTCCACGATGGTCACCTCGCTTACCTTGCCCTGCACATCCAGTTGCATGCGCGCAGTACGGCTGCCTTCGATACCGCTGCGCGCCAAGCTTGCGGGAATACTGGGCATCGGATTGCCCGGCAACGGTTGGGCCTGGACGCTGTCGATCGGCGCGCGCACCGGCTGGTGCGCGATCATGGTCACCGCACGCGGGCCGTCCGAGGTGGGCAGGATCTGCCGACTCATTGCGGGTGTCACATGCGTTTCAGCCGCGTTGGATACGTCGTTATGCCGGGCCCACCACCCCGCCGGCACCGCCAGCAGCACGACGAACGCTGCCGCCCACAGCCACGCCCGCGACGAAGCGCCGCCGCCTTGCGCATGCGAAACGCGATGCGGCAACGTCGGTGCATGGTGTGAAGAAGGATTCGAGGTGAAGGACATGGCTGACCTCCTGGCGCATCTGTTGGATGACGGTCCCAGTCTGGTCGGTGCTGCCTGAGGCGCAGCTAAGGCAGCGGCAGGATTATCGGCCAGGCCTCTGCAGGCGTTCAGCTGAGCCGCAATGACAACGTTGTTCCGTTAAAGCGACATAAATACGGCGGCAAACGCGGAATAACCGCGTCTTTACAATGCGACCCGCAGCGTCCGCGCGCAACGACGCTGCAGACGCCAACCCGCGTTCGCCGCGCTCATTGCGCGGGCTTGAATTCAAACGGGATATCGATGCTGCCGGCAACCGGTTGGCCGTTGCGGTGGGCCGGATGGAAACGCCAATGCCGCACCGCCTCCATTGCAGCGCGGTCCAGATCGCGCGAGCCGCTGCGTTGCACCAGCGCCACGCCGCCTGGTTTGCCTGCGGCATCTACGTCTACGCGCACCACCACATCGCCGGCATCGCCACGCCGCAGCGCAGCTGACGGATAGCGCGGCGGCGGCATCTGGCCCTGCATCGGCACCGGGCGATCGCCGCCGGCCGCGGGAGCGGTTGACGGGGCTGCGGTGTCAGGCGCACCGGGAACCGTCGTCTCCTGCAGCGGCGCCGGGGCAGCTGGAGCAGGGGGGGCGGTTTCCACCAGGGTCGCGGTTTCTTGTGGTGGCTTGGCTTGCGGCATGTCGCTGGCGCCGTCCTGTGCCGGCAATGGCGCCGGCAGTGGCTCGATGCTGGCGTCTGCCGGCGCATCTGCGCTTGGCTGGGCCGGCGAGGCCTTGTAGAAGTCGTCCTTGCGGCCAGTGGCCCACACCAGCAGGAACAACAACAGGCCGGCGCCAAAGGCGATCGCGGCAATTTTCAGCGTGTGGCGGGGTAGACGCAGGACGATCTGGCGATCGGACGCAGGGCGGGGCGCGGGCATAGGGCTCACCTGAAGGATCGGGACAATTCTGGCATAGCCCCGGTGAATCGATCGCAGCAGGTGGCGGAACAGGCGATAATCCCACGCCTCTAAACCGACACACAGACTTCCGATGCTAGATCCGGTCCTGCTTCGCCAACATCCCGCCGACCTTGCCGAGCGCCTGCGCAGCACGCGCAGTTTCTCGCTGGACACTGCGGAACTGGAGTCGCTGGAAAGCGAGCGCAAGCGTATCCAGGTGCGCACGCAGGAATTGCAGAGCCAGCGCAATTCCAAATCCAAGGCAATCGGGCAGGCCAAGGCCAAGGGCGAGGACGTCACTGCGCTGATGGCCGAAGTGGCCGGTTTCGGCGATGAGCTCAAGGCTTCCGAAGAAGCGCTGGAGGTGATCCGCGGCAAGCTCGACACCATCGCGCTGGGCCTGCCCAATCTGCCGACCGACGATGTGCCGCACGGTAAGGACGAGAGCGAGAACGTCGAGCAATCGCGCTGGGGCACGCCGCGCCAGTTCGATTTCGCGGTCAAGGATCATGTCGAGCTCGGTGCGCCGCATGGGTGGCTGGATGGCGAGACCGCGGCCAAGTTGTCGGGCGCGCGTTTCACCGTATTGCGCGGCCCGATCGCGCGCCTGCACCGCGCGCTGGCGCAATTCATGCTCGACCTGCATGTCGGGGAGCATGGCTACGAAGAAACCAACGTGCCGTTGCTGGTCAATGCCGATTCGATGCGTGGCACCGGGCAGTTGCCCAAGTTCGAGGACGATCTGTTTCAGACCGAAGTGGGCGAGTCGCGCCGCTATCTGATCCCCACTTCCGAAGTGCCGCTGACCAACATCGTGCGCGACGAGATCGTCGATGCCGAGCGTCTGCCGTTGCGCATGACCGCCCATTCGATGTGCTTCCGTGCCGAAGCCGGCAGCGGCGGGCGCGATACCCGCGGCATGATCCGCCAGCACCAGTTCGAAAAGGTGGAGCTGGTCACCGCCTGCGCGCCGCAGGATAGCGACGCCGAACATCAGCGCATGACCCGCTGCGCCGAGGTGGTGCTGGAGAAACTCGGCCTGCCGTACCGCAAGGTGTTGCTGTGCACCGGCGATATGGGGTTCTCCGCGATCAAGACCTACGACCTGGAAGTCTGGTTGCCGTCGCAGGACACCTATCGCGAAATTTCGTCCTGTTCCAATTGCGGCGATTTCCAGGCGCGGCGCATGCAGGCGCGCTGGCGCAACCCGGTCAGTGGCAAGCCGGAGTTGATGCATACGCTCAACGGCTCGGGCACTGCCGTGGGCCGGGCGATGATTGCGGTGATGGAGAACTATCAGAACGCCGACGGCTCGATCGATGTGCCAGAAGCGTTGCGTCCGTACATGGGTGGGATCGAGCGGATCGGGTAAGCGGCGAGGGCAGGGATGTCGCATCTGATTGGAGATCGACCGGCGCGCTAGACGCCGCTTCCAGCCTGCGTCACCCAGGTTCACTGCGTGCGCGGTAAGTGGGAAAGCAGCGCTGGGTGCACACGCTGCGCCACGGCAATGATGCGTGTCGAACAGGGCGGTACACGCCGATGCAAGAAAACGGGGCCAGCACGGCCCCGTTTTTACCTGTGCACGCTGGCCTGCGACGTTTACGCAATCGCAGCTGCATGTTCGGACTGCAACCCGGCAAGCGCGTGTGCCAGCGCGTCGCTGCGGTGTTGCGGCGAGTACGCCACACCTTCGGCGCGCACGAATCGAATGTCATCGATGCCGAGGAAGGCGAACAGCTGGCGCAAATAGGGTTCCTGGAAATCGGTCGGCTGGCCGGTATGGATGCCGCCGCGTGCGCTGGCGATGATGACGCGCTTGCCGCCGGCCAGACCTTCCGGCCCATTGGCGGTGTAGTGGAAGGTGCGCCCGGCCACCGCGATGCGGTCGATCCAGGCCTTGAGCGTGGAGGCAATCGAGAAGTTGTACATCGGCGCGCCGATCACGATCACGTCCGCGTCCAGGAACTGCTGCAGCACCGCCTCGGCGGCAGCGGCTTCGGCGGGATCGGTCTGTGCCAGCGACTTGCCAGTCAGGTGCGGCACCGGATCACTGTCGAGATCGCGATAGGCCACTTCCAGGTTGGGGTGCAAGCGGCGTTGTTGCTGCACGGCGGCGGCGCTGAGTTCGCGGCTGACGGAATTGGCGCCGAGCGCGCTGGAATCGAGGTGGAGCAGCTTCATGGCAAGGACCTGTTGAGAGCGGCGATGCCGCGGAGGGACGTAGCGTAGGTCGTTGCTCTGGTGGGATAAAGGTGCTTAAATATCACGTATCGTTCTATTCCTGGATGTAAGTGCCATGCACGATCTGAATGACCTGTATTACTTTGCGATGGTGGTGGACCACGGTGGCTTTGCTGCTGCCGAACGTGCGCTGGGAATTCCCAAGTCGCGTCTGAGCCGCCGGATCAGCCAGCTCGAAACCGATCTTGGTGTGCGTCTGCTGCAGCGCTCCACCCGCCGCTTTGCGGTCACCGACGTTGGCACCAGCGTGCACCGGCATGCCCAGACCATGCTGGCCGAGGCCCAGGCCGCGCGCGAGGTGGTGGACCGCCTCAGCGCCGAGCCGCGCGGGCTTGTGCGGGTGAGCGTGCCGGTGTCGCTGGCGCAGATCCAGTTGCCCAAGCTGTTGCCGGAATTCCTCGCCAAGTACCCCAAGGTGCGGCTGCAGCTCAACATCAGCAATCGCCGCGTGGACGTCATCAACGAGGGCTACGACATCGCGCTGCGCGTGCGCTCGCGCCTGGACGACGACGGCAGCCTGGTGATGCGCAGCTTCGGTCAGGTGCAGGAGCTGCTGGTGGCCAGTCCCAAGTATCTGGACCGCGCCGGGCGGCCCAAGGACCCAAGCGAGCTGGCCAACCACACCACCATGAGCACCAGCGAAGACGAAGCGCACCAGCGCTGGGAGTTGCATGGACCGAACGGCGAAATGCGCCGCGTGGACCTGCAACCGCGCCTGGCCGGTTTCGACTTCCCGCTGCTGCAGTCGATGGCGCGCGACGGCTTCGGCATCACCATGCTGCCGGAAACCGTGTGCGCCGAAGCCGTGCGCAGCGGTGAACTGGAAGTGGTGCTGCCGCACTGGTCGCTGCCGCAGGGCATCTGCCACGCGGTGTTCGCCTCGCGTCGCGGCCTGCTGCCGGCGGTACGCGTGTTCATCGACTTCCTGGCCGAACACCTGCCGCAGGAAATCGAACGCTCGCGCCTGGATTGCGGCGGCAACTGCGCCGAGCTGGCCGAAAAGCTCAAGCGTGCGGCCGGTCCCGCATCGCGCCTGGTCGCCGAAGCCGGCTGAGGGATGCGTCTAAGTCGTCAGCGTTGACGCTGCCGAAGCGGCAGGCCGATTGGCAACGCTGCGCAACCTGGCAGCGCTCAGTAGCGCGTCAACCCAGCACGCCGACGCGTTTAGCAAAGTGCGCCCGGGCATGCGAGAATACGCGCCCGGGAGCGCTCCCAGGGGGAGCACCGCACCAGCGGCGGTCACCATCAGCGCCATTCGCAACGCGCGTGGCGCGTGCGTGATTCATCGATGCTTTGTCGAGGATCGTGCAAAGCAGAATCAAGCAGCATCGGAGAGATGGCCGAGCGGTTTAAGGCACCGGTCTTGAAAACCGGCGAAGGGTCAAACCTTCCGTGGGTTCGAATCCCACTCTCTCCGCCAGATGCGGATCTAAGTCACTGATCTAATTCGCTTTATTTTTTCGCTAGATCTTCGTTCCAACATCCCATCCACCTAGTCGCTATGCGGTCAATCCGGGCAAAATCGTCTCGGGCAATCCGCCTAAGGAAGAGGGGAGCGAGGATGGCATTGCACGCCACGTATTTGGCGTTTTCAGACAAGCCGGACGAATTTTCAGCATTCATCGGTGCGCATGCTAGGCCAGTTGCACCAGGGGTCTTCATCGTTGAAGGCAAGAACGCGCGACAGATCGTCAAAACGCTCGCGGAAGCAGCAGGCATTGCAGTGTATGTGGTGGAGGTTAATCTCGCCGACATTGAAAGGCTTGCTTGAGGCAAAGTGCCGGATCACGGCGCATGACGCCGCTCCGGCTGCTGGCTGTTTTTCAAGGTGGCCCGCCTGTCAGCTGTCTCCCACGCGGTTACACGAACAGCAAGCCCCTGTCCGCGTAGGGTGACGCCTCGGCTTCCGGCGCGCTGGTCGCGGCGCCCACGGCCATTGCCAGCGCCACCAGGCCGTCGATGCGTCCCGTTGCCTTGGACTTGTCCAGCTTGCGACCGCCTGCCGGGTCTTTCGTCACCACGGCGTTAGCCGCGCACATGGTCAGCGCTGGGTGCATGCCGTGCGCGATGCGGCCGTTCAACAGCTCCGCTTCCAGCGCATCCAGTGCGGGGGCCATATCGCGGAAGCCTTGCCCCATTGGCACCAACGGCAGCTCGATGCCCAGCCGTTCCAGGGACTTGCGAAACACGTCAATGCGCCAGCGGTCGAAGGCGATGGCGCGTAGATCCAGGTCCGCACACAACTCCACGATTTCCGCAGCGACGTGGTCATAGTCCACGCTGGCCCCAGGCGTGGTGCGCAGGAAGCCTTGCCGGTGCCATACTTCGTAGGGCGCGCGATCACGCGCGGCACGATCACGCAGACCATCGCCCGGCGTCCAGAAATACGGCTGCACATTGCCATGCAAGTCGTACAGCACGAAGGCGGTTAGGTCGGTGCGTGCGCTCAGGTCTAGCCCGCCATACACCGGCCCCACAAACTCGGCTGGCTGCTCGCCGTTGGTCTTCCACACGTTGGGCGAAACGAACGGCGACACTACGGACACGCGCTGATTCAAGATCAAATTGCGGAACGTGTTTTCCATGCTCGGCATCCGCGCAGCCTGTTTGGCTTGTTCGCGCACGTCGTCCAGCGAGCGGAACGTACCCAATGCAGGGTTGGCGGCACGCCACGCGCTTTCGTCGTCCAGGTCGGCACCTTCCTGCGCGCTGTATTGGCGACACACCATGCGGTGGTCGTCGGATCGCTGTGCATCATCCAGCCAAATCGAAAACAGGTCTGCATCGCTGGCTGCCTGCGTGCTGATAGCGATCAGCAGCGGTTCTGCGTGGGCGCCCTGGCTGGTGGTGATCGCGTCAACGAAGTCAGACTGCGGCCCGCGCACCTGGCCGATTTCATCCAGGATCGCCAGCACCGGGGAAAGTCCGTGCGCGGTCTTGCCGTCAGCTGCCAGCGCTTTGTATTCGGTGTTGCGTGGGAGTCCGATCAGACGCTTGCCGCTCGGGATGATGCGCACGATTTCCGACAGGCGCGGCGACAGCTGCACCATCTTGGCAGCCAAGTTGAACACCAATGCCGCCTGGTCGCGGCTCATCGCGCCAGAGACGATTTGCGAATTTTGTTTGGCCTCTGGCCCGACAAGATGGGCCAGAAGCAGGGCTGCGATCAGGCCGGTTTTTCCGTTTTTGCGACCAATGGAAAGCATCGCGCGCCGTGTGCTGGCGGGGTTGTCGTACACGCTGGTGATGAACTCGCGCTGGAACTCGGCCAACCTCATTGGCTTGCCGACGTGCGCACCGTCTGGGATCAGGCAGTACGTTTCAATGAATTTAATAACCTTGCCCGCCCGCGTGATCATTGCAGCCTCGCGCCGGGGATCAGATCGTCATCATCACGCTGTTGCGTCGCGGCACGCGCCTGGTTCTCCAATTTGAGCGCGTTGCCTTGATCCTGCGCGCGGCCCTGTGTCGCCTCGGCGTGGACTTGGATCATGCGGGCGAGGGCAACGGCGCGGCGTCCGGCTGCTTCCAGCAGCTTGTGCGCAGGGTGCGGCTTGCCGTCGCCCAGAACGTCGCCCTGCTTGTCGATCAGGGCGCGCAGACGCTCGATGTCCGCATACAGGCGCGCAAGCTCGGCTGCATTCGTCAGGTCTAGGTCGTTCCAGCGATCACGCGCGCGGTTGGCGATCACGCGGGGCCAGAACTTGAGCGCAGCAGCAGACAGGCGTACGTGCGCAGGCGGCTCAAGCATCGGCAGGGCTGCATTCTTGGTCGCCTCAACCGCAGCGGTCGCACTGTCAGCGCGGCGCGCACGGGGCGCGGCTTTCCGGACATTTGGCATTAGTGTACTCCGCAGTAAAGATATTGCACTTAGGGATTGAAAACGATGGACAGCCGGTCTAGTAAGTCGGAGGTTTTTTGTGATTTTCATCAATCAGAAAATATTTCTAACCAGCCCCGAACAGGATCAGCCGGGATACCGTGGACGTTGCATCCAGGCAGCGCAGCATTGTTTCCACGCGCAGTCTTCATGTTGTGGCACTGCTCGCACAGCGCCTGCAAATTAGACAAAGAATTGTCAGCAGGATCACCGCTGATATGGTCCACCACGGTGGCGGGAGTAACCCGGCCGCACCGCTTGCAATGCCGACACAGCGGTTCGGAGTCAATAATCTGTGCACGGAATTTCCTCCAAGCATGCGAGTTCAAGGGAATGGCGCGACGCGGATCAGCATCACGTCCTGTCTGACGGTTTCGGCTCATGGCTGCGGAATCCAGCGATGGGCACGCAGCAGGGCCAGTGCAGCAGCCGGAATATCGCTCCCCACGCTGCCATCGCGGTGCACATAGAACGCACCGAACGTGATCAGCACTGCGCCCCGAATGTCGGGAAGGAAAGCAATTCCCGTAGCGTCATCGTTCGGCACCACGCTCGCGTAGACGTTACGGTTCAGCACTGCGAAACATGCCGCTTCTGCAGCTGCCAATAGAACGGCCACGCTGCTATCGTCGGCGTCCGCGCGCACGTAGTCGATGGCGTCATCAATCGTTGTCAACATCGGACACCTCCAAGGCAGGAAGGTTTTCAAGCCTGCGCACTTCGTTGACGGTCATCCAGCCGGCAGCGATGGCGCTGGCGTAGAACGCTGCACGCGTCTCAGGCGCACCACGCAGTAGACCTTCCACGCTGTGTTCGGCCAGATAGCGGCGACGCGCGACCGGCCCCAATAGCTGCCGGGAAATTTCGGCCTCCCACATGGCGATCCAGCGGGCCAGCGAGTAGCGAACGAACTGGCTACCAAGTTCGATGACGTTGGTGTACGTGGAATGGCTCAGGTCTTGAATCATGGTGGGCGGGATGCGGAAAATGCGTGCCACGTCTTCAACTGCCAACTTCTGTGCGCTGATCCACTGCAGATCTTCCAGCGTGGTGGAGAGCGGCTTGTACGAAAGACCCCATTCCAGGACCGGCGTGCGGCCATGGTTAGCCGCACCGCCATGGCGCGCTTGCCATTGCTCAGCGATCCGCGATACCTGCTTTTCATCCAGGCGATTCGGAGTTTCCAGCACGCCCGATGGCATCGCACCGTTCTTGAACACAGCGGCACCATGCTCACGCTGCGCAAGGCTCAGGCCCAGTTGATCGCGTGCAATGGCGATGCGTGAGCGTCCCGCGATGTCTCCAGGCTCGGTGCGGTCAGCCAGATGGAACAGTTCGTGTGGTAGCAGGCGTTCACCGTTGGGAAGATCGTAGGCCCATCGTCCGCTCGGTAGCTTGATGACGCTCACCTCGCGCGTAGGGATCGGATGCAGTGCAGTCAGCTCACCGGCCGCGTTGGTTTCGATGCGTGCATAGGCGTTCCCGTGCAGCAACACGCTTGCTGTCATGGATTCGCGGAAGGCCACGCCGGTCTGGCATTCGTTCGGCTGGCGCAGCACGCGCGACAAGGGATGCTCATCGGCGCGCACGCGCTCGCCGTCGTCCTGACGCTGGTAGACGTGCAGCGGCAGCGTGGCGGTGGATTCGCTCAGCGCCTGCACGGCGGCAAATACGGCGGTCAGGCTTTCCGCTGCGTTCGCGTCAACAAACTGGCCCGATGCACTCAATGCACCGCGATTGATGAGGGCCGACCAGGAAGGATCTGTATCGCGCTTCTCGGCGCGCTTGAAGGGCCATAGGTTCATCGGCATGTCTCCAACCACAAGCGTGAGCGTTCCATCCACGTATCCAGCTGTTGGCGGCTGCGCAGACTCACGGTGGTGGTGGGGTAGGCGGGCCAAGCCTGCACGATGCTGACTTCATGCAAAGCGACTTCATGCAGCGTGCGCACGTCACCGGCCCAGCTGTCCCGCACCACGGTGAAACCAAAAGAAACACCGCCCAGGTCACCACGTTGCGCAAGCTCGCGCAGATCGCGCCCGGTGGACGTATCCGGCAAAGTGAGGCGGTACTCAAGGCCGGCAGCCGTTTCGATCAGTTCAAGGCTTCGCGTGCGCGTGCGGCCCAACACCTTGGCAGGGTCGTGATCGGCCAGCGCCAGCACGTCGGTGCCAGATGCCAGCGAGCGCGTGAATGCGCCGGGCGCGATGACCTCCCGAAAATCAGCGATACGAGTCTCAACGCCGAACGGTGCGGCCACTCCGTAGAGTGACCGGCCGTCAACGCTGGAACCCGATGCGAATCGAAGTTCCAGATTCATGGTTACGCCTCCTTGGCAACGACGAAAGCCGCTTCGTGACGCACAGCCACGTCCACCGTTGCCATCGCACGCACCAGCACGCCGCCGCGACGGTACGGCGTTTCGGCATACGGGTTGACCAAAATTTCCACCGCGCCCCACTGGCCCAGCAGAATTTGCGACCAGTCCCCCAGGATGGCGGTGTTGGTCGGCGCAGCGTTGCTCGATGCCACCGGAAGTTCACCGATGCGTGCGGTAGTTGCCACGTAGTCGCTGCCTGCACTCGGTGCCTTGAGTACCTTGCGCAGCGCAGTGAGGATGCCGGGGCTGGTGTACCAGCCGGACGGGGTGATGTTCAGCGCCGCCAACTTCTGCTCGATGTCCAGCACTGCAGCCCAGCTGCCCGGCAGTTCGGTAACAGTCTGCACGCCAGCACGGCCGATGATGCCCTGCGGCTGGCCGTTTGCACCCGTGCCCGCAATGATGGCCTTGTCGATGGCCGATGCCACTGCGAAAGACAATTCCTCGCGCACCAGGTCCTCAATAGCCGGCGCGCTCTGTTGGATCAGCTGGCGGCTCATTTCGGTGATGCCGCCAACATGGCGCGGGGTCAGGGTGACGGATTCAAAATCCATCTGACTTTCCGGCAATGGCTGACCTTCCGCCACCCAGCCGCTGGACAAGCCGGCACCCGCCTTGGGAATGGACACATTGCCGGTCAGACCTGTGAGTGTGCGCACGCCCAGGCGTTGCACCAGCAACGAATTGCGCAGCGGCCCGATATACAGGTCTGCACGGTGCTGCGTGGCGATCAGCTCGGGTGCGGTCGCGGTGGTGTTGGCGCGTTTCTCGAATGCGGACAGCGGAACCAGAATGCCGCCGTGTTTGGCGGGACCGTGGCGGCGCTCCATTTCGACATGCTGCTCAGCAGCAGCACCAGTGAGCGCGCGGCCTTCAATGCCGGCGCGCAGCACGTCCAGCAGACTCACACGCTGCTCCGGGTTGTCGATGCGGGTAGGTGTGGCAGCGCGGCGGTCCAGATCGTCCAGATACTGTTGCCGCTGTTCGGCGGCTTCCAATTCGGTGATCGCGGCCTTGGCCTTTTCAAACTCGGCCTGGTTGTTTGCTTCCAGCGCGGTGCGCGCTTCGGCGATGAGGGCAGCTTTGCGCTGGCGAATTTCGATAATGGTCATGTTTTTTTCCAGGAGTGAAGGGATATCCCGGACGTACTAGATGACCACGCGGATGTGTGCTGCAAGCGTTGGATGCGCAGGGATGTAGCTGGACGAATAACAGTGTCTTATGTGAAAGAATCTGCGCAGGATGCCCACACGGGGGAGTGGCGCAAGTGGCGCATGCCCATATATGACGGCGCTGGCGGAATAAAGCTCTAAAACTCTTTTTTTTCCTAGGTTGCTAATTCCAAATCTTGCGCCACTTGCGCCACTATTTAGCTGAAAGCCTTACGGCCCAAAGGTTTCAGGAGTGGCGCATCTAGGGATGGTCTGATCAACGGCATCGGAGGATGAGCCTAACCACATCGACCAGGCTGACGGCGCTCAGATCCTCGATTTTTTTGCCGTTTCCGGCGCGTTTGCAGGGTGTTGCCCGGGCTACAGGCGCACGCTCCCCATCGTCGGCAGTAACTGCTTTCGCTTCATCCACAGGTTCGATAGCGCAAACAAGGTCAGCACCTGCGCGGTGTTCTTGGCCAGGCCGCGATAGCGGACCTTGGTGTAACCGAACTGGCGCTTGATCACCCGGAATGGATGCTCCACCTTCGCGCGCACGCTGGCCTTGAAGTGTTCCCAGCGCTGTTCCCGAGCACGCTCCCG